>JAXHKT010000001.1:0-31695 GCA_034522975.1 Bryobacterales bacterium
GCCAGCTTGGCCAGTTCGCGGACTCGGGAATTGGGCACGCGCAAGAGCGAGTCGGCGATGGAGGGAAAAAGATCAGTCATTGAAATAGACCCATTAAAGCCGCGAAGGTTCAAGCGGCAGCCGCTGCTGGATCTGCACCAGTTCCGTGGGGATACACGCCGGTGTAGCAGGCATAACAGAAACGGTCATCGATATCGCCTACCGCCCACTGGAGGTTCTCGAGGGAAAGGTAGGCCAGGGTATCGGCTTCCACAAAGCGGCGAATTTCCTCGATCGAATTGTTGGCAGCGATGAATTCGCTCTTGGTGGGCGTATCCACGCCGTAGAAACACGGCGAGTGCGTGGGCGGGCAGGAGATGCGCATGTGTACCTCGCGCGCGCCGGCCTGGCGCACCATGCGGACGATCTTTCGCGAGGTGGTGCCGCGCACGATGGAATCGTCCACCAGCACGACGCGTTTGCCTTCAAGCAGACTGCGGATGGGGTTCAGCTTGAGCTTGACGCCGAAATCGCGGATTGCCTGGGAGGGCTCAATGAAGGTGCGGCCCACGTAATGGTTGCGGATGAGCGCCTGGCGATAAGGGACGCCGGATTCGGCGGCATAGCCGATGGCGGCGGTGACGCCGGAATCGGGCACCGGCACGACGACGTCGGCTTCCACGGGATACTCGCGGGCCAGCACCCGGCCCATTGCCTCGCGGCTCTGCTGCACGGGACGGCCGTAGACCAGGGAATCCGGGCGAGCGAAGTAGACGTGTTCAAAGACGCACTGGGATCGTTTGCGGGGCGGCGCGAACTGCATGCGATGCAGGCCTTCGCCGCTCACGATCACCATTTCGCCGGGCTCGACATCGCGGATGTAGGTGGCGCCGATGAGATCGAATGCGCAGGTTTCGCTGGCGAAGACGTAACCCACTTTGTGGCCGGAAAGCTCCACCGTGCCCATGGCGAGGGGACGGAAGCCGTGCGGATCGCGCGCCACAATGACCCGGTCTTCGGAGACGAAGACGAGTGAGTAAGCGCCTTCGAGTTGCAGCAGGGCTTCGCGCAACGCGGCTTCAATCTCATGCTCGCGAGAGCGGGCGATGAGATGGAGGATCACTTCCGTATCGGAGGTGGCCTGGAAGATGGAACCGGCGGCTTCAAGATCGTTGCGGAGTTCCGTGGCGTTGGTGATGTTGCCGTTGTGGGCTACGGCAATCTGGCCCTTGTTGCACGCGACGGAGAAGGGCTGCGCGTTCAGCAGCACCGTATCGCCGGTGGTGGAATAGCGCGTGTGGCCGATGGCCATGGAACCGCTCAAGTGGCCCATGCGTTCTGGCGTGAAGATATCCGCCACGTGGCCCATGCTTTTATAGCAGACCACCTGGCGGCCGTTGCTGCAGGCGATTCCCGCGCTTTCCTGCCCGCGATGTTGCAAGGCGTAGAGGCCCAGATAGGCGAGATTGGCGGCCTCCGGATGGCCATAGACCGCAAATACGCCGCACTCGTCGTGGAACTTATCAAACATGCGTTAGTTGCTCCAGGGCGTGCGGGAGAGCGCTCTCCCACGGTTCCGACAGTTGTTGGGCGGAAGCATGGACCAGGGTTTCGCCCCGGTTCGAGATGCGTCAACGAGTCCGGCCATCGGTTTGGCCGATACGCAGAAGAGGCACGACATGCCGTTCAGCAATGGCCTCTAGTCGCCGCTTAAATCGCTTGGCCGCCACGATCACCCGCGACGGGCCTTCGTGGAACAGCAGTAGCTCGGGCCGCAGATCGCTCTCGAGGTCGAATATGCGCGCCCCACGCCGGAAGCGATGGTGCATTCGGCGAGAGCGAAAGCCAAGCCGCCGTCGCTCAAATCGTGGGCGCTGGACACCGCTTTAGATGCCACAGCTTCGCGTACCGTTGCTTGGACGCGCTTTTCGAAATCCATGTCGAGAGCAGGCGGCAATCCCCATAGCTGCTTCAACACCTGCTTGGCATATTGCGTGGAACCGAAGCGAAGCTCGTCGGCGTCGCCCAAGCCGCCGATGAGAGCCACTTCCAGGCCGGGCTCGGGAAAGCCCATCGGGAGCGGCATGGTTGTTTCCATCATGCCCACAATTCCGAGCACGGGGGTGGGGTAGATGGGGGTGCCGAGCGTTTCGTTATAAAGGCTGACATTGCCGCCGGTAATGGGCGTCTCAAAGAAAGCGCAGGCTTCGGCGATGCCTTCAATGGCCTCCACCAGTTGGGCCATGATCTCAGGACGTTCGGGGTTGCCGAAGTTCAGATTGTTTGTGGCCGCTACGGGGGTTGCGCCTACAGTGGATAGGTTGCGGCAGCATTCGGCCACGGCAAGCTGGGCGCCCAGGCGGGGATCGAGATAGCAGTAGCGGCCATTGCCGTCGAGCGACATCGCGACGCTCTTGCCCGCTTCCTTGATGCGGACGATGGCGGCGTCGGCGCCTGGGCCCAGGACGGTGTTGGTGCGCACCTGGAAGTCGTACTGCTCATAGATCCAGCGCTTGGAAGCGAGGTCGTGCGCGCCACAGAGGGAGAGCAGATCTCCAGTGAGGTTTTCACTCGCGAAGTGCGGCGCTTCCATGGGAGCAGTGCGGTAAGGGGCGGTATCGTGCGGACGATCGTAGATGGGTGCTTCGTCGGCGAGGAAGCGGTTGGGGAGATCGGCGGCAATCTCGCCGTGGTTGCGCACCAGCATCTGGTGGCCATCGGTTACCGTGCCGACGATGTGGGCGTCCAGGCCCCACTTGCGGAAGACGGAAAGCACCTCTTCTTCCCTGCCCTTTTCGGCCACCAGCAGCATCCGCTCCTGGCTCTCCGAGAGCATGATCTCGTAGGGCGTCATGTGGGTTTCACGCTGGGGCACGTGCATCAGGTCAATCTCAATGCCCAGGTGCCCCTTGCTGCCCATCTCGCAGGTGGAACAGGTGAGCCCGGCGGCGCCCATATCCTGCATGGCCACCACGGCGCCCGTAGCCAGCGCTTCCAGGCAGGCTTCAAGCAGGAGCTTCTCCATGAAGGGGTCGCCCACCTGCACGTTGGGGCGCTTATCCATGGAATCTTCGTCGAACTCGGCGGAGGCCATGGAGGCGCCCTTGATGCCATCCTTGCCGGTCTTTGAACCGACGTAGATCACGGGGTTGCCCACGCCGCTGGCGGAAGCGAGAAAAATCTCGTCCTTCCGTACCACGCCCAGCGCGAAGACGTTCACCAGCGGATTGCCGGAGTAGGCATCTTCAAACACGCACTCGCCGCCCACGGTGGGCACGCCGAAGCAGTTGCCGTAGTGGGCGATTCCGGAGACCACGCCTTCGAGGATGCGGCGGTTGCGGGGGCCGTCTTCAGGGTGATCGAGGCGTGCCGAAGCGCAGCGAATTGAGCACGGCGATGGGCCGCGCGCCCATCGTGAAGATATCGCGCAGGATGCCGCCGACGCCGGTGGCCGCGCCCTGGAAGGGCTCAATGAAGCTGGGATGGTTGTGCGATTCGATCTTGAAGGCGATCGCCCAATCGCCGCCGATATCAATGACGCCGGCGTTCTCTCCCGGCCCTTGCAGCACGTACTTGCCCTTGGTGGGCAGCTTCTTCAGGTGGATGCGCGAACTCTTGTAGGAACAATGCTCGCTCCACATGACGCTGAAGATGCCGAGCTCGGTGATGTTGGGCTCGCGGCCCAGGCGTTCCACGATGCGCTCATACTCATCCTGCTTCAAATTGTGGGAGGCGACGAGTTCAGGAGTGATGGTGGACATGGGCTATGCTTATACCTCGCGGGCACGCGCCGGCCAGCGGGGCGGAAAGGCTTCGCGCAAGCCGAAGCTGTTCGGGACTCCGGGAACGGAGTTTGGAGGAGAAATGGGTCATTGTGCTGGGGTTATCCGGTGGCCACGGCGCGGCCTGCATATTCGGCGACGATGGATCGCAGAATCGCCAGTCCGTCGATGGAGCCCATCAGTTGGCTGGTGGCGCGCTCGGGGTGGGGCATCATCCCAAGCACATTGCGGCCTTCGTTGAGGATGCCTGCGATATCACGCATGGATCCATTGGGATTGTCGAGATAACGGAAGACAACGCGATCCTCGGCTTCGAGGGCGTCGAGCGTAGCTTGTTCGGCCACATAACAACCCTCGCCGTGGGCGATGGGCACATGGAGGATGTCGCCTTTGAGCAAGGCATTGGTGAATGGGGTATCGCGAGTCTCGACGCGGAGCGCGACGGTCTTACAGACGAAACGGAGGCCTCGGTTGCGGACGAGCGCCCCTGGCAGCAAACCGGCTTCCACCAGGATCTGGAATCCATTGCAGATGCCCAGCACAGGTCCGCCATCGGTGGCAAACGCCTTGACGGCCTGCATGAGGGGGGAGAACTTGGCGATGGCGCCGCAGCGGAGGTAGTCGCCGTAGGAAAAACCGCCGGGAAGGATCACCGCGTCCACGCCGCGCAGGCTCTCATCCTGGTGCCAGAGCATCTCCGCCGAGTGGCCAAGATCCTGGGTGACCGCGTGGAACGCATCATGGTCACAATTACTGCCCGG
Source organism: Bryobacterales bacterium (assembly GCA_034522975.1). GTDB lineage: Bacteria > Acidobacteriota > Terriglobia > Bryobacterales > Bryobacteraceae > JACTMJ01. The sequence goes on from JAXHKT010000001.1 coordinate 4,523, forward strand.
AAACACGACAACGCCGAATCGCATGGGGAGATTTTTAGTGTAACAGAACAGCTAATTCGCTTCGAACGGCGCCGAAGAACGGCGCTGGTGAACGGCTCCCCGTAAGGCTGGAATCCTGATACCCGGGCTGTGGCAAAGGTCCTCGTCTGGTCGCCCCCGACCTAGCGGTGGCAATGACATTTGGTTAACCGACGCAACTGTCCACCGAAGGATAATTTATTTTCATACATGCATTCGTTGAACCGCGCCGTATACGGTGCGGGTGAAATTGCCGCTCCGATAATGAACACAGATACCTTGTAAGGATACAAGATTGTCCGAAAACGACCGCTACGGACAATTTGCTTCACTCTTATCGGGGGTTCACAATGTCTCGCAGACGCAAAGTTGCAACAGTGGCGCTCTACTTGGCGCTAATGATTCTGTCGTCCACTGCCTGGTCCCAGGTCGCTGGACGCATCTCAGGTACTGTTACCGACCCAACGGGTAGTGTAATCCCGGGAGCGACGATTTCTCTCTCGCTACCAGGCGGCGAAACCGCCATTGCCTCTCAATCTTCCAATGAGGGCGGATTGTTCATATTTTCCGGTCTTCAACCGGTCACCTACATTCTGTCGATCGAGTCCGCAGGTTTCTCGAAGTACTTGGTGCGGGGCCTCAAGGTGAACCCAGGCATTGAGACAGCCTTGGGCGACGATCTGCTCTCGAAGTAGGGACCGTGGCTGAATCCGTTGAGGTATCCGCCGAAACCATACAGGTACAGACTGCAAACGCGGAAATTGCCACAAACGTCACCAATGCCCAGATTTCGCGACTGCCGCAATTGGATCGCAGCCCACTAGCCTTGCTGACAACCCAGGCTGGAGTCAACGAATCGGGTCGCGAAGCGACGACCATCAACGGGCTTACGCACCACCTACAACAACGCCACGATCGACGGCATCAACATTCAGGACAATTTCATCCGCACGAACGCGCTAAGTTTTCTCCCGAACCGCCTGCTGACCGATCAGATTGCTGAGGTGACGGTATCCACCTCGAACAGCTCCACAAATTCTCGGGCGGACGGCGCCACTCAAGTTGCGTTCGTAACGCCGAGTGGAACCAATCGAGTTTCACGGCAACCTTACTGGTTCAACCGGAACAACATCGTCGCCGCAAATGGCTTCTTTTCAGTAACAAGGATGGACATCGAAAGGCCTTTCTAAACCAGAATCAGACTGGGCGGCAGTCTTGGCGGCCCGATTGATCAAGAACAAACTCTTCTTCTATACCAACTACGAGGCCTTCCGCCTGCGCCAGCAGGAACAAGCCAATCGTACGATTCTTACCGATAAGGCTCGCCAAGGGGTGTTCACGTATCAGGATGCAGCTGGGAACGTGTTCGAAAGGAACCTCTCCTGCAGGTGGCTGGCAGAACATCGGATCCTATTGGCGTGCAGCTTAATTGCACAGACGCCAGCAGGCAGCCAGATCAATAATTTTCGGCTCGGCGACAGCAGCGCAAACGCTTCTTCGAGGAACACGGGCAGGATCTTCGTCCTACAATATCCGAAGAAAACCGCACTCGAGACAATGTCACCGTCAAGGTGAGACTACTACCTCACTCAAAAGCACTCTTTCGCCGGCACCTATCTTTGGAACCGTGATATTATTGACCGTCCGGATCAAACTAACAACTTCGATGCGGCACCTCCTGTCGCAAATGACGGAGCAACGAAATTGTTCTCGGCGGCATGGCGGTGGAATCCGTCTCCGACGATCACCAATGAACTACGGGGCGGGTTCAACTTCGCACCGGCACTATCTTCAACCTACGAATGAGCGCCCCGAACTTTCTCTATTGGGAGCCTCATCGTTTTCTAACCCGGAAAACACCTTCCTGGACCAAGGCCGCTACACTGATACGTTCAACCTGAGTAACACGACGAACTGGGTGAGGGGCAAGCACAACTTTCAGATCGGATTAAGGCCAGTTCATGCGGACCAACCCCTTCAACGACGCGGCGATCATCCCAACATACAACCTCGGACATCAGCGCGAATCAGACAGGCCTTGCGGCAGCGCAGCTTCCCGGAATTCGCGGCCCAGGATCTGACGGGTGCAAACAAGTTGCTGGCGGACCTCGGCTGGCCTGCTGAATACTTCCATCGCAGCGTTTTAACGTCAACCAGCCGGGACTCGGGCTTCGTAGCTGGGGCGATGACAACAGGAACCAACGAGTTCGATATGCACGGGTTCTATCCTTCCAGGACAACTGGCGGGCTACGACAACCTCACTGCTCAACACAGGCCTCCGATACGACTACTTTACGGTTCCCAATGAGCGAGTACCGCTAGCGCTTATGCCGGTGGTCCAGGGAGATCTGTTGAGCACCATCTTCAGTAATTATACCCTTGACTTCGCTGGCAAGAGTGTCGATCGGCCGTTTTACAATGCCGATCGAAACAACTTTCGCGCCAAAACGTCGGCTTCGCTCTGGATCCGTTCGGCGAAGGACAAACTGGTTGATTCGCGCCGGTTACAGCATCAACTTTGTGAACGACAACCACATCCAGAGCATCCGCAACAGCGTAAACACCAATGCTGGATTGACGCAGGACTGTTCGAACAGAGCTTAGCCTACAGGGACGCAGTCGAGCAATGGGAGGGTAGGATCTCACCGGTTCCCACGTTCCACGTGCCACGGACCGCCGCCAACAACTTTGCCGTAAACGTCGGCCAAGCGCTGGGAATTCCCGAACCCGGACTACCGTTACGCCCTATGTGCAGCAGTGGAACTTCGAGTGTTCAGAAGCGCTGTCATCGGAGGTGTGCTTGAGGTTCGCTACGTCGGAAACAAGCTCACCAAGGGGTTCCGTGCATTTGACTACAACCAAGTGAATATCAATGCTAACGGATTCCTGGCGGACTTTGATCGCGCGCAGGACAACGGTTTCTTGCGCAGAATGCGACTGGCGTCCATTCAATCCGGCGTACAACGCGTCGATCGCCGGCAGCCAGCCACTTACAGTTATTCCCGCAGATCGGTGGAGGCGGCCTCCTGAAGAACGCCACGGTTCGCAGACGCATCCAGACGGGGCAGCGCGGCGAACTGGCACCGTTTATCTTTACGAACCGCCAATCGAGGGGAGCAGTATATTTCTTTCCGAATCCACAAGCGCTGGCTCTCAACATGGTCGAGAACTATAGCGATGCCAGCTTCCATGGGCTCCAGATCGATTTCCGTCGTGTCTACACGAACGGGCTTCAGTTCCAGGTGAACTATGGCTTCGGCAAATCGCTGAGCGATTCCGCGGGTGATGAACAAACGAGCTTCCAAGCCTTCGTCGACATCAACAACACACAATTGGAGCAGCGCGCGCAGCGTTTTCGACGTTACCCATGCTTTCAAAGGGAATTTTGCCTACGCACTTCCATTCGGGGAGGGTGGGCGCTGGAAGACGAACAACGTTGTGATGGATAAGGTTCTGGGGGGCTGGTCAGTCAATGGGTTGATGACCTATCAATCCGGCGCTCCGTTCTCGATGCATGTCGCTTCGCGGCACGTTGAACCGACTGCGCAGGTCGAATAACAGCCAGAATGGAAATCCGGCATCTGCGTCTACCGCGGACTTCGAAAGCCACTAATCGATGCCTCACCAGCCTCCGCATGACCGGCGATGGGCCGTTCTGGTTTGCTCCGTCGGTTACCGGCGCGGATGGTCGCGCTGCGCAGCCGGATGGACAGGCTCCATTTGCGGGCCAGGTTTTCTTCAATCCAGGTGCTGGAGAGAATCGGGGGTCTCGCCGCGCCGCATGTCCTGATGGCCCATGTGGTTCAAGTATGGACATGGGCATCGTAAAGACCACTAACATTACGGAACGGCAGCGCATTGAGATCCGGGCAGAGGCTATCAATGCATTCAACAACGTAACGTTTGAGGTAAACGATCAGGACATCAACAGCGTCAACTTTGGTCGAATCACCAGCACAGTGACTGGTTCACGCCGAATCCAGTTCGGCCTCTACTACCGCTTCTAACCGTTAGGGTCGAAGCGGTTTCTGTTCCATCTCACGGCGCCCGGGAATGGACCCTCGGGCGCCGTTTTTCCGTTTCGCCGTCCGGCTGGCCGGTCGCGGTGGCATAATCGGGATTGCCTATGGTGATCGATATCCTCACCCTCACCGAACTGATGCCCGAACGATCCATTCATTGGCATCAGGAGACCGAATCCACCATGTCGGAGGCCTCGTTGCTGGCCAAGCAGGGCATGCCCCACGGAACCATCGTGGGGGCGGAACTGCAGACCCAAGGCCAGGGCCGCATGGGCCGCGAGTGGATCTCTCCGGCCGGAGAGGGCCTCTACGTCACATTCATCCTGCGGCCGAAACTGCCGCCGCACGAATCTCCGATGGTCACCATTTGTCTGGGCCTTGCGGTGGCGGAAGCGATCGCCCGGGTGGCTGATCTTCGCTGTGACCTCCGCTGGCCGAACGATATTCTGGTGAACGAAAAGAAGCTTGCCGGCATCCTGGTGAAGTATGAAGATGGGGCCTTCCTGGCCGGCATTGGCCTAAACACCGAACAGCGTAGCTTTCCCGGGGGCCTTGCCACACCCGCCACCTCTCTCGCCATTGAAGGCCGCTCCGGTGTCCCTCGCGAAGCGCTTCTGGCGCAGATGGCTCAACTGATCGACAGCCAGACTTGAAGATGCTTTCGAGCACGGTGGGAAGGACCGCATTGTTGAGATGTTCTGCCATCCTCCAAGCTACGCCCACGGGAAAACATGGCGGTGGATTCGGAGTTTGCTTCCAGCGTGGAGCAGGGCGTTACCGACGGATTGAATGAGGACGGCTACCTGTGGCTGCGGCTGCCCAATGGCAAGCGCAAGCTGGTGGTGGCGGGCGGTGTGCGTCCGGCTGCCGCGCAATAAGAAGGGACGATCAGGTAACGATGCTGCTGGCACTCGATGTAGGCAATACGAATATCACGGTGGGCGTGTGGGATGGCTCCACTTTGGTGACGCGCTGGCGGCTGCGCACGGTGCGGGACCAGACTTCCGATGAGTGGGGCATCCTGCTGCGGAACCTCTTCGATTTCGCCAGTCTGGATCAATCGGCGGTGGACGGGCTGATTGTCGCCAGCGTGGTGCCTCCGCTTGACTCCTCGCTGCAATGGATGAGCAAACGCTACTTCGGTCTGGATGCGCTTTTCGTCACCAGCGAGACCGATACCGGCGTTGCCATCCGCTACGACAACCCCCGCGAAGTGGGCGCGGACCGCATTGTGAACGCGGTAGCGGCGTATGCCAAATATGGGGGTCCGGTGATTGTGGTGGACCTTGGTACGGCTATCACTTTCGACGTTGTTTCCGCCAACGCCGAATACCTCGGCGGGGTCATCTGCCCAGGCATCGGCATCAGCGTGGAAGCGCTGGTGAGCCGGGCGGCGCGGCTGCCGCAGGTGGATTTCCGCAATCCCGGATCGGTGATCGGCAAGACCACGGTTACCAGCATGCAGGCGGGCCTTTACTATGGGGCCATCGGCATGATCGACGCGATCGCCGAACGTCTTCTGGCCGAGTTGGGAGAGCAGACAAAAGTGGTGGCCACTGGAGGGCAGGCCGCGATGATTGTGGAGGATTCGCGGTTTCTGCGGATGGTGGACGAGGACATCACTCTGGAGGGGCTGCGCCTGATTTGGGAACGGGCGGGGGGCAAGCGTTCGGGTACGGCATAGTCCGGGAATGGCGAGTTCGCCGATATGGCTGAAGGTTTAGCTCGACGCGCTTTTTTAGCATCGGCCGCTGCCGCTGGAACGTTGCCGCGGCGCGGAGCGGCGGAATCCTGGGACCGGTACGCGGGCACGCTGATGCCGGTGGCCGAGCGGGAGTTTCGGACGTTGCGGGGCGGGCTGGCGCTGGCGCGGATCCCTGGGATGGAGTTGATCTTTGCCTCGCATCCTGCGCGCTGCGCCACCACGTTGTGGAAACCTGGTTCCACGGTGAAGCCCTTCTTATTGCGGCATTTGATTGATCGCGGTTTGCTGCGCGCGGACGAGGCTTATCCGTGCAATGGGGGGCCGCTGCCGTTTGCGGGGCGGAGGCTGGATTGCTCCCATGCGAGGCAGGGGGCGCCGCTCGATCCCTCGACGGCTCTTGCGCTTTCATGCAACCTTTGTTTCCTGCACTGGGCACAGCGTTTGGCGAAGGATCCGGGGGGAATCGCGGCATTTGCGGAGACGCTACGGCGGGCCGGTTTTGCCGCACGCCAGCCGTTCGGCAGGGAGTGTGCGGCGGCCCAAGTGGGCAACCCGGGATCAAAAGAAGCGATGATGTTGCAGAGCCTGGGGGAAGCGGACGCGCTCACCACCCCGCTGGCGTTGCTGGCAGCATATTGCGGCTTGCTAAAGACGATGAGCGATGGGAGCGGCTCCGCGCCCATGGACGTGCTGCGGCGGGGCATGCAGGATTGCGTGCGTGCCGGGACGGGCATCGAGGCGCGCGTTCCTGGCCTGGACCTGGGGGGAAAGACGGGCACGGCGACTTCCGCCGACCGCCGCTCTTTGAACGGTTGGATGCTGAGCTTCTGGCCGGCCGCGGCGCCGCGCTATGCAATGGTGGTTTTTGTCGAGCGGGGGCGGGGCGGCGTAGAAGCGGCGCCGATTGCGGCGGCGGCATGGAAGGCTTTGCGCCCGCTCTTGCTGCCATGACGCGTTCGCTCTTCAGCACCGTGTTCCTATTGCTGGCAGCCGTGCAGACGCTGTTCGGACAGGCTCCCGAATACCGCGTGCGCCTCTTCTGGCGAAGCGTTCCGGAAGCGATTGAGATCGCGCCGGTCGAACCGTTCACCGCGACGCGCGCTCCGCGAATTCGCTTTGACGATGGCCGGGAGGTATGGCTGCGCAAGCCGCTGCGGGTGAGGCCGGCGGACGGCGCGTTAGCACTGGGTTCGCGTTACCCCTCGCGCGCAACGCGGTTCGAAATTACGGGCGGGATGCGCCTTCGCGTGCCGGGACGCGCTTGGGGTACGCTGCCCGGTACGCTCAAAGTTTGGATGCACGACGGGCAACTGGAAGTGGAAGCGACACTCGCCCGCGAAGACTACGTGAAGGCCGTGCTGGCGGGCGAGGGCGGCGGATTGCGCGAGCCCGAAGCACTGCGGGCGCTGGCGGTGGCGATCCGCAGCTACGCCTTCGCCAATGACGGCCGGCACAAGACAGAAGGCTTCCACTTCTGCGACACCACCCACTGCCAGGACCTCCGGCTGACGCCGCGCCACGCGGCTTTGGAGAGCGCCGTCGACGATACTGCCGACGAATTGCTCTGGCGCGACGGCGTGCCGGTGCCTGCCTACCATCATGCCGATTCGGGCGGTCATACCGAAAGCGCGCAAAGCGTATGGGGCGCCGATGCACCGGCCTGGATGTTGGGGCGGGCCGACCCTTACAGCACTGCGCCCGCGCCCCTAGGTTGGAGCGCGCGCCTCGACAGAGCCGATCTCGCGCGGGCATTGCGCGCCGAGGGAGTGGCCATCGATGGTGAAGCGCAGGTGACGATTCGGAGCCGTACGAAATCTGGAAGGGTGAAGCGGATTGCGGTGAACGGGCGGGAGATGCCCGCCGCCGATTTCCGCTTCGCGATTGGGCGCCAGTTGGGCTGGCAGCAGATCCGGAGCGATCTCTACGAAGTGCGCGATGAGCAGCACTTTGTAAGTTTCGAAGGCAAGGGTAGCGGGCATGGGGTGGGCCTCTCGCAGCGGGGGGCGATGGAGATGGCCCGGCAAGGAATGAAGTATCGGGCGATTCTGGCCTTCTACTTTCCCGGCTCGCGCGTGGGCGTAGGCGCGGCGGGAATAAGCTGGCGAATGCTGCGAACAGAACGGCTCCGTTTTCTGTTTGCCGAGGGAGCCGAAGACGCGGCGTTCGCCGGAATGGCCGCCAGGGAGCTTGCCCGCCTGGAGACCGAAACCCGGCTTCGACTGCGGCATGAATGGACATTGCGCGTGTATCCCACACTCGATCTGTATCGCAACGCAAGCGGATTGAGCGGGAATGTGGCGGCGGCCACGCGCGGGCGGGAGATTCACCTACAGCCGCTAGGCCCTCTGCGCGCCCAGGGCAGCTTGCGTGCAACGATCCGGCATGAACTCGCCCATGCGCTGGTGCTTGAAGAAGCGCGCGGGCCAGTGCCGGAATGGCTGCACGAAGCGCTGGCCCGGTGGATGAGCGGACGCGCGGTGGCGGTGGCAAAACCTCGCTGCGCGGGCATCGCTCGCTTTGAGGATCTTGAGCACAAGATGGCGGGCAGCGTCGAAGCCCGGCGGGAAGCCGCGATGGCGGCGGACGCATTCCTGCGTCTTGCCGTACAACGGATGGGTCGCGAAGCGGTGCTAGGCTGGGCGCGAGCGGGCTTCGCCGCCCACCATGATGACGCTCTCTCTGGGCTGCTTCGTGAGGCGTGCCAGCAATGAGAGAAACAGGAGCCAAGCGACAACCGCGACGGTAAGAGCGAAGCCAAAACGCGCCACCATGCTAGCGGTTGCCGCGGGAATCCCTTCGATGGCAGGCACCCAGGCAACCGCCTTGCCAGGAAGCCAGAGGCCCACCACCGCACAGGCTAGCCAGCCGGCCCAATAGAGCGGGTTGCGCAGATTACGCAGGGCGTTTCGTTGCCACAACCGTTGGCGGCCGCGCCGCAACGCCGCCGTCGCGAGCCCGGCGAAGGAAGCGAAGAACACGAGCGGCAAGATGAGCCAACGGATGGCATCCAACACCGCGACGAAGACCGCGTTCACCGAATAAAAGCTCACCGGCTTCTGCGATAGCATCGTGAGGCTGGAGGCGACGGGTTTGGCCCAATCGAGCGTGAACCCGGCAATCCAGGTGATTGACATGCAGAAGGCGCCAAAGACGGCGAACCAGGCGAATGCCACGGGCAGCGCTGCCAGCGACCGCTTCACGAGCGGTGTGCCAGGCACGTGGATGCCTTGCGAAAAGACGGGCCGCAGTGGATGCTGCGCGACGTAGTAAGCGTTGTAGGTATAGACCATCAGCAGGAGTAGCGCTGCTATCAGGCCCAGCAGCAGCGCCACAGAGAGCAGAACCAGCGGCACGCTCGAGACGGGCAGGTAGAGCCAAGCCCAGAAGCCCCCGATCAGAGCGGGAATCGCCAGCAGGTTGGCGCCCAGCAGCAGCGGCTTCCGCATCACGGTCTTCCATGCCCCGGCGGGCGCTGCCAGTGAGCGTTTCATGGCGCCACCTCCAAGCGGGCGCTGCCGGTGGTGGCTTGATAGCCAGGCTGATACATCGGCTGCACCGAAGCCGGGCTCACCCGGAAAGAGCCCGGATTCACCACCCGCAGAATGTGCGTGAACTGTCGTTGGCCGCGATCGAATTCATATTGGAAGATGGCCGCGCGGTCATCGCGATATTCCTTGGCGGAAGGATTCCAAGACCACCACGGCGGGCGATTTTCAAGTTCGAACGACTCGCGCCGATCAATGAACTCGGTGCCCGAGGGGATGGGATCTTCGAGCGCCAGATATCGCCAGTCGCTTCCTGAAAGTGTAAGGCGCGAAGCGAAGACATCGCCGGGTTTGAGCGTCTCTGGCATGGGGGCAAGCCGATAAACGATGCGGCCCACCGTCGAGAGCGGCTGCAGCAGGAAGTATTCACGCAGGAGATTCAGGCCGACGCTGCCTTGGCGTTCGTTGCCATCGGGACGCGCGAAGTAGCGGCCGGTGGCCGACCAGTAAACGCGCCCTTCGCCGCTTGCCACCACGCGCACGCGTTGCGACGGAGAGGCCATCGCGCCCGCTTCCCGTCGAACGGCCGGCATGTCGAGCTTCAACGCATCGCCGCCGCTGAAGCGTGTCTTCAACGCGCTCTTGCCATCGACGAAAACCTCGACGTCGAGATTCGGCTTCAGCTCGCCGCTCTTGGCAAGATAATCGGTTAATCCGAAAATCACCATCGCCGTGGTCTTGGTGCTGGACCAGTAGTAGCCGCGCGAACGGTTGGCCACCAGCCAGGTGGCTGCCGGGGCGATCAACTCGCTTTCCGGTTTGGCCTGCAGCAGGAACTTGAGGGCGAAGGCCGAGGTCTCCGCGGAGGTGTCGTAGGAAATGCCCATCAATTCGTCACGCGTGGTCTCCCAATGCACCATCGCGCTCCGCACCGCGGCACGTTCCACTGCGCCGACAAACTCGGGGGTGCGCGTATCCGCCACGGCGTGCAAGCCCAAGCCCGCCAGCGCCAGGCCGTGGGCGACATCGTGCCGCAACGATGCGGCGTAGAGCATGTTCTGAACGGCCTCGTCTTTCTGCCCTCTGCCCAGAAGCGCGAAGCCGATGAAGGCGCGCAGATCCGCGGGTATCGTCTGATTTTCAAGCAAGCGGGAGCGCAGCCAGGTGCGCGCCTGATCCATCCGGTAATCCTGCACCTGGTAACCGGCGCGCTGCGCTTCTTGCAGACCGTAGAGAACGTAGGCCGTCATAAAGTCGTGGCTCTCGTCGGAGACCCACCAGCCCCATCCTCCATCGGGATGCTGATGTGTATAGAGACGTTCCAGGCCTTCGTTCACCTTCCGGTTTAGCTCCGCACGATCCACGTTCGACGGGATCTGCAAATCCGTGATCGCTTTCGAAACGATGATGTTCGGCAGAAAGCTGGACATCGTTTGTTCCGTGCAGCCATAGGGGAAACTGGTGAGGTATTCGAGCGCGCTGAAGATGCTGCCGGCCACGGAGGGAGAGACCTTGATTTCGAGGGAACGGGTATCGGCGATGGCATCTTCAGGAAAGGCGATTTCAAACTCGCTAGCCGCCTCGCCACCCTTCATGGAACCGGAATTGGAGGTGAGCATTTCAATTCCGAAAGGCCGCACGGGGATAGTCAATTCAACGGCGTCCGATTCCTCCATGCCCAGCGCCTTACCGGTGATCTTCACTTCACCCGGCTTGGTGGCACGCACGCGGTAGCGGGCAACGGCTTCACCGCGCGTGCCGATTTCGAGGGGCTGCTGCGCGGGGCCGAGCAGTTCAAGGCCATCCACGGCAAGCGATGTTTGGATCTTCTGCGGTGTGCTGAGATAGTTCATCACGATGGCCGAAATCTCCACCTCGTCGCCGGCCGTGAAGAAGCGCGGGACGGCGAGGCGGAGAATGAGGTTCTTGCGAACGATGCGGCGGTCGACGGCGCTGCCAACGCGCGTCTCGGGGGTGACGGCGCGGGCGGTGGTGCGCCAGGTGGTGAGGGCATCGGGCCAAGTGATCTCCGTGCGCGCGCGGCCGTTCGAATCGGTCTTCACGCTCGCCAGCCAGAGCGCGGTATCGGGGAAGTATTTGCGCACCTTGGGATCCACGTAGCGCTCGCCCTTGAGTTCCGCCAGGGACTTGCGCCGCTTGCGTTCGGCAAGCTGGATGCGGCGTTTCCCGGCCTCGCCGGAGAAGTAGTAATCCATCGAGTTGAGAGTGTAGACCTGGTTATAGCGCTGGCCCCAAAAGTAACTGGCAAGCTCCGGCACATTCTCAGTGCGGATGGCATAGATGGCCTCGTCCACCACGCCCACGCTGATCTCCGCGTTGGCGGCGGGCTTGCCTTGCCAATCCTTCGCTTCCACCTCAATGGTGCCCTTTTCACCCGGCTTGAACTGCGGCTTCGAGGCGGTTACGGAAACGTTGAGCTTCTGACGTTTCGCGGGCACGTTGATCTTGCGAGTGCCGGAGAAGTAGCGATTGTCCTTGAGAAACGCCGCGCTCAGATACACGTTCGGCGCGAAGTCTTCGGTGATCGGCAGGGAGTAGCGGACGGTGCCGTCGGCGGCGGGCACCACTTTTTGCTGGTAGATCTTTCCTGCTTCCACGGTAATCAGAACCGGCGTTCCCGGCGCGCCGGCGATCACCAGAATCTGAGCGGTATCGCCAATCTCGTAACGGCTCTTATCGGGAATGATTTCAATGTTGCGCGATTCAGTCCAACTCCATCCGCCCTCACTGCCGGTTACCCAGAGGTAGTTCTCATCTTCGATTTGGCGGCCATTCGCATCGGTAGCGCGCGCCACCAGACGCAGCGATCCACTTTCGGGAACCGGTAGTGTGCCGGACGCTTTTCCGTCGGGACCGGTGCGGACTTCCACGGCGCGAAGGAAGGTGCTGCGGATCTGGCCGTCTTTCCACTCGCGCCGCTCAATGGAAATGCGCACGGGCGAGGAAACAGGATCCCCTTGGTAGCGACGGGTGTTTACGGTGAATTCCACCGTCTCGCCGGCCTTATAGACCCACTTCGATTTGCGAAGGTCGATATGAAAATCCCCGTACGTGGCCACGAATGCGGTGCGTCCCTGGATCTCGCGATTGGCGCTATCCCGCACCTTGGCCTGCACGACGATGCGTTCATCAAAGCGGTTTGCGTTTACAGGAAGGGAAATCTGTACGGAGGCCTTGCCGTCTGCATTGAGCGTGGTTGTCCCATTCAGTAGTTCGGCGCCATCGTAGCCCTCATAACCCTCGTTCTCATCGAGTTGGAATTCCTCTTCCCCGCCCGCATCGCGGAAGTAGTGATAGTAGCGGGAGCTATACACCGTCCACTCCACGGAGGCGTTGGCCACGGGCTCCCCAAAGTAATAGCGCGCATCGATTTCCACTTGCGCATTGCGGCCCTGCAGAACGAACGGCTCCGGCGCGCGGAGCTTCACTTCGTATTCGGGCTTTTTGTATTCCTCCACATAAAAGCTTCCCGATTGGGGATACTCGCCCAGTTCAATTTGCACCGAGTAATAGCCTAGGGGAGCCACTTTGTCGAGGGTGAGTTCTCCATCGAAAGTGCCGTAACCGGAAACGACGTGATCCTTTTCATAGATGCGCTGGCCGCGGTCGTCCTGGACATAGACTTTGGCGGTACGCTGATCTGGAACTGTGTAGCCATCGGGCCCTTCGATGCGGACGATACCCTTGAAGCTCACCTTGTCGCCGGGCCGGTAGACGGGACGGTCAGTATAGATGTAGCCCTTGTAGGATTCGCGGTTTCGGCGCGCCGCATCACCCAGCTTCCGATGGTTGTGGCGGCGACATCCTCGCCGCGCCGCGCCACCAGAAGCACCTGGTCCGCGGCGGCTTCCTCCAACTGGGGAAGCGCTTCGTTTAGCATCCCTTCCGCCGACGTACGCCAATCCGCCACACGCTGGCCGCCGGCAATTAGAGCCATCTCCGCGCCGGGAATCACCTCGCCGGTTTTGCGATCGACCAGCACGGAAACAATCCGCCCATCGGCCACCTTACTGGTGAGGACGATGTCCGTCACCATCACCACGGTGTAGGCCACCAATTGCTTATGCACGGCCTCCACCAGATAGAGGCCCTTGTCGCGCACCGGCACGGGAACGTTTACGCTATTCCACCGCTCGCCGGCTTGCACGGCCTGCTTCCAGGTGCTGACGAGCTGGCGCTGATTCAGCACGGGCAATTGCGCAAACTGCGTGGGCGCCCTCACGGTGGCGGGCGCGGGCCCTTGCATCCATGCGCGAATGCGTTCGCGATCATCAGACAGATATTGTGCGCGAACCAGGTCCCGCAGGCCGTTGCGCATGGCGATCTTCCAGCGATGGAAACTCTCAATGGGAGTGCGCGGCGCGGGGCGGCGTGGAGCCTGCCCGCCGAAACGATGAGGCTCATCGAGCTTGGCAAAAAACGCGAGCGGATCGTCCACCCGGTAGACTCGAAACTCCAGTTCGCCGACGTTGGTGGCCCAAACGCTGATCTCCGGCGATTCGCCGCTGGCAAAGGTCTGATTGCTGTTCAAGCCGAAATAGGCGTCATCTTCCTGCTGAGAACCCAAGGGAAACGCCAGCAGCATAAGCAGCAGCAATCGAAGGGCGACACCGCACAGCGACCGGTGGGAGGGCAGGATATGGCAGGCGGGCATCCGATAGGTAGCTGGCATACTTAGTTCACGCTCGGCTGGCCGAGAATCTTCCATCGATAGACCCCCAGGAACGCTGGATTAGCGGCGGTGGGATGCCAGCGCGGCTCCGGGTGGCGGAAGAGCTCGGCGACGCTGGGCCGGCGCATCTCCCCTTTCCAACTGCCGTCGGGACCCGTATGGTAAAGAACGTATTCCGTCCTGCCCCCCTGATCTATCGTACTTTCACCGAGGTAGAGCATGGCGTGAAATGGCATTGACTGATTTTCCTGCCGGTAAAACAGCAAGTCGCCCGGCCGCGCGTGCTCTATATCTTTTCCGATTGCGGAAGCATTGTAAAGCAGCAGTGTTTCAGCATCGGCAAACTGGCCGAAGGCGTTGGTCCGCAGGTCATGGAATTGAAAGGCACCGGCTCGCAATCGGAACAGATCGGCGCCGAGCGGGGTGTAGGGGTAATGGTACCGGGTTAGGTCCGGAATAGGCTTGACCGCTTTCAGTCCAATACGAACCGCCCATTCGCCATCGTGGCGGCGAAGCGCCTCGCGGTAGGCATAGCGCAATAGAGCTGCGCAATCATTCACCTCAGGATGAAGGTCGTCGCCACGGTAATACTGCTCTTCGGCCAGAAAGCGGAACCAATCGCGGAATGCACGCGCGTCGCCGGGACTACCTAATTCCAGCGAGTCCGGGAAGCCATTGGCATTGCGATCCTGCCAGTCTGGGGTCACATCGACTTCAGCCATCGCGCGATCGCCCGACGGTCCACGCGCAAGAAGACGGGTCTCTCCGGGAACTACTCCGGCTTGGACGATGGCCACGTCGCGTTCGCGCTCCCGCCGAATCTGGACAACCCGCGCAACGCCGGGAGCACCCTTAAGCAAATAGTCCTCCGTGGCCCGCGCACGCGAGCCGCCATGCAACTCGATTTCCAGCCGGGAGATGCCATCGGCCTGAAGCACCTGGCCGCTCCCCACCGTCGCGCGGCCGCTTCCGCCCACCAGCATCAGCCAGCCAGCGGCAAGCCCTGCCAGGGCAACAATCCCGAAGAGGATACCGTACCGGTTCTTTCTGCTCATCGTCGCTTCGTCAGTGGGGACACTCCTTCATTCTGGCGCTACAGTTACTCCATTGCTCCGCTGGGCTTCCTCCATTGCTCCGCTGGGGGTTACTCGTTCATGCGGAGGATTCGGGGGTGGCGGCTCATGGAACGGGCCATCCGTGGCAATCTCTTTCGATGGCGCCCGATGCCTGACTATCTCGCAACGACGATCCGCGAGGGAGAATGTAGCCGGATCTGTCGGGGATCCCATCCGCCCTCTGGAGGGCTTTCGATGGCGCGTTGCAACTGTGAACGCAGAGCAGGCAGGTCAAGACCCTCGTGGAAGTCAGGGTAATCCCGAAGCTTCGCAATGGCTTTGCGGAACTGGCGGAGCATCCCGGTATGATTGCTGGCGGCCTGATGGTGGCACCCCACGGCGACGTGGATGATCGCCTGCAGGAAGCGGCGGTTACGGCTGAGGCAGCCGGTCCAAGCGGCCTCAATCACCTCGTGGGCTTCAAAAAACTCCCCGCGATGGATGAGCGCGATCCCGTCATGAAGAGAATGTTTCTCTTCGGGGCTGAGCGCTTCGGCTGGCGGAAAGCTCACGATAGAGAGGATTCGGCAACTTCGTGGCGCGCTTCATCGAAGCTCCGCAAATCGCCCTGGCGGCACCTGGTTTGGTAGCGTGGAAACGTGATCCAGAGGCTACTCGAACTCCTCAAATCTGTTCGCGACCGTCGCGCCGGGGCGTTGCCGCAAGCCTTGCGGGGCACCCCGCCAGTGAGAAGGCTGAAGACGTATCAGGCCGAAACCGGCGTCACGTGGTCCTACTACTACGAAGGCTACCGTATTGAGACCGAGCCGGATGCGGCGCAGTGCTATGTATTCACCATGCTTGGCGGCAACCGCGCCCCGCAGCCGCTGACGATCGTCGTTCCCGATAGCGCAATGGAAGCGATCCGGGCGCAAACAGGCGCTTCCGCCGGTTCGCGCGAGACCTACGCCATGGCCAAGATGCATCTCTTTTCCGTCCTTGATCGCGAACGGCAACCCGCCGCCGATTCCCGCTTCGCTCTCGACTCCGAGGCGGCGCTTGCGATTTGGGAAGACCTCGATCTGTAGTCCTCCTTTTCATCGCCCGCGCCATCCGCTGGATTTAGTGTTCGCTTTCGGCAATTGCGCCTCCTTTTCGCAGCTTCAGGGATCTTTTTGTTGCTGTACACGTTAATGGACGGGGTGGCGTGGCGTCCTCAAGGGTAACGGCCGATGCGTTGAAACCCTGTATTCATGGGGTTTTTCGCGAAGGCAGGCCTGGGATTGCCGGCATCGGAATTGTCGAAATAATTCAATTCTTTTTCGGAACAAATACAGGCCCAGATCGTAATACCAATGAGCAGTGCAAAACTGCCAAGGAGATTGACCCGATGACAAAGACGCTGATGACTCTATTTGCAATGGCACTTCTCGCAGTGGGAATCGCCAGCGCGAAGACGCACACAATTACGCTGCATAGCGCCTCCAATGTGGGCGGCCATGAGCTGAAAGCCGGCAACTACAAGTTGGAAATCGAGGGCGAGAAAGTGACCATCACCAACGGCCGGAAGACGGTAGAATCCGCCGCCATAGTGGAAGAAACAAGCGAAAAGTTTTCACGGGATTCCGTCCGCTATCACGAAGTGGACGGGAAGATGAAGGTGCGGGAAATCCGGCTGGGTGGAACCAACACCAAGCTCGTGTTTTCACCTGCCTCTTCAACAACGTCTGCGCAATGAGAACCTGGCTGCGCCGGAAGAGCCTAGCGGGCAACGCCGGTGCAGCCGATCTTTCGTTGCAGGGTTCGCCGCGCCAGGAGCGCTAGCCCCCCGCCCATCCGCTCCGCAGCAGTTCCGCCCGTTCCAGCAACCAGTGCCATCCGGTGTGCGCAATCAAAGTAGAGAGCACAATCGTTCCCACTCGCTCAGGCAATGCGAAACGAAAAAGGATGTTGAGCATCGGCACCAGGACCAGCAGAACGGCAAACTGCCCCAGTTCCACGCCCACGTTGAAAGCGGCAAGCGACGCGGCAAGGTGCCCACCGGCGAACTGAAGCGACTCCCGGAGCGCAAAAGAAAAGCCGAAGCCGTGCACCAGGCCAAAGGCGAATACCAGAATCCATCGCCATTGCCACGACGGCGCCGCGGCCGTCTCGCCGGAAAAGAAGGCCGTGCCCTTCGCGGCGCCCACCACGTTCTCAATCGCCAGCGTCACGATCGATAGCGCGATGAGCGCTTCGATGAGGGGCGGAAACCACAAAGCGTCCGGGACAAAGCCCAGCGCCGCGGAGACCATCGTAATGGAGTGCGCCAGGGTGAAGGCCGTCACCACCACCAGCAGCGGGCGGAGCCGCCTGATCGGAATGACGACGCAACCAAGAAAGAGCAGATGGTCAATTCCTTCCAGGATGTGCTCCATTCCCATCCCCGCGAAGCGCAGCGCGGCCTGATGCCAGCGCGGGTCGAGAGGCAGGGCATCGATGTCACCGGAGCCGCCTTGCATATGCAAGGAATAGGCGCGCTCCGCGCCCGGCCCTGCAATGGTGGTATCGGGAAGAAAGCGGACGCTGCACGCAACCCGCATCGCCAGCCGCTCGAAGCCGGTTCGCAAGGTGAACGCGGAGGCCGGAGAGCGAATGGGATACTCGATCCAGACATCGAACCATAGCTGGTTCCAGACGACCCGCGCGTTGTTATCGAGCCCGCTTCCTTCGATGCGAGAGAGGGCGGATTCGAAGGAGCGGAAGGCTTTGTCCGCGAAGAAGGATAACTGGGTGCCGGCGATACGAGGCGCATCGAGAACGCGTCCATCCCCGGTGATCTGCATCGAATCGACAAGCCAGAGCGAAGCCAATTCGGGCAGGCGCGGCCTGAGCGCTTCTATATCGAGAAAGCCCCCTTCAATCTCCGGGTACACGACGTCGCGGACCACGGCGAGAGGGACCCGCACCAAAACCTGCAGGTGCGAACCGGCCGGCTTTACGAAGATATAGGTGTTCACGCCGGCGGGGATCTCATGCGCAAAAGCGAGGCCGGAAAGCATCGCTGCAAGCGCGGCCGCGAGCGAAAGTATTCTGCCGTGGCGCATCCTCATCTGGAACCGATTTCCCTCCGCCGAAGCGCATATGATAACTTACTGCCCATCGGAGGGGGGAATCTCGATGAGACAAATTGGTCCATTGCGCACGCTGCTGGTGCTGGTGCTGGCGGGGCTGGCGGCACTGGCTCTCTGGCAGCAGAATGAAGGCGAAGCGGCGGCGGCCGGAGAGATGGCGCCTCGCTTTGAAGTGGATCCTTTCTGGCCGAAACCCCTGCCCAATCATTGGGTGATCGGTGCCGCAATCGGCGTGGCCGTGGATGCAAACGACCATGTGTGGGTGATCCACCGGGGCGGGTCTCTTGAAGAGAAGGAGACCTACGCCGACTGGAACCCGCCCGCCTCCCAATGCTGCAAAGCGGCGCCTCCCGTGCTGGAGTTCAATCAGGCAGGCGATCTGGTGGGACACTGGGGCGGCAAGAGCGAGGGTTTCGAGTGGCCGGCATCCAACCACGGCATCGATGTCGACTACAAGGGCAATGTCTGGATTGGCGGCAATGGCCGGGGCGCGCAGCCCGCCGCCCTTCCGCATGACGAGAGCCGTATGGCTGCCGCGGGCGCCGTGCACGACAGTATGCTGCTGAAGTTCACTCGCGCCGGGAAGTTCCTGATGCAGATCGGCAACCCGAACCATGCGGCGGGCAGCGACGATATCGCCAATTTGCGGCTGCCGGCGAAATCGCTGGTGGATCCGAAAACGAACGAACTCTACGTGGCTGATGGCTATGGCAACCGCAGAGTGATCGTCTTCGACGCCGACACGGGCAAGTACAAACGGCACTGGGGCGCCTATGGCAACAAGCCGGACGATACACAGCTGCCGCCGTACAATCCTAAGGACCCGCCCGCGAAGCAGTTTCGCACTCCGGTTCACGCGGTGACGCTTTCCAGCGATGGCTTGCTCTACGTCTGCGATCGCACCAACGACCGCATCCAGGTCTTTAAGACCGACGGCAGTTACGTGAACGAAGTCTTCATCGAGAAGAACACGCTGGGAGACGGCTCCACCTTCGATGTGGCGCTCTCACGCGATCCGGAACAAAAATATCTCTACGTTGCCGATGGCTCCAACATGAAGGTTCACGTCCTTGATCGCAAGACGCTAACCACGCTCACCAGCTTTGGCGACGGCGGCCGGCAGCCCGGCCAATTCTACGCGGTGCATAGCATCGCTTCCGATTCGAAGGGCAACATTTACACCACGGAAACCTACCGCGGGCAACGCCTCCAGAAGTTTCAGTTCAAGGGCGTTGCGCCGGTGATCAAGAAGGACCAGGGAGCGCCCTGGCCCTCCGCGCGATAAACCGCGCCGTTTGCCTTGTTCGCAATTGACAACTTCATGAGGAGTGACGAAATGGAAATCAGCAGGAGAGGGATGCTACGCTCCGTCACGGGGGCAGCAATGATGGGCGGGGCGGGCGCGTTGAGCCTCACAAGCCTGGGGGCGGCGATGCAGCAGGCCACCTCGCCCTACGGGAGACCGAAGCTCAAGATTACCGATATTCGCACGGCCTACGTAAGCGCCCACGGGCAGCAATTGCACGTGCGCATTTACACCGACCAAGGCATCTACGGCCACGGCGAGGCCACCGATTCGGCACACGGCGCGGCAGCGATCATCGCCAGCTTTCGCCGCGCGCTGATAGGCCAGGACCCGCTGAACGTAGATGCGTTGTGGGAAAAGATCCGCACTGGGGGCATCTTTGCCGGCGCGCAATCCGGCCAATATGTGACGGCGCTCACCGGCATTGAAATCGCCCTTTGGGATTTGGCGGGGAAAGCGGTGGGCCTGCCCGTTTACCAACTCCTGGGCGGAAAGATGCGGGACCGGGTGCGCATCTATTGCGACTCCCAGCACCATAGCCCGAGCGATCCGGAAGCGAAGCAAAAGCTTCAGGAGATCGAACGGATGGGCTTCACGGCGGTGAAGATCGATCTCGACGAAGGGCGCGACCCTAATCGATGGGACGCGGTGAATTGGACGGCCTCCAATGCCGAGATCGACCGGATGGTGAGGGAAGTGGCCTTCGTGCGCGAAACGCTCAGCCCGCGCATCGACCTGGCCGCCGACATGCACGGCCGCTACGACGCCACAACGGGCAAACGGGTGGCCATTGAAGTGGAGCCTTTCCGGCTGCTCTTCCTCGAAGAGCCTGTCCCGGCCGAGAACGTTACGGTGATGCGCGACGTCCGGGAGAGCACCAAGACGCCGATTTGCTGCGGGGAGAACCTCTTCCTGCGCCATGGTTTCCGGGACCTCCTGGAACAGCGTGCCGCCGACATCATCATGCCGGATATCCAGAAGTGCGGGGGCTTGCTCGAAGCGCGCAAGATTGCCGATATGGCGCACACCTATTACGTGCCGGTAGCTCCCCATTGCGTGGTCTCGCCGATCGGTACGATGGCCTCGTGCCACGTCTGCGCGGCGATCCCGAACTTCCTGGTGCTGGAGTGGCACTGGATCGGGCGGCTGCCGTTGTGGAAGGAATTCGTCAAGGAAGGCGAGATCATCGAGAAGGGATTCGTGACTGTCACGGACAAACCGGGGCTGGGCGTGGAGATGAACGAGGAAGCGGCGAAGAAAGCGCAGATGCCGAATACGGGGTGGTTCGTTCCGAACGCCTGATCCACGTGCGGTTGAGCGGGATCGGCGCGGGCGGCTACCGGTTAGCCGCCCGCGTTTTCGCTACCATGTGCGTTCTTTGAGGATCTCCTGAATCTGCTCCGCGGAGACGGGAAGATCATTGATCCGCTGACGGAGCCACCCGGAGAAATCGCGCTCAATCTCATCGCTCCAGCGCGTATCGATCTGGCCCGCGGTGTATTTGCCTTCGCGCAGACGAGCGTGGCCGAACATGTCGCGAAGCCGCACGACTTCAGAAGTCTTCACCACTTTCTCGGCCAGATGGGGCGGGATGAACACCACGCCGCCTCGCTTGCCCAGCACCACGTCGCCCGCCATCACCATGACGCCGCCAATGCGCGTGGGCGCGTTAATGCCGATGAGCGTGGAGTTCAACCGCGGACCCAGGCTGCTGGTGTGATGCGATGGGTGGTAAGACCGCACGAAGGAGGTGAAGTTCTCCAGCTCTTCAAGCCCTTCAATATCGCGAATCGCGCCATCGTAGACGATGCCATTGCCGCTTTTGGCATAGATGGAGTTACCCACGTTGTCGCCGATCGATGGGCCATCCACCTTCAATCCAAAGTGGTCGCAGACATAGACGTCGCCTGGTTGCAGCATGTCCACGGCCCAGGCGTTATGCGCGCCGATGCGCCCGTCCTTCTTGCCCTGCTCGTCAATCACCTTGTGTATGTCAGGCCGGCCGGGCATCCAGGTGGCGGTGAGCGCCCGGCCCACGAGCGTCTTTTGGGGATGGATGCTCAACCAGCCGTCTTCATACTGAAAGGGATATCCCGCGTTGCGCAACACCGCCCATGCCTCTTCGAGCGTGACGGCCTGCATCCGCTGGAGGATGGCGTCGGGGACCCTCGGGCGGCCGTCGGCGAAGCGCTCACCCTTCCACTCCGGGGTGTATTTGACGAGTTCAGATTTCGAGAAAACGCCTGGTTGCGCCATTACCTGCGGCACCCCGCACAGCGCGATCATCAACAGCAAAGCGGAACGAAGAACGGCATTCATGATAGTATTGGCCTCCCGAGAATTCTATGGCTTGCTTCGTCGCGAAGCAACAGCGCTTGTTAAACAACCCAATAATGGACCAGGCAAAAGGAAGCCGTATTGAGGGGGCGACTGCCCGCAAATGCAACAGTTTAAGAAAATCGTAGGAATTTGAGCGGAATCGGTATATGATTTCTCTACTCGAACCGAGGCCCCTGGGACGCCCGGTTCTCTCGGATTAGTGGCGGAAGCTGAAGTCTCGCCTCCTCTCCTCATACGGGCAAAGGGCCTCTGTCGATCTGTGCCGCTTCGCACGAGGATCTCCTCGCGCAGGGGTAGCAATGAAACAGAAAGGACTCTCCACGATGAGGACCACGCAGCTCTCGCTTCTGCTCTGTCTTCTGCTAACGGGCATCGGATTCGCCCAAACATTCGGTGACATCTCTGGGGCCGTCACGGACGCCTCCGAAGCATCCATCGCCGAAGTGAAAATCACCCTTACCAACGTCGCCACGAATGCCGTGCGCAGTACATTAACCAATTCTTCCGGAGTCTATTCGTTCCCCGCCTTGCAGCCTGGGATCTATTCGCTGCGCGCGGAGAAGAATGGATTTAAGAGCTATAGCCGTTCGGGTATTGAGATCCAGGTGCAACTCAGTTCGCGCATCGATTTCGGACTGGAAGTAGGCGCCGTCACCGAGACCGTGGAAGTATCGGCTTCGGGCGCACTGCTGCAGACGGAGAATGCCACGGTGGGCACGGTGATTGAGAACAAACGGATCGTCGAACTGCCGCTGAACGGGCGCAACGCGCTTCAGTTGGTGGCCCTTGCTCCCAACGTCAGCTTTGGCTTCCCCTCAGCGGGACAAGCCGGTTCGAGGCAGGGCGGCATCCGCTCAGACCAATCGATTTCCGTGGGCGGCCAGCGAGCCCAGTTCAACCGCTTCACCCTCGACGGCGTGGAGAATACCGACCCCAATTTCAACACCTTCGTAGTGATGCCTTCGGTGGATGCGCTGCAGGAATTCAAAGTGCAATCGGGCATCTATCCTGCCGAGTTTGGACGCGGCGCCACGCAGATCAACATCTCCACGAAGGGCGGCAGCAACGAATATCACGGCACGTTGTTTTACTTTCTGCGCAACGAAGTGTTGGACGCCAAGAACTATGCCTTCACATCTGCCCGTCCGGAGAAGGACCCCTTCAAGTGGAACCAGTTCGGCTTCACCCTGGGCGGCCCCATCACGATACCAAAACTGGTGGACGGCAAGAACCGCCTTTTCTTCATGACCAACTACGAGTGGTTCCGCCAGCGCCGCAATGTGCAGAGCGTTTATAGCGTTCCCACCCAGGCCATGCATGGCGGCAACTTCAACGACGTGCTGACGACGCCGAACACTTCGTTGCGCACCCAGGGTATTTTTGACCCTCGCAGCCGCTCCGTGCAGAGCGGCGTGAACACGGCGATGCCCTTCGCCAACGCCACCATTCCCACCGCGCGACTGGACCCCACGTCGCAAAAGCTGCTCGAGTTTCTGCCCTTCCCGAATCTGGCGAACCCGGATATCCGCAACAACTTCGTGCGGGCCCGCGGGCTGCCTATCAACCGCGATCAGTTTGTCGGCCGTTTCGACGTCGTGGAGAACCAGAACTCGCAGTGGTCCGGCCGCTATAGCTGGGGCGACGAAAACCAGACGACTGAGAACCTGCGGTTGAACGGCACAAAGATCGTCACTAACTTCAGCCAATACATGGTGAGCAACACGCGCGTACTGAGTTCGACTCTGGTGAACGAGGCGCGCTTCGGCTACACCAAGTTTTACAACACGAACGGCACGGAACTGGCCTTCAGCCGCGACGTGGTGGGCGAGCTCAGCATCCCAGGCCTGGCCCCCGGCCCCCCGGTGCAGTGGGGCATCCCGAACGTCTCGCTCCAGGGCGTCTACGCGGGCTTCGGAAACGATTCCGAGGGCCCGTATGAGAACGACAATTCGACGTTCCAGTTCGTCGATAATTTCTCCGTCATCAAGGGGAATCACTCGATGAAGTTTGGTGGCGAGATTCGCCGCGACAATTACAACCAAGTGGGTAACCAGTTCGCTCGCGGCCAGTTCACGTTCACCAACAACGCGACACGGAACCTCGCGCTTAGCGGGCGCAGCGGGGATAACTTCGCGGATTTTCTGTTGGGCGAAACAGCGCAGGCCGAAGCGGCGGTTTCCATCGCCGACGCCAAGTTCCGCGCCAACGGCTTGGCCTTCTACTTTGACGATGTGTGGCGGCTCTCAAAGAACCTGACCATCAACTTCGGCCTACGCTACGAACTCAGCCCGCCCTGGACCGATGGCACGGGCAGACTATTCAACGGCATCGTGCCCTTGGATGCTCGCACAACGCTCGCCAGCCCGAACGTCGCGGACCGGAGCCTCTATCCCTTCTTCATGCGCCAGGGCGATGCGCGCCAGGATTGCTATGAGGGGATCAATCTCCGTTGGACAGGCATCGACGTCCGCTGCGATGGCTCGCTGGGCAATCGCCTGGTTGGTGTCGACAGAAACGACTTCGCGCCGCGGCTTGGTATCTCCTGGTCGCCCAACGAGAAGACGGTGATCCGCATGGGCGCCGGCACCTTCTATTCGCAAGACACCGGCAACCCGCGCTTCGACATGGCGCGGAATCTGGCCGGGCGGTTGCGCGACAACAGCCGTACGGATTTTCCGAACCTGAACTGGAGCAATTCGCTGGCGTCCATTGCCGGTGGCGTGGCCAACATCGTACGGCCCTACACCTTCGCGAATCCGTACGACAGGCGCACCACTTACTCCAACCAGTTCATGTTCAATGTGCAGCGCGAACTGCCGATGAACTCCGTGTTCGAAGTGGGCTACCTGGGCAGCGTCAGCCAGCGCCTGGAAGCATTGCGCGCGGTAAACGAAGCGATTCCGGCTGACCCGGCAGTGGATTCCCGTTCCGTTTTCCAGCGCTCGCCGTTCCCCACCTTCGGCCGCATCCAGCTTGTCGACAATAGCGGTAGAGGCAACTACCACTCTCTTGGAGCGAAGTTCACCAAGCGCTACTCAAATGGGCTCACCAATCTGGTGAGCTATACGTGGGCGAAGGCGATCGACACCGCAACCTCCATTCGGAGTTTGGGCGGCGATACGCTGTTCCCGCAGAACAGCTACTGCCGCGACTGCGAGCGGGCACGGTCGAGCCATGACACGCGCCACCGCTTTGTGGCCTCCACGCTGTGGGATCTTCCCTTCGGGAAGGGGCGTCCAATGAACATCGCCAACCCAGTGGCCAACGCGGTGGCCGGCGGCTGGCAGTTGAGCTCCATTCTCACGCTACAGACGGGCTTCCCGATCACGGTTACGAACGGCCAGGACGCGGCGAACACCGGCGCGTTCTTCGACCGCCCGAACACCAACGGACAGGATGCCACGTTGCCTCGCGGCGAGCAGGATCCGCAGCGCTTCTTCGACACCAGCACCTTCACCGCGAATGCCCGCGGCACCCACGGCAACGTGGGCCGAAACACCCTCACCGGGCCGGGCGTCATCGGGTGGGATTTCGCCATGCTGAAGAACTTCAACCTGGCGAGCGAAACCAAGGCGCTGCAACTCCGCTTCGAGTGGTTCAATTTCCCGAATCATCCGAACTGGGGCAATCCCAACACCAACGTCTCCTCCGGGGGCTTCGGCCAGATCACCGGTACGCGTACCAATATGCGGCAATTGCAGGTGGGCCTGAAGCTGAACTTCTAAGGCCGCGATTGGAACTGAAGAATGAAGGGCTCGCCATCCGAACCGGATAGCGAGCCCTTCGCATCTCGAACTCGACTCTATAGAAGCTCGTCGCGGCGCTTCTTTTCGAGAAGCTTTACCATTTCGCCTACGCGATGGGCGTCTTCGCGGCGGGTCACCAGGAGTGCGTCTTTGGTATCGACGATCACCAGATCGTCCACGCCCACCAGCGCCACCAGCTTGCCGCTGGCGTCCACGTAGTTGCCCTTGCTCTCGACGGAAAGAAGTTCGGCCCCGCCACGAGCGGTATTGGCGTCCTTGTCTTTGCCGCTAAGCTCGTAAACCGCCTGCCAGCTTCCCACATCGTTCCATCCGAAATCCGCGGCGGCGATTCCCACGACGTTCTTCGCCTTCTCCATGACGGCGTAATCGACCGAGATACTTTCGCAGAGCGGGAAGTATTCGGCCAGATCGCGCTCATATCCCTTTGTTCCCAGGGGAGAGATGGAGCCGATCTGGAGCGCGGTCTTTGGCTGATAGAGATTGAGCGCATCCAGAAATGTCGACGCTCTCCAAAAGAACATGCCGCTGTTCCAGTAGTAGCGCCCGGCCTTGAGATAGCGCGCGGCGGTGGGGCGGTCTGGCTTTTCGCGAAAGCTCTGCACGCGACTGGCTATTCGATCGCCGGGAGTGACACCTTTCGGAAACTCCAGATAGCCATAACCGGTTTCTGCCCAACGCGGCTGGATGCCAACGACCACCAGATTCTCTTCAGCGGCTGCTTTGTAGGCATCCTTCACGGTGGCTAGAAACTTCGCCGATTTGGTGACGACATGGTCAGAGGGGAACACGCCGACAATCGCGTTCTCATCGCGAAGGCGGATCAGATGCGATCCCAGCGCGATGGCGGGGGCGCTGTTGCGGGGCAGCGGTTCGGCGATCACCTGCTCCGGCGGCACTTCGGGAATCTGACGCAGAATTTCGCGGCGCAACGAATCGCTGGTGACGACATAGATGCGCTCCGGGGGAACGACCTTCGAGATGCGCGCCACGGTCTGCTGCAGCAGGGTCTCTTCGCCGACAATGGAGAGCACCTGCTTGGGGTGGGCCTTACGGCTGCGAGGCCAGAAGCGCGTACCACGCCCGCCGGCGAGAATGAGTGCGTAGAGGGAAGCTTTCATGGCAATCAGGGCGTTGGACCGCGAAGCCGCGATCTGCCCAGAACCTTATTCTACGCGCTCTGCATCGGCGCGCTCAGAGCGGACCAGGCGAAAGGCGCGGTCCCAGCGGGTTTTCGGAATGAAGCCGGAGATCAGATCGCCGAGATAGCGCGGATTGAGCAATGAGCCACTGGTCCATCGCTCAGTGGGCGCATCGTAGCTCCAATAGATGAGCAATGGCTTGCCGATGATGTGACGGCGAGGCACGAAGCCCCAGTAGCGGCTATCGGAGCTGTTGTCGCGGTTATCGCCCATCACGAAGAAGTGTCCTTCAGGCACCAGCAGTTCGCCATTCTCCACATTGCTGGAGAGCATTGTGTTGGCCGCCTCGGAGAGCGCGACATTGGGTAGCGAGGGGAAGTTATCGCGGTAGGGGTCCACATAGCCAGACTTGTGGTAAACGAAGCCTTCTTTCACTTTCCGGCCGTTGAGATAGAGTTGCTGCTCGTCGAAACGAAGGCGATCGCCGGGCTTGCCGACAGCAATACGTAACTGAACCAAGGACACCCAA
>JAXHKT010000002.1:0-32975 GCA_034522975.1 Bryobacterales bacterium
TACGATTGCTTGAATCGCGCAGCCGTTCAAAGGCGGGTGGACTGTCGCTGGCGGGAAAAGAGTCTCCGTTGCGGTGGGGTTTAGACGATCGCGGCGCTACCCGGCTTGGCGGAAAACGATGCGTCGTACAGATAAAGGTCATGCGCCGGAAGGAGCGTGGCGGCGGGAAGTGCAAGGATAGCCACGCAGAGCCAGCCATGGGAAATTCGCTTCAGCATGGGCAAGGAACTTTCCAAACGAAAGAATAGCATGACGGTAGCACGATCCGCTAGATCGTGCTACCGCAGCCCCGGGCGCGCCGAAAACGCGTTTCTAGCCGCCTAATACTTCGGCATGGTGGGGTCCACGTCGTCGCTCCAGGCGAGGATGCCACCTTTGACGTTCCAGACGTTCTGAAAACCGGCCTCTTTCAAGATGCCGAACAGACTTCGCCGCCTGCGTACCCCGCTGCAGCAGCGCACCACGACTCTCATTCGCCGAAGTCCAGTTTGCTCAGGCGCTCGGCAAGTTGCCCAGGGGACCAGCTCTGCTTCGGGCAGGTTAAGATCTGGTGTTCGTGGATTTCGCGAACGTCTACGAGGACGAAGTTCTCTTTGCGGTCGAGCTTCGCCTTGAGATCCTTCACGGTGATCTCGCCCAGATCGCCAGGCCAACAGGCTTGGGCTCTTGGCTTCGCGCGCCGCGGCGAGACTGCCGGCAATTGATCAGCTTCTTCGAAGATGCCGGTGTGGCGCTCCGGGTTCCCAGGCGGGATCTCGCCTCACCTTGAAGAAGCGGAAATCCATATCGAGGGCGTTGTAGGTCATCAGCCGGCCGATCAAGGGCTTGCCGATGCCCAGAATCAATTTGACGGTTTCCGTGGCCTGCAAGGTGCCTACCACTCCGGGCAGAATGCCAAGCACACCACCCTCAGCGCAGGAAGGCACCAGGCCCGGTGGGGGCGGCTCAGGATAGAGGCAGCGGTAGCAGGGACCTTCGTCCGTACACAGCACCGTTACCTGGCCTTCAAAGCGGAAGATCGAACCGTACGTTCCGGATTGGCCCAGGATACGGCAGGCATCAGTCCAGACCAGGGAACGCGTGGAAGTTGTCCGGTGGCCGTCGACGATGACGTCATAGTCCTTAAGAATGTCGAGAGCGTTCTCACTGGTGAGCGCCGCTTCATGGGCCACCAGATTGACGTGCGGGTTGATGTCGGCGAGCGTCTCCATCGCAGAATCGATCTTCTTCTTGCCGATATCCTTGGTGCCGTGAACAATCTGGCGTTGGAGGTTGGTGACGTCGACGACATCGAAGTCGACGAGCCCGAGCGTGCCCACTCCGGCCGCGGCAAGGTACATCGCCAATGGCGAGCCCAGCCCTCCGGTGCCCACACAGAGCACTTTGGCCGCCTTCAGTTTCTGCTGCCCTTCCATGCCAACCTCAGGCATGATCAGATGACGGCTGTAGCGGCGGATCTCTTCGTTGCTAAGGGCGGGAGTTGCCATGTTTGCTCCTTTTTTTTAATGGATTGCGGGCGAGGGTGGAAGTTTCAGTTGAGCCCGCCGGCAATGCTGGGGATGATGGTGATGGTGTCGGAATCCTTCACTGCAGTGTCGGTCTTTTCAAGGTAGCGGATGTCTTCGTCGTTCAAGTAGACGTTGACGAAGCTACGCAGTTTGCCTTCGTCGTTGAACAGGTGCTGGCGCAAACTGCCGAATTCGCCGGTGAGTCCGTTGAGGACTTCGCCGACGGTGGAGCCGCCGTATTCAACGGTATCTCTCTGGCCGGTAAACTGGCGCAGCGGGGTAGGGATGCTCACTTTGGCCATGGGTGTTTTCCTTTAAGCGATTTTCGGTTCGGGGGTCAAAAGCGGT
This sequence comes from Bryobacterales bacterium, assembly GCA_034522975.1. Classification (GTDB taxonomy): domain Bacteria; phylum Acidobacteriota; class Terriglobia; order Bryobacterales; family Bryobacteraceae; genus JACTMJ01. Next base: position 1,857 of record JAXHKT010000002.1, read on the forward strand.
TCGGGTTCCGCGTGGGTCTGCTCGGCGTTGGGCAGGAAGCTGTTGGCGTGGTGGAACAGGCCCTGCTGGATGGAGAGCACCACAAACGAATACCACGGGCAGGAGTTTTCCAGGTCGGTTTTTGAGAAATAGGCGTCGCAATCGGGGTGCGAGTGGTAAATGCCGATCAACTCCATGCCGGCAGCGCGGGCTTCGCGCTCAGTCTTCAGCAAGTCCATCGGACGGATCTCATAGCGATCCGCCTGTTCGCCCTGGTAGGCGTTTTCAAGGGGGACGGACCGGGCGATTTCCTTCACAGTGAGGGTTTCGCCCGCTGCGTTGGTCTCCGGGCGGGATACGCCCAGCATGGCGCCGCAGCATTCGTTGGGGTAGAGGCGCTGGGCATGGTCCACCATTACCTGCCAGGCGTCGTCAGAAATTCGAATCATTCCAGAATTGCTCACTCAGATACTTGCTGGCCCCATCGCAGAGGACCGTCACGACATTCGCGCGCTCGCCCTGGCGGGAGAGCGCTTCGCCCAGTCGCCGGGCTGCCACCAGATTCGCGCCGGCGCTGGGGCCAATCAACAGACCCTCTTCGCGGGCCACCCGTTTGCACATCCGCCAGGCGTCTTCGGTATCCACGCGGAGGTCCCCATCGGGCAGAGTGGGATCGTAGATGGCCGGGACGATGGCCGTTTCCATATGCTTCAAGCCTTCCACGGCATGAAAAGCGGTGGTGGGTTGTACGGAAAACGTCTTCACGCCGGGCAGAGCCTGCCGAAGGCGGCGGGTGACGCCCATCAGGGTGCCGCTGGTGCCGACCCCCGCCACAAAGTGGGTAACCGCGCCGTGGGTTTGGTCAAGGATTTCGGGCCCGGTGGAGTCAAAGTGCGCCTGCCAGTTGGCCGGGTTGCTGTATTGATCGGGGTAGAAATAGGCGTCCGGGTTCTGATCGTAGATCTGTTTGCAGCGGCGGATGGCGCCGTCGCTCGATTCGGAGGCGGGGGTCTGCACGAGGTCGACACCATGGGCAAGGAGGATCGCTTTGCGTTCCCGTGAGGCCCCTTCGGACATACAAAGCCGCAGGCGATACCCGAGAGCGGAACAGATGGTGGCGTAGGCGATGCCGGTGTTTCCGCTAGTGGAATCGAGCAGAATCTTCTGATGGTTGAGCGCGCCCGTGCGGATGCCTTCGAGGATCATTCGCAGCGCCGGGCGATCCTTGACGGAGCCGCCGGGGTTCAGATGCTCGGCCTTCGCCCAAATGGTGACTCCGGGCAAATCCCGGGAAAGCGCGTCGAGGCGAAGCAGGGGAGTGCGGCCAATGGTCTCGATGATCCTGCCGATGCGCGTGCTTCGCCATTCCACCACTGGTGGATTGGTGAGCTTCGGGATGGCGGCGGCGCTCATAGGTGAATTGGGGGAATAGCCCTTGTTTTGCGGAACGAACCCAATGGCAGAACGGGGCCACAAGGCAGGCATGCGGGGCAAACCCACTATCTCTAGTATAGATGGGGTAATGGTTGGGATGCTGGAAGGATTGGCAAGGATTCGCCGCTTTTGGCTTCGTTTCGCAAAAGGAGGGGGCAGGGGCTACTGGACCTCCGGGTGTTCCTGCTCGGCGTCGAAGACCATCTCCTCGAGTCTTGAGAGGAAGCCATCGTCGGAGGGGGACCAGAGGAGGCGCTTCTCGACGCCACTGGCCTCGCCCAGGGTTTCGGCCAAGCGGGCGACACTGCGGAGATTGCTGGCGGCGGCAGTGATGCTGCGGGGGTCGGAGGGGTCTGGCAGAAACTCGGTGTCGTAGCCGAGGGCAAAGCGGATGTGATCGCCGAGATCGTTCGTAGTGCGGACCAAAGCAGCTTAGCTGCACCTGCCGGGGACGAATCAGCCATTCGTCCTCGTACTTCTGCCAGAGGTCCCAGTAGGCGGTGAGTTCGTAGGCGGAATCGTCGTGGAGGAATTCGGAGGCTTGTTCGATGACGGCTTCGACGGAGATATTCTCCTCAAAACCCTCATCGATTACATCCGGTTCCGAATCGCAAACTGCTCGGATAGTGAGACTTTGAATTCCTGGATGAAAAGCGGAGAAGGGGAAGGCGCTGAGGACCGCGGAGAAATGCTCGAGCATATTCTGCTGGTGAAAGTCCTTGATCCAGAGGGAGAAGTAAAGAGGTTCAGACATGATAGGGGAGGGACGCTTCGATGGGAAACGCCCTCCCTTGAGGATACACGTGCGGGGGAGCTAAGCGGGAGTAGCTCACCCGGACCAGGAATGCATGACGGGTTCCAGTTCTTCGATATCGAAGGGATCGGGGTCGTCGCTATCGACGCCGAAGGGGGATTCGATGTGGGCAGCGATGGGACTGCCGGGATCTGCCGAGGCTTCAGCGGATGGCGCAACCAGGGTTGCGGTGGGGGCGCTGCCGTTGTCGGCGGCCTCCGCGGTATGGACCGGGTTGCCTTCCAATTGAGCGAGGGCGGCGGTCCAGCCATCGAGGAGCGAGTGGAGCACGCGCTCGCAATCGCGCAGGGGCCCGGCGGTCTGGCGCACATTGGCTTCAAGCAGTTCGTGGAGCAGGTATTCGTAGAGCACGGCAAGGCGAACGCCAAGCTCGCCGCCGGCCTCGACATTGAGGGAGCCGGCGAGTTCCATGATGCAGGAAGTGGCCTTGGTGATGGAGCGGGCGCGCTGCTCGATGTCTCCGCGTTCGACGGCCTCAATCCCGTGATGGACGGCCTCCAGCGAGGTCTCGTAGAGGATCTGAACCAGTTCTCCAGGAGTTGCCGTGTAAATTTTTGATTCCAGGTATACTTGTTCAGCGCTCTGAGTCATCCAAGGTTCCTTTTTTCCGGTCCATTTCCGGCAATTTCGAAAAGGGCGCAGCTACTGCGGCAGGTTCCTTTGAGAACCTCTGCGGGAGGCAGCTTTCCGCGGGAAGGCGCCTATCCTCTTCCAAACTTCAATTGCAGTATCAGGTAGTCCTTCCATGAGTTGTTTTAGCCTCCCTTCGCTGAGGGCGTAGCGACGTAATCTCTAGGTGGAGTACTTGGCGGACGGTACTCTTATTCCTCATCGAGCTACCCGGACGAGTGCGGTTTGGGTACGTCTGTCGATGACAAAGGTGAGTTCGCTCTGGTCGCCGAAGAGTTCGCTTGCGTTGACAGCCCGAACGGCTTGAACAAGCTCACTGTTCTGGATGGCCTGGACTTCCTGTTTGGCCTCGATGGACGCCTGGGCGAGCCGGGGTTCCCGGTTATTGATCGCTTCGACGCTTAGCTTTTCCATGGTTGCCTCCTGGCAAGAAACAAATCCTGTCTGGCATATCGGCTGCAAGGATTGAGCTATGAGAACAAATCGAAGACGGACGGGCGGTTAAGGGGAGACCTGTTGCATGAGCAGGGCGCTGATCCAGGCCGCGTAGGTACCCACGGCGTAACCGACGACGGCCATCAGGACGCCGGCCGGGGCAAGGGCGGGGTCGAAGGCGGCGGCGACTACCGGGGCGGAGGCGGCTCCTCCCACATTTGCCTGGCTGCCGACGGCCACAAAAAAGAAAGGTGCTTTGATGAGGTAGCCGACGGAGAGCATGACGGCAACGTGGATGAGGATCCAGACGAGCCCCACCAGAAAGAGCCCGGTCTGCTCAAAGACGGCGTTCAGATCCATGCGCATGCCGATGGTGGCGATCAGCACGTAGAGCAGGACGGAGGCGACGCGCGAGGCGCCGGCGCCTTCGAGTTCCCGCAACGGGGTGAATGAGGCGGCGATGCCGATGGCGGTAACGACGACAACGAGCCAGAAGAAGCCGCTGGTGAGGCTGAACTGAGCGGAGGCGGGGTAGTGGGTTTGGAACCAGGGGGCGAGGGTATCGGCTGCGAAGTGGCCGATGGCGGTGATCCCGAAGCCGATGGCGAGAATCTGCATGAAGTCCTTCATGGCGGGGATGCGGCTATGGCGTTCCTGGAATTGCTGCATGCGGCGGCGAAGGTCTTCGATGGCGGAGGCGTTGGCCCCGGTAAGGCGGTCAATGCGCTCGCTGCGGGCCGCGCCGATGAGAAGAAAGGCCATCCAGAGGTTGGCGACGAGGACGTCGACGGCGACACAGGCGGCGAACAAGGCATTGGACGCGCCGAAGACTTCCTTCATGGCCGCCTGGTTGGCGCCGCCGCCGATCCAGCTTCCGGCGATAGTGGCGAGGCCGCGCCAGACAGCGTCGGGTCCGGCGCCGCCGACGATGGAAGGATCGAAGATGGAAACGATGAGGATGGCGGCGGGGCCGCCAAGCAAGACGCCGAGGGTGCCGGCAAAGAACATCACAAGCATTTTGGGGCCGAGACGGAGGATGGCGGGGACATCCATGGCGAGGGTGAAGAGCACCAGGCTGGCTGGCAACAGGTAGCGGGAAGCCACTGCGTATAGCTGGGAGTTTTCCGCGTCCAGGATGCCCATGGTACCGAGGATGCCGGGCACGAAGTAGCAGACCAGAATGGAGGGCACCACGCCGTAGAAGCGCTTCCAGAAAGGGTGCGGGGAGGCGCTGGTGGTGAACACGAGGCCAAGGACGACAAAGAGAATTCCCAGAGCGACGGCGTCGTTTTGGATCAACGGCATTGGATTGAGTGCTCTCTTGAAGCGCGTTTAGGAAGCGTTGGCCGGTACGCGCTCGCGGCGGGGAAGGGTGCGAAGGACGTTCTCCATCAGCTTCATCCCGTTGTCGGATTCCGAAGAGAGGATGGATTCGGGATGGAACTGCACAGCTTCAAGCGGCAACTCTTTGTGGCGCACGCCCATGATGACGCCGTCTTCCGACCAGGCGGTGACCTCCAGGCATTCGGGAAGTTTTTCCGGGATGGCGAACAGGGAATGGTATCGGCCGACGGTGATCTCCTCGGGCAGCCCGGCGAACACGCCCTGGCCCTGATGGCGCACTTTCGAAGGCTTGCCATGCTGGGGATAGCCAAGCACGCCGAGTTCGCCCCCAAAAGCCTCCACCATTCCCTGCAGACCCAGGCAAACGCCGAAGACGGCGAAGCCGCGAGCGGCGGCCTCCCGCACCAGCGCGGGGACGCCGAACTCTTCAGGGCGACCCGGTCCCGGGGATACGAGGATGAGATCGGGCTGCAGTTCAGCCAGCATTTCGAGCGGGAAGCCGGCGCGGTAAGTTACTACTTCGGCACCGGTCTGGCGGGCGTAATTCGAAAGAGTGTGGATGAAGCAATCGTTGTTATCGACGAGCAGCAGGCGGACGAGGTCGCCCGTGCGGGAGGCCTCGCGCAACAAGCGGGGCTGGGGCGTGGCGCCGTGGATGGCGCGGAAAAAGCCTTCGGCCTTCTGCCGGGTTTCTTTCTCTTCCGCCGAAGGGGTGGAATCGTAGAGCAGGGTGGCGCCGGTGCTGTAGCGAGCCTCGCCGTCGCGCAGATGGACGGTGCGGATGGTGATGCCGGTGTTGAGATCGCCGTTGAGGCTGATCATCCCGATGGCGCCGCCGTACCACTGGCGGGGGCTTTTTTCGAGCTGCTCGATGGCGAGGGCGGCCGAGCGCTTGGGGGCCCCGATCATGGTGACGCTCCACATGTGGCTGCAGAAGGCGTCCAAGGCGTCAAAGCCTTCGGCAAGGGTGCCTTCGACATGGTCCACCGTATGGAACACGCCGGCGTAGGATTCGATGAGGCGCCGCCCGATGACTCGCACCGAGCCGGGCACACAGACGCGGCTCTTGTCGTTGCGATCGACGTCGGTACACATGGTTAGCTCGGATTCTTCCTTGCGGGAGATGAGCAATTCGCGGATGTTCTCCGCATCCTTGAGCGGATCTCCGGTGCGGACTGCGGTGCCGGAGATGGGGCAGGTTTCGATGCGGACGCCGTCGGCGCGGACGAACATTTCCGGCGAAGCGCCGATCAGTTGCTCTTCGCCGAATTGAAGGAAGAACTCGTAGGGGCTCGGGCTATGCTTTTGCAGACGGCGGAAGAGCTCGGCGGGGCTGCCTTCAAAAGGCGTGGAATACGTGCGGCGGAGGACGACCTCGTAGTAATCGCCCTGCCGCATGCCTTCGCGGACGGTATCGACGTTGGCCATGTATTCCTCGGCCGAATGGTCCGAGACAATCTCGCCGCTCTTGAAGCCGGAACCGCTTTCGAAGGGGCGCCCGCCACGGTCGAGGCCAAGGGTGGAGATGGAATCGAAATCGAAGTCGTACTGCCAGCGCTCAATCACTTCCTTGCGGCGATCCATGAAAACGATGTCGTCGCAGAAGAAGAGGTGAAGGTCGTTGTGAATGCCGCGCGGGTGGCGGAGCTCGATGGGGTCGAACTGGAAAAGCAAATCGTAACCGAATGCGCCGACGAGGCCGAGATGAGGGTCATCGCAAACGCGGAACTCATCGATCAGACGGCGCAGGATGGAGAAGACCGAAGGCTGCTTGCTGCGCTGCTCTTCCGGGAAGATGGCAGGCGGCGGTTTGAGGATGCCGCGAATGCCGCCTTCGTCAAAGCGAATGCTTTCCCAATGCGGGTGATCCTCAAGAACGGGGAAGAGCATCCGCGCCAGCATCTCTCCGCGCTGGTTGAGCGGGCGAAACTCGATGTTCGGTCCGCGTCCGACAATCTCCAGAGGCGGGCAGACCGAAGCGATGTCCCACCGCGAATAGCGTCCCGGGTATTCATAGCCGGAGGAGAGGTAAAAGCCGCGCTGGGATTCGAGCTTTCCGAGCAGATCGTCCATTCCCTCAAGGAAAGGGACGGAGCTGAAGGTACGGGTGACGGCAATCCCGCCGGGGGTGGTGAAGTGACTGCGCTGCATGACGTTCGAAGGGAAAGCGACGGAGCCTGACGGGACGCATTCCCCTCGGCAAGACCGGTAAGTTCAGCATAGCATCCGGGGGGGGAGCGTACCCGGGCTGGAGAGGCCTTGGGGGAGGACGCAATCGTGTCTACCGGAAGAGATTACATCCGTTACGAGGGCTGGGCGACCCCGTTCCGCGGCGAGAGAAGTCTAATGGGGTGAGCAGTTTGCAGGAAATGCTGAACGCGATTGCTTCGCTGAAACGGATGTTAGGCCGGGAAGTCTTCACATCCTGCCGCGTTCAATTTGAGAAAAAGCCCTGCATGTTGGTATTGTGCATGGCCCTAGCGCCGGGCTCTTATGCCGGCGCCAGTGGCACTTTAGGGCAAGCCCTGCGTGGCCGTTTCGGGCATGCAGGAAAGCGCTCAACGAGAACAACAGAAGAAATGTGGAGGCTGGTTTGAGAACTCTATCGGTTCTGGCAATTTTGACGCTTACTCTGTTCCTTTGCGCGGGTGCGGTGGCAGCGCCGCTCACGGGCGGGAGCACATCGGTAACCTTAACTGACGAGATTGTGGCAACGAACCCGAACCTGGGGCTGATTGGAACGGCGACGCTGAGCGGGGCGACGGTTAGTTTTCCCATCACCGGCGGCGAAGCGGACCCCGCGACGCTGGCGGGCACCTTCGAGCATGCCGGAAGTGGGCTGAGCCTTACGGATGGCGGCGTTACGCTCTCGGTTGAAAACCTGCTGGTGGATACGGTGCAGGGTCTTATATTCGCCGATATCGTGCTGAACGGCACGATGGCGGGGAACGCTCCGGTGCTGGCGATTGGAAGCGGACTTGAGCTGACGCTCACCGCCCCGGCTATCGCCGCGCTTTCCTCCGCCTTCAACCTGGCTCCGGCCGACTTGGAGGGGCTGGTAATCGGCACGGCGTCGATCGCACCCGAGTTTGACGACACGGCACCGATTCCGGAGCCATCCACCTGGATGATGCTCCTGACGGGCATGGCAGCAGTTGGATTGGGCAGACGCGCTTTCCAGAAAAAAGCGTAGGCGCGAGGGGCTCAAGGACGACATCCAGCAAGGCAGACTTCGCCGCCGCCATGTGCAAAACTCCCCAGCGGGGTACTGTGCATGGCGGCGTTTTTCGTTCCCGGAAGCCAGGCGGGGAAGGCGGATCGACCCGCTTAGAGACTTGCCAGATACTCCAGGTTCCGCTTCAAATCCGCGTCGACATTCTTCGACGGGGAGCCGGTTTCGAGGACGCCGTAGCCCTCGTAACCAATCTCGTCGAGAGCCCGGTAGACGCTGGGCATATCCACTTTGCCTTCGCCGAGGTAGGACTTGTCCTTGAAGTGGACCTGGCAGAGTTGGTCCTTGCCGAAGATGCGGAGTTCGGAGGCGGGATCCGTGCCGATCATGTTCGCGGCGTTGCCGACATCGTAGTAGACCTTGAGCGCCGGGGAGTTCACTTCTTCGAGAACGAAAAGGCTCTGCTTGGCGGTGAGCAAACTTTCAAGGCCAATCACAACACCCTCGTCGGCTGCGGCCGGGGCGAGGTCACGGAAGGCTTCTCCTACTTTCTCGGTGGCTCCGTGGGTCTTGAGTTCGCACTTCCCGAAGAACACGGTCATCAGGATTTTCGCGTTCAAGGCCTTGGTGATGCGGATGCCTTCAAGCACGCGCTGCGAAGCGTCGGTGGATTTGCCCAGGCACTCTTCGTGAAGAACGTCGAGGTAAGTGGAGACAATGGGGATGCCGGTTTCCTTGGAGGCTGCCAGAAGGGCGTTTTGAGCGGCAGAATCCGCCAGCGGCAGGGCGTAGCCCTTGCGGGCGCGGCCGAGGGTCACCTGAACGCCTTCAAAGCCCAATTCCTTAGCCTTGGCGAAGGCTTCGGGCTTCATCGGCAGGCCGAGCACCCCATCCATCACGCCGATCTTCAACCCGCCGGGACGGGGAAGCGCGGGGATCGCGGCGGCCATCATTCCGCCCGCCACAAACGCCCGCCTTGACCACGTATTTCGCATTACCACCTCAGCTTCAGGTTCGCTTCATAGCGTTCCGTAGACTTCATCATCTCATCCCAGGTGACGACGGGTCCGTTGGCGTAGGCGGCCATGCGTCCGAGGATGGCGCTGAGGTTGCTGTTGACGGACTCTTCGGCGTTGTAGATGGGCTTGCCTTCGCGGACGCTGCGGATAAAGTCGACGACATTGTTGATGGCACCCTGGCGGAAGGTGTCGTCCTTTTCCGCGCCCATCCAGGCGTTGGGTCCGGTGATGCGGACGGAGCCGCCATAGTGGGTATCCGCCGCGCCGTTGATGCCGAAGACGCGGACGCAAAGGTCGCTGAAGTGGCCGATCTGATGGGAGCAGAAGGAGGCGTGGACATCGTTGGGATACCAGAAGCTGACGGTGAAATGGTCGTAAGCATCCTGGGCGTCGTAGCGGGTGCCGCTCCAATCGGTTCGTCCACCGGTGCCGGCAGCCTTGACGGGGTGGGCATTGAGATACCAATTGGCCATGTCGATGACGTGGATGTTCTGCTCGACGATGATGTCGCCGCCGGTGGCGCGGTCCATGTAGAAGTTGAGGATCTGGCGCTGGCCGGGGTCCATACCGGGGGTGCCTTTGTCGGGGGAGGGGCGCCCGGCGAAATAAAAGATCTGCGCGAAGGCGGGTTTGCCGAGATCGCCACGATGGATGCGGGCGGCGACGTCCTTGAAGACCTGGCTAGCGCGGGATTGGAAATCCACCCAATAGGAAAGATTCTTGGCGCGGGCCGCTTTCTCCGTGGCCAGAATACTCTTACAACCGGGGACGTCGACGGCGACGGGCTTGGCGAGAAAGACATGCTTGCCGGCCTTCACCGCTTCGTCAGCGTGCTGGGGCCGGAAGATGGGCGGTGTTTCGAGGATGACGGCGTCGAGCTTGGAGTGGGCAAGTTCTTTGTAAGCATCGGGGCCGTAGTAGGCGCGGTTGGCTTCTACTTTGAACTTGTCGCGAGTGGAGTTAAGGCGGTCCTTGATCACCTCGGCGACGGCGACAATTTTGGCACCAGCGAACTCAGGGAAGAACTCGCCGATCCAATTGCCACGGCCTCCGCAGCCCACCAGGCCCACTTCAACGGTGGAGTTGGCCTGGGAGCCGAATACCGTTTGCGGCTTGGCCACGAGGATGCCCGTGGCGGTGGCGGCTTTGAGAAACTCACGGCGGGCAGTGGGGCTGGCTTCGGATTGGCTCATGCGATTGCTTCCTTTCGATCCTGGGTAGGGGGCGGCACAGCGCGGTTCAAACTGAGTATATAACCAAGGCGGCGACCGGGAGGCGACGCCAGTGTCTACACTGGAGAAGTTGAAGATTTGGCGCAAGAAGCTCTGGGTGGTTTGGGTGGCGCTGGCACTGTTGCTGGCGGGCGCGTCCGGCTGCGCGAAGAAGCGCAGGGCTCCCGCGCCGGCGCCAGTTCCCGCTCCGGTGCCCGCGCCAACGGAAGTCGTTCCAGAAGCGCCCGGGCCATCCAGTGCGGCCTCCCCAGCGGCCTTGCCGCTAGTGCCGCCATCGGAATGCGAATCTGGCCCGCGCGCTCCCTGGTTGCGCTGCACCCACACCAGTTGGAGCGGGGAGACGCTGCTCTACTACCTCTTTCTTCCCGCTTCGCCGGTGAAAGAAGCGCTACCGGCGATCACGATCCTCCATGGCTCTAGCGGTAGCGGGCCGGGGGAGGGAGAAGCGTTGAGCGGCGGGCACCGTTTTGCGACGGATCTTTGGATTCGGGAAGACGTGCAGGCCCGGCATCCCAGCATTGTTGTGGTTCCACAGGCGGAGCCCGCGGCGGGAGAGACGTGGGTGCGGTTCTGGCGGGCGCCCTCGGTGGGAGATGCCAGGCCAAAGGAAGCGCTGGTGCTGGTGATGGAAGTGCTGGCGATGCTGGAGCGGCGATATCCGGTGGACCGGCGGCGGCTCTACCTTACGGGGCAATCGATGGGCGGTTTTGGCGCTTGGCTAGCTTATACGCGATATCCCGGCCACTTCGCGGCAATCGTGCCTGTTTGCGGAGGAGGTGACCCGGGCGCGGTGGTTCGCAATCCCACCGCGGTATGGGCCTTTCACGGGGATGGGGATACGGTGGTGCCGGTCTCGCGAGCGCGGGAAATGGTAGCGGCGATTGTAGCCGCCGGCGCTCTGGTGCGATATAGCGAGCTACCTGGAAGGAATCACAATATCTTTGCGGAGAGCTATGCGGAGCCCGAACTTTTGGAATGGCTCTTCGCCCAACGGTTGCCGCAAGCGCCTGGCGAAGCGCGCTAAATTGCACTTCTACGAAATCTGGCTGGGTTAGGGTGCATCTTAAGAAGCGTGAGAGTTTGGTTTGTACTCGCGCTGTTCATGGCTCTGGTGGCTTTTGCGGCCTATGGGGGAGAGGCGCGCTTCCGATTGCGCAGCCACCAGTGGAAGCACCGGGTACTGCTGGTGTTTGCGCCCGCCAGCTACAATGCGGCCTACCTGCGGCAGAGGCTGCAATTCGACAAAGCGCCGCAAGGCTTCCGCGATCGGGAACTGCTTTACGTTCCGGTGGTGGATGGCGAGACGTTGCAGGTCCGCACGCAGAATCTGGACGCGGAATCGCAGAAGGCGCTGCGCGAAGAATTCTCCATCCCGAGCGATTCGTTCGCGGTACTGCTGATCGGCAAGGATGGGGGTGTGAAGCTGCGCAGGGCGGAACCGGTGACGGCCGATGAACTTTTCCGCCTGATCGATTCCATGCCCATGCGTCAGCAGGAGATGCGGCGGCCGGCTACGGAGCGCCACGTCAATTAGGGAGTTACTTCGCCGTCCAACCGCCGTCGATGAGGATGTCGGTACCCGTGATGAAGCACGCTTCGGGACGGCAGAGATAGAGCGCCAGCTCTCCAATATCCTTTGGGTCGCCCCATCGTCCGACGGGGATGCTGGAGAGGAACATGCGGTTCTTTTCTTCGTCCTGCACGAGGGGCAGGTTCATCTCGGTGAGGAAGGGCCCGGGGCTGATGCCGTTGACGGTGATGCCCTCGGGGGCGAGTTCCAGAGAGAGCGCTTTTACCATGCCGAGCAGGGCTGCCTTGCTAGCCGAGTAAGCGGTTCGCTCGGGCAGGGAGATGTGACTCATGATGGAGGTCATCATGAGGATGCGCCCGTAGCTGTGTCCCTTCATGAGGGGCACGCAACTACGCGTCATCAGGAAAGCGCTGGTGACGTTGGTGGTGAGCACCCAGTTCCATTCTTCGAGGGTGAAATCCGTGACAGGCTTGCGCAGGTTGACGCCGGCGTTGTTGATGAGGATATGAACGGCGCCATAGGTCTCTTTGAGATGTGCTTCAAGGGCGCGCACTTCTTCTTCCACGGTGATATCGGCGGCAAACAGTTCCGCCTCTCCGCCGGCACCCTGCACTAGAGCGACGCTCTCGGCAAGCTGCTCTTTGTTGCGCGAGACCAGCACGACGCGCGCGCCGGCGCTGCCTAACGACACGGCCATCGCGCGGCCCAGGCCTTTGCTGGCTCCGGTGACGACGGCGACTTTGTCTCTTAGAAATCCTTCGCTTCTTTGCACCTTTTCTCCTTGTTTTCCGCAGTAGTTTATAGGTCCACTAGTTTACTCGGCTTCCAGGGGAACCTATGCTGGAAGCTGGCTCCCCGGGGAAGGGAGAGGAGGGAAAGCACTTCATGAAGATCATACAAGCGACACTGGTTCTGGCGCTGGCAGCGATGCCGGCATTGGCCGATTTCAGCTACAAGCACGAGACGAAGATTGTTGGCGGGGCGATGGCCGGGCCAATGAAGATGGCGATGAAGATGTCGAAAGCGACGCGAGAGGCGATGAGCGGGGCTACGTACATCAAGGGCAACAAATCCGCGAATCAATCGGGCGGGATGGTGACGATTTACGACCTGGATGCGGAGACGATCACGACGGTGAACAACGACAAGCGCGAATACTCCGTGATGAGCTTCGCCGAGATGCAGCAGGCGATGGCGCGGATGAGCGAAAAGATGAGCGGCAAGAAGGGCGAGGCCAACGTTAAGTACAAGGTGGATATCCGCGACGGGAAGAAAACGCAGGATGTGTATGGTTACCCGGCGAAGCTGACCGCAGTAGCGATCAGCATTGAGAGCACCGACGAGAAGGGCAATTCCGGCGCCATGGAAATGGTGAATGACATGTGGCTTTCGACGGGCATCGCGGGTAGCGCGGAGATGACTGCTTTCCACCAACGCATGGGCGAAAAGCTGGCCGGGGCTGGCGGGCAGAATCTGGGCATGGTGGGCGCCATGATGAAGCAGAAAGGCTTCGAAGAGGCGATGAAGGAATTCCAGGCCAACGCGGGCAATCTGCAGGGGGTGCCGGTTTTGACCGTGATGCGGATGGCCCAGGCAGGCAACCTGGATGCGGTGATGGCCGATTCGGGGAAGATTCCCGAAGACAAGCCGGAAGCGGAATCAGACAGTAAGCCTTCGATGGGCGGCGTGCTGCGCGGGATGGGCGGATTTGGCGGCTTTGGCCGCAAGAAGAACAGCGAGCCCGCCGATGAGCCGCAACAGGGCGGGGGATCCGCGGCGCTGATGGAGTTGGCGACGCGCCAGTTCGATTTCTCAACGGCACCGGTGGACGAAAGCCGCTTTGCCGTTCCCGCGGGCTACAAGCAGGTGGAAAGCGAGATGAAGAAGCTGCTGAAGTAACTTCGATCGCAGCGTGCAAGACAGAAGGGGCCACGCGGGCTATTCGCCGGCGTGCCCCTTTTTCCGTGAGTGGAAGCCTGATCAGGGTTTGGCGATATCGACGTTCATTTCGGCCCAGGTGGTGACGCGCTTTTGATAAATCGCTTCGCGGCCCATGATGGCAGTAAGCGCACCGGAGCAGGCCACGTCAAAGCCGGCCGGAGACTTGGAGCCGGTTCGAATGGCTTCATAGAAGCGTTTCTGGTGGGCCACGTCGTCGTTCTTGATGCCTTCGGTTAGCTTCACCGGTTGGGCGTTGCGGTCGCTGGGATAGAAGATGCCGCTCAACAATTCCACCGCTCCCTTTTCGCCATAGACGTTGACGAGCTGGCTGCCTGCGGGCATTTTGGAGGGGTGAAAGAATGTCTGGATGTAATTCAGCTTGACGCCGTTTGGATACTCGTAGCTGAGGGAATAACCATCCATTGTATTGCGGCCCGGGGGGGTGTCCTTGTAAAGGAGATTGCCGCCGAAGCCCGCCGCGCGGGAAGGATAGTTGTTGATCGCCCAGTTGCAGACGTCGAGATTGTGGACGCTCATCTCGACGAGAACATCGCCCGATCTCCAGTTGTAGAAAAACCAATCCGCCGAAGGGCCGTCGTTGTCGAGATCGGCGGAGGCGTGACGTTGGGCGGTGACCATCACCACTTCGCCGAGGTTGCCTTCATGCACCCAGGAGATGGCTTTCTGAAGGGTTGCCATGGATCGCATTTGCTGGCCCACGCAGAAGGTCTTGTCGTAGCCTTGGCCTGCGCGATAGAGCCAGCCGATTTCGCCAGCCTTGATGCCCGCGGGCTTCTCGCAGTAGATGTGCTTGCGGGCGTCCATGGCAGTGAGGGCCATCGGCACGTGAAGGTCGCAGGGAGTGGCGATGAAGACCACATCGAGATCGGGCTGAATGAGCAGTTCGCGCCAGTCCGTATAGGTCTTGGGCTGATGCGAGGCGGCGACGGTGGCGGCGGCATCCAGACGGTCCGGCTTGATGTCGCAAAGAGCGGTGATCTGCACGCCGGGCAAATCCTTGACGGACTTCATGACGTATCCGCCACGGTTGCCCACACCGATGAATCCGGTGTTCAGCTTGCTGTTGGCGGATTGGCCGAAGCTGGGACGAACCGCACTTGCGGCCCCCGCTGCCAACCCCGCCATCATGAAATGTCTTCGATTCATCTTGCGCCTCCGTTTCCATGCAACATGGTATCGAAGATTGCATGGAGGGGCAGTGAAGCGCGGGACAGCAACGCGGGATGGGGAGCGTCAACCGCCCCAATACTCTTCGTGTTTGCGCTTCTTATCGGGCTTGGCAGAGAAGACCCACATGATGAAGAAGAGGATGAGAACCCAAACCGCCGTTCCGGCGACGATGCCGTAGGCGGTTGGCAAATCCGCGCCATCGCTCACCACCCATCCGAAAGGCTTCATCAACGGGTAGAGGGGACGAAACATGTAACGCAGCGGCAGCGTAAAATACTCAGCAAACATCTGGATCAGCGCAGGCAGGCTGCGCGCCTGCATGTCGTAGAGCCAAACCGCAGTTGCGACGTAGAAGATCACCGCCGTCGTGAGGTTGGATCGTAACTTCTTCTGCCCGCTCACCGTATTGCGCTCCAGGCTCCGTGGCCATGGAAGAACCAGGGCCATTGGATTGAAGATAACGAAGCCGGTGAGCGGGTGCAAGGAAAATCGCCGGGAGCGACCGGCTGCGAGAAAAAGACAGTACTGGTGGGGGCCAGAGAAAGTTTTTCGAGCGCGTTGTCGAAAGTGGAATTCCTGTTGCGTCGTCCTTACAGAGAGCCACGCAAGCGTATTCGTTTTGCTGCTCCTCACCATCCACCAAACGAGGGAGAACCGATGAAATATCTGTTGATGATCTACGCCGACGAAGCTATCGATCAAAAGATGAGCCACGAAGAGATGGGAGCCATTTTTGGCGAGTATCACCAGTTCACGGAGGAAATAACCGCAGCCGGAGCGTACATCGGCGGCGAGCCGTTGGAGCCCGTAGCCTCTTCTACGACGGTGCGCGTGCGGGAAAGCCGCACCTTGACCACCGACGGCCCGTTCGCCGAAACGAAGGAGCAGCTTGGCGGCTACTATCTGATCGATGTGCCCAACCTGGACGATGCGATTCGGTGGGCGGCGAAGATCCCGCACGCGAGGCTGGGGTGCGTGGAGGTGAGACCGATCATGGCAATGCCCTCATAGGTGCCGCGAAGCGATGCCCACTCCCTCTGAGACGCTGGAAAGAGCTTACCGCGAGGATGCCGGAAAGATCCTCGCGGGGCTCATCCGCGTTTCAAGGGATTTCGATCTGGCCGAGGATGCGCTGCAGGAGGCCTTCGTGCGTGCAACCGCAACCTGGCCTGAGCGCGGGGTGCCGGAGAACCCCGCCGCGTGGCTGACGGTGGCTGCGCGGAACAAACTGATCGACCGGTTGAGACGCGAGCGCAAACTCACGGCGGCGGACGGCCTTGATCGCACCCACGCGGCTCAACCAGATCCCATACTGGAGAGCCTGATGGATGGGGGACCTATCGAGGACGATCGCCTGCGCCTCATCTTCACTTGCTGCCATCCGGCGTTGCATGTAGAGGCGCAGGTCGCCTTGACGCTGCGAACGCTGGGCGGACTGAGCACTCCCGAAATCGCTCGCGCGTTTCTATTGCCGGAGACGACGCTGGCACAACGGCTTGTTCGCGCGAAGAACAAGATCCGGGTTGCTCGAATCCCCTACGAATTGCCCCAGCGAGGGGAGCTTTCGGCGCGGCTGGACGCCGTGCTGCACGTGATTTACCTGATCTTCAACGAAGGCTATCTCAGCACTAGCGGCGAGACCTTGTTGCGGGCAGGCCTTTGCGCTGAGGCGATCCGGCTGGCGCGCATTCTGGCTTGCTTGATGCCCGGGGAAGCAGAGGTGGCGGGTCTGCTGGCGCTTCTGCTGCTTCACCACTCCAGGCGGGGCGCGCGGCAGGATGCTGAGGGCGGCCTGGTGACTCTAGAAGAGCAGGACCGCTCGCTGTGGGATGGTGAGATGGCGCGGGAAGGACGGTCGATTCTCGAGGCGGCGCTTGGGCTGCACTCTCCCGGCCCGTTCCAGATTCAGGCTGCGATTGCCGCACTGCACACCGAGGCTGACAGACCAGATGCGACCGACTGGCGGCAGATTGCGCGCCTCTATGCGGAACTCGAGCGCCTGCAGCCAAACAGGATCGTGGCGATGAATCGTGCGGTTGCGGTGGCGATGGCCTGGGGCCTATCGCGAGGCCTGGCCATGCTGGACCATCTGAACCACGATGGGGCCATGGATCGCGTCGCGTTGTTCCATGCGGCGCGGGCGGATCTGTTGCGCCGCTTGAATGAGCGCGCGGATGCGGGCATCGCCTACGGGCGAGCCTTGGAATTGACCACGAACCCGGTGGAAGCGCGCTACCTGCGGCGCCGGCTGGAAGCGCTGGGCAGGGAGTAGGCGGCGTTGGCGCGCCGCCGGGATGCCGGCCGGCTTACGACAGATTATTCTGCAACCGGAAGAGAGGGCGTAGCGCCGGGTACATTCCCTGATAGACCTCGTAGAGGCCGCGGTAGATATGCGATTCGTGGGGCCGGGGCACCACGGCGGAATCCACCTGAATGGCTTCGCGGCAGGCAGCGGGCACGGATTCAAACTCGCCGGTTCCCACCAGGCTCAACAGGGCCGCCCCGTAAGCGGAACCCTCCTGCGTAGCGAGCACGTTGATCTTTTTCTCAAACGCGTCGGCCAGCATCTGACGCCAGAAGTTGCTCTTCGCGCCGCCTCCCGAAGCGGTGACGGCGGTGACGCCAACGCCGAGCTCTTCGATGATTTGCAGGCAATCCTTCAGGCTGAAAGTGACGCCCTCGACGACGGAGCGGATGAGGTCCGCGCGGGTGTGGCGGGCGGTGAGGCCGATCCAGCCGCCGCGTGCGCCGGCGTCGAGGTGGGGTGTGCGTTCGCCCATCAGGTAAGGCAGCCAGATGAGGCCCTGCGCCCCCGCGGCGGCAAGGGCGGCCTCCGCGGTGAGGCTGTCGTAATCCGTTCCGGGAGCGAGCTGGTTGCGGAACCACTGGAGGCTGAGGCCTGCGCCTTGCGTGACGCCCATCACGTGCCACTTGCCCGGCACTGCATGGCAGAAGGTATGCACGCGGCCGCGCGCGTCGTAGGCTACCTCTTCCATGTGCGCGAACACGACGCCGGAGGTGCCGATGGTGCAGGAAACGATGCCGGGCTCGACGATGCCATTGCCGACGGCGCTAGCTGCCTGATCGCCAGCGCCCGCGACGACGGGAGTGCCCTCGCGCAGGCCGGTGAGCGCGGCCGCCGCTTTCGATACCTTACCGGCCACCTCGACGCACTCCATGGAGGGGGGCAGCAAGTCGACGTCGATATCGAGGTCGTAGCAAAGGTCAGTGGCCCAGCGGCGATTCACGACGTCGAAGAGCGCCGTACCGGAGGCGTCGGCGACATCCATGCCGAAATCGCCGGTAAGCATGAAACGCACGTAGTCCTTTGGCAGTAGAAGCTTCTTCGCTTTTTCGTAGTTGGCGGGTTCGTGGTCGCGCACCCACATCAGCTTGGGGAGGGTGAAGCCGGTGAGCACCGGATTGGCGATGGACTCGAGAATGCGCTTCTCGCCGAGTTTCCGGTTGATGCTATCCACCTGGGGTTGGCTGCGCTGGTCGCACCAGATGAGCGAGGGGCGCACGACATTGTTGTTTCTATCGAGCAGAACGAGGCCGTGCATCTGGCCACTGAAGCCAATGCCCTTGACATCGGCACCATCGATTCCCGCTTCGGCAAGCACGCCGCGAATGGCTATTTGCGCGGCGCCCCACCAATCTTCCGGGCGCTGTTCGGCCCAAAAGGGACGCTCCATGCGAATCTCTTCATGGGGGGCGGTGAAGCCGGCAATCAGTTTGCCTTTGCCATCCACCAGCAGGGCGCGCGTTCCGCCCGTTCCGACGTCGATTCCCATCCAGACCATTGCAATTCCCGCCTTTTTGAAGAGATAAATAAAACCGTATCGCGATTGAACGACTAGATCGATTTTTGCCTGGAGATGGGCAGATAAGCCGCGCCGATCAATCCTGCCTGACCGCCCAGTTCCGCTGGAACGACGCGATTCTCCTTGCCGCAATACCGGAAGTTGAAGGAGCGGCGCTCCACTTCGCAGAGCATCCGCGGGGCAAAGTGCGGCCATGCCGGCAGCACCCCTCCGCCCAATACGTAGAGGGGCACGTTGAAAATCTGCGAGAGCGTGGCGATGGCGATGCCGAGGGCGTCGCCCATACGGTCAAATGCCATTTTGGCTTTCTCGTCGCCGTTGTTGGCGAGATCGTTGAGATCCTTGGGAGTGAGGTCTTCGCCGGGGAAGAGCATGTCGGCCATGGCCCGCAGCGCGGTGGCGGAGGCATGCTTTTCAAGGCAACCGATATTGCCGCATCCGCAAGGATTGCCCGCCGCATTCACGGTGATGTGTCCGATCTCCGCGCCCATGCCTTTCATGCCGTGCCAGATCTTTCCATTGAGGATGATGCCGCCGCCCACGCCGGTGCCCAGGGTCAACAGGACCATATCATTGACGTCGCGGCCCGCGCCCATCCACTTTTCGCCCAGTGCGGCGGCGTTGGCGTCGTTCTCAAGAATCACCGGCGCGTCCACCATTTCGCTCAGCAGATCGCGCATGGGATAGTTCCTCATGCTGGGAAGATTTGGCGAATCCGTGATGATGCCTTCGTCGATGAGGATGAAGCCCGGCACGCCGACACCGATACCCAGCAGGCCGGCCCGCCCATGGCTATCGCGAAGCTGGTTGATCGCTTGGGCGATGGCTTCGAGCACAGCCTCGTTTCCGCGATGGCCTTCCGTGGGAGCATCGATCAATTCGACGATTTCCCCATCCACGTCCACCGCAGCGGCACGCAGATTTGTCCCCCCCAGATCGACTCCAATCGCGTAATGCTTCATTCCGCCGCAATGATAGCAAATTGGCTGGAAACGCCTCTACGTGACGGAGTGGATGGGCGATTGAGGAGGCTCTCCCGGATGGCGCCGGGCTTCGGTAGACTAATGCGCATCGGGAATTAACTAATATGAAACGCCGTTCTCTTCGTACGCTTGCTCTGATTGGCTTCTTCGCGGTGGCCGGGTTCGCGCAACAGGATGCCGCGCGGCCGCTTTCCGGCAAGCCGCCCTATCGCAAAGCGCCCACGGGTTATGACAAATCGCCGGTGCTGCCCGGGCAGCAATGGCGGGTGCATGATGGCACTCGACCGCATCCCAGGGTGGTGGAGCCCGGCACTCCCAGCACTGCCGCGCAGCCCGGCGAGCCGCCTTCGGATGCCATTGTGCTGTTCGGTGGCAAGGACCTGAGCCAATGGGAGACAGAGTATCGGGAACGGCGCGGCCAGGGCCAGCCGCGCGGCCCGATTGAGATTCGCCCGGCAAGTTGGACGGTGGCCGATGGCTACTTCGAGGTGGTGCCCGGCGCGGGCTCATTGATCACGAAGGAGAAGTTCGGAGACGTTCAGCTTCACCTGGAATTCATGACCCCCACCGAACCCGAGGGCGACAGCCAATGGCGCGCCAATAGCGGGATCATCTTTATGAAGCGGTACGAGATTCAGGTGCTGGATTCCTACAATAACCCCACCTATGCGGATGGCCAGGCCGGTGCGATCTACGGCCAGTTTCCGCCGCTTGTGAACCCTGTGCGCAAGCCTGGGGAATGGAACTTTTACGACATCGTATTCGAGGCTCCGAAGTTTGAAGGAAGCAAGCTGGTGAAGCCGGTACACTTCACGGTGTTTCTGAATGGGGTGCTGCTTCACAACCGCCAGCCTGCGATCGGGCGGATGGCGCACCAGGTGGTGGGGACCTATGAACCCCACGACGCCGAGGAGCCGCTGATGCTGCAGGATCACGACGTGCATGTGCGCTTCCGCAACGTGTGGGTGCGGCGGCTGAAGGGCTACGACGCGAGGTAGGGGGGAAGATCCGCGGCGCCGTTTACAACCGCGAATGCACGTGCTTGCTACACTGCGGATGGCAACGCGCTATCCGTTCAGCGCCGCCGCCCGCTTCGCATGATTCGATTCCTAATCTGTTCGCTGTGCCTTGCAGCCGGGCTCTGTTCGTTCACGCTTTTCGCGCAAACGACGCCAGATCTGACTCCGCTTGATGAAATTGCCGACCGCGCCGCATTCGAGATGCAGACCGATCTCGATTTGGTTGTGCTCCATCGCGGCGAGGTGGTTTACCGCAAGCAGACGACCGGACATGGGGGAGTTGGCGCGATCGGGATCGCCTCGGCCAGCAAGTGGCTGGCAGCGGCCACGATGCAATCGATGGTGGAGGACGGGCTGCTTTCATGGGACGATCCGGCGGGCCTGTATCTCTACTACTTTCGGGACGACAAGGCCGGGATCACATTGCGGGATCTTTTCTCGCACACAAGCGGCATGGCTTCGAGTTTTGCCTGCTTGCAGGAGCGCTCAAAGACCATTGACGAATGCGTGCAGACGATTGCCGGGCAGCCGTTGCTTTATCCTCCCGGAACGGCTTTCCACTATGGCGACGCATCCTTCCAGGTGGGCGCACGCGCCGCTGAAACGGTGACGGCCCGGTTCTGGGAAGATCTCTTTCAGCGGCGCATCGCCCAGCCCTTGGGGATGCGCTTCACTACGTTTCAGCCCGATGGTGCCACGTTCAATCCGGATGTGGCGGCGGGGGCATTTTCCGTAGCGGACGATTATTTGCGTTTCCTCGAAATGCTTGTGGCCGGAGGGGAATGGGAGGGACGGCGGATTCTCAGCAGGCGCAGCCTGGATCTGATGTTTGCCGACCAGACGCGGGGGACGCGCATCGCTTCCAGCTTCTATGCCGCCGACGAAGGGATCCGCCCGGGCGCGGTGCGCAACCGCTATGGCTTGGGGAACTGGCTGGAAGGGGCGGTGGATGGCGTGAGCGAGGGTAACAGCTCACCGGGCGCCTTTGGGGTAAGCCCCTATATCGACCGGGAGAGGGACTTCGCTTTTCTCGCGTTTCTGCGGGATCCGGCGCTGGGGTTCAATCGGTTTTACTACGAAATCAAGGACGTGCTGAACGAAGCGTTCCAGGTGCCGCCGGTTTCGATCACCAGCGAGATCGTCGAACGGTTTGTGGTTGCGGGCTCTATCCCAGAGGGAGGCCCGAGCCAGCGCGCGGGTGGGCTGCGGCGCGCGCGCCGCTACGTGCCGGCAGCATGCAGGGAAGAGACGTCGCAGTGCCCGGCGGTGATTGCGATGCATCCGGATGCGTCGAATGGGCCTGCGTTCGCCACCGCAGCCGGCCTCGTTGCGTTCGCGGAGCGTGAACGCGTGGTGGTGGAGCTTTGGGATGGGTTGCCCGCGATAAATTCCGGCAACGCGGCGACGGAGGGGGAGCCGCTGTACTGGGATTTGATGCCGGATTTTGGTGCGGAGCAGGGGAACGACGCACGGCTTGCAGTTTGGGCCAGCCAGGATCTCGCCGGCACGGTTGGCGTGGATCCACAACGTATCTATTTGCTGGGCTTTCAAGCGGGGGCGGATGCGGCGGCTTTGGCGGCGTGCCGGGACCCCCATGCGTTTGCGGGAATGGTGCTGGTGGCGCCTACGTTTACGTTGAAATCCGCTGGCGGCGATGAGGGAGAGGATCGGGTCTGCGATTCAACCGGAAGATTGCCGGTGATGCTTTGGGGAGGCTTGCCGGAAGCAGCGGAAGCCGATAAGGGGACGGCTCCGTCGTTCAGCTGCAGGCTGCGTTCTGGGCTCAGCGGCACCGGTGCCTTGCCCGCGGATCTTCAGAGTGGCCCGATGGCGGGGAAGCGTTGAGTGTGACGGAGTGGAGCGGCTGCGATTCGAGCGCCTACGTGCGGCTGGTGGAGAGCGACGGACCCTTGGAGGAGTGGCCGGCCAAAGGAATGCCTTTGGCGTGGGAATTTCTACGCGGTCTCGATAGTGGCATGCGCGGGCGGGCTTCCGTTACCGCTAGCAATGCGGCGAGCTATACACGCCGCCACACGGCACCGGGAGCGCTGGCATCGCTGTTTGGAGAAAGCATGTCACCGGCGACGGAGAGCGCGGCAGGGCCTGGCCTTCCGGGAACCCTCGCGGGTGTGCGCGTGGAACTGCGAGATCGCACCGGCAACACCGGCAACGCGGGGATGGTGTTCGTTTCTCCCGGACAGATCAATGTTCAGATTCCGGACGGTCTGCAAACGGGCATGGCGAGCATGTTCGTTTACCAGGGCCAAAGCCTGACCCACCGGGACTGGCTCTATGTGGACGCCTCGGCTCCGGGACTCTTTGCGAACGATGCCACCGGGGCCGGCCCGCCGGCGGGCGAAGTGCTCTACATTCGGCCGGATGGTTCGCGGGTCTCCGGGCCGCTGGCGACTGCCATTCCTCTGACGGTTGGCAGTTCCGGTTTCGTCTCCGCACCGGTGCAACTGGGAGAGCCGGGAACAGAGGTCTACGTGATTTTGTACGGAACAGGCTGGGCCAGCGCGGAAGCGGGCTCCGTGAAGGCGATGCTGGGCGGGGAGACTCTATTGCCAGAATATGCGGGAAGGCAGGGAGGATTCACGGGCCTCGATCAATTGAACCTGCGCCTAGACACGCTGCCCGAAGAAACGATAGCGCGCCTGGCAGGCCGGGTGAATCCCGTTTCTGTTTGCTACGGCGATGTCTGTTCCAACAGGCTTCAACTGCTGATCGAGAAAGCCCTGCCCGCCGGGCAATAGCCGCCTGCCAATTCCATGACGCGGCGATGGCCCGGTGCGGTATACCTGAGGCAGTGCCTGTCTTTCGCCTGCCATACTTCCGAAGCTATCGCACCCGCCTCCAGTTTGCGCTGGTGCTGATCGGGATCTCAGCGATTGCGTTGACCGGGTGGATGGCGCTCACCGGAGCGTCCGCGGCCCTTCGCGAGGCTACTTATGAGCGGTTGACGGCCATTCGCGAGACAAAGCGAAGGCAAATCGAGACCTACTTCGCGGATGTGCGCAGTCACGTGCTGGCGCTGGCGGCGGACGAAAGCACCACCCAGGCGCTGTTCGATTTTGAAGCTGGCTGGAGCGCGATTCCCGCATCCCTGCCGGAAGAAGCTGCGGAAGCAGAACTGCGCCGCTTCTATCGCGAGCAGGCGGCTCCGATGGTGTCTCGCGACCTGAGCGAGAGCGAGTTCGTCGACACATGGTTCCCCGCGGACCCCCGTCAGCGCCGATTGCAGGACGTTTTTCTTGCGCGGAACCCGCACCCTCTGGGCGCGAAAGATTTGCTGGTGGACGCACCGCAACTGGGTGCCTACGGGAGAGCACACCAGCGCTACCATCCCTCGTTGCATCGCTACCTGAACAGTTTCGGGTTTTACGATGTGTTCCTGATCGACGCGCGCGACGGGCGGGTGCTCTACACCGTCTACAAAGAGATCGACATCGGCGCCAGCCTGCGGAAAGGGCCATGGTCGCAAACGGCGCTTGCACGGGTGTTTGAGGAAGCTCTTTTGAAGGAAGATGGCGATGCGATCGCGGTGACGGACTACACGCCCTACATCGCTTCGCACTTCGCGCCGGCAGCCTTCTTTGCGGCACCCATCCGGCGCGCGGGAGCGGTGGTGGGCGTGCTTGCCATCCAGGTGGCTGTGGGCGAAGTGAACCGCATGATTACCGCCGATCGCGGATGGCGCGAGACCGGTATGGGGGAGACCGGGCAGGCGTATATTGTGGGGGAAGACCGTCACCTGCGAAGCGACGTCCGCATTGAGTTGGAGCGCGTCGATACCTTCTTTGAGCAACTGAACGCGGCGGGAGTGGATGCGGCGCTGATCGCTCGCATTCGCAGCGCCGGCACGGGCATTCTGACCCTGGAGGCGAGCCCGGATGTCGCGCGCTGGATTGCCGACGGCGTTCCCGTGACGGGCCTGGGGCGGGACTTCCGGAACGTCGAAGTGCTGCGTTCGTTTGCGCCGCTAAAGGTGCAGGGGATGAAATGGTTTGTGGTGGCAGAGATTGAGACGGCGGAAGCGTTCGGCCCGGTTGGCGCCTTGCGCCTTCGCATGCTGGCGCTTGCGGGCGCAATTGCGTTGCTCTTCTTTGGAGCCGCGTGGGTGCTGGCCCGGCGCGTCACCGAGCCGGTGCGAAGCCTTGCAGAGAGCGCCAGGCGGTTGGGCAGGGGAGACTTTTCAACGCGATTGGGAGTGGAGGCCGACGACGAAATCGGGGAACTCGCCGCGTCGTTCAATCGCATGGCGGAAGACCTTGAGCGCACCACCGTCTCGCGTAGCATGCTCGATTCCGCGAACCGGCAGTTGCGTCAGCAGCAGAAGGAATTGGAGGACCTGGCCGCGCGGCTGATTCGCGCCCAGGAGGATGAGCGCAGCCGTATTGCCCGGGAGTTGCACGACGATCTCTCCCAGCGCCTGGCGGCGGTGGCCATCGAACTGGGGAAGCTGGAGAGGCTCGGCGGGGGAGCACCGCTGGTGGCTGAACGAGCTCGCGCCTTGCGCGAAACGATGGCACAGATTTCCAAGGACGTGCATGGGCTTTCGCGCAGTCTGCACCCTTCGATGGTGCGGGAACTGGGCATGCGGACCGCCCTCGCTCAGAAGTTTCGCAGCTTTTTCGACCGCGGTGGCCCCCCCGTGGAGTTCGAGATTCAGGAAGACTGGCAGGACGTGCCCGACGAGATTCAGTTGGCCGTCTACCGGCTGGTGCAGGAATCGTTGCAGAACGTATTGCACCACGCCGAGGCCAGCGAAGTGACGCTTACGCTGAAGAGCGATGGGCCGCTGTTGCGGCTTCGCGTGGCGGACGACGGGAAGGGATATGACGCAACCGCCCCCGGATGGCAGCCGGGCCTCGGCCTTGCCAGCATGCGCGAACGGGTGCATCTGCTGGGCGGGAATTTCAGGATCGAATCCGCGCTGGGGAAGGGAACGACGATCACAGCGGAGTTCCCTCTCGGCGGCACTGCGAAAGGCTGACAAATCGATGCCGGGAACAAACGATAAACCAAGAGTGCTGCTTGCGGACGATCACAAGATCGTACTGGAGGGATTGCGCGGACTGCTGCTGGAGGATTACACGCTCGCTGGAATGGCCACTGACGGCATGCAACTCGTGGAGATGGCGAAGGATCTCAACCCGGACGTGATTGTGGCGGATATCTCCATGCCGCTGCTGAACGGGATCGACGCCGTTCGCAAGCTGCGGCAGGAGGGGGTTTTGTGCCCCGTGGTGATCCTGACGATGCACCCGGACGTGATCTATGCCAGCCGCGCGCTGGAAGCGGGCGCAAGCGGCTATGTGTTGAAGCACGCGGCGTCAGACGAACTGGTGACGGCGATTGAGGAGGCCCGTCGAGGAAGGGTATTCATCTCCCCCGCGATCGATTCCAACGCCCTGGCGGAGTTCACCAGCGAAGCCCGCCGCAGCGTGCGCGACACGATCGAACTCACTCCCCGGCAGCGCGACGTGCTGCAGCTACTGGCGGAGGGCAAGTCGGCAAAGGAGATTGGCGGGATTCTCGAAATTTCTCCACGGACGGTGGAGACCCACAAGTACAAGATGATGGACGATCTCGGGCTGGAGAGTAGCGCCCAGCTTGTGCAATATGCCATCAAGCATGGCTTGGTGGGTGGCTGATCTGAACTCGAAAAAAAACAACGAAAATCGACCGACTCCGTAATTTTGCGGATGTTGAGGGCAATGCCATTCACGGTTCAATGGGGTTGTAAGGAAGTTCCCGGAAAGGAAGAAAGAACCATGAAGACCATCCGAATCGCTCTTGCCGCCGCTTTTGTATTGGCCGGTACCGCACTTTTTGCCGCTGAGAAAGCCGACCTCCCCAAGGACGCTGAGATTGCCAAGATGGCGGAATCCGCCCGCAGCGCATCTGAACATGCTGCCGTTGCGAAGGCCTACCGGTTGAGGGCGGAGGAGTTCGCGGAAACTGCCGAGCGGCTGGAAGCCGAAGTAGCCAAGAAGCAAACGGGACCCAAGGTGGGGATGTCTTCGAAGTGGCCGGCGATGTCCCGCAACTCGGCCCAGCGCGAAAAGCAGCAGGCGATCGCCGCCCGCCGCGCCGCCCGTGAAAGCCAGGAAATGGCCGCGCTGCACACGCAGTTGGCAGTGGAAGCCGGCTTTAAGGGCGCAGTGGAAGCAAAGCGCGCCGTCCGCAGCGAAAGTGCCGATGGCAGCCGATAGCATTCCGGCCGCTACTGCATCCGATCTGTTAAAGCAAAGGGGGCGATCCGGGAAGGATCGCCCCCTTTGCTATTTGCTTTCGGTTCCAGGTTAGGAGACCGGCTTGTCGAGAGCCTTGTAGGTCTTCGGATCGAAGTACTTCACTTTGCCTTCGCGATACGCCATTACCGCCGTGGTGATGACGGCTTGCGCGCAGGCAGCAGTTTCGACAGGTAGCGTGGGTTGCTGACGAGTGCGCATGCAGCCCAGGAAATTCGAAACGTGGGTGGCCATCGAATCGGCCTGATCCACCGGGATGCGGAACGGTTCGGAGCCCCACTTTTCTTTGTATTCAGGCTTCAGCACGCGGCCCTCGGGCTTCACGGTGATGTAATCGACGCGGCCCTCAAAGCGGCCTTCCTCCACCATAATGATGGTGCCTTCGTGTCCGCGGATGAGGCCCGGAATGTGCTCGGAGTTGGCCATGCTGGAGGTGAGCACCAGGGAGTGGCCGTTCTTATGGCCCGGTCCGCCGGCGTATTCGGCGATGAGGTGGAAGGTATCGGGTACTTCGCGCTCATCGCGGAAGACATAGATACCGCCCGCAGCGGTGACCTTAGTGGGGAACTGCGGTTCGCCCCAGCAGATATTCATGGGGGCGGCGACGTGGAAGAAGAGGTCGGTTGCGATGCCGCCTGAGTAATCCCAATATTTGCGGAAGCGGAAGAAACGATCCGCGTCGAACTTGCGCTTTTGGGCCGGGCCAAGCCACATATCCCAATTGATGTAATCTTCGCCCTTGGCGTTGGGGCCGGCGGCGGCATCGATAGGCCAGTTCCACTCGCCTTCGACCGAGTTGCGATGGTAAGAGCCCTGGCTGAGCAGCATGTCGCCAATCATGCCGTCGGAGATGGCTTTCTTTGCGCGGTGCCATTGGTCGGAGGAGGTGGTTTGCGAACCCACCTGCAGGACGCGCTTGGTTTCACGCACCGTCTGCACCAGTTGCCGGATCTCATCCAGGGTGTGGCACATCGGTTTCTCAAGATACACATCCTTGCCAGCGTCCATGGCTTCGAGGGCCATCTTGGCGTGCCAGTGGTCCGGCGTAGCGACGATGACGGCGTCCACATCCTTACGGGCGATGATCTCCCGGTAGTCGAGATAGCCATCGCACTTGTGGAACTCTTTGTTGCGGTTGACGCGCTTCTGGTAGACGTCGGATACGGCGACAATCTGGGCGTTGCTGGTTTCCTGGCCTACTTTCGCGAAGGCACGCCCGACATAGGTGCCCCGGCCCCCCACGCCAAGTACACCAACATTGATGCGATCATTAGCGCCAATCACGCGCCCGGTGTTTAGCTTGTTGGAATTCGCCATCGCAGTGCCGGCCACGCCGAGGGTGGCGCCGGCGGCCGCGGATGCGCGAACAAAATCTCTTCGATTCAATGGGTGGTCACTCATGCTTAAATTTCTCGCTACCGTGGAGTTTGGGAATGAAAGTCGCTTTCGATTATATCGAAACCGGAGCTTCCGGGGAGGCTGAGAATCGGGCATGGAACTCCGGTGATTCCAAAGCTTTACAAGAGGCTGCCGGTGGCGGGGGCCGAAGCGGCGGGGGCGGAGAAGTTGCTATTCGCGGCGACCGGCCACTTTCCGGGGGAAATTCTGATCGTCAAAAACGCGGTCGCGGGAGATTCGCTGCGTGCCCCATTCCAGACGAAGATCGTTGGTGACTTCGTCGAGCATCTCGAGGGTAACCCGCTTCTCAGACATTGCGAACGCGGTGAGCAATAGGTTGTCGGCCACGGCGTTGATGATGCGGGGAATGCCCTGGGTGCGGACGTGTACTTCGGAAACCACGATGTCGGGGATCAGCATCGCCGGTTCCATGCAACCCGCAGTGGCCAGGCGCGAATAGATGTACTGCTGGGTTTCCGCTTCCTCGAACGGTTTCAGCGTGCAGCGAAGCGCCACGCGCTGTTTCAACTGGCGATAGGTGGGATCGTCGAGAATACGGTCAAACTCCGGTTGTCCGGCCATTACAATCTGGATAAGTTTGCCGGCGCGATTTTCCAGATTGCCGAGGAGTCGAATTTCTTCGAGAACTTCCCAACTCAAATTCTGGGATTCATCGACGATCAATACCGTGGTCCGGCCATCGCGGTTGTTCTGCAAGAGCACTTCGTTGAGTGCCAATAGAACTTGCGTTTTCGTAGGCGGTTTGCAGCGAAGATCGAGATCGTAATCGATCATTTCGAAGAACTCCGCCACTGTGAGGCGCGAATTGAAAATGGTGGCAAAATCGATCCGATGCTGGGTGAGAAAGTCGCGTAGACATTCAAGAATGGTGGTCTTGCCCGTACCTACTTCGCCGGTTAGGGCAATAAACCCTTTTCGGCTTTGCACGCCATACATCAGGTTTGAGAGCGCTTCTTCGTGCTGATTGCTCCGATACAAAAAGACGGGGTCTGGCGTCAGGTTGAACGGATTCTCTTTGAACCCGAAGAACGCATTATAGAGGCTACTCATAAGGGACGTGGTATCGCTTGTTGCGGCTCAGCTGCTCGTCGTGAAATCAGTCAAGTGAACCGGGCAAACACACAAAGCCGATCTTTATTATAGCGCTATCTCCATGTTACAGAGGGAGTTTCCTGATTTGGAACTGGGGATTCATTCGACCAAAGGCTCGCTGGGTGGGGCGAAGACGTACCGGAGTACTATCCTATTCCGAGCAAACCGGCTGATTGGCTGGAAACCGCCGGCCGGTAGTTTCGGGTGAAGCGACGATCGTTCCCGTGAGCAGATGCCGCTGGCCGCGGAGCGCAAACGCGCTTCCATCGATCGCGCGAGAGACGGCCAAAATGCCATCGAGGTGATCGAGTTCGTGCTGAAGGAGCTCGCTGAGGTCCCCTTCCAACTCCATCGTGCGTTCCTGCCAATCGGCGTCGCGATACTCAAGTGTCGCCCGCACGTGCCGGTTGACGCGAACCAGCAGATCGGGAAAACTCATGCAATCGTCCCAGAGGGGAAAGGTCTCTTCACTCAGCCAGGTGAGCAAGGAGTTTAGCAGCGCCAGCGGCTTGCCAACGTTCATGTAGACTACTCGCTTGAGCGCCCCAATCTGAGGGGCGGCAATGGCTCGGCCCACTCCATGCCGGGCGCGGAAGTGAAAGAGGGTGTCGTGCAGGTCTTCGATGAGGGCGGGGATGTCATGGAGATCTGCCGGGGTTAGCGGAGCGCATCGTTCCAATAGCAGAGGATTCCCCAAAAGCAGGATCTCGCGAACAGCCATGTCTCTGTCTCCGGTGTCAGGATTTTCGCGCGGCGGCAGCGCGATCAAGGAACCAGCGCACTTCCAGATTATGCCGCACCAGTTGGGCGGGAAAGCGCCGGGGATTGTAGGGCTCGTTCAAAACCTGGCGCAGGGATTCGGCCTTATCCATGCCGCCAGCGAGAATCACCGTGCAGCGGGCGGATTGCAGGACGGCTGGCAGAAGGGTGACGCGCCACATGCCGAGCTTTTCCACGTAGACGGCTGCGCACAAGCCGTCGAGGTTATCGATGGCGCTATCTCCCGGGAAGAGGCTAGCTGTGTGCGCGTCCGCCCCCATGCCAAGGTGCAGGATGTCGAAGGCGGGGATGTCGTCCTCAGCGGCGTCGAGAGCGAAGACCCTGGCGATTTCTTCTTCGTAGAGATCCGCCGCCTCGGCAGGATCGATCTCGCCCTGCACTCGATGGACATTTGCGGCGGGAATTCCGGCAGCTTCGATCAGTAGCGTTCTGGCAAGACGAAAGTTGCTGGCCTCGTCGTCCGGAGCCACCATCCGTTCATCCACGAAGAAGATATGGATGCGATTCCATTCGAGCGGCGCGGCGGCAAGGATGGGAAAAAGCTTCGCTGGGGTGCTGCCGCCCGAAACGGCGAGCGTTGCGAAGGGCCTTTGCTCCAACGCCTGCCGGAGACGCTCCGCGATCAGGGCGGCGCAGGGGATGGCTACGTCGTCGACGCTATCGGCAATTTCAAAGAAGCTATTCGTCAGCAAAGTAGGGCGGCTCCTCAAACAGGTGAATGCTCTCCTCAAGCTGATGCTCGAAGCCACGGCGCCGATGCTCCACCACCATTTCGTCTGAGAGCAACGCCGTATCGGATTCAAAAGCGGGCACCGGGATCATGCGGGACGTTTCGGCTTCTGGAACCGGGGGCGACAACGAGGGCACAGCGAAACGCAGAGCTTGCTTCGCGGTGCGAAATTCCACGGCCAAAATCGGACGCCGCGGATCGTCGATCGTGTTGCCCGCGGCTCCAACAAAACCCGCATGGATCGATTGATTGCCTTGAGCAATACGTAACTGAACCAGCACCACCGGCAAAAA
>JAXHKT010000003.1:0-33746 GCA_034522975.1 Bryobacterales bacterium
TTACGTATTGCTGGCATGCCAGCTTTTGTACAATCGGGCGCAAACAGCGGCGCTCGTTCCCTGATCGAAGTCCGCAAGATCCTGTTCCGCAACACGCGCGAGAACAAGCGGGCCGCCTATATGAAATTCTTGGAGAGCGCCTACGCCCCAGCTCTGAAGCGGGCGGGCATGGAAGCGATGGGCTTCTTCAACAACGACGTAGGCCCCGATAAACCCCACGTGCTCTGCGTGCTGAGTTACGGGCCAGGCGCAGCGATGGTGGAAGTGCAGGATAAGCTCGGCGCCGACAAGAGCTTTCAGACCGCATTGAATGAGGTCCACGGCAAAGGACCGCTCTATGAGCGCATCGAATCGTCGCTCTTCCGTGCCTTCGCCAAGATGCCCAAAGTGGAGATTCCCAAGGGCGATGGGCCGATGCACTTTGAACTGCGGACCTACGAATCGGACGATCCCGTGAGCCTGGCGAAGAAGATCGACATGTTTGAGAATGGGGGCGAGATTGCCATCTTCCGCAAGTACGGTTTGCAGCCCGTGTTTTTCGGCGAGGCGCTGATTGGGGATAAGATTCCCAACCTCACTTATATGGTGGCCTTCCCGAATGCGGCGGCACGTGCCGATGCCTGGCGCAAGTTCGCCACTAGCCCGGAATGGGACAAGCTGAAGCGGACGCCCGGCTTGAGCGACGGCGAGGTGGTATCGAGCATCACCAATTCCACCTATTCGAGCCTTCCGTTTTCGGAGATCCGTTAGCGCCCAGGCCGCGCGGAATATGGCATGGAAGAAAAGTCCGGTCCGACGATGCTTGATCTTTTACGCGAGGCCGCGGCAGGCCGATCGTTCCGGATGCCGCTTGCGGAGCACTTGGGCTTCCATGTAGTGAACGCCGACCCCGGCGTGGTGACCATCGAACTGATTCCGCAGGAAGTACACCACAACATCGCGGGTACCGTTCACGGCGGGGTTTTGTGCGTCATCGCCGATTCGGCGATGGGCCTCGCGTTTGGCACTACTCTAGAAGGCGGCCAGACGTTTACGACGGTGGAGCAGAAGATCAACTTCCTGCGGCCGGTGTTTGATAAAACCGTCCTGGCGCGGGGCGAGGTGATCCAGAAGGGCCGCAACCTTGGGTTGATGGAATGCCGGATTACGGATTCCGACGGCAAGCTCGTAGCCTTTGCCACCAGCACCTATGCGGTGCTCGATGGAGAGTCTGGACAGGGCCGAGAGATTAAGAGCGATTTTGGCGGACGCCGCAACGATGGTTGACGCCTGATTTGCCCGCTCCCTACAATGAAGAGGAACTGCAAGGAGGCCGAATGCGCCAGATTGGCATTTGGGAACTGTTGATTATTCTCGGAATCGCCGTGCTGCTTTTTGGCGGTAAGAAGATTCCAGAGATCGCCAAAGGCCTGGGCGAAGGAATTCGCAACTTCAAGACGGCCGTGAAAGACGAAAACAAGAAGAAGGAAGCCGAGCAGGAAAATAAGTAGGCCATCGAAGCCCAGCCGCGGAAGCGGCGCCTGCCCCGGTTCCAACGGATTTCAATGAAAAGCCCCGCGAAACGACCGCGGGGCTTTTTGCGTGTGGCGAACTGTCTTTGGCCGGCCAGCGAGTGGCCTGCCCGGACGTGCCTGCCCGGACTTGCTTGGCCCGGCTATTTCGCTTTCTTCGGCTTGGGCGGCACAATGGCGTCCTGAGCGGCCTTCGCCACGCGGAACTTGACCACCTTCTTGGCCGGGATCTTGATGGTTTCACCGGTGGCGGGGTTGCGGCCCGTGCGCGCTTTCCGCTCCTGCTTTACCAGCCGTCCCAGGCCCGGCGCTACGAAGACGCCGGTTTTCTTTGCTTCGCGGATGGCGATCTCCGCGTACTTTTCCACAAAGGTTTTCGCCTGCTTGCTGGTTACTTCCAGCGCAGCGGCGAGTTCCTTCACCAGATCGCTCTGGGTCATTTTCTTCACTTCTGCCATGACGATGGACTCCTTCGAATCGCGATTACTCCCAAACATCAAACGGGAAAGACATTCCATCGGGAGCCACTCGAAAACAGAATTGTTGAGGAATGGTTTCGATTGGTCTGTCGTATCAAGAATAAGAAACTGCTGCCATCTGACAAGAGAAGTGCAGCGAAAGGCCCGATTTCCGGGGTTCATGGCATCTTGCCTAAGTAAGGCCCCATTGCAGGGTTGCAGCGACGGTATTTCCCAGCTGACAAATGCCGAAAAGGCGGGGCCGGGACACCGAGCCGCTCGCCGCCAGCCCCGCGTCATTGCGGCCTCTCGATGGCTGAACTCCGGCCTTTCCCAGCGGTACAGGCCTTTGCGGCAGGCCGCCTCTTCCTGAGCCTCGGCCGCGAGCACCTTGGTCATCCCCAGCACCTTGCGCAGCTCGACGTCCAGGGTGTTGGTGAGCTCCGGATGGTCGCGGAGAAACTGTTTGGCATTTTCGCGCCCCTGGCCGACTCGGTACGCTCTGTCTGGAGAGCCATACCCACGAGCCCGCTCCCTTTTGACGAGTCCGGTGCTTCACCGCAAGGTCGAGTATGCCTTTCGCGCCTCCCGAGAAACCCCGCTCTCGCCATACATGATGTCGAATTCGGCTTCGCGGAACGGGGGCGCCACCTTGTTTTTCACCACCTTCGCTTTGGTGCGGTTGCCGACGACGCTCTCGCCGTCCTTAATTGCCGCAATGCGGCGGATATCCACCCGGACGGTGGAATAGAACTTCAGCGCGCGGCCCCCGGTGGTGGTTTCCGGGTTGCCGAACATCACCCCGATCTTTTCGCGAATCTGGTTGATAAAGATCAGGCAGCAATTGGATTTCGAAACGATCCCGGTGAGCTTTCGCAGCGCCTGCGACATCAGCCGGGCCTGCACGCCCATCGATGAATCGCCCATGTCGCCTTCCAGTTCCGACTTCGGCACTAGAGCGGCAACGGAATCCACCACCGAGACCGAAATCAATCGAGTTCGAAGCGATCAGCGTGTTGGCTATTTCCAGGGCCTGTTCGCCATAGTCCAGGGCGCGATACCAGGAGGTTGTTCGACATCCACCCCAAGCGCGTGGGCGTAGGTGGGGTCCAGCGCATGCTCCACGTCGATGAAGGCGGCCATACCGCCCAGCTTCTGGGCGCTGGCGATCGCGTGCAGGGCAATGGTGGTCTTGCCCGAGGACTCCGGTCCGTAAACCTCGATGATCCTGCCATGCGGGGACACCGCCAATCCCCAGCGCCCAATCCAGGGAGATGGAGCCCGACGGAATGTTCCCAATCGGGATGATTGAATCCCTTGAGCCCAGGCGCAGGATGGAACCTTTGCCGAACTGCTTTTCGATCTCGGCCTAGGGCGAGTGCCAGCACCCGTGCTTTTTCTTTTTCGTCTACCATATTGCGCTTTGTCCTGTGGGTGATTGTGCGGGAATCATTATAGTGTACATGATTACACTAGTTATCGCAGTGCCGCGAGGTTTCGCGCGCGAAAGCGGTTGCAGCCAAACAACGAGTATAGCCCCGAAAACCACGAACCAGTACAGCTGCACCCAGCTGAGAGAATTTATGTTCGCGGAGCCCTAGCGAGTAAATGTGGTTTACGTTTTGCCCCATGCGAGAGGCCTCGAGGCCATAGCCCGCTAGGATAGAGCAGCCAGTATCGTTCTGGCACGGGCGTTGGCTCGCGGGAAGCGGATAGTGTAGCGGCGTGATCTATGGGCGCCTGTATCTCCGCCGCAGAGTTGCGAGTTCCGGCGTATTTCGCGGCGCCGGGGGACTTTGGCGGCAGTTCCGGCCAGAGGAATTGGCGACACCGCAAGCTTTCGAAAATGACCCGGCGCTGGTTTGGGAATGGTATAACTGGCGCCGCGAATCTCTATCGCTGCGAACAAGCCCAATCGCTCGGGCACCGGCGATCGCTGCGTATGAAGTTGACGAAGGCGGCGACCACTTCACTCCTCGCTTACGCAGAACGTCGACCTTGCGGCTTCGCCACGATCTGGCAGGCAGCCTAAACATCCTCAAGTTGCACGGCGACATCTGGGAAACGGAATGCACGCTTTGTGGCGAGCGAACGCGTGAACTCGGCGAGGTTCCTTCAGTATGGCTCCTGCTCCGCTGCCCGTGCCATCCGCAAGCACCGCTCCCGCCCGGAGTCGGTCGGGTCTGGCGAAGCCCTGCCTTTCGCAACCTGGGAGAAAGCCGAGACCTCGGTGAAGCGCGCGGAGCTGCTATTGGTGGTGGGCACTTCCGCGGTAGTTTACCCCGCCTCCGGCCTGATCGCGATCGGGATGCGCAACGGGGCACGCACGGTGGAAATCAACCCCCAAATCACCCCGGTAAGCGACACCGTGGATTTGCGCCTGGGCGGCAATGCCGCGGAGATTCTGCCGGATCTGGTGGGAGTGCGCGGCTAATCCGATACCTCCCGGTACAGCCGCTTCCCCGCCGCTTCCCTCTCCTGCGACAATTGAAGCTGCGGCTTCAGCTGCGGGAACCCCTCATGAGAGTTTGCTATTTGGACGCCTTCTCCGGCGTAAGCGGAGACATGCTGGTGGGTGCGCTTGTAAACGCCGGAGCCAGTGCGGAAGAACTGATCACCGGTTTGCTTACCCTCGATACCGGCGCGGCTTACCGTCTGGAAGCGGTGAAGCGCAAGGGCATCGCCGCGACGAAGTTCCATGTGGACGGGACGGATTCCAAGTCCCATCGCCACCTGCCGCAGATCGTCAAGATGATCGAAGGCGCCGCGCTGCCGCCACCGGTCCAATCGAACGCCATCGCCGTCTTTGAGAAGCTCGCCGAAGCCGAAGCGGCCGTACACGGCGTACCCATGGAGAAAGTTCACTTTCACGAGGTGGGCGCCATCGATTCCATCGCCGATATCGTGGGTGCCTGTCTCGGCTTCCATCTGCTGGGGGTGGAGCGCATCGGCTGTTCCTCAATCAATGTCGGTTCCGGCACCGTCAAGGCGGACCATGGCGTGATGCCCGTTCCCACGCCCGCCACCGCACTTTTGCTGAAGGGCATCCCCATTTACTCGTCCGGCCCGGCGACGGAGCTTTGCACGCCCACCGGCGCGGCTGTGGTTGCCGAGCTGGCGAGCGAATTCGGGCGAATGCCGGCGATGTGCATTGAGGCCACCGGGCACGGCTCCGGCACCAAGGATTTTGCGGAGATGGCCAACGTGCTCCGCGTGCTGGTGGGGGAGGACGGGCAGATCCCCGAAGCGGTGCGCGTGCGCGTGGTGGAGGCCAATCTCGACGATACCTCTCCCCAGGTGGTGGGCCATGCGATGGAACGCCTCTTCGCCGAGGGTGCCATCGACGTCACCATGCAGGCCGTCTCCATGAAGAAGAACCGGCCTGGCGTCAAGCTCACCGTGCTCTGCCGCCCGGAGGATTGGACGCGCCTCTCACGGGTGATTTTCGCCGAAACCACCACCTTCGGTGTCCGTGCCTACGAGGCGGATCGCCTGGTGCAACAGCGCCATTGGGAAGAGGTGGAAACCCGCTTCGGCAAAGTGCGCGTGAAGGTGGCCGGCGGCGGCACCTTCTCACCGGAATATGAGGATTGCCGCGAAGTGGCCCTCCATGCCGGTGTGGCGCTCAAAGACCGTGCTGGCCGAAGCTAGCGCGCTTCTATCCTTCGGGAAACTTAGGCGGGGATACGGCGTTTCATGCCCGGCGCGCGGATGCCATGGAAGGCTCGCCGCAAAGACGATTTCGACGATGGAACAACGATGAACTACTACCTCACCACGCCGATTTACTACGTCAACGCGGCTCCGCACATCGGCCACACCTATACGACGCTTGCGGCCGATACCATCCGCCGCTTCAAACGGATGCGGGGCTACGACGCCGTGCTCACCACCGGCACCGACGAGCATGGTTTGAAGATTGAGCGTGCCGCCAAGAAAACCGGCAAGACGCCACAGGAATTTACCACCATCATTTCGGATGAGTTCCGGCGGCAATGGAAGATGCTGGGTCTGGTGGACCCGGAAACGAACCCGCAGGATCGCTTCATCCGGACGACAGACCCGCGCCACGTCGAGACGGTGCAGGAGTTGTTCCGGCGCTGCGAAGCCAATGGGTTCATTTACAAGGAGCGCTATTCCGGCATGTACGACGTGGGCGAAGAGACCTTCGTCCAGGGAGCGAAACCCGGCGATGTCTCTCCGGTAAACGGCCAGCCGCTTGAAGAGGTGACCGAAGAGAATTACTTCTTCCGCCTCTCGGCTCTTCAAGACCGGTTGCTGGAACTCTATGAGACACAGCCCGATTTTGTCCGCCCTGATTTTCGCCGCAATGAGGTGCTGAGTTTCGTGCGGGGCGGTCTGGCGGATCTTTCGATCAGCCGCGGTTCCATCTCCTGGGGCATTCCCTTGCCCACCGGCGACGGCCAGGTATTCTACGTCTGGTTTGACGCCCTCAGCAGCTACTACACCGCCGTAGCCGGGGAAGACCGCTGGCCGGCCGACCTGCACCTGATCGGCAAAGAGATCCTGCGCTTCCACGCCGTATACTGGCCGGCGTTCCTGATGGCAGCCGGCTGGCCCCTGCCGAAAAAGATCTTTGCGCACGGCTGGCTGCTCTTTGAAAACGACAAGATGAGCAAGTCGCGCGGAAATATCGTGCGCGCCGAACCCATTCATCAGGTGATCGGCATCGAGGGGCTACGCTATTTTCTGTTGCGCGAAATTCCCTTCGGCCACGACGGCAGTTTCAGCTACGACGCCTTGGTGCAACGCTTCAATTCCGACCTTGCCAACGGACTAGGAAACCTCGCCAGCCGCACCGTGGCGATGCTCCACCAGTATTTTGAGGGCCGCATCCCCTCACCCGTTGGCTCGGGAGACGCGGACATCGCGGCCGCCGCGGGAGAGGCCATCGCAGCCGCCCGGGATTGCTATGAGAGCTTCGATTTTTCGAAAGGGCTCGAAGCGATCTGGGCGCTCATTTCGCGGGTGGATAAGTTCATCGTGGAGAAGAAGCCATGGACGCTGGCGAAGTCCGCGGAAACGGCGGATCGCGCGGCCCTCGAAGACGCGCTCTATACCGCCGCCGAAGCATTGCGGGTGGTGACGGTGCTGGCTTCGCCGGTGCTGCCGGCCTCGGCGCAACGGCTCTGGGAACTGCTTGGATGCGATGGCAAGGTAGAGGCGCTTGCTTGGGATTCGCTCGCTTGGGGACAGGTGCCTAAGGGCGGCCTCGTGGCGGCCCTTCCCGAAACACCACTCTTCCCCCGGCTGAAAGCCGAAGAGGTGATTCCGAAGATGCAGGAACTGGAGAAGCAGATCTCCGCCGAGCAGGCCCGCATGGTGGGCAAGGAGCCTGAAGGGGAGCAAGCCGCCGCGGCTCCCAGCAATGTGGCTCCGCTCGAAGCGGAGATGACCATCGACGACTTCGTGAAGGTGGATATCCGCGTGGGTAAGATCCTTCACGCGGAAGCCGTGCCCAAAGCCGACAAGCTGCTGCACCTGAAGGTGGATACCGGAGAGGGGGCGCCCCGGACAATTGTGGCCGGCCTCGCCCTGGCCTACAAGCCGGAGGATCTGGTTGGCCGCAAGGTGCTGGTGGCGGCAAACTTGGCTCCGCGCAAACTCCGCGGGATTGAATCGAATGGCATGATTCTCGCAGCGTCGCTGGAGGGCGAAAAACCCGTGCTGGCAGGCTTCCTTGAGGATGTGCCGGTGGGCGCGAGGCTGAAGTGAGTTTGCGCGACATCCCTGGCATCCCCGCCGGATGCGCCGGCGCCTTTGTCGAGACACATTGCCACCTTGACGATGCTCAGTTCGCGGACGATCGTGAACAGGTGGTGGAGAGGGCGCTCTCCGCCGGTATTGGGATGCTCGTCTCAATCGGTACCGGGGAGGGTCCGCCAGACCTTGAAGCGGGCATCCGCATGGCCGAACGCTTTCCCCAGGTCTATGCAAGCCTGGGCGTTCACCCGCATGATGCGGCGAAGGCAACGGGTGAGACGTGGGCGAACATACGAAGCCTCGCCAGCCATCCCAAGGTGTTGCTGCTGGGCGAAATGGGCCTGGATTTCCACTACGACCATTCCCCCCGCGATGTGCAGCGCAGCGTCTTCGCAAAGCAACTGGAGATTGCCGGCGAACTCGGCATTCCCATCTCCATCCATACCCGGGAGGCTTGGGCGGAGACCGTGGCCTGCTTGCGGGAGGTCTGGCAAGGTAGCGGGCCCGGCGGAATCTTCCATTGCTTTTCAGGTGGCGTGGCGGAAGCCGAAGAGGCACTTTCGTTGGGCTTTCATCTAGGCATCGGGGGCGTCGTTACGTTCCCCAAGGCGGAAGCTCTGCGGCTGGCCGTTGCCGCTACGCCTTTGAATCGATTGCTCTTAGAAACCGACGCGCCCTACCTCGCCCCCGTGCCATTCCGGGGAAAGCGCAATGAGCCGGCCCATCTGGTGCATAGCGCCCGCAAGCTGGCCGAAGTCAAAAACCTTTCTCTGGAGACCTTCCGCGACGCCACGACGAAAAACTTTACGGAATTGGTCTTTGCCGCAAAGTTGGCGAATCAGTAAACTAGGTATTCGCTTCATGAGCATGAGCAGTGATCTTAGCCGCACGTTATCGGCTAAGGAAGTTTTCGAACTGATCGCCGACGACCTTTGCCGGGTGGAAGAGCAATTCCGCACGGAGTCCGTCGCGTCGGAAACCGCGGTAACGCTCATCGCTGAGCATCTGCAATCAAGCGGCGGCAAGCGTTTGCGGCCCACCCTGGTCTTATTGACCGCGAAACTCTTTCCTCATCGCGACCCTCAGGTGAGCGTGCGGCTGGCCGCCGTGGTGGAACTCATCCATACCGCCACCCTGATACACGACGACGTGATCGACGAAGCGGAAACCCGCCGCGGTCGCGCCTCCACCAACATCCTGTGGGGCAACCAGACCAGCGTTCTCTCGGGCGACTGGCTCTACATGCAGGCCTTTCGCATCGCTCTTGAACAAAGAAATTTCCACCTGCTCGATTTGCTGATCAGCCTCACCCAGCGGATGGTGGAGGGCGAGCTTCTGCAGGCGCGGCTGCTGGGCCGGGTGGTGGAGCGTCACGAATATCTGGAACTGGTTGACCGCAAGACCGCCAGCCTCTTTTCCGCGTGCGCCCGTCTGGGAGCCACCGCCGGAAACGCCAGCGATGAGGACGAAGCCAGGCTGGGCAAATTCGCCTGGAATCTCGGCATGGCTTTTCAGCTTGTCGACGATATCCTCGATTTCACGTCCACGGAAGAGACCCTCGGTAAACCCGTGGGCAGCGACCTTAGGGAAGGCAAACTCACCCTGCCCATTCTCTACTCGCTCGAACAGGCCACGGCCCGCGAGCGCGCGGAAGTAGAACGCGTGCTTACGGAACGAAATTACGATGCCGTCCCCTTCGAGCGAGTGCTGGAAATCGTCCATAACCACGCCGGCATCGAGTTTGCCCGTCAAGCCGCCGCCGACTATGCCGCCAAGGCGAGCATCCTGATCGGCCAGTTCCCCGAATCCGCCGCGCAGCGCGCCCTGCAGGCGATCCCCGATTTCGTGGTGCAGCGGGATTTCTGAGGCGCGAGGCCGAACAATGGGACGGCCTCCGATGGATGCGCCGTCTCGTTGCTGCGTGAGCTTTTTTTTCCGATCTAGAACGTGAAGCCCACCAACACTTCGGCCTGATTGCGCTTGCTTTCGAAGACATTGCGCACGCCATCCGCAAAGTTGTTCACACCCCAGCGTGTGTAGCGAATCTCAGGGCTCAGTTTCAGTCCTCCAAGCCGAAGGGTGAGGCCGCCACCTGCCACGAAGCCCACGTTGTTGCGGTCGTCGATTTCGTCGAATTGCTGCCCGGTGACGAAATTCCCGAGTTGGTCGAACCCGCTCCAATTGCGAAACGAGGCGCCCGCATTTACAAAAGGCGCCACTTTTCCGGGGGCGGTCCATTTCAACATCACGGGGAACTCCCAGGAGTTGCCCACCGTGTCGGCAGCGGGAAAATTCCCGATGAAATTGAGCGGGCGATTGAATGCGAAACGTTTGTATAGGGCGTCAGCCTGCACGGATATACCGGCTGGAAAGTTCACGGCAATCGTCGGTCCGAACGTGTAGTCTCGCGTCGTCGAAAAGACGTCGCTACGCTCATTGGCATCAATCATGTCGGTAAGCGGCACACCCGCGCGGACCCCAATCGATACCGCGTTCTCCGCCGTTGCGTAGCGGCTGCAAGAGGCGATCGCAAGCGAGAGCAGAAATACGATCTGCAAAAGTCTCATGAAATTTCTCCTAAGTTCTGTCTTATTTTTCTGTTCCTGGCACATTGTGCCCCTGAAGCGAAGTTGCGCGGGCGCGCAAAATTTCCGCTTCGACATAAGGAATCCCTGGCCGCTTAGCGAGAAAAGCGCCAGGGTATTCGAAAGCCTTCTGGCTGTTTAGGTCCAATACGGTGAGCGGTCGTAGTGCGAATAGATGGATCCGCCCCACGTCCGATCCGCGAAATCGGGCCAGTTGTCCTTGTCGAAGCCCGGTGCATTCTCCAGACGTTCCTTGGGAACGTCGAGGATAAAGCGTTCGTTCACCGAATCTACTTCCAGAGACTCGAACGGCACGGCGAAAAGTTTGTTTCCAATTCCCAGAAAGCCGCCAAAGCTTAGCACGGCGTAGGCGACGCGCTGGCTGTTCAGATCCACCATCAGATCTTCAATCTTGCCCAAAGATTCGCCCGCGCGATTCACCACGGCATCGCCGTTGATCGAACTCGACGAGAGCACGGACGGGGTTCTCGTTCCAACATCATTCCTCATAAATTTCCTCCTAGTGGTCTGTCGCGCCGTGCGGCCATCCTCCATTCGCCTTGCAGCCCCGACGCTCCAACGATTAGAAGGATTGAGGGCGCCTGCTGTTTGAAAGAATTGTGGGTATCTAGTTCCCCGGCCTCAATCCGGTACGCCCGATTGCGGCTTCATTTCGCCCAAAATTGTTTTGGATATAGACTCTAGGGAAGCCCCCGTCTTTTTGCCGGGTGGCACCGTCTTATCCAATGGAGCCGATGCATTGATCCCGCGCGTGGCTGAAGACAAAGACCTTGTCCTCGCTGCGCAACGAGGCGACATCGAGTCGTTTAACCGGCTGATCGAGCGGTGGGAAAAGCGGATTTTCAACTACCTGTTGCGCATTCTGGGCGACCGTGAGGACGCCATGGATGTGTGCCAGGAAGTCTTCTTGAAGGCGTATCAGAAGATCCGAAGCCTTCAGGATGCGGAGCGCTTTTCTTACTGGTTGTTTCGTATCGCGCACAACGAGGCTTACTCGCTGGTTCGCAAATCGCGGCCGGAAGAGGAGTGGACCGGCCAAGGCGACGGCCCCGAGTGGAGCCGCCGCATGGCCCCGGTAGAGGTGTCTCTGGCGATCGAAGCGGCGCTCGAGAGGCTCACCCCGGAACAACGGGAAGCGGTGGTCTTGAAGGTGTATCAGGGTTTCAAGTTCGAGGAGATTGGCGAGATCCTGGGCACTCCGGTTTCGACGATCAAATCAAGGCTCTATACCGGGCTCGAAGTGCTGAAGCAGGCATTGGAGCCGCGGCTGGAGAAGCGTCCGGCGGAGTAAGCGGATGCATCCCTGGGGGAAGGCGCAAAAGCCATGGATAAGAACGGACGCGATCTGCGAGATTTGGTGTTCGGCGACGAATTGGCGCGGACGCCGGAAGCGGAACTGCAGGCGATCAACGAGCATCCCGAACGCCAGGAAGAGTTGAACCGGCTGTTGCAATTGCGCGAAGCCCTGCTCAGTCTGGAAGACGAGGAGCCGCCGCGGCGCACCGTGCTCGTGGCGCCCCCTGTTGTGGCGAATCCCTGGTGGAAAGCCGTGCTGGGCTTCACTTCGCCAGGTTGGGGCTTCGCGGGGGCAATGGCGCTGGCAGCGGCCATTTTGGCCCATGGCTGGCTAGCGCGGCCCGCTTCGGAAGCTTTGGTGGCCAAGGTGCCGCCCGCA
Source organism: Bryobacterales bacterium (assembly GCA_034522975.1). GTDB lineage: Bacteria > Acidobacteriota > Terriglobia > Bryobacterales > Bryobacteraceae > JACTMJ01. The sequence goes on from JAXHKT010000003.1 coordinate 11,975, forward strand.
TCGATTGCCTCTCCCGTGGCTTCCGGAAATTCAGTGGATCTCGCGGACTTGAACGCCCACATCGATGCCCTGTTGCAGCAGCGTCTGCTTGGGGCCGTCACCGATGTAAAGGCGGAGTTGCGGCAGGAGCATCAGAAAGAAGCGAAACAGTTGGTGGCAGCCGCCGAGCAGCGCCTGCAGGAGCAGCACGACGCGGAGATGTTCCAAATGCGCGAAGCCGTCACCTTCATCCAGAAGAAGTACGGACGGCAAATGGTGGCGAACGTGGCGTTCATAGGTGAACAGCAATGATCGTTCCTCGGCGATGGAACCACATTGTCACGGCTTTTGCAGCCGTCGCCTTGCTCTATAGCGCGCTGCCCGCGGAGACGCCATCGGACGGGAATCGCCTGGATTTTTCCGCGGTCCGGCGCTCTGAGCGATCGATTGACGGGCGCATTGAACGCTATAACACCGAAAGCCCCATGGAGGTGATTGGGGCTACGCGCGCGATGTATATTTCCGGCACCGGCTTGCTCTTCTCCATCGAAGTCAGCCTCTCCCCGGCGGTGGGCATCTCCCCCTTCTTTACGCGGATGCCTCCGGGCGAAGTGGAAAAGATCCATGCGGCGAAGTTGGGTCGGGTTCCGGTGCTCCGGCAACTGCTGCTGACGATGCTGCCGGAGATGGCCAAATCCCACGCCGATGTTCCGGAAGGCGAAGAGATCGTGATGGGCGCGACACTGTTCTACTTCCCATACGAAAATCGGGAAGGCCTGCCCGCCCAGATGGTGGTGCGCGCGCGGGCGGGCGATCTCCGCAAACTGAAGACCAGCGGCGACGCCAACGACGCGGCCCGCGTGTCCCCCATCGCGAAGATCACTCTATACTGAGCTTTCCGCCGTCATGAGCACGCCAACCCTATCCGCCGCCTCCAGCAACCCAGCCTCTCCAGGCGGAGCGCGACCCCAGCGGCTGGGCGAACGGCTGATCGCCAAGGGTCTCATTTCCGGGGAAGATTTAGAGAAAGCGCTGGAGATCCAGAAGGACCGTGGCGACAAGATCGGGCGCATCCTCGTCGATCTTGGCTTCGTTTCGTTGAGGGACGTTCTGGTGACGCTGGCGGAGCAATTGCAACTGGAACTGGTGACCATCCAGGGAGAGCCGCCAAACGCGCCGGAACTGGAGGGCTTGAACGCCCGCTTCCTGCGCCAGGCGCGCGCCATTCCCTTCGCCGTCGAGGATTCCACGCTGGTGCTGGCGATGGCCGATCCGCTCGATTTCGAAACCATCGCCGCCGTGCATCGCTTCACCGGCCTGCGCACCCGGCCCGCGCTGGCGGTGGAGGCCGAAATCCTGGAAGCGGTGGAGCGTCATTACACGGATTCACGTCCCCAAGCGGCTACGGGCGGCTTTGAGGGCGAAGACGCCGATGCCTTGGCCGACCTTGAGCAGCTTCGCGACATGGCGTCGGAAGCGCCGGTCATCCGGCTGGTGAACAGCATGATCGCCCAAGCCGTGGAGAAGCGAGCCAGCGACATTCACATTGAGCCGTTTGAGAAGGAGTTTCGCGTCCGCTACCGTGTGGATGGCGTGCTCTACAACCAGGATTCGCCACCCAAGGATCTGAAGGCGGCGATCATCTCCCGCCTAAAACTCATGGCCCGCCTGAACATCGCCGAACGACGTCTTCCCCAGGATGGCCGCATCAAGATCAAGGTGTTGGGACGCGAAGTGGATTTGCGCGTCTCCACCCTGCCCACGCTCTACGGCGAAAGCGTCGTGATGCGATTGTTGGACCGTTCGGCGGGCGATTTCTACGACCTCCAACGCCTTGGTTTCGACCAGCAGATGCTCACCCGGATGCACCATTTCACCTCGCTTCCGCACGGCATCTTTCTGGTAACCGGGCCCACCGGCAGCGGCAAATCCACTACGCTCTATTCGGCCCTCAAGCGCATCAATCAGCCGGATAAGAAAATCATCACCATTGAAGATCCCGTCGAATACCAGATGGATGGAATCAACCAGATCTTCGTGAATCCGCAGATTGGCCTCGATTTCGCCACCGGGCTACGCCACATCGTCCGTCAGGATCCCGACGTCATCATGGTGGGTGAAATCCGCGATCGCGAAACCGCCGATATCGCCATCCGCGCGGCCCTCACCGGCCACTTCGTCTACTCCACCCTGCACACCAACGACGCGCCCAGCGCCGTCACCCGCCTGCACGATATGGGCGTGCAGAACTACCTGATGAGTTCCACCGTCGTGGCGGTGCTGGCGCAACGGCTGGTGCGGGTGCTCTGTAAACATTGCAAGCGCGAAGCGGGGCAGATTCGCAGCGATATCGGAAAAGAAATTACGCACTTCAAGGGCGCCGGCTGCCAGCACTGTTTTGGCTTGGGCTATAGCGGGCGCATGGGCATCTTTGAATTGATGGAATTGAACGACCGCCTCCGCGAACTCATCATGCAGAACGCCAATGCCGTGCAACTGGCCACCGTCGCGCGCGAACTCGGCATGAAGACTCTCCGCGAGGATGGATGGTTCAAGGTGGAAACCGGGATGACGTCGGCGGAAGAGATCATCCGCGTAACGCAGGATCTATAGCAGGCTCTCCCGTTAACGGTCGGGCGGCAGGCTGCGAGCGAACTTCGATGGCGACCTTTCACTTCAGAGCGGTTGGCGGCGACGGGCGGGAACGCTCCGGAATCCTCCATGGGGAGACCGAGCGGGAGATCGCCCGCGAGCTCATGCGCCAGGGCCTCACGCCCGTGTATGTGGGCTCGCGGAAGAAGCAGCGCGCGGAGATCAAGCTTCCCCAATGGGGCGCGCCCGGCCGCAAGGACGTGCTCTTCTTCACGCAGGAACTGTCTACTTTGCTGAACGCCGGCGTCCCGCTTGACCGCGCCATCGCCATCACCAGCGAACTCACTGAGAATAGCCAGTTCCGTTTTCTGGTGAACGACCTCTTGCGGCTGGTGAAGGGCGGGCGCTCCCTGGGCGACGCTTTGGCCACCCACCCCAAGCAATTCTCTGAGCTCTACGTGAATATGGTGCGCGCCGGGGAGGCTAGCGGCTCCCTCGCCCAGATCTTTGAACGTCTCGCCAAGTTTGAAGAGAGCCGCGATGAGCTGCGCAGCTACATCATTTCGTCGATGGTCTATCCAGTTCTGCTCAGCCTCGTTGGCGTCGTATCCATCTTCGTGCTGATGGATTTCGTGGTGCCGCGCTTCGCCAAGGTCTTCGCCGACGCCCGCATCCAGGTGCCCGCGCCAACGATGCTGATGATCCAGATCTCGCAGTTCTTTCAGGATTACACCTGGCTGCTGCTGGGCCTCGTGGTGGCGGGCGTCGCCGCGCATCAATACTACGTCCGAACGCCGGAAGGCCGGATGTGGTGGGACGGCTTTCAGCTCCGCATCCCGGTGTTGGGCGACGCGCTGCGCAAGGCGGAAACGGCGCGATTTGCACGGTCTATGGCAACGCTGGTTTCTAATAGCGTGCCCTTGGTGCAATCGCTTCAGATCGCCCGCAACATCCTCAGCAATCGCCAGATGTCCAGCTCCCTTGACGCCGTGGCGCAGGGCGTCAAGCGTGGCGAGGGCATTGCCGCCCCGCTGCGGCGCACCAACCAGTTCCCCGCTCTCGCCGGCCACCTGCTGCTTGTGGGTGAGGAGACCGGCTCTCTCGACGCCATGTTCCTCCGCATGGCGGAGATCTACGAAACCGAGACCAAGGCGGCTATCAAGCGCTTCACGGCGCTCTTCGAGCCGCTTGTTATCCTGATCATGGGCATCATCGTCGGAGCTCTGATTCTGACGATGTTGCTCGGGATCACCAGCATCAACGAGGTGGCATTATGACGCACCAGAAAACGAAGCGCCGCCAGCGGCGGCAAGCCGGTATTACGCTCATCGAAATGCTGGTTGTGATGACCATCATCGCCCTCTTCGCGACCCTCGTCGCGCCGCAACTGCTCAACCAGGGCGATAAAGCCAGGGTCACCAAGGCCAAGGCCGATATCGCCGGTTTGAAGACCGCGCTTACCATGTACAAGCTGGATACGGGCGTTTTCCCCACCACCGAGCAGGGGCTGAAAGCGCTCGAAACCGCGCCCTCCGGCATCAAGAATTGGAGCGGACCCTACTTGCAGGAAGTGCTGGTGGCGGACCCCTGGGGAAACCCCTACGACTACCGCTTCCCCGGCCAGCGCGGCAATGAGCCGGATATTCTTTCCTACGGCGCCGACGGGCAGCCGGGCGGCGAGGATCTGAATACCGACATCGTCAGTTGGAAAGCCAACTGAGCGTCGCCGCCCGCACGGAGACTGCCATGAAGCCTCGCTTGTCTGGGAGCGCCGGTTCCAAACCCGCCAATCGCGCTGCCCAGGCCGGCATTACGCTTGTCGAAATGCTGGTGGTGGTGGTGCTCATTGGCCTGATGGTGGGCATCGCCATTCCTGCATTCCAGGCAGGCCTCCCGTCTATTCGGCTGCGCAGCGCGTCTAGTTCCTTGGCGCAACTCCTTTACGCGGCCCGCAACCAAGTGGAGCAGCGTCAGGTGGCGGTAATGTTGGAAATCGACCCCGGCAATCGCAAACTGCGTTACCGCAGCGTCAATGGCGAAGCTGAGGACGAAATGGAACTGCCCCAGGGAATTGAGATCGTGGCGATCGCGCCGGCAAATGTGGCAGCGCCGCTGGCCACCAGGCAGTTTCTGCTCTATCCCGGAGGCGCCCCCCCGGCGGTGGCCGTCGAGTTGCGGAACGAACGCGGCGCTGGTAAGGCGATCCGCTTGAACCCGATGACGGTAGCCCCGGTAATTGAAGATCTGCCGGCACGCCAGACCCCATGATGCCCGAATCCCTTGCGATATCCGCCGTCCCTTTGCCGCCCGCGGCCAAGCCCGCATCGCGAGGGAAGCGTCCAGCGCAAGCCGGTTTCACCCTGCTCGAAGCGCTGGTGGCCACGCTGATCATGGCCATCGCCGTGGTGGGTTTGCTCTCTGCCATCTCCACGTCGTTGGGCAATGCCGCCCGGCTGAGCGAGCACGACCAGATTTCCCTGCTCGCCAAGCGCAAGATGGAAGATCTTCTTGTGGCGCCCATGCCGCTCGGCCAGCCCTTCTCCGGCCAGTTCGCGCCCGCCGAGGCCGCGGGGCGGGAGGCCGGCTGGAGCGCCGTGGTCTACCCCTTTGAAGGCAACGCCGTGGGCCAGAGCGATGCGGTTCTGGATCGCATGGTGCTCGAAGTCTGGTGGAACAGCAACGGCAAACGGCGCACTTTGCAACTGGAGACCTTCCGCGCGCGCAGGCTGCTCGATGCCGGTCAAATAGGCAGGTACCCGCGTGGCTAAGCGGTCCGGCGGCTCTCTCATTTCCACCCGCCCTCGCGGGCAGCGCGGCATGACGCTGATTGAGGTTTTGATCGCCGTCACTCTCGTGGGCCTGCTGATGGTGGGCATCGCCGCCTCGCTGGGGATCGGCTTGCGGGCGATGGAGCGCTCGAACGACCGGCTGGCGCTCAACCGCCGCATCGAACGCACCCAGCAGATCCTGGAGCAGCAGTTGCTCAATCTCACCCCCGTTTCGGCAGCCTGCCTGCTGGGCAACGCGGGCTCCCCTCAACCGATGCCCTTCTTCCAGGGCGAGCCCCAGCAATTGCGCTTCGTCTCCACTTACTCGCTTTCCGAGGCGGCCCGAGGATACCCGCGCATTCTGGAGTTCACCGTCATCCCCGGCGACCCGCGTAGAAACCCGCCCGGCGTGCGCCTGATCGTCAATGAGTTCCTTTACTCGGGACCCTTCAGCGCCGGGCAAACCTGCTTCGGGCTGATGCCGGACCCCATCACCGGCTCGCTCATCCCGCGCTTCGCCCCCATCCAACCGCGTCCGGATTCGTTCATTGTCGCCGATCGCCTACTCGGTTCCCGCTTTCGTTATCTGCAATATCTCCCGCCTCCGGAATTGCCCCGCTGGGTGGATTTCTGGGCGTTCAAGGAATTGCCGGAAGCCATCGCGGTGGAGATCGCGCCCCTGCCGAACGAGAACTCGGGCGTTCAGCCCATGACCTTGGTGGTTCCCCTCCGCGTGGACCGCCTGCCGGGGAAACGCTATGGCGACTAGCCTTCCCCTCAATCGCCGCCGCCCGCGCGCCCATTCCGAACAAGGCGGCGCCCTGCTGGCCGTGCTCTGGCTGGTTGCTGCTCTCTCCGTCATCGCCCTCACCATTGCCGCCACCGTCCGCGCGGAGGTGGAGCGCACCACCACCAACACCCAAGGCGTGCGCGCCTACTATCTGGCGAAGGGCGCCATTGACCGCGCCGCCCTCCACATCCAATGGGGTGCCACCGCCAATCAGCCAGGCCGCCCGCCAATCTACTACCTGCGCGGCATGCGGAGCCTCGAATACCGCTTCGCCTCTGGCCTCGCCAGCGTCGACGTGATGCCCGAAACCGCCAAGCTGAACGTCAATCGCGTGGATGTCAAAGACTTGCTCCGCCTCTTTCTGGCCTTAGGCTTGGCCCCCTATGAAGCCACGGAACTCGCCGCCGCCGTGGAAGATTGGAGAAAGCCCGCCCCGGCCATGCTCAGCCCCTTTGACCGCTACTACCTTTCGCTCACTCCGTCTTTTCCCGCCCGCCATGCGTCTCTGGAAAATGTGGAAGAACTGCTCCTGGTAAAGGGAATGACGCCCGAGCTCTTTTATGGCGCTTATGTGCCGGGCTCGGGCGATTCGCTCGTCTGGCGCTCCGGCGTCCGCGATTGCCTCACCGTCTATGGGCGCGGCGATTCCGTCGATATCAATTGGGCCGAACCGGCCGTGCTGATGGCGGTGGGCCTTCCCCCGCAGGCCGCGGCGCTGATTGATGCCCGCCGCCGCCAAAGGCCGTTTCTGCTGGATGCCGAAATCCAGCAATTGGGCATTGGCCCTTACGAAGGCGCCGGGCGGCTTCAGATTGGAGGACGCTCGATCTACACGCTGCGGGCCACCGCGCAACTCATTGAGCAGGATGGCAGCCTCTCTCCCGTGCGGCGCAGCGTCGCCGCCGTTGTGGACCTGAACGAACGCACCGTTGACCGCCCCTTCACTACGTTACGCTGGTACGACACGGCATGGAAACAATAAGCACCGCGCCTGTTTCGGCGAACGAGACTCCCCAGGGCCACTCCCACTCGTCCGGCACCGTCGCCGCCAGTGGGCTGCGCCCCGCGTCGTTCTGGAAACGCGCCGCCGCCAGCGGCACCGGGCTCGCCATCGCCATCGACGGTGACAACCTCGATATCCTGATCGTTCGCGTCCGTCCGGGCAGCGTCACCATTCGCGGTTACCAGCGCTTCGCCAACATCAAGGAGCGCCCGGCCGCTGAGCTTGGTGCCGAGTACGACCGCTTCCTGAAGGCCAACGGAGCCCCGCAGCTTCCCGCCTGGGTTCTGCTGCCGCGAGAAGATCTCATCGTCCGCACCCTCTCGCTTCCCGGAGTGCCCGCCAAGGACCTCGCTTCCGCCCTCGATCTGCAACTGGATTCCCTGCACCCTTATGTGGACCAGGCCGTGCAGTTCGGGTATGTCCGCATCGGCAATACCTCGCAAGTGCTTGTTGGCATCGCCCGCGAAGAACTGGTGGATCGCTGGATCGCCTTCTTTGAAGAAGCGGGCATCAAACTTGGCGGCTTCACTTTCAGCGCCGATGCGCTCTACCGCGCCATCCGCTGCCTGCGCGTTCCGGAACCTGGTTTCGCCACTGCCATTGAATGTGGGGACGCCGTGGAGATTTACGGCGAAAGCCCGTCCCGCCCCGTCTACGACGCCCTGCTCTATGCCGGCGCGGCTCCCGCCCTCGCGCACGCCACCGCCGAATTGCGCCTGGACGACAACGATGCCGTGCGTGAGCTTGCCGAGCTTCTCCCCGCCCCAGCCACGGTGGAGCAAGCCGAGTTCGCCCACCAGCACCCTCTGCTCTACTCCACAGCGCTGGGAGCGGCTGCAACCTTCCCGGTGCCGGCCGCCAACCTCCTCCCGATGGAATTGCGCAGGGGCGGCAACTGGACCGCGTTTCTTCCCACCCTCATTTTGCTGGCCCTCCTGTCGCTGCTTGTAGCGGGGATGTACGGGCACAAGGCCTGGCAGGAACGCCAATACGCTGCGCGTCTGATGGCCGAGGTGCGGCTGCTCGAACGCCAAGTGGCACTGGGCCAGCGCATGGATAACGAAGGAGAGCGCTTCCTCACCCGGCTCGACCAGTTGAAAGAGCATCGCCTGCGCACTTCAGCCGACCTGGAGGCATTGCTAGCCCTCACCCGTCTTCTTCCCGACGATGCCTGGATCACCCAGTTTGACCTCTCCCGCGACGAGATTTCGCTCACCGGAGAAGCCGCGCGCGCCGGGGACCTGATCGGCCTCATCGATGCCAGCCCGCTGTTTGAGAAAACCGAATTCGCCATGCCGCTCCAACGCTTGGAGAACCGCGAAATCTTCCGCCTTCGCGTAAAACGGGAGGCCGCTCAATGATGCTTTCCCCTCGTGACCGTCGCGCTTTGCTGCTGTTGGGCGTGGGTGTGGCCGCCGTACTGGGCTGGCGCGTCTGGACCGCCCAAACGACGTCCACGGCAGATGCGCCCACCATCAGCCTCCCTATACCCACTCTTGAAAAGCGCCTGGTGAGTTTGCGGGAGCGCGCGGCCCTCAACCCGGCCAAGAACGAAATACGCGAGCGCCTCGCCGCCGTCGTGGAAGAGCGCGAAAAGGCGCTGCTGCGGGCCGACACCCCCCAGCAGGCCCAAGCGGCTTTGCTGGCCAAAGTAAGAGCCGTCCTGGAACGGCAGGATCCGCCCCTCCAGACCCGGCAGGTGGATATGGCGCCCATCGGCAGCGCCGGCGAAGACTACGGAGAGGTTACCGTGACCGTGGCTTTCCCGTGTGCCATTGAGCAATTGGTGAATGTACTGGCCGACATCCGGGCCATGGAAGAGGCGGTTGCCACGCGCAATCTCACTGTCACCATGGCTGACCGCCGAAACAAGACCCTGAACGTCCGCGTCACGGTTTCCGCGTTTACACCGCGGGAGCTGGTGCCGGAGCCCACCGGAGGACTCATCCAATGAAAACCAGACTGCGTCTGCTGAATGTCGTTCTGCTGCTAGCCTGCGGCTTTGTCGTCTGGCAAGTGCGCGCCAATCACATGGATGCGACGGCGCGCCAGGATCGCACCTTCCGCACCCAGGCCAAGGCCAAACCGGCGGCGGAGGTAAACGTCGTGCCCGTTCCCGCCGCTCAGCCCCCCTCGGCCTATAGCGAAGTGGCCATGCGCATGTTGTTCGCCCAGGACCGCAATCCCAATGTGGTGGAAGAAAAGAAGCCAGAGCCGGAACCGAAGAAGATGCCCCCGCTCCCCGTGCTGCACGGCGTCATCAACTTCGGCGACGGCCCCATCGCCATGCTTAGCGACGATGCCGCCTCCAAGCAGGGTTCCTTCAAGGCCGGCGATCGCATTGGTGAATTCAAGGTGGTGAAGATCTCCAAAGAGCGGATCACCTTTCTCTGGGAGGGCCAGGAGATTGAGAAGACCGCGGAGCAATTGAGATCGCAGGCTCCGCCGCCAGCGAAAAAGAGCGCCGCGGAAACCGCGGCAAAGGTGCCCGTGCAGAGCGCCCCCCCGCCGCCCCCCTCAAAGCCGGGACCCGGCAAGGAAACCGGCGGCCGCGAACGCGCATGCCAGCCCGGCGAAAAATCCGCTGACGGCACGGTGGTGGATGGCTGGGTGAAGCGCACCAGCTTTTCCCCGATGGGCGCCGTCTGCTATTGGGAGCCAGTGGGCCAGTAGTCTGTCCGCGGCAAAGCGGGCGTTTCCGTTGAAGACAAAATGTTGGGCGAGGCGGGAAGTGAAATGCATCGAATGAGGTTTGATATGAAACACCTGGGCGCGGTTTTGGCCATCGCCGCCACTTTCTTGCTAGCCGCAACCGCATGGGCGCAGGATGCGGCCGCGCCTGCCCAGGCCCCCGCTGCCCAGGCTCCGGCAACGCCATCCGCCACCGCGCAGGATCCCGCGCAGCCCCCCACGGCTCCGGCGCAGGCCACTCCCGCCCCAGCGCCGGCCGCTCAAAGCCAGGCCAGCCAAGCGCTGGTGCTGGATCTTAACGGTGCCGATCTTCGTACGGTGATCGATCTGCTGGCCAGCCGGCTGAAGATCAACTACATCCTTGACCCCCGCGTCGAAGGCAACGTCACCATCCGCACCTACGGCGAGATCCGCGCGGTGGAGACCCGCTCCATCCTCGAAACAATCCTCCGCATCAACGGTGCTTCGATGGTGCAGGTGGGAGATATCTACCGCATCATCCCCGCCGCCGATGTGGCGAACCTGCCAATTAGCCCAATGGTGAACGCGTCCTCCATGCAACTGCCAGCCGGCGAAGAAGCCGTCCTGAATCTGCTGTTTCTGAAGTACGCGACGGTGAAGGAACTGGAGGGCGTCATCCGCCCCTTCCTGGGGCAGGGCGCCCAGGTCACTTCGTTTGCTCCGGCGAACCTGCTGATGATCCTCGACAACGCACGAAACATGCGCCGCACCATGGAACTGGTGGCGCTTTTCGATAGCGATGCCTTCGCCACCCAGCGAGTGCGCCTCTTTGAGGTGAAGAACGGAAAGCCCTCCGAAATCGCCGACGAACTCGAAAAGATCATGAAGGGGATCGCCTTCTCCTCCGAGGGCGGTTCAGCCACCTTCATCCCCATTGATCGCATCAACATCATCCTCGCTGTCGCCCCGAATCCAGGGGTTTTTGAGGAGGTGGAGAACTGGCTAAAAAAACTCGACGTTTCGGTTTCTGTCTCCTCCGGATCCATCAACAACTACGTCTACCGCGTGAAATATAGCGACGCTTTCATGCTCTCCCAATCCATCATGCAGCTCTATACCGGCATGCCCGTAGGCATGGGCATGGGTATGGGGGGATTCGGGGGCGGCTTTGGCGGGATGGGCGGCCTTGGCGGAGGCTTCGGCGGGATGGGCGGCTTCGGCGGTCTTGGTGGCGGCTTGGGTGGTGGCTTCGGCGGCTTCGGCGGCGGCCTTGGCGGCGGTTTGGGCCAGGGTGGCTTCAACCAAGGCGGCCTCACCAATCGGGGCTTCAATGTCCAGGGGCAAGGGCTGGGCGGGGCAGCGGGCGTCGCCGGTGGGCAGAACATCACCGCCAACCCCGCGTTCGGCGGAATGGGCGGATTCGGCAACATGACCGGCGGCCTCCTGGGGATGGGCTTTGGCCCCATGCTCAGCCCCACTGGCGAACGCATCCCCCACGTCATCCCTAACTTCATCGACAACTCACTGCTCATCCAGGCCACCCCGCAGGAATACGAGCAACTGCTCAAACTGCTGGAGCAAATCGATATCGCTCCGCGCCAGGTGCTCATCGAGGCGAAAATCTTTGAGGTATCTCTTACCGGTGCCTTCTCCGCCGGCGTTACGGCGTTCCTCAATCGGGTAGGGGATTCTCAACTGGATCCAGGCGGGGAAAACGGGGGCAATGCCGCTCGCCGCGCCCTCGCCGTCGCCGGCTCCAGTTCCGGGCTCTCCATGACCGCTGGGATGTTAGTAGGCCGCAGCCGGGAATTGCTCGCCGTGCTCACCGCTTCTGAAGATAATCGCCTCACCAAAGTGATCGCCGCGCCGTCAATTCTGGCCACCGATAGCATTCCAGCCAGCATTACAGTCGGCACCGAAGTTCCCATCCTCACCTCGCAGGCCGCCAGCGCCGTCCAGCAGGGGGGCACTTCGCAATTTGCCCAGACGATCTCCAACCGGCAAGCCGGTACTGACCTCAACATCACCGCCCGCGTCACCCCGGCGGGCATTGTCACTCTGGTGATCAAGCAAAACTTCAGCACCCCCCAGGCCCCCAGCGCCTCCGGCATCCAGTCCCCCTCCTTCAACAACCGCAGCGTCGATACGCAAATCACCATCCGGGACGGCGATACCATCGCGTTTGGCGGCATCATCCAGGAGAACGACTTGGAAGGCACCAGTGGAATCCCCTACCTGCACCGCATTCCTGTCCTTGGTGCGGCCTTCGGTGGAAAGACCCGCACCAAGACCCGCACCGAACTCGTCGTTTTCCTCACCCCGAGAGTGGTTTACGATACCAATCAGATGCTGGACGCCTCCGACGAACTGCTCCGGAAGATGGACCGCGTACAGCGCTTGATGCGAAACAGCACCGACCGCTTTTAGTTAAATCGCGGATCTTTATAATTATTTATATCCATTGCGTCCGGTTGCTCCCAATCTGCGGTCGTTCGGAACGAGTGCCGCCGTATACTGTTGACTTTGTTTCGCAGACCTGATTAAATTCGGGGTGGTGGGATTCGTCCTCCATGCAAGCGAAAGCTTGTCATCGTTATTGGTTGACTTGGCTTAACCGAATCTTATTTGCATTCATCGTCCTTTGAGACCGATGGAGCGGATCGGGTCGAAATCCCGCAAGCATCAAAAAGAGAGCGGAACGCGAAATCTTCGGGAATACTTACGAGAAGAAAAAGTTTGCGTCCAAAGAGCTCCGGCTTTCACTCGAGTTTGAGGCTCAGGTTGAAAGAGTACTTCGTCAATTCAAAGCGAAATTCCCTACACCACAAGGAGAAGGAAATGTTCGATTTCCGAAGAATCGTGCTTGCACTCATCGTGCTCGCTATTGCGATCCCGATGGTAAGCGCTCAGGAAGGGCCAGATAACCTGCCCTTTAATTGCCGCATCACTTCCACCCCGCCTCTCGTCCGTCTTGAAGGCGTCGCGGAACTGGCCGGCGACATTCTCATCAGCTGCAGCGGCATCGTGCCCGATCAGGGTTTTGAAACCGTCAACCGCAGCACGGTAAAGCGTGACCTCCGCGGCAACGTCACCCTGCGTGCGGACGTTCCTGTCACCAGCCAATATGTGGGCGTCACCGACGTCAACGGCCGCCTCGTGACCGATGCGCTGTTGATCAACTCTGGCAACCAGGGTGCCTGCGCTGACGAGTTTAACTGCCTGCCTGCCGAACGCGATCCGCTTACCCGCGTGAACGCGAACCCGGTTGCGACCGGCCAAGTTGGCCAGGGCGTCCCCTACACCGGTGGCAGCACCGTGTGGGCCTTCCCGCACCCCGTTGCCGTGAAGAATCATGGCTTCTGGACCCCCCAGGATGCGCTCGGCGCCACCCTGGAATGGGATGACGTTCTGCTCGCCCCCGGCTCCGCCGCCGGCAAGCAGTGGTACATGCAGCTCCGCATCACCAACGTGCGTATCAACGCTGCTTCCTACATTGGCCTCGCGGACTTCGCGCCCGCGATCAATGCTGTGATTACGATCAACACCCAGCCCGGCAACGTGACGGCGATTCCCGACACCGTGATCATCGCCCGTCCGCGTCCCAGCTTCCGGATTCGTTCCAGACCGGAAACCCGCCGGAATTGCGATAACCCCAAGCAATTGACCATGGAGCTCGACATCATCGAACTTCTGCCGAACGCCTTCAAACCGCGCGTCGACAACGAAGTGAACACCGGTGAAGCGATCTATGATCAGGACAACCCCAACACCGCGTTCTTCACGGAATCTGGCTTGATGCTGGACACCGTGTGGGCGCAGACTGCCCCGAACAAGGGTAACACCGGCGTTGCCACTCAGGGCACGCAGTTCAACATTTCCGTGGTCAGCCCCATCACTCTTGACAGCGCTCCTTTTGCGATCTCTGTCGGAGCTGGCGCGGATGCCCAAGCCGGATCGCTGCTGGCGTCCACCGCCGGCACTTCCGTCGGCAACACGGTTTCCGGCAACGATCGCATTCGCAACTTCCGGATCGAAATCATGAACAGTTTCGACCCCGATATGGGCGAAGGGTTTGCGCTTACCGTGGATCCATTCCTCACCAACATCCTGACTGTGCCGATTACCGCATCCTACGATGAGAAGCTCTTCGGAACTTCCACCATCCAGGTGTGGTACCTGCCCTTGTCGAATGCCGCAACGCAGTCGACGGTGTACACCGGAACTCAGCTTGTGCCGCGCTTCGTGCCGTCCATCAAGACGACCGAAGGCTTTGTGGTTACCCGCTGCCGCACGCTGCTGCTGTTCCCGTATGTCACCAACCGCAACGGTTTCAACACCGGTATCGCCATCTCGAATACTTCGCGCGACGATAACCCCGGCCCGTTTGGAACCGACGGTGGCGCACAGCCCCAGACCGGTCCTTGCACCCTGTTCACCTATGGTGGCAACAATGGTGCGGCTAACCCCGTATCCCAGCTTCCTGTGGAATCCACCATCAACGTTCCTCCGGGCGGCATGTACCTCATGACGCTGCAAACCGGCGGCACGGTGAAGGGTCCTGCTGGTTCGGATGTCGGGCCGATCGGCGCCGCTGCCGGCTTTGAAGGCTACATCATTGCGTCCTGCGAATTCCAGTACGCACATGGCTACGCTTTCATCTCCGACACCGCGGTTGCTCGTGTTGCTCAGGGCTACCTGGCTCTGATCATCCCGGATCGCGCTGGCCCCAACGGTGGTTCGCGTCCCGCTTCGCCCTTCAATCTCGGCGATGGTGCTGAGAATGGTGGCGAGCAGCTCGTCCACTAGGATGGTCCTCACCTCTTGCTCGTAAGAGCAAGCAAAAGGGCGGGTTCTTCGGAACCCGCCCTTTTTGTTGTTGAGCCTGGTCGATGCCGCTCGGCAGTCCCTACGTTGGAATCCGTTGCGCCTCCCAGGATTCCTGAATCGTCGCTACGGTATAGCCGGGGTCACGCATGGCCACATTCAAAGACACCGGCAGATCGGGCTGCCCAGCCATCTTAAGGATCAGTTGATCCAGGAACCAAGGGCGCGTGTCTGAGCCTCCAGCCATCCGGAACGGGGTGATCTCCAGGTTGGACACGTCCACGCCGGAGGCTGCCAGATTCTCACGCAGTTGCGTTCCGGCAAACTCGGCCACTTCAGGATGGATCTGCTTGGCATCGCGCTCCTGCCAGCTAAACGATGCAGGCGACGGAAAAACGACCTCGACGTCAAAACGATGGCGATATCCGTCCGCAGTGACGAAATCCTGCAGGCCTCCGGGAGCCACACGATATACCGTGGTGCCAATGTCTCCGGCCCCCTGAGCCACACCCGGGGCGACTGCGCCTACCGCCTGCAGCGGGTGTAAATAGCGGTTCAGCGTCGCCTCCGATGCCATCGGCACCCCGTACACAGGGTGGAGCGGGTACTCCGGAGCGGATATCGGAATCACCGGCGGCGTCCAGGATTGTTGCATCGGCATCATGAACGGCCCATTGGCCCCAGATGGCGCCGGCGCTGTACTTGTAGGAGCCGGTGCTCGTGCTGTTGGGGCCGGTGCTGGGTTCGGCGCCGTCGCCTCGCACCACCTCCTTGAGCGACGGCGCCTGGACGGCTGGCAGTCGGTCTCCGTTGGCCTGGACGATGTCGCTAAAGAGCGCGCAGTCCGCCCGCGCGTCGGCAGTTTCGTTCGAGTAGTGGCGGAGACGGGATTCCCCGGCCGAGGCCGCTGGGATTGGGTAAGAATTGATTCCGTGATGCTTCCCAGAAGCCCTCCAATTGCCTTCCTGCAAAGCATCCGATCGAGGCCAAAGGTCGCCCCGTCGATCGGCAACCCGCCTTCATGCGCTACTGTCCTTCGGGACCGGTCTTGCCAGCCTCGTCGGCCTGCTCTTCGTAACGGAACTCAATCATCACAGGAGTCGCGCTGCGCATCGGGCTGGTTTCCACCCAGACAGCGTGGGTTTTCGGAGGAGGGAGGATACCCTGCGGCGTATAAGAGATGGTGATCTTAGCGTTCTCACTGGAATTTAGTTCTTCGCGGTCAATGGTAGCGCTAAGACCCTTCAGCCCCACCCACCGCACCGCCACTTTCAACAATCCGGGAAATTGACTATGCACTTCCGCGGTAGCCGTAGAGGGTTGGTCCGCCCGCAGGATCACCGTCTCCGGGTTCGACTTCAGAGGCGCCTTCAACTGCTCCACCGACATCTGAGGCGCTGGCGTCTCCCCCGTCCGGTTTCCCTCCTCCCTCCACCATGTCCGGCGTCCGGGAAGGAACCGGGCCGAAGGGCGTCATCACGTAGTCCGTACCCTCCGGGCGCCCCTCGAACTTGGGCGTATACCACTTCCACTCCCCGTTCTCGATCCGCCAATAGGTAGTGGTGGGCATGGTCACTCTGCCGCCGCCCACCGGCGTTGCCATTCCTCGCTCGCACAGGATGGTCACAATGGCATCGTCATACGAGTCGTTATATTGAATGCCCATAATCTCGATCGAGAAGCACGAATCTTTTTCTGATCCGATATAGGTGTCCAGGCTGTCCTCGGCCACGTACTTTACCGAGCCGCCGAACTTCTTGGTCACCTGCATCTCAAAAAAATCGTTCGCGTTCTTCCGAAGCGCCTGCTCCACCTCGGGAGCGGCCTTGCGAAAGAGCGCAGTGGCATCCTGCGCAAAGACATTGAGCGGCACGAAAGCGAAAAGGAGAAAGAAAGAAACGACTAATCTCATCTCAGAAAACCATCCCGTATGGCTAGACGCGCGGGGGGAACTAAAAGTTGGAGGCGGAAGGAGGAGTTGGCTGGGAGGCAGGGACTCGAACCCCGATAGGCAGAACCAGAATCTGCAGTCCTACCATTAGACGACCTCCCAACTCTTCATCGATTGTAGCATCGCCCGGGCGCTTCTCGATAGCATCTGAATCTCGCTTATCGCTGCCCCCTGCAAGCCCCCAGAGCGTCGGAGATCAGCCCGCCGAATCCTCGTCCCCCGCCCCCGGCGCCGCCGCGACAGCCCTCGAGGCCTGCTCCCGCCGGATTGCGTCGAGCACTCCATTGACGAAGGGCACCGATTCCTCGCCCGAGAAGCGCCGCGCCAGTTCGATCGCCTGGTCGATCACCACCGGAGGGGGCGTTCCTACTTCGATCATCTCGTAGATGGCCATCCGCAGGATGTTGCGGTCCACCAGGGGCATTCTTTCGATACGCCAGTTGGCGGAGTGCTTGCCAATCAATTCGTCGCAGACGGGCAGCGCCTCGCAGGTGCCGCCGACAAGAATCTCCATGAAGCGGTCCTGTTCGGGAACTTCATCACCCTCTTCGAGATAGAGCGAATCGTAGTAAGCGCGCACGCCCTCCAATGCGCTCATTTCGCGGATATCGCATTGAAAAAGGACTTGCAGCGCCCTCTGCCGGGACTTGTATCTTGCGGGCATTAATTAGCCATTTGCTCGTAGTTTCTTAAGAAGGTCCGCCATCTCAATGGCGGTCATGGCAGCCTCGAAGCCCTTGTTGCCGCTCTTGGCTCCTGCGCGGTCGAGGGCCTGTTCCAACGTGTCGCAGGTGAGAATGCCAAAGGCCACTGGTGCGCCCGCGGCCAACGAAGCGCTCGCAACACCTTTGGCTGCCTCGGATGCGACGTAGTCGAAATGCGGCGTATCGCCCCGAATCACCGCGCCCAGGCAGATCACCGCGTCGTAAATACTCTGCTCCAGTAGCGTCTTTACCACTACGGGCTGCTCCCAGCTTCCTGGCACTCTCACCAGATCCACTGCGTCGGCCGATCCCCCGCAACGGACGATCGCATCCATCGCACCGCCAAGTAAGCGCTCCGTGACGAGGCTATTAAAGCGGCTGACGACAATGGCGAAGCGAAGACCCTCGGCGGAGAGGTGCCCTTCAAACGTTCTGGCTGGCATGAAGATGGTCCTTTCGTTTCAGATGCGCCATAGCCGTCCCGAGCACCAACCGCTTTTGCGATTCCGGTCTGGATTGGAACGGATAAAGCGGGCGCGCGGTTTCAAGGGCCGGAGATGGACGGTGCAAACTACGACATGGCATCGCCTAAAAGCGAGGCCCTGCCGGGCGGCTATGGGATACTAAAGCTATTCGCTGTCAGTTTACCGCATGGACCCAGCCTTCATCCGCAACTTCTCGATCATCGCCCACATCGACCACGGCAAGTCGACGCTGGCCGACCGCCTGCTCGAGCGCACCGGCGCGCTCACCGAGCGCGAGATGAGGGAGCAGGTCCTCGACTCCATGGACCTCGAGCGCGAGCGCGGCATCACCATCAAGGCCCACGCCGGTGCGGCTCGACTACAAGGCCGACGACGGGCAGACCTACGAGCTCAACCTGATCGACACCCCCGGCCACGTGGACTTCACCTACGAGGTCTCCCGCTCGCTGGCCGCCTGCGAGGGCGCGCTGCTGGTGGTCGACGCCACCCAGGGCGTCGAGGCCCAGACCCTCGCCAACGCCTACCTGGCGCTCGACGACAACCTGGAGATCATCCCGGTCATCAACAAGATCGACCTGCCGGCGGCCGACCCGGAGCGGCGCCGACGAGCAGATCGAGGACGATCCTCGGCCTCGACGCCTCGAACGCGCATCCTCGGCTCAGCGCCAAGACGGGCGTCGGCATCGACGAGGTCCTCGAGGCGATCGTCGCAGCGCGTGCCGCCGCCGAAGGGCGACCCCGACGCGCCCCTGCGAGGCGCTGATCTTCGACTCCTGGTTCGACGCCTACCGCGGCGTCGATCGTCCTACGTCCGCGTGATCGACGGCACGCATCGCGCGACGGGCATGAAGGTCGCGCCTGATGGCCACCGGCGCAGGTCTACGAGGTCGAGGAGCTCGGCGCTATCACGCCCGAAGCCGGTCGCCGTGCGACGAGCTCGGCGCCGGCGAGGTCGGCTTCGTGCATCGCCGACATCAAGGACGTCGCCGACGTCGAAGATCGGCGACACCGTCACCGACGCCGCAGCGCCGGCCGCGGAGCCGCTCCCCGGCTTCAAGGAGCTGAAGCCGATGGTGTTCGCCGGGCTCTACCCGGTGGACGCCGACGACTACCGAAGCCTGCGCGACGCGCTCGAGAAGCTGCGGCTCAACGACGCGTCGTTCATCTTCGAGCCGGAGACCTCGGCCGCGCTCGGCTTCGGCTTCCGCTGCGGCTTCCTCGGCCTGCTCCACATGGAGATCGTCCAGGAGCGCCTCGAGCGCGAGTTCGACCTCGACCTGATCACGACCGCGCCCGGCGTGCGCTACCGGGTGACCATGACGGACGGCGACGATGATCGAGGTCGACAACCCCGCGCAGCTGCCCGACCCGCCGGAGATCGAGCGAGATCGAGGAGCCGGTCATCACCGCCACCATCCTCACCGGCGACGAGTACGTGGGCCCCATCCTCAAGCTCTGCCAGGACAAGCGCGGCATCCAGACAGACAGCTCGACTACCTCGGCGCCGGCGCGCGTGATGCTGCGTCTACGAGCTGCCGCTCGCCGAGATCGTCTTCGACTTCTACGACCAGCTGAAGTCGCTGCTCGCGCGGCTACGCCTCGCTCGACTACGACGTCGCCGGGCTATCGCGCGTCGCCGACTGGTGAAGCTCGACATCCTGGTGAACGGCGAGCCCGTCGATGCCCTGTCGATCATCGTCCACCGCGACCGCGCCTACGACGCGCGGCAAGGTGCTCGTCGACGAGCTGCGCAAGCTGATCCCGCGGCAGATGTTCGAGGTGGCCATCCAGGCCGCCATCGGCGGCAAGATCATCGCCCGCGAGACCGTCAAGGCGCTGCGCAAGAACGTGACGGCCAAGTGCTACGGCGGCGACATCTCCCGCAAGCGCAAGCTGCTCGAGAAGCAGAAGGAAGGCAAGAAGCGCATGAAGCGCGTAGGAAGCGTCGAAATTCCGCAGGAGGCCTTCCTGGCCGTGCTCAGAGTGAGTGACGACGATTGATTGCGCGCGCTCCCGTCACTCAAGCCCGTGGATGCGCCTTGTCGTAAACTGCCATCAAATCTGCCAGACTCACCTGCGTGTACTTCTGCGTAGTCGAGAGTTGCGCATGCCCAAGCAGTTCCTGGATTTCCCTTAGGTTCGCCCCGTCGCGCAGCAGATGCGTCGCATAGGCGTGGCGAAAGGTGTGTGGGTGTACGGTGGGGTCGCCGGTCAGGGCGATGGAATACAGCTTTACTAGATGGCGTATCGCCCGGTCCGTCATTCGTTTCCCCCGCTTGGAAACGAAGACAGCCCGCTCCCCAATTGGCACTTCCCGCTTCTCCAGCCACTGTTCGAGGACGTTGCCGAGCCGTTCCGTGAAAGGAACCATGCGCTCCTTGCGGCCCTTGCCCCGCACCCGCATCACGCGATCTGTGAAATCGATATCGTCCCGGTCCAGGCCCACCAGCTCCGACACCCGCAGCCCGCAGCCATAAAGCAATTCGAAGATCGCCACATCCCGCGCCAAATCCGGTTGGGCCAGTTCGCCGCCGGCGATCCGGTCAAGCAACGTGTTCGTCTGTTCCGCCGACGGAACCCGGGGGAGCGTCTTCGGCGCTTTTGGAATCACCAGCAGCCGAGCCACGTCCACCTCCACGATTGCTTCCCGAGCCATGAACTTCCACATTCGGCGGACGGCAGCAATCTTTCGCCGAAGCGTGACGCTTTTCAAGCCCTGGTGAAATAGGTGCGCAACCCACTCGCGAAGCACCAGCAGGTCGATTTCCCGTGGTGGCGGGCAGACGGCGTCTTTGGGGGAGAGATACGCGACAAACTGGTGAAGGTCGCTTCTGTACGCTCGCAAGGTCTGCGGGCTGGCGTTCTCCCGCTCAAGCTCCTCAAGGAGCTGTGCAACTGCCTCGGGGAGTGTCGTAGCCGCCAAAGAAATGCTACCTCGCGCGCCTTCCGGCCAATCCGGCGATCAACTGGCAGGGGGAAAATAAGTGCCCACCGCCGGGAACATCTCCTTGATAAACGAGACCGCCAGCTTCTCCGCTTCCTTGGTTTCGGTATCCCCTTTCTTCACCGGCACCACCACGCGCACCAGCGCGGTATCGGTGCGGTTGTAGCGGATCGAATCCGTCACCAGATACACCTTTGCCAGATACTCGTTTGCCACCACGCGGTCAAGCGATTGATACCAATAGAGCACCAGGCTTGAATCGTCGCCGCGGGTCACGACGTAGCGATTCACCTGGATGGTGCGGTCCTGCTGCGGGATGTCGATGAACAGCCCGTACTGCCAGGGCGTCCAGCCTGAACCGGGAAGGCAATGCTTGGGGGAGTGGGGCGCCTGCCCGGTCAGGTGGGTCTTGAAGTAGGCGATAAACAGGGTTGCGTAATCCTGGCCGTTCGAGTAAAAGCGCGAAAGCGTGTCGTCGGCCTCGACCTGCTGCACCTCTTCCTCGATCTGGGTCTCCCGGATCGTGGTCCACGTTGGGAACTCCTTGGGGAAGGTGTTCGCGGCTATTCAGGTACGTCTTCCTCCGGGAAGACGTAATCGCCATCTGCGCCACCAGCACGACTGTCAGCACAATCGCCCGGGGGCTCCGAATAAGCCTAGCTACTTGCTTGCCGAGATCCACGAAGCCTCCTATTCAACCACTCCAGAAATTGGTGCACGATGGTCAGCAATATAAACGCAACCAGAAAAAGCACCCACCCGGAGGCGGTATGAAAGAATCCGGTGGCATATTCAGGATCGATTTCGCTGAGGATCCCGGTGAAGGTAACACGGCCCGCATTCGCCGCAATTGCCACCGGGATGGTCGAAAAAAACAAGGCCACTCGAATCCAAACCGGTTTGGTAAAGAAATAGCCATAGACCAAGACCAAAGCATCAGGCCCAGCAGAGAGCGATTCCACTGCGCTGGCGACTGGAGCTTCTGGCTCGCCAAGCTCGGCGTCCTCTCGCAACACCGGTACCCCCAGCCCTCCCAGCACATGTTCCGCAACCTGGCTTGCAAACAACTGGAATCAAGCG
>JAXHKT010000004.1:0-35272 GCA_034522975.1 Bryobacterales bacterium
GATGGAGGCGCCGGAGGACGCCCGCCGCGGATCCCGTCCGAGGAGGTGCCGCATGAGTGGGCTTGTCGCGGTGGATTTCGGCACATTTCGGCAACTGCAGCAGCTCTACAGCGACTACGCCTCGGCCGTGGACAGCGGCCAGTGGGACCTGTGGCCCGAGTTCTTCACCACCGACAGTGTCTACAAGCTGCAGCCGCGAGAGAACCACGAGCGCGGCTTTCCGCTGTCCACCCTGGCCTTCGACAGCCAGGCCATGCTGCGCGACCGCGTCTACGGCATCAAGGAGACGCTGTTCCACGATCCGTACTACCAGCGCCATGTGGTCGGTGCGCCGGTGGTCGGCGCCGCTGATGAACAGGGTCGTCTGCACTGCGAGGCCAACTACGCCGTGTTCCGCACCAAGCTCGACGGTGCCAGCACGGTGTTCAACGTCGGGCGCTACCTCGACATCGTGGTGAAGACGCGGGAGGGCCTGAAGTTCGCGCAACGTCTCTGCATCTACGACAGCGAAATGATCCCGAATTCGATAGTCTACCCCATCTGAACAGGACGAGTTCATGAGCAACTGGACCGACGTGGCCGCCGAGGCCGACCTGTTTGAAGGCGCGGGGATTCCGGTGACGCCGGACGGGCGCGACATCGCGCTGTTCTCTGTCGACGGGACGGTGTACGCGACCGACAACCTCTGCACCCACGGCAACGCCAGGCTGTGCGACGGCTTCGTGGAGGGGCACGAGATCGAATGCCCGTTCCACCAGGGGCGCTTCGACCTGCGAACGGGTGACGCCACCTTCGCACCCTGCACCCAGCGGATCAGGACCTGGCCAGTGAAGCTTGAAGCCGGGCGCGTCCTACTCGACCTGCGCTGACCGTCCCAGCAGCATCGCATCCCCGTAGCTGAAGAAGCGGTAACGCTGTTCGACCGCATGGCGGTACAGCGCCATCACCAGCTCCCGTAACCCGCGAAGGCGCTCACCAGCATCATCAGCGTGGTCTTCGGCAGGTGGAAGTTGGTCATCAGCACGTCCACCACCCGGAAATTAAAGCCGGGCGTGATGAAGATATCGGTCTCGCCCCTGGGTGATCTGAGCAAGCCCCCCGCGGCCCAGCTCTCTAGTGTGCGCACGGTGGTCGTGCCCACCGCCACGATGCGCCCGCCGCGCGCCGCGGCAGTCTGCTATGGCCTGACCCGTCTGCGGCGGGATGCGTAGCGCTCGTGATGCATCACGTGGTCTTTGATGCGTTCGACCTTCATCGGCGCGAAGGTCCCCGCGCCCACATGCAGCGTCACGCTAGCGCGCTGCACGCCTCGCGCTTTCAGCACGCGCCAGCACGGCTTTGTCGAAATGCAGCGCGGCCGTGGGTGCGGCCACCGCGCCGGGCACGCGGGCGAACACGGTCTGGTAGCGGCGCTCGTCGTCGGTGTCATCGGCGTGCGTCCATGTAGGGCGGCAGCGGCACGTGGCCGTGGCGAGCCATCAGCCCGTCAGGCGTTTCACCCGCCGGGCCTTGCAGGCGCAGGCGGAACAGCTGGCCTTGTTGTCATCGGGCCAGCGGCCCAAGGAGGGCGCGTCAAAACCGCCGCCCCTGAGCCCGCCAGCCAGGTGCAGCAGGCCACCGGGCAGCGGCTTCTTGCTCACGCGGATGTGCGCCACCACTTCCTGTCCCGAACCATCGCTGGCTTCGTGCGGCAGCAGCACGCGCTCGATCAGGATTTCGAGCTTGCCGCCCTCACGCGGCCCCCCGTCCCCTGGGGAGCCCCAACGGCCCGGGGGGACGCTTTCTCGCCAAACGGCCGCGCCTTGACCACCTGGGTGTGGTTGAACACCAGCAGATCGCCCGGCTTGCAGCGAGCCGGGCAGGTCGCGAAAGATGCGGTCCACCGGGTGCGGACCGCGTGCCGTCGAGCAGGCGCGAGGCGCTGCGTTCGGACGCCGGGTGCTGGGCAATGAGGTGTCGGGCAGCTGAAGAAATCAAAGTCGGCGACGACGAACGCGCGGCCGGCAGGCAGTGTGGGAGACGTTCATGCTGCTTGAGGGCCGGACAGGGCCCATTCCAAGTGCAGGCTTTAGGTGGATAAAAAGACAGGCAGAATTCTCCCATGCCCGCCGACCCGCCCCAGCCCGCAGCCCGCAAGGAGCTCTCTGCCCCGCAGAAGGCGCTGCACAGGCTCGGGCTCACGCGTGACATCGACCTGGCCTTGCACCTGCCGCTGCGCTACGAAGACGAGACCCGCGTGGTGCGCCTTGTCGACGCACGCGATGGCCAGACGGTGCAAGTCGAAGGCACGGTGACCCACAGCGAGATCACGATGCGCCCGCGCCGCCAGTTGCTGGTGACGCTGGACGATGGCAGCGACACCTGCACGCTGCGCTTTTTCAGTTTCTACCCCTCGCACCAGACGGCGCTGGCCGTGGGTGCGCGGGTTCGGGTGCGCGGCGAGGTGCGCGGCGGCTTCATGGGCAAGACGCTGATGCACCCCGCCTTCCACGCGGCCGGTGGTGAACTGCCCGATGCGCTCACCCCGGTCTACCCCACCAGCGCCCAGCTGCCGCAAGCCTATCTGCGCAAGGTGGTGGCCAGCGGCGCTGCCGCGCGCCGACCTGTAGCGAGACCCTCCCGCACGAACTGCTGGGCAGCGCTGCAGACCGCGTGCGTGCGCGGCACCTGTACCCGTGCTGCGAAGCGCTGACGCTACCTGCACCACCCGGGACCAGATGTGTCGCTGCGACGCGCTGGAAGACCGCAGCCACCCGGCCTGGCAGCGCCTGAAGGCCGAGGAGCTGCTGGCGCAGCAGCTGTCGCAACTGCACTGCCAAGCGCGAGCGCGATGCGCTGCGCGCGCCTGCCCTTCGCACGTCGCCGGGCGGCCTGCACGAACAGCTTGCTGGCCGCTTTGCCGTTTCGCGACTAACCGCCGCGCAGCGCCGTGTGGGAGAGGAGATCGCATGCGATCTGGCGCGCCCTGTGCCGATGCATCGCCTGTTGCAGGGCGACGTGGGTTCGGGCAAGACGGTGGTGGCCGCACTGGCGGCCGCCATCGCCATCGAATCGGGCTGGCAGTGTGCGCTGATGGCGCCCACCGAAATCCTGGCCGAGCAGCATTTCGCCAAACTCATCGGCTGGCTGGAGCCGCTGCTTGCGCCGCTGGGGAAGCGCGTGGCCTGGCTCACCGGCAGCCAGAAGAAAAAGCAGCGCACCGAAATGCTGGCACTGATCGCCAGCGGCGAGGCCGCGCTGGTGGTGGGCACCCACGCCGTGATCCAGGACCAGGTGGTGTTCCAGAACCTGGCGCTGGCGATCATTGACGAGCAGCACCGCTTTGGCGTGGCGCAGCGGCTGGCGCTGAGAAGCAAGATGGGTCCACCCCCATCGCCAAAGCAGGGGGAGTCGCCAGCCCAGCCCCCCAAGGGCCAACCGGCTGGCGGCCCGGCGGCCAGCTCTGGGCCTGAACCCGGGGGACGGACTGGCGACGCGCACGCGCAAGCGATCCGGCGCGGAGCCGCATCTGCTCATGATGAGCGCCACGCCGATTCCGCGCACGCTGGCCATGAGCTACTACGCCGACCTCGACGTGCTCCACCATCGACGAGCTGCCGCCCGGCCGCACGCCCATCGTCACCAAGGTGGTGTCGGACCAGCGTCGCCACGAAGTGATCGAACGCATCCGCGCCCAGGTCGCGCAAGGCCGGCAGGTTTACTGGGTGTGTCCGCTGATCGAAGAGAGCGAGGCGCTGGACCTGTCCAATGCGACCGCCACGCACGCGGAATTGAGCCAGTCCCTTCCGGGCGTGCTCGTCGGCCTGCTGCATTCGCGCATGGCGGTGGCCGAGAAGAAGGCGGTGATGTCGCTGTTCACCAGCGGCCACATGGGCGTTCTGGTGTCCACCACCGTGATCGAGGTCGGCGTGGACGTGCCGAATGCATCGCTGATGGTGATCGAACACAGCGAGCGGTTTGGTCTCAGCCAGTTGCACCAGCTCCCCGGTCGTGTAGGGCGCGGTGCGGCTGCTTCCGCCTGTGTGCTCCTCTACACCCCGCCCGATGGTGGACGTCTGGGTGAAACCGCGCGAGAGCGCCTGAAGGCCATGGCAGAAACCTGCGATGGTTTCGAAATCGCCCGCCGGGACCTGGAGATCCGTGGGCCGGGCGAGTTCCTGGGTGCAAGGCAGTCGGGCGCGGCCTTGCTGCGGTTCGCCGACCTGGCGACCGACACGCAACTGCTCGAATGGGCAAGGGAAGCCGCGGGCGTCATGCAGGAGCAGCACCCGGCTGCCGCCGAAAAACACGTCGCTCGCTGGCTGGGCAGCAAAGCGGAATACCTGAAGGCTTGAGGGCATGAAGCAGGTATCGTCCCACCGATGGACGATGTTGCGCCCGGTGAACAGGCCGCCCTTAGCAACAGCAGATCCTTGAGACCCAGCCTGCCTGAACGACACCGGAATTTCTACACGATGAGCCCACCCACCAGGACTTTCCGCGAGGGCAGTCCCGGTGCAACTGGGTTGCCTACATACGCACGACCCACTCCCAACAGGGTGTTGTCCAAGGGAGGTTCCACAGTGCCGAGCTGCTCCCTCACAACAGGAACTCCAGGAGCCACAAGGTCCAAGGGGGAGGCGGACCTTCCCACCCTCCACAGGCGGCGAGGGGCGACCCCGCACCACAGGCGGGTAAGAAAATCTCCATGTTGGTCTCCTTCGCCAGGGGCGGCTCAAGGAGGCCAAACCTCTTCTCAAAAAGGTAGAGGAGGCTTGATCAGTCTCAAGGCGCAAAATGGGCACATGACGCTGACCGAACTCAAATACATCGTGGCCGTGGCACGCGAGACGGCACTTTCGGCAAGGCAGCCGAAGCCTGCTTCGTGTCCCAGCCCACGTTGTCCGTGGCCATCAAGAAGCTGGAGGAAGAGCTGGAGGTCAAGATCTTCGAGCGCAACGCGAGCGAGATCGCCGTCACGCCGCTGGGAGAAGAGATCGTGCGTCAGGCGCAGACGGTGCTGGAGCAGGCCGCGGCCATCAGGGAAATCGCCAAGCGCGGCAAAGACCCGCTGGCGGGACCGCTGAGGCTGGGGGTTATTTACACCATCGGCCCCTACCTGCTGCCCGACTTGGTGCGCCAGGTGATCGGCGCACGCCGCAGATGCCGCTGATGCTGCAGGAGAATTTCACCGGTCAAGCTGCTGGAGCAGCTCCGGCTGGGGGAAATCGATTGCGCCATCCTCGCCGAGCCCTTCCCCGACACCAACCTGGCCATCGCGCCGCTGTACGACGAGCCCTTGTGGCCGCAGTACCGGCCGACCACCCCGCTGGCCGAGCGCGAGCACATCACCACCGATGAAATCAAGCGGGAAACCATGCTGCTGTTGGGCAATGGCCACTGCTTTCCGCGACCATGTGCTGGAGGTTTGCCCCGAATTCGCCCGCTACTCCAACGATGCCGAGGGTATCCGCAAGAGTTTCGAGGGTTCGTCGCTGGAAACCATCGAGCACATGGTGGCTTCCGGTATGGGCGTGACGCTGGTGCCCCGCCTGGTCCGTGCCCGCGCCGCTCGCCGCTAGCACGCCAGCCTTCGAGCACGGTGCCAGGACCATGGCGATACCTGTAGTTCGTGCGCTACCTGCCTTTTGAGGGCGAGGTGCCCACGCGTCGCGTGGTGCTGGCGTGGCGGCGCAGCTTCACACGCTACGAAGCCATTGCAGAACTGCGCAACGCGGTGTACGCCTGCGAGCTGCCAGGTGTGAAGCGCCTGTCCTGACGGCCCTGGGGTGTTTCCGTATGTTTTGGTTTCCCCCGCGCCTCTCACGTTGCGCCGGTGCAACACGCGCGCGCGGCCTGGCCGCGGGCCTTTGTGCAGGTCCTGTGTCCGGAACGGCCCCGCCAGGTTGCGAAGCCCATGACCGTGCGCCTCTCCCGCTTTTCCCTCTACCTTGACCTGATCCGCTGGAACCGGCCGGCGGGCTGGCTGCTCCTGCTCTGGCCGTCGCTTTCGGCGCTGTGGGTGGCCGCGAGCGGCTTCCCGGGCTGGCATCTGCTGCTGGTGTTCCTGCTCGGCACCATCCTCATGCGCAGCGCCGGCTGCTGTGTCAATGACGTCGCCGACCGCGAGTTCGACCGGCATGTCAAGCGCACCGCGCAGAGACCGGTGACCAGTGGCCGCATCGGCGTGCGGGAGGCGCTGGGCTTGGGCAGCGTGCTCGCTTTTCTGGCTTTTGTCCTGGTGCTCACCACCAATGTGACCACCATCGCGTGGTCGGTCCTCGGTCTGCTGCTGGCGCTCATTTATCCCTATGCCAAGCGGCATGTGTCCATGCCGCAGGCGGTGCTGGGTGTGGCCTTCAGCTTCGGCATTCCCATGGCGTTTGCGGCGGTGAACGGCGGCCCGGCGCTCGAACTGTTCAGCGGTGCCGCGCCCTGGAGCCAGTCCGGCTTCTGGAGCGGCGTGTGGCACAGCGTGCCGCCACTGGCCTGGCTGCTGATGGCGGGCAACCTGTTCTGGGTGCTGGCCTACGACACCGAATACGCCATGGTCGACCGCGACGACGACCTGCGCATCGGCATGAAAACCTCGGCCATCACCCTGGGCAACGCCGACGTGCCCGCCGTCACCGCCTTCTACCTGGTGTTCCTCGGCGTCTGGACGGCGGCCCTGTGGGGCATGGTCAACCCGGTGGTCTGGGTCGCCATGCTGCTGGTGGCGCTGGGCCAGGTGGTCTGGCACTGGCGACTGATCAAAGACCGCACCCGCGACGGCTGCTTCAAAGCCTTCCGCCTGAACCACTGGCTGGGGTTCACGGTGTTTGTGGGTGTCGTGCTGGGGTTGGGTTGAGCGCTTGGCGCTTTGATCGTTGCGCTGCGTCTGCCCGCACAAGCGGTGCGCTCTGCTCCGCGGCTGTCCTCCGGCCAGCTGCGCCGTCCTCCCCCTTTATGCCGCTGCGCAGAGCGCTCCGCTTGCGCTAGTGGTGCTGGACTGTGTGGGTGCGGCTTTGTGACGCCTTTCGGCCAGTATCTAGCCGGATGTTAGGTGGGATGCAGTCGCTCAACGTCGGCAGGAGCGGACTTATTGCGCTCCCTTAAGTTCCAGCTAGGAATGTTGCTCAGATCTTGGCCGCAGCACTAGTCTCTGGGCAACCAGCACTGCGCATCTGCGTTCAGGCGCGGGAAGGCCTTTTAGCCAAAGTGTTTGAGCAGAATGGCTTCGTAGTGTGGACCCCATCCATCCCGGTGTCGCCGGCTCCAGCAAGTACTGACAAAAGATGCCGCCATACCAGATCTAGTTCGTGTCCTACGTATCGGATGAGGTCCCTGTCACACCGCCTCCCAGACATCACAATCCATCATTATTTTGTTCATTGCTTCTCCTTCAGATTCCTGTTTTTCAAGGATGAAGAATGCCACGCCGCCGATGAGCAGTAGCCAATCCATTTGGTGACTTCGCATGCCGACCTCGACTTGCCTGATTTAAACCATTAGCGCCACGCGACTGAATAGGAAGCTGTAGCCCGAGGTCAAGTTACCCCGTTTGAGCCTCGAACATTAAATGGTGGAAATAGCAACAGTCCCGGGCAAACTAAGTCGTCATAACAACGACAAGCGTAGTTTCTGTTTATCGTTCATATATTTTCTGATCGGCAGCTCAATGTTTGGATTAAGTTGCTTGCCGAAGGCAAGTCCGCTGGAATGAGGTTTCATCGTTTTGCAGGCGCCTGTTTACTCTATTGCGGAGAGTCCTTCGCTGCTGCCCACGGCGTGAAGCCCACTTCTTTCGCCAGCAGCTTCAAAGGATATTCTTCTTTCAGGCCTTCATGCGCATGGTGAGGTGTTGACCACTCAGTCAGCGCCAGTGGGCGTATTCACTACGGTGATGAAGGCTCTTTAGCGTGTATCGATTCGGCCGCGCCCCGTATACCCATCGAATCGCGTTGATGGATGCGTGCCAGCTCCTTCTTCCTGTCGGCACGGAGTCATTTGCCTGCGCATGATGGAACGATGTTACAGAGACCACTCGATGGTTCACTGCAGCAATCAGGGCCAACTCTCGAGTCACCTTCCTCTGCACTCTCCAGAATCTGGACAGCCTCAGACTGCAGGTGCCTACCGAAGCAAGGTGCCGACCATCTGCTATGCACATGCTCCAGCATCGGAAAGGCTTCGGTGGCTCAATAGCTGGCTCGGGCCTACGCGCGCGGAGAACGTTGTAGTTCAAGCGAGCCACGAAATGGCCTTCTCGGCCCGCCAATGAAATCGTAGACCTCATGTATCCACGTCAAAGTAACGTGGCAGTATCTGATGGTTCCAGAATATTCTGGCATGGGGTCTACTGAAATAGCGATAAACAGATCGACTCGTTAGACGCTGAGACCTGATCTCCCATACAGGTGTAAGTAAGCCATGAGGCCGACATATACGCCACCCAGGACCGCTTCACTTTGGGTCCTTGTACGACCGCTCCGGCGATCTCTGGTCCTCGCCACCACCCCGCATGTGGAGCTGTGTGTTGCGAGCGGCATCAAGAGGAGCGGCCCAGCCGCCGGGACAGCCGCGAGCAAGTGCACAGCATCGCCAGCCGAGAGAAGGCTACTTGCCGAACTCCCGCCCCAGTTCCTCCGCCCGTTTTTGCGCCGCAATCAGGGCCTCTTCAAACTTCGCCTTCATTCCAGAGGCCTCCATCGACGTGATGGCCGCGTAGGTGGTGCCGCCTTTGGAGGTGACGCGCTCGCGCAGCGTCTGCAGCGGGTCGGTGGAGCGCTGGGCCAGCGTGGCCGCGCCGATGAAGGTGCCGATGGCCAGTTGCTGTGCCACCTCGGGCGCCAGGCCCATCTTGGCGCCCGCGTCGCGCATGGCTTCGAGGAAGTAGAAGACGTAGGCCGGGCCGGAGCCTGAGAGGGCGGTCACGGCGTCGAGGTCCGATTCGACGTTCACCCAGACCAGTTCGCCGGTGGTGCGCACCACGCGCTCCACCAGAGCGCGGTCGTCGGCGCTCACGGCGGCGCGTGCCATCAGCCCGGTCATGCCCAGGCCGACCAGCGCCGGGGTGTTGGGCATGGCGCGCACGATGCGCTCGCTGCCCAGCCAGGCGGCGATGCTCTCGCTGGTGATGCCGGCGGCCACGCTCAGGTGCAACGCGCCATGCAGAAAAGGCTGACTGGCCTGGGCAGCCTCCTTGAAGGCCTGGGGCTTGACGGCCCAGACCACCAGGCCGGAGGGCCGCAGCGACGGGCCGGCGGCAGCCAGCACGGTCATGCCGGGATACTGCTGCACCAGGCGCGTGCGCTGTTCGTCCCAGGGCTCGACCACCTGCAGGGCGCTGGCTGGGATGGCCCTGGCGGACCAGGCCGCCGATGATGGCGCTGGCCATGTTGCCGCCGCCGATGAAGGTGATGATGGGGTGGGTGGACGTGTTCATGCCGGGATTGTCGCCCGAGGCAAGCCAAGGACCATGCGTCCGGCGCGAGGTGCCTGCATCCAAGGGCACCGAGGAACCGGCTTTGCCGGGCCTTTGGTGCCGCCCCCCTCTGGGGGGTGACGCGAAGCGGCGCGGGGGGAGGTGGCTACGCCGCCGTTGTTTGCCGCACCGCGTGCTCCCACTGCGCCATCTTCTCCGCCGCGCGTTCGCGCGACATGCGTGGGGTGGAAGGTGCGCTCGGCGCGCCACTGTTTCGACAGCTCGTCCAGCCCGCCATACAGTCCGGTGTGCAGGCCGGCGAGGTAGGCCGCGCCGAGCGCGGTGGTCTCGATCACCGCCGGCCGCACCACCGGGACGCCCAGCAGGTCGGCCTGGAACTGCATCAGCAGGTCGTTGACGCCGGCGCCGCCGTCCACGCGCAGTTCGCTCACCGGCACGCCGCCCGCGGCCACCGCGTCGCGGCTCATGGCGTCGAGGAGCGTCGGCGCTCTGGAAGGCGATGCTCTCCAGCGCCGCGCGGGCGATGTGCGCCACCGTGGTGCCGCGCGTGAGGCCCACGATGGTGCCGCGCGCGTCGGGGTCCCAGTACGGCGCGCCCAGGCCGGTGAAGGCGGGCACGCAGCAGCACGCCGCCCGTTGTCGGGCACGCTGGCGGCGAGCGCCTGCGACCTCGCTGCGGACTTGCGGATGAGCGCGAGGCCGTCGCGCAGCCATTGCACCACCGCGCCGCCGATGAACACGCTGCCCTCGAGGGCGTATGCGGTGTGGCCGTCGGCTGCGCAGGCGGCGGTGGTGAGCAGGCCGTTGCTGCGACGCACGGAATCGCTCGCCGGTGTGCATGAGCAGGAAGCAGCCGGTGCCGTAGGTGTTCTTGGCCATGCCGGCGCCAAAGCAGGCCTGGCCGAAGAGCGCGGCCTGCTGGTCGCCGGCCACGCCGGCGATCGGCAGCGGCTGCGCCGAGCCAGGCGCGGCTCGCGTCTCGCCGAAGACCCGCGCTGACGGGCGCACGCTGCGGCAGCAGGCCGCGCGGGATGTCGCAGCAGCTGCCAGCAGCTCGTCGTCCCAGGTCGCCGGTGTGGATGTTGAGCAGCAGGGTGCGCGAGGCGTTGGTGACGTCGGTGGCGTGCACGCGCGCCGCCGGTGAGCTGCCAGAGCAGCCAGCTGTCGACCGTGCCGAAGGCGAGCTCGCCGCGCTCGGCGCGGGGCGCGCGCGCCGGGCACGTGGTCGAGGATCCAGGCGAGCTTGGTGCCGGAGAAGTACGGGTCGATCGCGCAGGCCGGTCTTTCGGCGGCACGAGCGTGCTCAGGCCCGCGCGCGCTCAGCTGCGGCGCAGGTCGGCTCGGTGCGGCGGTCCTGCCAGACGATGGCGTTGTGGACGGGCTGGCCGGTCTCGCGGTCCCAGACGAGGGTGGTTTCGCGCTGGTTGGTGATGCCGATGGCGGCGACGTCGCTGCGCCGTGAGGTCGGCCTGTTGCGAGCGCCTCGCGCGCGGTCGTCCAGCTGGGTGGCCCAGATCTCGTGCGGGTCGTGCTCCACCCAGCCGGGCTGCGGGTAGATCTGGCGGAACTCGCGCTGCGCCATGGCCACCGACGCGGCCGTCGCGGTCGAAGACGATGGCTGCGCGAGGTGGAGGTGCCCTGGTCGAGGGCCAGCAGGTAGGTCACTTGGGGTCTTTGGTGCCTCGGGGTGCGAGTGCGGTGTTGGGGTCGGCTGCGCCCTTTTCCGGCCTTGTTTGCGGGTCTGTCGGTTGCCCCGCTCGCCCGCGGCCCCGTGCTTCCGCTGAGCGCCTCTCTCCCGCGCGCCTCTTGTGTCCGACCCCCTGGGTTGGCTCGTCCCGGTCTGCCTGTTTCGCTCACTTCCGCCTCGCCGCCTCCTCCCTTCGTGTGCTTCCTTTCGTTTGTGTGGGGGGGTGGTTGGGTTGATGATTCGGCCTTTGCTCTCGCCGCTGGGCCTGGGCTTGGTGCCCGCGCGGTATCCCTGCTGTTGGCCTGCTCCGGCCCGTCGCTGTGCCGTCTGGCCGCCGCGCCGTCCCTGGCCGGTCCTCGTCCCTTCCCCGCGGCGCCGGCTTCCTTGCTGGGCTGGCCCTCCGGCGGGGATGGGCGTTCGGGTGTGTCCCCCGCTTGGTGGCCCGGCGCCCTTGCCCCGCTGCCGCTTCCGGGCCGGCCCGCGGCGCTGCGGCTGGCCGGCCCGCCCCTCGTGGGGCCGCGGGGTGGGCCCCGCGGTTCTGCGCCGGGCGCTGTCCGCTCGCCCTTGGCTGGGCGGCGTTCTCGGGCCCCCCTCCTCGCTGTCGCCTTGTGCGCTCCGGCCGCGGGTCGTCCCTGACTCTGGGCTGCTCGCTCGCCCTCGGATTGCTCGTGGCTGGGGCTTTGGGCCTTTGGGGGGGTCGTGGGGCGGGGCGTTGGTCTGGATGGTGCGCTCTTCTGGCTCGGGGGGGGGTCCGCCGGGGGCGTCTTGTGCCCGCTTCGCGGTGCTGTGGCGCGGGCGGGGTGGGGCGTCGGTCTTGTTGCCCGCCGGGCGCGCTTTGGTGGGTGGGTGAGGCCCGCCCGCGCCGGGGGCGCCCCGGCCTCGGGTGGGGGGGGGTGGAGTGTTTGGTTCTGCCCGTCGGCTGGTTGGTCTCTCCCGTGCTCTGTCCGGTGTGGAGTGTTTGGGTGTCGGCTCGCGCCGGTTTGGTGGTGTTTGCCCTGGTTTGCTGTTGTTTGAGGATCTTGTGGTGTTTGTGAGAGTGGTCTTCGCTTGTTTGTGGTATCTGGGATTTATCGGGGGCCTCCGCCCGGCTCTCCCGGGGTGGCTCCAGGGGTGTCCTCACGGTCGAAATCAGGGGTTCTGGTGGTCTGCTACGACACACTCGACGTGGGCCTGGGCCATCAGCTCGCCAAAGGGGGTGGGTGGCAGCGCGTCGGTGAACACCACGTCGATTTCGTCGAGCCGGGCCAGCTCCACCATGGCGGGCCGGTTGAACTTGCTGTGGTCGGCGGCCAGCCAGACTTCGCGCGACTGCTCGATGATGGTGCGCGCCACCTTCACCTCGCGGTAGTCGAAGTCGCGCAGCGTGCCGTCGGCCTCGATGCCACTGATGCCGATCAGACCGATGTCCACCTTGAACTGGCGCATGAAGTCCATCGTGGCTTCGCCCACGATGCCCTGGTCGGCGCCGCGCACCAGTCCGCCGGCCACGATCACCTCGCAGTCCGGGTTGGTGCTCAGCAGGGCCGCAATGTGCAGGTTGTTGGTGATCACGCGCAGGCCCCGGTGGTGCAGCAGTTCGTGGGCCACGGCCTCGATGGTGGTGCCGATGTTCAGGATCAGCGAACAACCGTGCGGCACCCGTTGCGCAATGGCACGCGCGATGCGCGTTTTGGCCTCGGACAGCATGGCCTGGCGCTGGCGGTAGGCGATGTTCTGTGTGGTCGATCCGGCCAGGCGCACGCCGCCATGAAAGCGCGGGACATCAGGCCGGCCTCGGCCAGGCGCTGCACATCGCGGCGCACGGTTTGCAGTGTCACGCCGAAGCGTTCGGCCAGGGCCTCGATGGTCTGCGGGCCGTGGGCGCGCACCTCTTCTATCAGCTGGGTGTGGCGGGGGGCGAGATTCATGGCGGCTGGGCGATCGGATTCGAACCCTGTCGAACATAACGGAAAAATTTTTCCCCGCGTTAAGGGTAAATACCGAATCAATAAGAACAAAAACGAACAATAAAATCGCAGCAATCCACGAAAACGCCCATGCCGGGTGCAGCCCCTTTCTGGAAGTGACATGCAGCTTTCCCTGGACAACGTGGGCAAGACGGTCGGGCCCTCCCCCCCCCCCCTCCCCCCTCCGTCGGCCCACCTCTACCCCAGAGCCTGACGCCTGGTCCCGGGGGCCGTCACGGTCGTTGCTGGGCGCCACCCAGGCCGGCAAGACCAGCCTCCTGCGCCTGATGGCCGGGCTGGATGTGCCCACCACCGGGCCGCGTGCTGGTGGACGGCGTGGACGTGACCGGCGTGCCGGTGCGCGAGCGCAATGTGGCCATGGTCTACCAGCAGTTCATCAACTACCCCTCCCTGACGGTGGCCGACAACATCGCCTCGCCGCTCAAGCTGCGCGGCCTGCCGGGCGACGAGATTCAGCGCCAGGTGCGTGCGCTGGCCGCCCGGCTGCACATCGACATTTTTCTGGACCGGCTGCCGGCCGAGCTCTCGGGCGGGCAGCAGCAGCGCGTGGCGCTGGCGCGGGCACTGGTCAAGAACGCGCCGCTGATGCTGCTGGATGAGCCGCTGGTGAACCTGGACTACAAGCTGCGCGAAGAGCTGCGCGACGAGCTGACGGCAGCTGTTCGCCGCCGGTGACTCCACCGTGGTCTACGCCACCACCGAGCCGGCCGAGGCGCTGCTGCTGGGCGGCTACACCGCGGTGATGGACGCCGGCGAACTGCTGCAGTACGGACCGACCGCCGAGGTCTTCCACCGGCCGCGGTCCTTGCGCGTGGCCCGCGCCTTCAGCGACCCGCCGATGAACCTGCTGGCCGCGCGAAGTCGCCAACGGCGGCGTGCAGCTCGCACGGCGGACCTGATGCTCGCCGCTGGAGCTCGCCGGCCAGCGCCACCCGTTCGCTGACCGTGGGCCTCCGCGCCAGCGCCCTGCGCACCTTGCCGCGGCCGGGCGACGTGCCCCTTCCCGGGCAGGTCGAGCTGGCCGAGATCTCCGGCTCTGACACTTTCGTCCACGTGCACACCGGCGTGGGCGAGCTGGTGGCCCAGTTGCCCGGCGTGCACGACTTTGCGCTCGGTAGCGCCATCCAGCTGCACCTGAACCCGGCACAGGTCTACGTGTTCGACCAGGCGGGCGATCTTCTGCGCGCGCCGGCGCGTCCGTGAAGGACGCGCCATGGCCCGCATCGACCTCGACCTGGCCCACTGCCTACAAAGCCGAATCCGCAAGCGCGACGAGCGACTACGCCCTGCTGCCGCTGAAGATGAGCTTTGAGGATGGCGGCGCCTACGCGCTGCTTGGGCCCTCGGGCTGCGGCAAGACCACCCTGCTCAACATCATCTCCGGGCCTGCTCGCGCCGTCGCAGGGCCAGCATCCTGTTCGACGGCCAGGACATGACACGCGCGACGCCGCGAGCAGCGCAACATCGCCCAGGTGTTCCAGTTCCCGGTGATCTACGACACCATGACGGTCTACGACAACCTCGCCTTCCCGCTGCGCAACCGCAAGGTCGCCGAGGCGCGAGATCAGACGCGCGCGTCGGCCGAGATCGCCGAGATGCTGGAGATGAGCCACCAGCTCGATCAGCGCGCCGCCGGCCTGAGCGCCGACCAGAAGCAGAAGATCTCGCTGGGCCGCGGCCTGGTGCGCGCCGACGTCAACGCCATCCTGTTCGACGAGCCGCTGACCGTGATCGACCCGCACCTGAAGTGGCAGCTGCGCTCCAAGCTCAAGGAGCTGCACCAGCGCATCAGGCTCACCATGATCTATGTGACCCACGACCAGACCGAGGCGCTGACCTTCGCCGACCAGGTGGTGGTGATGCACGACGGCCAGGTGGTGCAGGTGGGCACGCCGGTGGAGCTGTTCGAGCGGCCGCGCACACCTTCGTCGGCCATTTCATCGGCTCGCCGGGCATGAACCTGCTGCCCTGCGAGGCGACGGCGGCGCGCCGTCTTCGCCGGCGCGCGCATCGCGCCGGCGAGCGCGCGCATCGAACGCTGCCGCCGACGCGCACGCTGGAGCTCGGCGTCCGGCCCGAATTCGTGCGAGCTCGTCGCGCCGAGGGCCGCCGCGTTGCCGAGCATCGTGCGCAAGGTGGACGACCTCGGCCGCTACCGCATCGTCGACCGCGCTGCGGCGGCGAGCCGCTCGAAGGTCATCGCCGTGGCGCCCGACGCGATGCCGCCCGCGGTGGCGGCGAGCGGCGTGACTTTCGCATGCCCCGCCGCGCACCGCTCTACGCCGACGACGGCTGGTGGCATGAGCACCGATGAACAAACCGTCAACCAGCAAGGCCTGGTGGCTGGTGCTGCCGGTGGTGCTGCTGGTCGCCTTCAACGCCCTCATGCCGCTGATGACGGTGGTCAACTACTCGGTGCAGGAGACCTTCGGCCACGAACGCCGTTCTTCGTCGGGCACCGAGTGGTTCGCAGGAGATGCTGCGATCGAACGCCTCCACGCCGCCCTGTAGCGCCAGCTGCGTGTTCACCGGCATCGTGCTGCTGATCGAGCTCCCGCTGGGCGTCGCCATCGCGCTGGCCATGCCGCGCACGGGCTGGGGGGTGTCGGTCTGCCTGGTGCTGATGGCGCTGCCGCTGCTGATCCCCTGGAACGTGGTCGGCGCGATCTGGAACATCTTCGGCCGCCCGACATCGGCCTGCTGGGCGCGCACGCTGAACGCCCTGGGCTTCGACTACAACTACACGCGCCAGCCGGTCGCCGCCTGGTTCACCTTGTCGCTGATGGACGTGCTGGCACTGGACGCTCGCTGGTGGTGCTGCTGGCCTACGCCGGCCTGAGCGCCATCCCCGACGCCTACTACCAGGCCGCCCGCATCGACGGCGCCTCGCGCTGGGCGGTGTTCCGCTACATCCAGCTGCCGAAGATGAAGCGGGTGCTGACGATCGCGGTGCTGCTGCGCTTCATGGACAGCTTCATGATCTACACCGAGGCCTTGGTGCTGACCGGCGGCGGCCCGGGCAACTCGACCACGTTGCTCTTCGATCGACCTGGTGCAAGATGGCGCGTGGGCCAGTTCGACCTCGGGCCGGCGGCGGCGATCTCGCTGATCTACTTCCTCATCATCCTGCTGTTCTGCTTCGTGCTCTACAACTGGATGCAGCGGCTGGGGCAGCCGCCGAGAGGGGGCCGCAGCCATGAACGATGCGACGATCTCAGAAGCGCGCTGTTCCTGCATCGCCTACATCGTCTTTCCTGCTGCTGCCGATCTACTGGCTGCTCAACATGTCGTTCAAGACCACGAACGAGATCCTCGGCGGCTTCACGCTGCTGGCCGCAGCACTTCACGCTGCGACAACTACAGCACGATCTTCACCGATCCGACCTGGTACTGGGGCTACATCAACTCGCTGATCTACGTGTGATGAACACGGTGATCTCGGTCACCGTGGCGCTGCCGGCGGCCTACGCCTTCTCGCGCTACCGCTTCCTCGGCGACAAGCACCTGTTCTTCTGGCTGCTGACCAACCGCATGGCGCCGCCGGCGGTGTTCGCGCTGCCGTTCTTCCAGCTCTATTCGGCGATCGGCCTGTTCGACACCCATATCGCCGTGGCGCTGGCGCATTGCCTGTTCAACATCCCGCTGGCGGTCTGGATTCTGGAAGGCTTCATGTCGGGCGTGCCGAAGGAGCTCGACGAGACGGCCTACGTCGACGGCTACACCCTTCCCGCGCTTCTTCCTCACGCATCTTCGTGCCGACTCATCGCCGCCGGCATCGGCGTCGCCGCCTTCTTCTGCTTCATGTTCAGCTGGGTCGAGCTGCTGCTGGCCAAGCACGCTGACCTCGGTCGACGCCAAGCCGATCGCGGCGACCATGACCCGCACCGCCAGCGCCAGCGGCTACGAACTGGGCCCGCTGGCCGCGGCCGGCGTGCTGACCATCATCCCCGGCGCCATCGTGATCTAGTTCGTGCGCAACTACATCGCCAAGGGCTTTGCCCTGGGGAGGGTGTGATGGCCCACCCGCAGCACTTCGAGCAATTCCCTGGGGGCGTCGATCGATCGGGAACGTAAGTTCCGGAATCTGGTCCAGCGGCGACTGCTGATACACCGGCGTCTCGGAGGGATCGGCAAGATCCATGCGCGTCGTCTCGATCCGGTGGATGTCCTGGATTAGTCGTTCGAGCGATTCGCGCGCCGCCGCATCGGTTGAGAAATCGATGGTGCTCTCGCTCAGTAGCGCTTCAACGGCGGCGTCAAACTCCACCCTCGCATCCAGAAACCGGCCGACGTCGAGAAATTGCCGGCCCGTGCGAAGATGCTCCGCACTGCGGCGAAAGGCTTCGGAGCGGCTATCCCCGCCACGAACCGAAGCGGGGGACGCCGAACGCCGGGCATTCTGTGCCAGAAGCGTTTCCGCCGGCTGCGACTCATCGGCTACTGCGCTTCCAAGGCCTGCCCCCTGCACGTTCGACTGCCCGGCGGCAAGGGCGCAGAGCAGCATCGGCATTGCGAGCATTCGCCATAGAGAACCGTTTCGTCTTGCCGTGGGAGTGCCTGTCATCAGTCCTCTGCGCGGCGACCCATCCGCCACCAATCGGTGAGTGCCGAACCGGCCGGCGAGTCGGTTCCGGGTAAACCCTTTGACTGTACTGAAACGAAATCCTTCCGGTCAAGGGCATTAGTGGAAGATCCAAGGTCCAGAGCAAGCGCGGATAGGACGCGCAGATGCAATCGCCCCCCCTAGAAATCCTCGCTAGCCCCGAACCACGGGCGATTTCTAGCGGAAACCTGCTGTCGTATTGATCTGCCACTGGTGGTAGGCGATCATGCCCACGATGCCGATTCCGTAGAGGAATACGACAACCGTCAGGATCTTGCCCCACATCTCCACCATCTCGCTCTTCCGCGATTGGGCCACCTGTTCCTTGACGAGATTGTCGTCCTGCGCATCGATGTGCAGGTGCTCGTCCACATGGCCGTCGAGGGACTTCTTGTAAAAAGCAAGGCCGATGACAATGAGCGTTAGCACCACCCACGGGATGGTCATCGGGATAATGTTTTCCGGCATCTCACTCCTCCATCTTTCACTCTGGTGAACAGTCCTCAGGTGCGGCGATCTAAGGCCTGATTTCCACTGCCACCCCGTCTATGGGGAAGGCGAATCCAACGGCATTGTCACTCGCAGTTCGGCCGCCATAATCGCCAGCAGAACCGTCTGCGGTGGCTCGTCCCGGTAAACCACGGAACGCAGCCCTGCGTCCCAAGCCTTCCGCAACGCGATCTCCTCTCGCCCCGCGATCAACACCACGCGTTCCGGCTGCGGCGGCACCGCACGCATCCTGAGAAAACTCGCCAGGTCCATTGCCACTACGCCTTTGCGCGCAAAATCCGGTGTCTCTCCATGGAGCACCCAATGGCAACCGTCGCGGACCAGCAAGGCCTCCAATTGCGCGGCATAGTCGCGGTCCGCCATCACGATTTGCACCGTATGCATCGGCTCTCCCGCCGCTGGCGGCATGCGCACTCAGGGATTCGTCCCCCAAGTGAGCGATCTGAACAGTTTTACGTGCAACTTCAATTCCATACGTACGTATCTGAAATTACCCGCTGCGCTAAATCGCGTTTGCCTTTTACTTGCAAAGGGATGTGCGCCCGGAAGCGGCGGCCTCCTTCCGGCCATCGTTAACCGCCTAAGCGCGGAACGGGGCTAATTGTCGCGCTGTTCACCCAGTTTGGGGATTTTGCCCCATCACCAACCCCCATCAAGCGGAATTGGGCGGCCGTCCCACTCTGCTCACGCGGAGGCTCCAGCGGCATTTTTGAGATAAAGCAAGCCCGAATCGCGTGATATCATAAAGGATTGGGCCGCTCAGCAACGCGGCCCGGTTCTGCCTTCACGGAGAGATGGCCGAGTGGTTGAAGGCGCACGCTTGGAAAGCGTGTATAGGGGAAACTCTATCGAGGGTTCGAATCCCTCTCTCTCCGCCAGCCCTTCTGTTCGTGCGTCCCCGATTTCAGGCCAGCTATTTTTCTCGCCATGAGACCGCACCCCGACACGATCCGGTCCCCAAATCCCTCCTTCATCGTGAAGGTGTTGCTGCCAACTCTTGTGATTTTCCTCGCCGCGGGCATGCCGGGGTCTAACCAGGCGCTTGCGCAAACTTCAGACCCTACCCGGCGCGGACGCGTCGCGCATGGCGGGCCGTAGCGCTTGAAAAGGCGACGGCCGCCGGAGAACTGCGCTTCGCCTTTCGTGAACGAGTGCTCTCAAAGGATCTTGACGCCGCCGGCAATATCCAGAAATCCACCGAAAAGGTTCACGACGTTCTAATGATTGAGGGTTCGCCGCAGCGGATCCTGCTCGAAGAGAACGGGGAGCCGGTTTCTGAATCGGAACTGATCGGCCAGCAGGATTTCCTTCGTCGAGTGGTAGAGATCCGCAAGGCGGAGTCCCAGGCCGAGCGCCGCAAACGCATCGATGCCTTTGAAAAAAAACGTGCCCAGTTCCGTGAAGCGCTTGAAGAAATTCCCAATGCGTTCACCTTCCGTTTTGGCGGCGAGGAAACGCGCGGGGGACGCCTCTGCTATTCCCTGGAGGCGAGCCCCAAACCGGGCTACCAGCCCCGCAACCGTTTCGGCAAGATATTCACGCATACCCACGGCCGGCTCTGGATCGACAAAGCCACCGGATACTGGGTGCGGGCCGAAGGCGATTTGCGGGAGACGGTCAATCTCGGATGGATCTTCGTCCAGATGCAGAAGAACACCCGGGCCGTCGCCGAGCAACGCCCCTTCCCCGGCGCCGGCTGGCTAATGAGCGAGCTTTGGTATCGCACCGCACTACGGGTGGGTTTTTTCGTCACCTACAGGGAAGAAGTGAAAGCCACTTACTGGGCCTACGAATTGATGACCCCGGACCTTCTCTCTCGGGTGCTCTCCCCTGCCTATAGCCCCACGCGCAAGCCCGTGGCCAAGTAGCTCCTCGCGCCGCAACGCAGCCAATTCCCCTAACCGGCAACCCCAAACAACCGGGCAATGTTGGCCACGCCGAAGCAGACAATAAAGGCAATCCCCAGCGGCAGCAGCGCCCCAATCACGGTCCAGCGGACGCTCTTCGTCTCTTTCCAGATCGTCACAATCGTGGTG
This sequence comes from Bryobacterales bacterium, assembly GCA_034522975.1. Classification (GTDB taxonomy): domain Bacteria; phylum Acidobacteriota; class Terriglobia; order Bryobacterales; family Bryobacteraceae; genus JACTMJ01. Next base: position 20,210 of record JAXHKT010000004.1, read on the forward strand.
CCACAGGGGTTGTGCAGAAGCGAGAACAGCATCAGGGATACCGCCGTCAGCGTCGTCCAGCCGTTCTGCTCCACCAACAAGTGACGGATGGCGGCGTACCCGCTCTCCTCCATCATCATCCCCGTCTTCGCGTAGACCATCATCATCGTGGGCACCACAATCTCGTTGGCCGGAATAGCGACGATATAAGCCAGCATCACCGCACCGTCCAGACCCAGCAGCCAGCCAACCGGGTCCAGCCCGTAGACCGCCCATTGCGCAAGCGTCTCGCCACCCACCCGGACGTTCGCCAGAATCCAGATCACCGCCCCCGCGGGTGCCGCTGTCGCCATCGCCCGCATCAGAACAAAAAGGGTCCGGTCGATCAGGCTGGTGTAAAGGATACGAAGGACGCTGGGCCGCCGGTAGGGCGGCAACTCCAGGCTGAATGCCGAGGCCGTGCCTTTCAAAATCGTGCGGGTAAGAATAGCCGACGTGATAAACGTGAACGCGATGCCAATCAAAACCACACCCAACAAGGTGCCCGCTGCCACCAGTGAGGCAACCATGGGCGGGAATTGGGCGGCCACAAAAATCGTTGCCAGCATGATGAGTGTCGGCCAGCGTCCATTGCAAGGGACAAAGTTGTTGGTGAGAATCGCGATCAGCCGCTCCCGGGGCGAATCGATGATCCGCGTGGCCACCACGCCAGCAGCATTGCATCCGAAACCCATCGCCATTGTAAGCGATTGCTTACCGTGCGCCCCCACTTTCCGGAACATCCAGTCCAGGTTGAAGGCAATACGGGGAAGATATCCGAGATCCTCCAGGATCGTGAAGATGGGAAAGAAAATCGCCATCGGGGGCAGCATCACGCTCACCACCCACGCCAGCCCCCGGTAAACCCCGTTCCAGACGAACCCGGTTAGCCACCACGGCGCACCCATCCACCCGAATAGGCCAATGCCCCAATCTTCCATCTTGAACAGAGCGACGAACAGGATCTCGGAGAAAAAATTCGCCCCCACTATCGTGATCCAAAGAATCGCCGTCAACAAGGCCAGCATGATCGGCAGGCCCCACCACGGCGACGTGACGATGCGATCGATCCTCTGGTCCAAATCCCACTTCTTCCCTGCATCCCGCCTCACGGAGCGGTCTGCCAGCGCCTGCGCCTGCGAGTAGATACCTTCTACCACCTGGTCGCGAAAGCTGGTCCGAAACGTGCGCCGCAACGCGTCCGCTCTCGCCAGAATTGCTTCCGGAGTCGCTTTGTTAGTGGTTGCTGACATACTATTCTGAAATCGAATCCTTACTGAGCACCGTGGATCGATACCAATGACGAAGCCGCTGGAGTGGCGGCAACCTGCTGAATTCCTGGCAGCGCGGCCAAATCCCCACTCTGCAGCGCCTGACGGATGCGGAGATCGCCGTCCAACAGCCTGAAGGCCACCCATCGGGCATTGGGAAGGCCGGGGGCAACCTCCTCAATTAGCGGTACCAGTTCAGCCAGAGCGGCCTCCACTTCCGCGGGCACGTGAGTCCTTACCGGCTTGGTGACGATTTCGCCGCCAATCACCTCGGAGACGCTTCGCATCAGATCCGGGAGGCCTTCTCCCGTCCGGGCAACGGTCCCCACACAAGGCACTCCCAGGTCGCGGGAGAGGCTTCGGAGATCCACTTCGATTCCCTTGCGGCGGGCTTCGTCCATCAAATTCACGCAGACCACCACGCGATCAGTGATCTCCATCACCTGCAAAGCGAGGTTCAAATTCCTTTCGAGGGCCGTGGCGTCCGCCACCACCACGATGCAGTCCGGCTTCCCAAAGAGGATGAAGTTGCGGCTAACCTCCTCATCCTCGCTCGCTGAAAGAAGCGAGTAGGTGCCTGGCAGGTCCACGATCTTGTATCGCACCCCATTAAACCGGAAGCCCCCTTCTGCCCGCGAAACCGTCTTGCCCGGCCAGTTGCCCACATGCTGCTTCAAACCGGTTAATGCATTGAAAACAGAACTCTTCCCGGTGTTCGGATTCCCCGCCAGCGCCACCAGATGGTCCCAGCTATCCAGCCGGATTCCCAACTTCTCCAAATGGGCGTGGGAGGGGCAACTGCTACAGTCGTGGCCGGGGGGCGGGATTGGCGCACCCTTATCCTGGGCTTGCTTCATTGCAGATCACCCGTAGCGAGAAAATCGGGGTGGGCTCTTCGCACCCAGATCTCCCGAGCCTGTTCTGCCCGAATCCCGATCGTGGTTCCACGAATCCGGAATGCTCTAGGGTCGCCGAACGGATTGTCCAGAACGGGAGCTACCTTTGTTCCCCGCGTCACTCCAAAGTGCAAGACGCCGTCGGCTGAAACCGCGAATCGCGTCTGAGAGAGCCAGAATTTCCGCTTCCTGGCCCGTAGGCAATTGGGAAAGGCGCGTCACTCGGGGATCTTTCGTGAGTGTCGCGGTATCCTCCACCACTTCAACGTTCGGCAGCAGTTCCTGCTCCAACGTCACCGGGGCTCCATCCAGAATCACCGTTACTGAAGTTGCGGTGACAGACTCCAAACGAAGCAAAACCCCAGGGCGGATTCCCTTTGAAAGCAGTTGATTAAATATGTCCTGGGGCTCGTCTTCCACGTGAACCACCCGCACAAATTCGCCACCCTCCCATTGCGGAAGCGCCGTGCCTCTCGAATGGGCAAGTTCCCCCTCCGCCGTAGGGATCGGGTCGCCGTGGGGGTCTTCAACGGGGTGACCCAACTGCGCATCCAACGCAGCGAGGTCGCTTTCCGTCAACCGGTGTTCCGCCACCTCCGCCTGATGATGCAGGCGGTTCATCGGTAGCCCCGCTTCGTCGGATAAATAGCTCTCCCATAAACGGTGTGCACGCAGCACATGCAGCGCCCATCGCTTGCCGCTGTCCGTCAGTCGGACCGTTTGACCTTCGCCCGCGATCAGGTCGCGTTCCGCCATCCGGCCCAAAACCCGGCGCAACACCGGCACGGAACGCCCCATCGCGCCAGCCAACGACTCCGTGCTTACCACCCTCCCGTCCTGCTCCATCTGCAGCACCTGGCGCAGGACGTCCTCCCAGAAGGCTCGCTCTGAATTGCGCCTTCGCGTTCGAAAATATCGTCCAAGTGGCGCGCAGGGAAGGAAAAGAGAAGCGATCGCGCAGATCGCCGCCAGAATCGTAAGTCCAATCGCCGGGCTAAACGGAAAAAAGCTCATTCTTTCTCTCCCCTACGAGCTGCCCGGTCCCCCTCCGTGTGCCCATTGCCAGCGATCTTCACCCGCAGCCGGTGAGCGATATCCGCATCCAAAGCGAAAGGCGTATTGTTACCCTTACGCAACACAGTTGCAACCTGAGCGCCAGGCTGCCTCACCACGGTGAATTCCCCGTAGAGCCCCACCCCGCATCTCGTAAGGGTTTGCAAGAGTCCTGGGTCGTGGTCAGGCACCCGGTTCACCTGGATAGTGGTGCCCTCGGCGATCTGGCTGAGGGGCACGTCGCTGCACGGCGGGATCGTGCCATTCCGCCTGGGAATCGGATGACCATGAGGGTCGTACTCCGGATAGCCCAACTTCGCCGCCATCCGATCTTCCAATTCCTCCGATATGAAGTGTTCTAATTTCTCGGCTTCGTCGTGGACCTCATCCCAACGGTAGCCCAGAGCCTCATGCAGATAGGTTTCGATCAGCCGGTGATGCCGAATCACCTCGATTGCCCGCCGTTCCCCCGTGGCGGTCAGCTCCGCTCCGCGACGCTTCTCGTAGGTAACCAGTGAGGGGGTTGCCGAGGCCAGCTTCTTCAACATCCCGGTTACCGAAGCCGCGGAAACGTTGAGTCTCCGGGAAATCTCCGACGTCGTGGCGCGCTCGCTTACAGCAGTGAGTTCGAACACCGCTTTCAGGTAATTGTCCGTGGATTCGGTAGAGATCGCCATCGATTTAGGTATGCCTAAATTAGAGTGTACCCGATCCTGAGCCGATTGCCAAGAGCCATCGAACTCAACGGCGAGGCTGGGCGGGCGCAGCCGGAGAAAAGTCTTGGCCAAGGGCCCTAAGTTCCCGATTTGTTAGAATAGAGAGGTTCGCGTCTACTTCGCCCTTGTGTCGAGGTCGTCCCTTGTTCCGAGGCAAACTGGGGCACGATGAACCATCCTCCGGTTCCCGATCCGCGCCCACGCGGTATTTCGCCAGTGCCTGAGCGGCCGCGAACAGCGCTCGCGAACATCACTCTATGAGACAAATTTCCCTCACCAGTTCCCTTGATATTGGCGCCGCTGTATTGGCGGATGGCCGCACGCACTTCCGGGTTTGGGCCCCCCGCCACTCCCAAGTCGAGCTTCGCTTTCACGCACCGAACGAGATGCGGGTCCCCATGGAGGCCTCCGGCGATGGCTACTTCGAAGTGCTTCTGGATCGGAATGCGTCCGGGTTCCGATACACCTTCGTGCTCGATGGCGAGTTGGAACGGCCCGACCCCGCTTCCCGATTTCAACAGGATGGCGTGCATGGGCCATCCACCGTCGTTGGCGGCGGCTACCAATGGAAAGCGTCCCATTGGCACGGGATTGCTCTCGCTTCCTACCTGATCTATGAGATCCACATCGGCACGTTCACGCCGCAAGGCACCCTCGATGCCGCGATTGCACGTATTCCCTATTTGCAGCAGCTAGGCATTACCGCTGTTGAATTAATGCCGGTGGCGCAATGCCCGGGAGATCGCAACTGGGGTTACGACGGCGTCTATCCCTACGCGGTTCAATCAAACTACGGCGGCCCCGAGGCTTTGAAGCGCTTCGTTGACGCCTGCCATCTGGCGGGGATTGCCGTCGTTCTCGACGTGGTCTACAACCACCTCGGTCCTGAAGGCAACTACTTACGCGATTTCGGCCCCTATTTCACCGATCGTCACCACACCCCATGGGGCGAGGGCATCAATTTTGACGGCCCCGATAGTGGACCGGTACGCCATTTCTTTCTCCAGAATGCCCTCCACTGGGTAACCGAATTCCGCATCGACGCCCTTCGTCTGGACGCCACCGATACCATCTACGATTTCTCGCCCAAGCACTTTCTCGCGGAACTGGCCAGCGAACTTCACCAGAGAGGGGAAGCTCTCAACCGGCGCATCTACAGCCTGGCTGAGACAGCCGCCAACGACGTCCGCTGGATCCAGAGCCAGGATCGTGGCGGCTTCGGCTTGGACGCCCAATGGCACGACGATTTTCACCATGCCCTTCGGCAACGGCTCAGCGGCGAACAACGCGGCTATTTCGCCGATTACCCTCACTTCCGCCACCTGGTTCGCAGTCTCTCTGACGGCTTTGTGTATCAGGGTGAGTATTCGGTTTACCGCCGCCGTTCCCACGGAAGCCCCTCCCTCGATATTTCGCCCGAGCGCTTCATCGTCTGTTGCCAGAATCACGATCAGATCGGCAACCGCATGTTGGGCGATCGCCTCGGTCACGTGGTAGATCTGCCCAAGCTCAAGCTGGCCGCCGCGTGGGTGATCTTCTCCCCATACCTGCCCTTGCTGTTTATGGGCGAAGAGTATAACGAACCCGCGCCATTCCCCTACTTTGTCAGCCACGGCGATCCCAATCTGGTGGAGGCGGTCCGGGAAGGCCGCAAGCGCGAGTTCGCCGCATTTGCCTGGGAAGGACACCCCCCGGATCCGCAAGCCGAAACCACCTTTGAGAGCGCCCGAATCGATCCCTCCATCCGCGAACGCGGCGAGCATGGCGAGTTGTTTCGCTTTTATCGGCAAATCATCGAGCTTCGCAAACAACTCGACCCCCTCGCCTTTCTCTCCCGCACAGGCATGCGCGTCAATTCCGATGAAAATACTCAGGTGGTTTGGGTTTCTCGCCAATTCAAGAGCCAGGAATGCGTCATTGCCTTCGCGTTCAATCAAGTCGAGACCGTCGCCACCTTCCCATTTGTCAGAGGTACCTTTCGTAAGAGACTCGATACAAACGATTCCAGCGCCAGCACTTCCCCAACCACCTGCAGCACTCTCGATCTGCGCCACGGGGACTCGGTTCCGCTCTCTCCACACTCCGTTCTGCTGCTCGAGCGGCTTTCGGCTCTGCCCGACAAAGAAGGATAGACGATGGAAGCAAAAACAGAGAAAGCACCCGGTTTCCGTACGCCCGGAAGCACTTACCGGATCCAGTTCAGCCCGTCCTTCCGCTTTCAGGACGCCTGGGAACTGGTGCCCTATCTCCGCGAACTTGGCATCACCGATCTCTATGCGTCCCCCCGCGCCAAAGCACGCAAAGGCAGCTCCCACGGCTACGATGTGGCCGACGCGGTAAAGATCAATTCGGAATTGGGCACCGAAGAGGAATTCGAACAGCTCGTCCAGCGTTTGAAGCAGTATCAGATGGAAATGCTGCTCGACATCGTTCCAAACCACATGGCCGCCAGCGTGGAGAACCCCTATTGGCTCGATGTGCTGGAGAACGGAAGGGCTTCGGTCTACGCCGATTTCTTCGATATCGACTGGCAGCCGGCCACATCGAAGGCCGCCTTCCTCCAGGAGAATCGCATCCTCCTCCCCATCCTCGGCGACCTCTACGGGAGTGTCCTCACTCGCCGCGAAATCGTCCTTCGTTACGACGAGAATGGCTTCTTCGCCCGCTACTACGATCACCGCTTGCCGCTGGGCCCCAAGAGCTACCTGTTGATCCTCGCTCCAGGGCGCCAGGTGTTGCTCGATGCCCTCGCATCCGTCGAAGGGAAGGCCAAGCTGGAGAACGCTCTGGCGATTCTCGCCGAGTTGCCCGACCGCGACTCTGAGGAGACCGAACACAAGATCCAGCGCCAGCATGAAGTGGCCCGTGTAAAGTCCCTGCTATGGGAGCTCTACCTCACTGAGCAGGAATACAAGCGTGCGCTGGACGACCTGCTTTGGCAGCTCTCGGGAGACCCCCAGGATACCCGCAGCTTCGACGCGCTCGACGCCATTCTCTCCGCGCAGGTTTACCGGATCGCCTATTGGCGCATCGCGGTCGAGGAGATCAACTACCGGCGCTTCTTCGACATTAACGACCTGGTAGGGGTTCGCGTCGAAGTGCCTGAAGTCTTTGAGATCAGCCACCAGGAGATCGTCAAGCTGATGCGGGAGGGCAAGGTGGCCGGGGTGAGGATCGATCACATCGATGGCCTCCGCGACCCCCTTGGCTATCTGCGCCGTCTGCAAGGCGCCGTGATTGGCGACGGAGTGGAATCGGAAGAGCAGCACTTCTACGTCCTCGCCGAAAAAATCCTCAGCCGCGATGAGCGCCTCCCCGATTGGCCGCTGGCCGGCACCACCGGCTACGACTATCTGAATGTGCTCAATGGGCTCTTCGTCAGCCCCTCCGGCCTCGCCGAAATCGTCCGCCACTACAACCGGTTGAACGGCATCAGCGGCCCTTTCTCCGAAATCTGTTACGGCAAAAACAAGCTGGTGATGGATACTCTCTTCGCCAACGAGATCAACGTCATCGGCCATTATCTCGGCCAGTTGGCGGCCCAGGATCGTCGCGCCCGCGACATCCCCCTTTCCGAAATCCGCCGCATTTTGGTGGAGGTCACCGCCTGCCTGCCCGTCTACCGCACTTACCTTCGTGGCTTCGGTGTGGACCAGCGCGACCGCGACCTCATTGAAGCAACCCTCTCCCTCGCCCGCGCACGCACCAGCCCCGACGAAGTCAGCGACGCCGCCTTCCACTTCATGTCCCGCGTCCTTCTGGTGGAGCCGCCTTACTATTCCCGCGAGTTTCGCGCCAAATGGCTTAGCGTGGTGATGCGCTGGCAGCAGTTCTCCGGCCCCGTCATGGCCAAGGGCCTCGAAGATACCGCGTTCTACAGTTACAACGCCCTGCTCTCGCTCAACGAAGTGGGGGGTGACCCCTTGCGAAGCAAATCGCCCTTTGATGCGAACGAAATCCATCGCTTTCATGCGGAACGGCAGCGCGACTGGCCGAACACGATGAATTGCACCTCCACCCACGATACGAAACGAAGCGAAGACGTGCGGGCCAGAATTAACGTCCTCTCGGAGATGCCCCAGGAGTATCACGCCGCCTTGTTTCGCTGGATGGCCGCCAACGAAAGCCAACGCACTCGATTGCCTCACCACATCGCGCCAACCCCGTCTGAAGAGGTCCTGATCTACCAATCCCTCCTCGGCGCCTGGCCGCTGGACGAGGCGGAACTGCCGGACTTCCGCGAACGCTTCCAGGTCTACGTCCGCAAGTGCGCCCGCGAGGCCAAGGAACACACCAGTTGGATGCAGCCCAACGAAGCGCACGAAGGGGCTCTTGAGCAATTTGTAAATGCGCTCTTCGATCCCTCGAAAGGCAAAGCGTTCCGCGAAGACTTCCTCCGCCTGCAACCGATCCTTGCTTTCTATGGGGCGATCAATGCGCTCTCCCAGGTCTTGCTCAAGGCCACCGCTCCTGGGCTGCCCGATTTCTATCAGGGCACTGAACTCTGGAACTTCAGCTTGGTGGACCCCGACAACCGCCGCCCCGTCGATTTCCGCCTGCGCGCCGGAATCCTTGAAGAACTAAAGCACCGTGAAGCCGATGACCAGCCGGCGCTGGTCCGCTCCCTTTGTGAGCACTGGCGCGACGGGCGTGTGAAGCTCTTCACCACCGCGAGAACCCTCGATTTCCGGCGCGCCCAGGCCGCCCTCTTCACAAAGGGGGAGTACATCCCTCTCACCGTGGAAGGTCCGCGCGCGGCCAACGTCTTTGCCTTCGCCCGCCGCCTCCACGAACAGTGGTGCCTGGTGGCGGTTCCCTTGCACTTGCGGGGTCTTCTCTCTCCGGGAGGGGCGCTCGTGGCAAGCGCCTTATGGGACGGCACCTCTGTGGTGCTTCCCGCTAACTCCCCTTCCACCTGGAACAATGAGTTCACCAGGGAAGCCTTGCCAGCGGCCCCCGCCAAAGACGGCAGCCTTCGCTTGCCGGTCTCGGCCATGCTGGGGGCCTTTCCCGTGGCGCTGCTCTCGGCTGAAAGCGAGCTTGCAGAACCGGAAAGCTAGTCGCGGAAACGCCCTTCCACCAGTCATGCTATGTTGGCGGGTGGATGAACCTGGCCACGCTCCCTCTCTTCGATATCATCACCGTCCTGATGCTGCTGCTCACCGCGGGGATGGTCCGGCTGCGCATGGGAGACCACGTCACCAGCAACATCCCGCTGGGCTACATGTTCGCGCTGATGCTCTTTTACCGGGGCTTTGACGGCACCTTCAACACCTGGCCGATCTTCCTCTATCTGGTCTGCGTGGTTCTCTTGCGGGTGGATCTCTTCTCTGGCCTTGTGCAGAAATCGATCCGCTTTGCGGAACTCGCCTTACTCGCCTACATCGCCTGGCGGCTGGTGGGTTTGCTGCTGGGCTGGCCGCCGCTCTAGCCCTCTCTGGCTCCGCGCGCTATTCCAGATCCAGTCCGCTTTCCTTCAACGCCTTCCACCCGCCATCTAAAGAGATGGTGTCGGTGTAGCCCATCTTCCCTAAATTGTCGGCCACCAGCGCGGAGCGGTATCCACCCCCGCAATAGAGAACCAGCTTCATGCCCTTGTCCTGGATGACGCTTTCGATATCCCGCTCGATGATGCCCTTGCCCAAGTGCAGCGCGCCTTTCACGTGTCCCGCGGCGAACTCGCTCTCTTCGCGAACGTCCACCAGCAGATGCGGCGTTGCGGCCTCGCGCATGTCGAGGTAGCCCTGCACGTCGATTTCCGCTACCCGCGACTTCGCATCGTTCACGATGGCCAGGAAGCCTGGATTGTGCTGCTTCATGCTGCGTCTCCTTCTCTGTTGGGCAATCCGAATGATCTAATTCACCCGCTCCACAACCGCTCCCACTCCGGCCAGTTTCTCCTCAATGCGCTCATACCCGCGGTCCAGGTGATAGACGCGGTCGATCACCGTCTCGCCGCTGGCCGCCATGGCCGCCAATAGCAGCGAAGCGCTAGCCCGCAGATCGCTGGCAATCACCGGCGCGCCGGTCAACTTGCGCGACCCCGCCACAATCGCCTGCCGTCCGTCGATCCGGATATTTGCCCCCATCCGCACCAGTTCCTGCACGTGCATAAAGCGATTCTCGAAGATGGTCTCGCGGATGATCGTGATCCCTTCGGCCTGGGTCATCAGCGCCATATATTGCGCCTGCAAGTCCGTTGCGAATCCGGGATACTCCTCCGTGCTCATGTCCTGCGAACGGAGGGTGCCGGTGGCAGTGGCGCGCATCGAGTCTCTGCCCAATTCCTCCACGTGAACGCCCGCCTGCCAAAGCTTCTGGATAAGCGCGCCAAGATGTTCCGGCCGGCAATTGCGGATCACCAGATCGCCACCCGTGATTGCCGCTGCGACGGCGTAGGTGCCCGCCTCAATCCGATCGGGAATGATGCGGTGCGTAGCGCCATGCAAGCTCTTCACGCCCCTTACCCGGATCACCGAAGTGCCCGCGCCCTCAATCTCCGCCCCCATCTTGGTCAGCAAATCCGCCAGATCCACCACTTCCGGCTCGCGCGCGGCATTCTCAAGGATGCTCTCCCCGTCGGCCAGAGCCGCCGCCATCATCAGGTCTTCCGTGCCCGTAACGGTGATTTTATCGAAGTATATCCGCCCGCCCCGTAGACCCCGTGGCGCGGACGCCTCGATGTAGCCATGTTCCTGGCGAATGGTGGCGCCCAGCCGCTCCAGCCCCATCAGATGCAGATCAATCGGGCGTGCGCCGATCGCGCAGCCGCCCGGCATGGAAACCCGCGCCGTGCCGCAACGCGCCACCAGCGGACCCAGAATCAGGCTTGACGCCCGCATCGTCTTCACCAGTTCGTATGGCGCTTCCGGGTTCGCGATCGATGGCGTCGTCACTTCCAAATGGCCGTTCACCGGGGTGATCGTGGCGCCCGTATACTCCAGCAACTCCCGCATCGTAAGCAGGTCGCGAACATCCGGTATCCCGGCCAGATGCACCGTATGGCCGGTTAGCAAACACGCTGCCAGTGCGGGAAGAGCGGAGTTCTTCGCTCCGCTCACTTCAATTTCGCCGCTTAGCGCGCGGCCACCTTGTACGACGAGTTTGTCCATGATCTCTTCTGTTTTCCAAAGGCGTGGGAGCGCTCCCTACGTCGCACTCCGCCGGGAGTCTGCTGCCTCGCGTAGATTCCCGTTCGCGCGCCGAAGTTCTTCGCGTGCCGCGTCGGCGTCCAGGCCCAGAAGGCGCATCGTGATGGCCGTCTTCACCTCGCCTCCCGCCGCCGTCAGCAGCCCCAGCGCCTCCTCGGAGGATAGCTCCAGCGCCTGCTCAACGATTCTCCTCGCCCTGTCCCGCAGCTTCTCATTGGTCTGCTGCACGTTCACCATCAGGTTGCCGTAAACGTGCCCCAGCTTCACCATCGCCCCTGTGCTAAGCATGTTCAGAACCAGTTTGGTGGCGGTGCCGGCCTTCATGCGCGTCGAACCCGTGATGAGTTCCGCGCCGCAAAGCACCTCAATCGTCAAGTCGGCCTGCTTTGAAATCTCCGCCCCGGAAGTGCAGGCCAGCGAAATCGCGGTTCCCCCCAGAGCCCGGGCGCGTTCCATCGCTCCCACCACATAGGGCGTGCGCCCGCTGGCCGCGATTCCCACCAGCACGTCGCCCCGCTGAAATCCGTAAGCGTCAAGGTCGGCGGCGCCTTGCTCCGGGCTGTCCTCGGCTCCCTCCACGGAACGCCGCAGAGCCCCGTCCCCGCCCGCAATGAACCCGCACACAAGATCCGGCGGCACGTTGAACGTGGGCGGGCATTCGCTGGCATCCAGCACACCCAACCGCCCGCTCGTCCCGGCACCCGTATAAAAGAGACGCGCTCCCTCCTTCATCGCCCCCGCGATCCGGTCGAGCGCCGCGGCGATTTGGGGTAGCGCCGCCTCCACGGCGCCCGCCACCGTGGCATCTTCCGCGTTCATCACGCGAAGCATCTCGGTGGTGGTCATCCGGTCGATCCCCGCGCTGGCGGGGTTGCGTTGTTCGGTAAGCAGAGATTCCAGTTTCATGCCGGCCAATGTTCTATTCTTGCGCATACCAACGCCTCTTGGGCCGCGTGAACCCCGGGATGCCGCCCGGCCAAATGCCCAGCCGCAAGAAATCCCGCGCGCCTTGCCCCACAATTTCGTAACCTAAACGGTTGGGGCCTGCTTCGACGCCGGTGCTGCCGGCAAGCGGGCCAGGCTACTCTCCATGAACATCCTAGGTATTGGCGGAATCCTTCACGACGCAGCCGCGGCGGTGCTCTCTCAAGGCAGACTGCTGGCGGCGATTGAGGAACGAAAGCTCACCCATGCGGAACACCCCGGCGATTTGCCGGTGGCCGCCTGGCAGCAGTGCCTCAAGATTGCCGGAATTCCCGCCTCCCAGGTCGATGTGGTGTCCATTGCCCGGCCCTGGGTCACTGGCAGCGAAGAGCGCATTCACCTTGAGCTGCGTGAGTGTTTCCCGAATGCCCGCCTCATTGTCGTCGATCACCAACTGGCCCACGCCGCTTCCGCCTACTACGCCTCGCCCTTCGAAACAGCCACCGTGCTTACGCTAGACCGTCTCGGCGATCCCCGTTGCGGCGGCACGCTGGCTAGCGCCAAGGGACACCCTGGTCACGGTGGATCATGAACTTTACTATCCTGATTCCCTCGGCGACCTGCTCCGCCGCGTAACACGACTTCTGGGTTACCAGCTCCAATTCCGACGAACACAAGGTGCAGTGGCTAAGCGCTTCTGGAAATCCGCGTTTCGCCGGCTATTTTAATTCGTTGTTCCACGCCCGCCCGGGGGATTGGCCCACCGTCCGGCGCGATCTGCTGAATACCGAATCCGCCAGCGGAACCTTCCACCCGCGCTTCTTTGAGGAACTTGGCCTCGATCCTGCCAGCCTCTCCGGTGCCGACAAAGCCGACATCGCCCGCGCGCTGCAGGATGCCCTTGCCGATGCGGTCGTTCGGATGGCGGGTGAAGGCCGCCCGCTCTGCCTGGCTGGTGGCGTTGCCTACAACGCCCTGCTCATTGAGGCGCTCGAAAGAAGCGGCCGTTTCCCGGGCGTCTTTGTCCAGCCGGCGGCTGGCAACGGTGGCACCGCCTTAGGTGCCGCTCTCCACGCCTGGCATACGCTCAACCCCACAGCTCCCAGGGTTCCGTTTGAGACGATGTGCCTCGGTCCTGAATTCTCGTCCGAGGAGGTCAAGCAGGTCCTCGAAAACTGCAAGCTGAATTTCCGCTATCTGCTTACCACGGAGAATCTCGTGCAGGCCACCCTCGAAGAACTGGGCGATTTCAAAATCGTTGCCTGGATGCAGGGACGCATGGAGTTCGGCCCCAGAGCGCTAGGCAACCGCAGCATCCTGGCTTCTCCGCTGAATCCGTATTCCACCGAGAATCTCAACATCTACATCAAGCACCGGGAGTCCTTCCGCAAGTTCGCGGCCTCCGTGCCGGAGGAAGATGCCGCCAGGTATTTCGACGTGGGCGAAAACGCGCGCTTTCTCACCACTGTGGGGCGCGTGAAGCCGGAATTCCGCGAAACGTTCTCCCATGCCATCCTGGGCGACGATATCGTGCGCATCCACACCGTCCGGGCAACGGATAACCCCCTCTATCACCGGCTCTTGAAAGCGCAGGGCGCAGCCACCGGGCTGCCGGTGCTCTACAACACTTCGTTCAATCTCTTCCAGGATCCTCTGGTCTGCACGCCGCGCGATGCCGTGCGAAGTTTCTATTCCTCGGGCATTGACGCCTTGTTTGCTGGGCACTTCCAGCTCAGCAAATAGCGATTCCGGCGGTAAGCCGATCAGCACCCGTACGGCGCTACTCGGCCGGAAGGCGTCGCTCTTGACCGATGAGTCGATCGCCCGCATCCCGTCGAATCAAGCGCCGTGACCAGCGTTCCAGCCGTACGGAATTCGCGCCATCCGAAAGGGCGCGCTCCGGTGCTTCGTGTACTTCCAAAAATAGCCCCTCAATCCCGGTGGCCACCGCTGCCCGCGCCAGCGTTTCGATGAACTGCGGCTGGCCCTCTGAGCGATCGCCGCCCGCGCCAGGGAGTTGCACGCTATGGGTTGCGTCGAAGATCACGGGAAAACCGGATTGCCGCATTATTTGCAAGCCACGCATATCCACAACCAGGTTGTTGTAGCCGAATGAGGTGCCCCGCTCGGTCAGCAAAATGCGCATGTTGCCCGTGGAGGCAACCTTCTCTACCGCTTGCAGAATGTCCCTGGGGGAAACGAACTGGCCCTTCTTGATGTTCACCACCCGCCCGGTGCGCCCAGCCTCCACCAGCAGATCGGTTTGCCTGCAAAGAAATGCGGGGATCTGCAGGATGTCCACCCCTTCCGCCGCCGCCTCCGCCTGCGCTGCTTCATGAATATCGGTAAGGACCGGATAGCCTCTCTCGCCGCAGCCCGCCCAGGATCCGCACCCCCTCCTCAGGTCCAGGGCCCCGATAGGAGCGTACGCTGCTGCGGTTCGCTTTGTCGAATGAGGCTTTGAAGACGAAGCGGCCCAATCGCGCTTCCAGTTCCGCGGCCAGAAAGTGTACGTGCTCTTCGCTCTCAATCACACAGGGTCCGGCGATGAAGGCCAGCGGCAGTCCAGCGCCAAAGCGAACGCTCTTTGCGCTATCGAAGCCCACTTCCATCTCGGCCGGCATCCCGCTAATCGCCCTGGCCCAGTGCGCCCACAGGGCTGGCATTGAACCCGGCCTCCGCATCGGCCACCCCGGCCAGAGGCGCGATGCGCAGCCGCCGGTATCGGTACGCCGCATCGATAAAGCTCGCGAACAGCGGGTGCGGTTCCATCGGTTTCGACTTGAACTCCGGGTGAAACTGGCAGCCCAGAAACCAGCGCTTCCCGGGGATCTCGCAGATCTCGACGTACGTGCGGTCTCCGGGAGATTCCCCGGTGATCCGCAAACCGTTTTCAGTCAGCAGCCCCTCAAACTTGCGGTTGAATTCAAAGCGGTGCCGGTGCCGTTCGCTGATCTCCGCCTTCCCGTAGGCGGCGCGCGCCAGGCTGCCTTCGGCCAGCGCGCACGGATACGCGCCACGATCGTAAGTGAAG
>JAXHKT010000005.1:0-39319 GCA_034522975.1 Bryobacterales bacterium
TTTTTGACAGACCGTCCTTCTTCGAGGTCAACCCAAGCCATGCTCTACCGACTATGTGGCCGTAATAGCCTTTCTTCTTCAAGCAACTTCCCGATGAATGGATTCAAGTTCACCAGCCGTTCCACGTGCGGGGTTCCACAGTTGCAGGCGATCCGGTCGCGGCTTCGAAGTCGAAGCTGGCAAGCCAACTCCAAGATTTTCAAGTCTTCAAAAACCACAGCGGGAAAGCAATCGCAGGCGCAACCGATCTGCGCTCTACGACGGCGTCGAACCAATCCACCTAGCATGGTGAACCCAGTTGAGGTCCTCGCGCCCTGCCCTGCCGCTTCAGGTGGCTGAGCCAGGTTCGCCAAGGCCTTAACCACAAGTGCGGCAGTCGAGTGCCAAGCCCGGCCCGGCGAAGGTTCCGGCTGGGACCGAGGAAGCCACGATCTCGCCGCCAGTGAAGGTCGATGATGTTGAAGTCGCCTCCCGTCCAATACCTGCCGACCGGCGCGCCTCTCCGGAAGGATCCGCGTCAGCCGTTCAGGACGCAGCCGAGATCTGCCCGCAGCGGAGGGTCAGCATCGTGCCGCTGGGCACCCGGCAGAGCCCAAGCCAGCCATTCCACTCCCAGCGGTTCCAGTGCCGATCCGCATGCCGGCATTGATATGCATCGTGATTGCCGCTCAAACCGAAAAAGCGACATGGATGCGACGGCGCGTGTTGGCGTGGTCTGGATTGCGAAATTGGCCTGTTACCGCTGCCCGTCCTTCCGCCAGCACCTTCAGGCTCAAAGATCATCTCAAACCATCGGCGCCGCTGGCGACGCACCGATGCGCACGGGCTCGCCAACGGTGAGCTGGTTGGTTGGTATGTTATTTACCAAAGCTTACGATGGGTTCGGCGAAATTCCTCAACCCACCGTGTAACGAGTATAGCCCGCGATCCATACCGATGTCCCCAATTTCAGCTACCCGTCCCCGCTGGGTTGGAATCGGATGGTATATGCCTGCCGGGTAAAATTGCCGAGTTGATTCCACGGAAATTTTGAACTGATCCTTATACATGGGGGGCTGGTGTGGCTCCTGTTCAATGTAGACTTTCTCAATTTAAACGCCGAGTTCCTTCTATCCGTTGCTGCCGGAATTCGCGCCAAGTGAAGCGCTAGGATGCCGAACCGGACAACCGCTTCGGGGCTGCTGTCGGAAACAGGATTATCCATTCGGCCCCCGGCACTTCCAGCGCTTTGGTGCCCCTTTCTGGTTGCTAACCTCAGCGCAACTGCCCAGTCATGGCTAAGCCAACTTTCATTGCAGGAGTGACCGGATGCCGTATGCGATGGATGGCCCTGACTTTGTTTGTTGATGCTCGACGCAGGCCTATCGCATGCAGCCGCAAGCGTCTGCTGCCAGCCCTGAAGGCTGGCGTATCGCCAGAATGAGCACTTCCCGGGGAGGGCGCGTCGCCGAGTTCACCGGGGTGGCATCAGCAACCCGACACCTATTCTTCGGCGCCACCGGCGGAGGCGTGTATCAGCACCGGCGGCGGCCCTACCTGGATCCCCGTCACCGACCAGTGGATCCCGGCGCGGCTTCGTGGAGCGATTGCCAACCTCCTTGACCCGACGCTGCTGGGCATCGGCGAATCGCCGGTGGGCGGATGTGTCGCACGGATGACGTCTCCGGATCCATCAATCCAGGCAAGACCTTGGCGGCGCGTTCGGCCTTGGGATTCGCATCACGTGTTCCGCATCCGCGTGGTGCCGGTACCAGATGTGGCTGGCGGCGATGGGTCACCTCTTGGGCCCGACGAAGCGCGGGTCTGCTGGTCCGCCGATGGCGGCAAGACCTGGAAACGCGTGCTCTTCCGCGACGCCGATACAGCGGCGATCGACTTGATCCTGGACCCCAACAACCCCGGGTGCTCTATGCCGCCCTTGGCGGGTCACCGCACCCCATCATTCAAATGGATAGCGGCGGGCCGGAAAGCGGCTTCTCAAGAGCGTGGACGAGGGCGAAACCTGGCCAAGGATTTCGCCGATGAGGGGCTTTGCGGAAGGGGGTGATCGGCAAGATCGGCGTCACCGTCTCCGTCGATTCCAACCCGGTCTATGCCATTGTGGAGGCCGAGGAAGGCGGCGTCTTCCGCTCCAGGACGATCCCAGCATGAAGTGGGCCCGGGTTCCGAAGACCGCAACCTGCGCCACGCGCCTGGTATTACTCCGCATCTACGCGAACCGAACTGAAGGACCGCATTTACGTGCTGAACGTCATCCATCGCTTGCCGGAACAATCGCCGGGCGTCTTGTTTCCGCGTAGCACCCGCATGGCGACGACCACAACCTCTGGATTGGCCGAGCAACAGCGAGGCATCGTACAAGGCGACGACGGCGGCGTTCTTCATGAACGGCGGCAAGAGCTGGACGGCGCAGATCAGCCACAAGCCAGGTTCTATCGCGTCGCCACCGACAACGATTACCCTTAACATCTTCAGGCGCTCAGCAGGATGAGCAGCACCGTTGGCATCGCCAGCCGCACCACCACCTCGGCGTAGCCGATCGCCATTGGTGGCCCGCAGCCGGTGAGCGGCCGCGGCGAGAGCGGCTGGTAGCCGATCCGCGCGATTCCAACATCGTCTACGCGGGCAACTACAGCGGCTTGCTGACGCGCTACGACCATCGCACCAGCACATCACAACGTCACCGTCTATCCCGGGTGACCCCGTCGGCTCTGGGCCGAGGGGATGAAGTACCGTTTCCAGTGGAACTTCCCGATCCTGCTCTCTCCGCACGATCCGAAGCTGCTCTACGCAGCGGAACGTATTAAGCATGAACGAAGGACGAACCTGACCGAACCCGATCAGCAGCGACCTCACCCGGAACAACCAT
The DNA here is from genome assembly GCA_034522975.1 of Bryobacterales bacterium. GTDB lineage: Bacteria > Acidobacteriota > Terriglobia > Bryobacterales > Bryobacteraceae > JACTMJ01. The sequence goes on from JAXHKT010000005.1 coordinate 2,870, forward strand.
AGAAGCAGGGTCCTCCCGGGGGCCGATCACCAAGGACAACACGGGCGTTGAGTACTGAGCACCATCTTCTTCACCGGTGGCCAAATCGCCGAAACGCGCCGGGACTGATCTTCGGCGGGTTCGGACGACGGCCTGGTGCATGCTCCGGCCAATTCCCGGCAAGACGTTGGCGCGACGTTCACTCACCGGGATGCCGGTGGAATCGGAAGTGATCGATCGTACCTGCGCGCCGCATGAGGCGGGCACGGCGTGGGTGGCGGCCACGATGTACAAGTCGGACGACTTCCGGCCCTATCTCTATAGCACCAAGGTATCTGGCAAGACCTGGACGAAGGTCGTCAACCGTCCGGACGACGCCTTCACGCGGTGATAGCAACCCGCTCCGAGAGGAACACTTTACGCGGGCACGGAAGACCGGGCTTTACGTCTCGTTCGACGAAGGGAAGCGATCGGAGAGCCTGCAACTCAACATGCCCGTGGTACCGATCACTGACCTCACCGTTCACGCGCGTGAGGACGACCTGGTTGTGGCCACCCAGGGCCGCAGCTTCTATGTGCTGGACGACCTTGGAGCGCTGCGGCAGATGCATGCGCTGCCAGAAATCGGCAAAGCCATTATGGCGCTGCTTGAGCGAAGACGCTTCGGATAAGGCGGCTCGGCGAGGGCGGCTGAGGATGGCGCGCCAGACCTTCGACCAATCCGGCCTACAGCGCCGTCATTCGTTCTCGCTGGCGGAGAAGACCCCGAAAGCCTCTCACGCTCGAATCGTGGATGCAAAGGGCGCTGGTCGCAGTTCAAAGCCGAGCTCCAGATGCCGTCCCGAGTACAAGCGTCTGGCAGAGCAAGTTCGAGGCGAAGAGGACATTGAACGAATTCGTCTGAACCTGCATCTGCAATGCGCGCGGCGCATCAAAGGGCTGATCTTGTGGGGCGGCCAGTTGGCAGGTCCCAAGGCGACTCCCGGCGAGTATCAGGTGCAATTGACGGCGGGCGACAGCAAGCTCACCGAACGCTTTTCAGTGAAGAAGGACCCTCGCCTTGCGACAACGCAGGCGGATTTCGACAAGCAGTTCGCGTTGCTCTCGCAGATCCGCGACAAGCTCTTCCCCGAGTTCACCGACGACGTCTGCGCATCCGCGACGTGCGCGCCCAGTTGCAGACCGGCGAACGAACAGAAGAACAAGTCCGCCGCCGATGCCGTGAAAGCCGCGGAGGAACTGAGCAAAGACTTCACCGCCATGGGAGGATTTCCTTGTGGGGACCGAAGAACGAGGGCTTGCAGGACCCAGCTGAACTATCCCCATCAACTTGATAACAAACTGGCTGCCCGGGCTGGGGTGGTCGGCGGATCGAACAACCCGGCCGACAGACCAAAGCTACATCGTTTGCCGAAGACCTGGTGACGCGCATCAACGCGCGGTTGAATGGACTGGGAGCACTCTCCGATGCAGACCTTAGCGCGCTTTGAGGAACTCGTAGGGTGAAGGCGCCGGTGGCCGTGGGTACAGGCCGCGCTGAAGTGGGGCCGTTGCACGATCGCTATTTACGATGAAACTGGGGCGATCTTTTTTTGCAGAATAGATCTTCGGTGGCTTCGGGGTTCTTTCTGAGAGCGAGGCTTCCCGTATCTTTCATCGAGGCCGGTCCACATCAGCACGCATCATCATGGGCATCGACGAACGCAGCAACCAGTTGATCCGCAAAAGGATGAAGATAACCGGCGTAAAGGTCGGCCCGATCGTCGATCCCGATGGCCAGCCGGGCAAGCAGGCAGCCCAGTGGGGTCGCACTCCGATGTACAGCGCTACGGCGAAGAGCACCGCCAATATGTAGCGGTTTTCGACGACAAGCATGGAACGCGGTGCTGGTGACCACCACGAACCGTCGGCGCGCGCTCACTCCCATCTGGGCCATGCAGGCAGGCAAGGATGTCTACCTTGAGAAGCCGGTTCGCGCGGATGTTGCTTAGAAGGCCAGAAGATCGTCGAAAGCTTCGCGCCGGTCCAAGCCGCATCGTCCAAGGCGGCGCCCGACGCCCGCTCCTTAGAGCCGCTTGAGTCACCCGTTTCGGTTGGCTGCCAAGAGGGACTTCAATTGGCGACGTCTTCTTCGGCAAGTTCGGCTTGCCCCCGGCGACTGAGATCCCATCGGCTTCCGAACCGATCGTCCCTTGCGCGGCTGGCTGAACTGGGATCTTTGGCTGGGCCCAGCGCAAGAGCGGTCCTTACCACGGCGATGCTGGTCCACTATCGTCATTGGCACTGGTTCTAGGATTTCGGGCGATCGCGATTTGGACAACGACAGTCCGCATTTGATTGATGTTTCACGTTCGGCCAATGCCAAAAGATTTGCCGGTGAAAGTGGGTTCCTGGGGCGGCCGCTCGAGCTACGAGGACCAGCGGGAAGACCCGACGCCCAGACCGTGGAATGGGAATACGCCGACCCCACCACGATCATCAACGAGGTGCGGCCGGCCCCTTAGCGCACCGGAGGCGATGGGCTGGGGATTTCTTCGGCGGCGAAGGCCGCATGCACCTCTTTGCCGACGGCCGATTTGAGGTTACTCTCGGCACCCAGCAAGGAACCCGAGCCCGCTGTGGGACGAATCCCGGGCCAACATCAACCACTATGCCGAACTTCGTCGAGGCCGGTCGCGCAGCCGCGATCGCACGATGCAGAACGCGCGAATTCGAGGAACTCTTTTCTTCGACGGCGCGTTGCCAGCCTTGGCAACATCGCTTACCGCGTGAAAGGCGGCGATCTGCACTTTTCGATCCACGTACTCCAGGTTCTCCTCAACGGCCGAGCGGACGTCGGCGGGCTTGTAGCCGCTCCTTTGGTACAACGCTCTATGTCGGTCCCGAAACGTCTAGCCGCCGGTGGCCAAGGGAGGCCAAGCACGGTGCCCTTCGGTGGATCAAATCGCGTTGCTTCGTTGCGCAGTCGCTGGCAGTCGTGTTCTCAGCTTGGCGGCCCAGGACTTCCAAGTCCTGGTTGTCTATCACTCAAAGAAGCGGCTACACCGGGAAGATGGCTGCCGGTTTCGTCGGGCCAGGCGAAAAATGGCTGGAGGGCACAAAGGTGACCGTCGAGACCCTCGCGGGAGTTCTCCAAGGGAGGTGCTTTCCCAGCGCCGACGCCGTCGCGCTTCGACTCCCCCGTCCACATGGGCGACGCCCGCTTGGCGGGTGCGCCAGGCGATCGTCCGCTGGAGCATCGAGTTTGGCTTCTGGGAGACCCGCTTCCTTGCGCGGCGGGGTGGCTGCCGTCTTCGCCAACGGGCGGCGCTCCCTCAAACGGCGAGGAACTGACGATGATCAGCCTCGGCCCACAGCCTAGGCTCAGCGTGACGATGAATTCTTTGGTAACGCCCTACGGCAGCCCTGGCGCCTCGGCAACCACGTCTCGATCCAATCCCGGCGTCGACGAAGCCGAAGAGGAAGGGTGCCGAAGCCCTGGGCCGCCGCCTCGCCGATGGTACCCTGCGGAGTGAAGCGGGGCGAACGCTGAGCCGGGAGCTTAACGCTTTTCCGATTCAAACCCAGTTGCGCATTGGCATCACCGGCGGCGGCTCAATCAGATATTCGAGGCGGGACATCAGTTTCCACCCGCGCCCCTGGATCTGTCCCCATCGTGCACACCGGTTCCACCGTGACTCACAGGAGAAGAAGGTGCCAGCCAGTTGGTGATCGGCAACTGCCCCACCGCATCGATCCCGGATGCCGTGATCCCGCAGATCGTCGCCAGATCGGCGATGATCCCGAAGCGGTTCTCCACCCGGAAGCACAGGTAGTAGGGCTGCTTGAACGATTCCGGCGGAGCGGGGCGATGCTGGGCAAGCTGCCGGAAGCTGCAAGGGGAAACGCGGTCTGCCGACCGCTCAGCAACCGCCGCCGGCGGGGAACAAGGTCGCTCACCACCGCCACGCCCGTCGGCAGCGGACCCACGCCGCGACCGTGGTCGAAGGTATCGGCACCGTCTGCACCCTTGACCCAGATGGCATTGCAGGAGCCACTCACGCTTAGCCGGAATCGCCGACTTCGGCAGCAACGCCGGCCGCACGGAGAGGGCAAGCCCTCCCGGCGAAAGACGCGCCACGCAGAGGAGCCGAATGGTATGCCGCAATTGCGCCGCATAGGAAAATTCGACGTCGCTCACCCCGGCGGATGCCCTCGACATAGATATGCTCCACCGGCAACCGACAGCCGAAGGCCAGGGCGACCGAAATCGCCAACTTCGGACGGGCATCGAAACCGTCCACATCCGCCGGAGGGATCCGCTTCAGGCATTGCCCAGTTGCTGCGGCCTCACCGAGAAACTTCGTTGAACCCCCGGCACGCTTTCTCCATCTCAGTAAGTATGAAGTTGCAGGTCCCATTGAGGATTCCCGCCATCGCTTCAATGCCGGTCCCGCGATGCCTTCGCGCGATACCGTATGGATCGAAATGCCCCCGGCCACACTGGCTTCCATGGCCAGCGGCCTCCCCGCCTCGCTGGCCTTTTGCCGAGCTCGACGCCGCGCTTGGCCATCAATTCCTTGTTCGCCGGTTTCCACCGCTTCCCGTCAGCCCGAGCCACTTTCAATCACCTCGCTAGCGACACCGGTGCGACCCACCCAACTCGGCCACCACGTCAATTTGCGGGGTTGCCGCAACGTCCCGCCAGTCAGTGGTCTTGGCGATCGAATCCGCCGCCCGCCGGCAACTCCCACGAATGTACTGAGCGGCTGCAGAGCAACGAAACTTCCACGGGAATGCCCAATTTGTGGGCAAGTTGTTCCTTGTTTTCAAGGAGAATCTGGAGGGTTCCGCGTCCTCGTTGCCCGAGCCCACCAAACCTACTTTTAGCGAATCCATACTGGGCTCTGGTAGCAATCGAAGCGCCAGAGGAGCCCTCTTGTGCGAAGATTGAACCTCCTGCTGCTAAGCTCATTCCTGATGTTGGGCTTGGCCACACTCGCTCTGCCCTCCCTTCCTCTCCACGCGCAGCTGGACCGTTATGCGAAGCGAAGCCGTTTCCGAAACCAGACGAACGAGAGCGCCCGTCTTTGCCAATGGAAAGCTGCAACGAGATGCAATGCTGAAGCATGAGCATCAGCGCAATTTGCAGGAATTGAAAGAAATCCAGGATATTAGCGGCGAATTATTGAAGGAATTAGAAGAAAATACCGAGTTTGTACTTTCTCTTAAATCCCTCAAGAAACTGGAGCGCCTGGAAAAGCTATCGAAAGACGTGCGCAAGCGGATTCAAAAGTCAGGCGACTGCCGCTTGATAGCGGTCGCCCGAAGCCGATTTTTCAAACGAAGCGAATGCGGATTCTTTCGAGCCTGGTTGGATGGCTTGTCGTACTCGCTATAGCGAGCGGCGAAGCCTGCTGGCCACCAGCGTCGAACGCAGGGTGATGCTGGGCGATACGGAACTGATCTATCTCTGTTCCAAGCCTCTCGAAACCGATGAGCCGGCCCCCATCCTTTTGTTCCTCCGCGGCCATTGAATATGCTTCTGTCGAGACCCCGTGCGCGGCTATTTCCGCCGATAGGAACGCAGCCGCCCGGCTGCAGGCTGGAACCTGGTTCTCCCCTGGAACGCGGGAGCGTATTCGTTCAGCTCAGACGCCGGCGTTTTAGGGCGGTCAGACGCCATTCTGGAAGACTTCTCAAAGCTTCACCAAGTAGACGGCCGGCGCATCTTCCTTGCCGGCCACGGCGACGGCGCGCCAGCGGTTTTCTACGCGCTTTCCCGCAGCCCGGAGCAATGGGCAGCGGGCCTCGCCATCGGCGGCGATATGGGCCGCGTGATCGAAAGCAATCGCCTCTTTGCCGGCAACGCCGCCGCCATTCCCATCCTCTGGGTCTACGAAGAGGAGCGGCTCCCGGTGCTACAGCAAACCATCAACCGCCTGCAATCGGCAGGCCTCAACCTGAGTCTGCTGGCCGCCAACGAATTCACGGTCAAGGATTCCATCGCCTGGCTCAGGCCGCATCGGGCGGAAACCACACCCATCCGCGTGGACTACGAAACCGGCTCTCCGGACTTCGCTCACGCCTTCTGGATCCGCATCAGCAGTTTTGATTTCAACCTCCGCAACGACGCTCTTGACAGCACCCGCGTCGACCCCGGAACCGGCGCCTTCCTCCGTCTGGGCGGCTTTGGTTACGACCCCCAGGGCAAGAGTCCGGGCATTGCCGTGAAGTGGCTCCCGGAGAACTATAAAGGCCCGCTGCAGCAGGAAGACGTGATCGTCTCCATCGCGGGCACGATGATTGAGGACGCCCGCCACTACGCGGAGTTCATGGAGCAGCAGCGCGAGAAGCCGCGACGTAGGCATCATCGTGTTGCGCGGCGGCGAGGCCAGCGCCTGGAAACCCGCATCGTCATTCCCCACCGCGACGAAGCCGCCACGGCCCGGGTTCATGCCGAATACATCGAAGGATTGAAAAGAGATCATGTTGGTAAGCCGCGGCGTGGCGTCTTTGGAAGTGACAATCCCGCTTTCTCGGCGCACGTGAAGTTAAGCTGGAACGGCCTGGATACAGCCGCCTCCGCCACCCCCGGCTGCTGGACCCTCGTCGAAGGCCAAGCCAAAGCCACTTAGGGCTGCCGCTCCGCCGAATCTCGCCGAGAGAACGTCCCGAAGGGGGCTGGCGACCCGGGCGAACGGTAGAGACCGCCCTCCGCTATCCGCCCGGCGACCACGCCCGATAGATCCGCCGCATCGCGGCCAGCTTCGCGGGGTCTTCCGCCACCGCTCCGATGGTAAACATTTGCAACCCCGTGGCCCTTCCCGCTGCCCCGTTGCGCATCACTTCTTCGAACTCCGATGCACTGATCGGCGCCGACGACGAATGCGCCTGTACGATCGGCCAGATGCGCGTTGCATCCGGCAACCGCGCGGAAATCCGTTCAACCGCATCTCGCACCCACTCCGGCTTCCGCCCCATCCGCCCGTGGTAAACCATCGGGGAAAACACGTCGATCTCCGGGGCCAGTGGATACGAAATCGATTCCGAGGATGAGCCGTAACGCTCCGTCGAATTCCGAATCCGTCCATGGGCAATGGTTAACGCCCAGCAACGCTTCCGGCCGCTTGCGTTGACGATCGCGCCTAGCATACCTGCCCGATCCACCAGCACCCCCGCGCGCCAATCCCTCCAAGCCGCTTGCTGTTCGGTAAGGATCCAGCGCGCCTTGGCCGCGACGTCGCTCCTGGAATTGGCAGCCCGAGCACCTTCGCGAGAGCACCCAGGCACGAGTTGCAGAAGCAGGTATCCCGGCAAGATGGGTTCCTCTTCCTCAAACTGCGCATGCCAATGGAAGTCCTCCATCCACACCCCGGCCAGAAGCGAAGCGCTCCACGCAGCCTCTCAAGCTGCTCTGTGCGATAGGCGCGGATTGCGGGCTCGCTTGGGCACACTCCCAGAAACCAGAAGGCCGGCGGCACGCGTTCGCCAAACTGGTTTGGCGGCCGAGCCTTCCGGATGCGTTTCTACATACCCCTTGCCATTCAGCGTTGCGAACTCGGGCATAGACCGCCACGCCTTCCCCGGTGGATCGCGCGAACATCTCCTCGGTAATCGATTGCCCGTGCACGAACACGGCGTGCCCGCCATCGTCGGCCAACCGGGCGCCCGTCTTCCAGAAAGCGTTCGGCGCTCGAATAGGTTCCCCTTACCACCAGCGTCCCGGCGCGCGGCTGCGCGTTCGTCGATCGGGTAAGACTAGCGGCAGACAACCAACAGTAGTCCCCAAGATCAGCCCAAACTCGCCGCGCGTAAACCCGTTGGAAAAACCTTTGACGCTCATCCTTACTTCTCCGCCCTTAAACGATGCACTGGCAGCCGGCCAGGTCAATCGGGGCTGCCGCGTTGCAGCAGCATCCCATCCCGATCCAAAAGAAACACGGGAAGTTCGAACTCGCAGCGATAGTCCACGCCCAGCAACTCGCGGAGCTTCGAGCTTCCAGGAGCAGCTGATTCCACCACCCGCCTTCCCTGTCGCTTGCGCATCGGAAGGGATCGCAAATTCTCCCTGCACATAAACGCCCGCTGGCCCTTGGCGCAACCGGAACGAATCCAGTGTCTGATCGGCAAACCACACCGTCGTGCGCTTCGTGCTCGAACTCTTTCCGCGACTTTGCCGCTTGGTCCGGATGCACCCCAGCCGCAGGGTTGCACCGTTCTGGGGCGTTTCGCCGAGGCTACTTTGCAGCCCCTCCCGATCCCCTCGACCCCACCGCGCACGGACCCTTGAGGGCGCCAGAGTGGAACCGCCGAACTTTGCCGATATTGGAGCGTAATGTAAATCGCGCGAAGCAGTAGTGCCACGGGAATCAGCACCGCCAATCCCGCCACCGCCCAGGCGGGCGCCGGGATACGCCGAAGCGTGGTGGTCGAACTTCTCGCGCGGTTCCGACCCCACGACAAGCAACCCCACCGAAGCGAGGACCGCCGCCATCCATCAGCCAATCCTCGCCGCCCGCGACTTCATCCCGTACAAATCCCTGCGCCCAATCCTCCCGCCACATCCACGGCTGCCCTGGATACTGCTTTCGCAACGGAAGCGACGCGAAGTCAATTGATCTTCACGAAAAGGGCATACAAGGGCAGCCCCGCCACCCCCGTGAACGCCACTCCCGCCAGCAGCAAACCAATCAACTCGCTCCCGCTGCCACTGTTCAGATCCTTCAGCCCGGCAATCACCATGCTGACGCCGCTAATCAGAAAGGGCAAGAGTATCAGCGCCAGGCAGCCGATCGCTTGCCAATGGGACGCGACCGATCGCTGCGTCGATACCGTCTGCGTTGCCGTTTCCTTTCGTGAGCGTTGCGCATTAACCAGTAGTGGAGTTCTATCCGAACCGAGCCGCGTCCCAGTGCCGTCGGACTGTTCCGGCCAATCAGTAGCGCCGATCCGGGGACTCCCTCAGATCCGTGTGCAACGCCAGATGGCTCCACCAACCGGTCCGTCATCCGTTGCCGCAACCGCCCGTGCTGTGCCTTCTCGAACAATTTCTCGAACTCGTGGGGATCGGCGTCGAGGTCGAACAACTCCCCCAGTCCGGTGCCGTGATAAAGCGTCAGCTTGTGGCCGCGCTCCCGGATCATCGATGCGTGCGAATGCAGCGTATTCGTCTGCGAATCATGATACTCACTCCAGGCGAATCCCCATCGAGGATTTCGCCTCGGCGGCTCCCCGCGCCAGCCCCAGCAGGCTCTTCCCATCCATGTCTCCGGGGTCCGGAATTCCGGCTGCTTCCAACAGCGTTGGAGCAAGATCGGTCAGTTGCACCAGCGCCTCGCTCCGCAACCCGTTCCGCAGTCCGCCCCCGGGCCAGAAAAGGATCAGCGGCACCCGCACCGCTCCCTCGAAGAAGCGGCACCCTGGCGCGCGAAGGCGATCGTCGACGAGCGTTTCGCCATGGTCGCTCGTAAAGACGATCAGTGTATTCTCGCGCTGCCCGGTTCGTTCGAGCGCCTCAAGCACTCGCCCCACGTACCAGTCGATGTGCTCGATCATCGCGTAGTAGCACGCCTTCATGTGCCGGGCCGGATAGCTCCCCGGCGGCACCGGCGTCTTCGTCTGGTGGTCCACCGCGCTTGTGGACCGCGCCTGCTCGCGTTCCTCATCCTCGCGATAAAGCGGCATGGGAAGCGACCGGGTTCATCTTCTCCAGGTACTCCGGCGCCGGATCGAACGGTGGATGCGGAGCGAAAATGTTCACGCTGGCAAACCACGGACCCTTCAAACCGCCTTCGATGTAATGCAGGGTGCGCTCCGCCTCCCACGCCAGTTCATGATGCGCGGCAGGCATCCCCGCGTTGTACTGCTGAGGGTAAGCGGCGATCGTTCGCTTCCGGTAAAGGCCATCCCACGTGACCCCGCGTTCGTGCGGCCCACGGTTGTAGGCATGCACTTGATCAGGCCAGCCGGATTCCGGCTTTGGCTCCGATGGCTCCAATCGTAGGTGCGGTAGCCATCGTCGATCCGCGGCTCCTCGCGTTCGAACGGACTTGAGAGATGAAGCTTGCCGCACAGTGCCCCGTCATATCCGGCCGCCGCCAGCCGACGTGTCACCAAACGCCGGCGTCAGATCCGCAGGGGAACTCCGCGTTGCCGTTCCGGTGCTGATCAATCCGGCTCGCGCTACACCCCGTAAGAAACGACGCCCGACTGGGAGCGCAGATCGGGTTGTGGCGATCTGCGCATGCGTAAAGGCCACGCCTTCGCGCGCAGGACGGTCAATGTGGGGCGTGCGGATATGCGGGTTGCCGGTCGACGCGATGGTTCCATCGTTGCTGATCGGTGCAGATCCGGAGCACATTGGGCCTGGCGCCATCTCTCGCCGGTTTGCGCCGCACCGCTCGATTGTGTCAACGCCGCCGCACTCGCCCCGGCTAGGCGAGAATCTGCCGTGGCGAAGGGATTGTAATTCGTTCAGGAAGCTCCCTGGGGTTCGAATGTGGGCTGAGAAGCGCGATGAACTCGATGCGCGCCCGCTGACGATTGTATGCGCTGGCTGAACGATTCGCGACATCTGACGTTTTTCTGAAGTTGCTTGCACTCCATCAGCCGCATCACCTGCGCGCAAGAATAGGCCGGGTGACCGGATCGTCTACCCTGGGGCGGACATGAAAGACAATCCACGTGGAGATCCGCGTCGTTGTTGAGGCCGCGATTTCCGGCACCGCGCGGGAGCCCCGCCAAGTGATCCTGCGCGGTGCCGGAAATGGGCTGGCAGATCACCGCCTCTCGCGTTCATCAAGCGCGGGGCGGCGCAGCTCAGGAGTGGGCGGCCCGCGCAGCCCGCGCGGCGGCTAGCTCGCAAACACTTTACGGAGATGCAGGGCTGGACTCCGAAATTGGGAACTGGATGCCGTTGATAATGCGGGGAAAGAAATCTGCGTTTGTGGAACCGGTGGATGGGGCTTGCGTTGTTTCAGGGTGGATTTCGCTTGGATTGGAGCGGTACGGTGGCGTTGCGTCGACAAATGGGTCGACGCAACATGGTCTCGCTGACGCTCGGCTGATTTTTGCAGGGCTTTAGCCGGGGGTTGAATGGCGCAGGGCTTCAGGCTCGGGGGTTGGAGGGCGCAGGCTTCGGGATGATGGGTAGCGTTGAGGGGGGAGCGAGGAGAAGAACGAGGTTTGGTTGGGCGCTCCGGTTGTTGTTTGGGGGACTCGCTTGCTGAAGGGCTGGGCCGCCAGGATGGGGTCGGCGGCTTTGCGGCGGTGCTGGATGGTGTCGAGTTTGGCTGTGAGGCGTTCGTGGGCTTCTTCGTGTTCTTTGCGGAGTTTGGCGGTGCGGTCGTAGAAGCGGATGGGGGCGGTTTCTTTGCGTTCGAACAGGGCCAGGGCGATGCAGGCCGGGGCGGCGGCGTTGGGATTCTTTGCGCGGACTTTGGCGACGCTGGAATCGGCGATGACGCGCTCCCAGGTTTCTACCCGGCGGAGGAGCCAGGCCTTCTGGGCGATGCGGAAGACGAGGAGTTCTTCGGGGGGCGTGGCTGGCTGGTAGGCGCGGAGGTGGTGGTCGAGGAGGCGTTCGAAGGCTTGCGGGGATTCGTGCTTGTGGAGGAAGGTGTTGCTTAGCCAGGTTTCGCTGAGCGATGGGGGGAGAGCGGGTTGCGGTGAATCGCTGGGGGCTGGTTGGACTGAAGCGGCTGGCGGCTCGCTTTGGTGGAGGGGGTGTCTGTCTGGATTGTTGAAAAAAGCGAGGGGGGGCTGGGGGGTGGTGGTTGCGGGGTTATCTTGTTGATTCGTTATGGCGTTAGTGGCGTGGAGGGCGGTGTCTGGTTTGTCCGGATTGTCCGGATTTTGGTGCTGGGCTTGGGGTGGTTGGGCTGGCGGGATGTGTTCGGAGCGGGCGCGCTGGGCTGTTGCTTGGTTGGGGAGGGTTTCGGGCTGTTCGTCGTCCAAGGGGATGAGGGGCTCGGTGTCGGCGGGGATGGGGTCGGGGAGCCAGTCGGTTTTGCCTTTGCGGGTGAGGATGGTTTTGGCGGCGCGGTAGCGGAGGGTGGCCGGGAGGGCTTCGTCGCGCTGGATGGCGTCGAGGAGGCAGCGGGCGTAGGCGTCGGCGACGTGGAAGCCGCAGAGGGTGTCGCGGCGGTGATTTTCGCGGGCGGCTTGGACGGCGGCGCGGAAACCTTCGACGCGGACGCGCCATTTCTCGTAGGCCGCGCGGGTGGCACCCACGAGGTTGCAGGCCTGCTCGAGGGAGTGGCCGTCGGCGAGGTAGAAGAGGAAATCCTTGTGGCGCGGTTCCATCGGACTGAGCTTGGGCTCTTTGGTGAATTCGAGGGGCTGCTTGTTTGTGTTGCTCATGATTGCAAGACCGTTTCGCGATGCATTCGGGCGGGGAGACAGAGCTCCCTGCCCGCGATGAGGATACGGATGGGGCGGGATGGGGTCTGAAATCGATTTTCGGATGTGGTTGATTCGATGGGAGAAATCAATTTGGAAGTGCGGAACTGCTGGGGGGGGGCAGTGGTGATTGCGAGTGGATGGCGTGGGGGATAGGCGTGTCGACGCCGCATGGCAGCACGAGTTGATTCGGGATCCTGGGGTTAATTGGGGTTAAAGATTCGTGTCGGTTTTGCCGATGGATTCGATGGGGCGGAGTAGGCCTGCGGGGGCGAGCGGAGCGAGCGGTGGGGGGATGGGCCGTTGTCGGGGGAGAGGTTGGTGGGCGAGGATCGTTGCGAGGGTGCGGTCGAGGGAAGTCGTGATCCGGCGAGGTATTCCTCCCGGCGATGGTGGTGCGTATCCCGGCGATGGAGGTGTGTGCAAGCAGAAGCCGGAGTCGCAGCGCCAAATGGGGCGCTGCTTCAGTGGTCTCGCTGCGCGAGGGTTTCTTGTTCTTTGGGCTGGCGCTGGGTGGGGAGTTGGATGACCGAGAATTTTGAGGCTACCTGGGGCTATAGATTCGTGCTGGTTCCGCCGATAGATTCGATGAGGGAGAGTAGGCTCGCGGGGGCGAGCGAAGCGAGCCAGTCTGTAGCGGCTTCCGGCGTCCGGCGATGAGTTGGCGTTTCTGCGTGGAGAGGAGGCCGGGCATCGCGGTGGCGGGGTGAGCTGCGGGGCGTTCGGAGTCGCACGGCCAAACGGGACCGTGTTCCATGGTCTCGCTGGCGCGAGGCGCTCTTTTCCACGGGCTGACGCCACATGGCAACACGATTAATGCGCCCCTTCGGGGCTAACAAGGTGGCGCTGCGCGCCGCTGATGCGTTCTGGCTGGGGCGAGGTGGAACGCGTGGGCCTGATTGTGGGTTCTGGTGGATTGTAGCCATGGGAGGGGCGGAAACGGACTTCGGGTTGCGGGTTTTGGGGTCCGGATGGGCGGGAAGTGGTTGTGGGGGTTGGGTTTACCGGGATTTTTGGAAATTTGCGGGTGGCCGTGATGCTCGGGGTGGCGGGGCGGATTTCGGCCCAAAGTGAAAGCGTCGCCAGGACTGGACCCGCACCGGGAGACACGGCTGATCGATGGCGTGGCCAGCGGACCAGAGTCGTTGGCCGTGTGGAATCAATGGTTTAGAAAATGGCGAAAGTGGTCCCCTTTTTGTCCTTTTTAGGCAGCAACGGATTCCGGGCTCCGGTGTCCGGCTTCCGGCGGATGGTCGGCGATTAGCTGCGATTCGCCGAGGGGAGATGCGAGGCATTTGGCGGTCCTGAAAGGCTGAGGTCGGATGGTGGGCGTGGCCGCAGGGGAGTCGCACCCGCCGAGCGGGGTGGCGCTCCATGGTCTCGCTTTGCGAGGCGGATTAATTTTCCACGGGTTGGCACCCATAGCAACACGATTGTGGCGGCCCTTCGGGGCTAACGGGGTCTCGCTGCGCGAGGCTATCTTTGCCAGGGCTGCGCTGCGGTTTTTGATGGCGGCTGCACCCTGGGCTACGCAGAACGTGCCTTGCAGGTCCGAGTACCCGGAAGGCTGCGGCGGAATGCTGGTGGGCGGAACGCGTTGGCCTGATTGTGGGTTCTGGTTGATTGTAGCGATTGGCTTTGGCGATTCGGGTTCTGGAGTTCGGATTCTGGCTTTCCGGGTGGGCGGGAAGTGATTGTGGGCGTTGGGGTTGGGGCGATCTTCGGGAATCTGCGGGTGGCTGTGATCGGGGTGGCGGTGCGGTGCTGTTCCGAAATTTTGGGGTTACTTGGGGTTAAAGTTCCGTGTTGGATCTGCCGATAGATTCGATGAGGGAAAGTTGGCCTGCGGGGGCGAGCGTAGCGAGCGGGCTGCAGCGGCTTCCGGGTTCCGGCTTCCGGGGTTGAGTTGGCGCTCCGCGGCGATTGGCCGGGGGGCGGGCATGGTCGGCTTTTGGCTGGCTTGCAGTGGGCGTGGCCGCGGGAGGGTCGCACGGCCGAGTGGGTCCGTGCTCCATGGTCTCGCTGCGCGAGGCTGTTTGTTCCCCGGGCTGACGCCACGGGGCTTTCGTTGGCGAGGCGCCCTGGTCGGGCTCGATTCGGTGGCGCGGTGCGCCGCTGTGTTTCTGCTGGCTGGCGCATAGGGCCGGGCGGCAACCGGGCGAGTATGTCTCTGGTTCGGGTGGGCGGAATGCCGGTGGGCGCAATGCGCGGGCCTGGGTGTGGGTTCTGGTTGATTGTAGCGGCAGGAGGGGATGGGACCGGGTTCCGGGATCCGGCGCCCGCGTGGGCGGGAAGTGGTTTTGGATGTGGGGTTTGCGGAGATTTTGGGGAATCTTCGGGTGGCCGTGATGCTTGGGGTGGCGGGGCGTTTTGTGGCCCCAAGAGTAGCGCCATGTGGGATTTCCACAAGTAGGAAGGGGGCGGGACGCCGGTGGCTGTCCCTCACGGCCCGGCCGTAGGCCGGTTCATCCCAGCACTCTCACCATCTCCGGAACTCTGGGTGCGATTGCCTCCGGACAGGCGGGCAAGAAGCCATGCTCTCGCCATCCGAAAATCTCGCTTCACCGTTTCCACGGAAACCACCAGGACCTCCGATGTCTCCTCGATACTTAAACCGCCGAAGAACCGCAGTTCAATCACTCTGCTTTTGCGTGGATCGAATCGAGCCAGATCATCCAGAGCTTCATTCAGGGCAAGCACTTCAACTCCGCGCTCTTGCGCGGCCACCAGGGCCTCATCCAGGGGTGTGAGCAAAAAGTCTCGGCCCCGTTTGGCGACACCCGCGACGCCGCGCATGGTCCACCAGGATCCGCCGCATCATCTGGGAGCATAACGCCAGAAAGTGAGCCCTGTTTTCGCAACCAATTGCCCCGGCTCGCAACAGCTTCAAATATGCTTCATCAGCCAGCGCGGCGGATTCCAGGCTCTCATCGGGACGCCGACGTCCAAGTTGCCGGCGAGCAATGCGGCGCAGTTCGGGATAGACAAGAGCAATTAGGCGATCCAGGGCTTGTGTATCGCCACCCTTCCACGCGGCGAGCATGGCGGTGATTTCTGCCGCGGCACCGCTTGCCATTACTTGCGATTCTAACACACGGCATCGCCTTAACCATTCTTGCTTTGAATCGCGGAATACATACTAGAGGACCTGCAGCAGTAAGGCTGAGTCGCCTTGCACCAATACAAGGGATCCTTCCATCAAGCGCTGCAATGGTTCCGCTGCCAAAGGAGAACTCCATGAGATCGGATAAATTCTTGATTCTCATTTTCATTGCGGCATTCGGGCTGAGCTTGGCAGGCAAAAGTGCCGACCCCGGCACGCCCGCAAATCGATCCCTTTTCGAACTTCGCTACCAAGCCAGCCAGATCGCTGCTTCATTTCCCGTAGATCTGGATACCGCCCGTAAATGGGTACCCCCAGCGTGGAACCTGGCGGTCGACCCGAATGGGATGGCAAAGGGACTCGTCACCATAATCAGTTATCCCAACCACGGGATTCTCACCACTCCGAATTCTCCCCGTTTCGAGGAAGGCCAGAACATCGCACCCGCGGCCATTGCCCATTTCTGGTTCGCGCTAGCTGGTCCGGTGGAAATCCTCCCGGTGCCGGGGGCAACTATAACCTCACCAACTTCCTACTTCTACGACGTGGCGGATTTTGTAACGAGCAAAACAGCCCGCGCCATATTCCGCCGTGCAGGCAGGCCCGCGATCCTTGTTCGCGAAATCTCACTGGTTAGCTGGGGAAGCGGACAGGCAGGCGAAATCACTTTCATGAATGGACGGAAGATCACCTTGGATGCCATCGCCACAACCACACTGCCAGCACCGCTGGTTTTGGGCGGGAATGCCTGGCAGTGGCACGCGGCGGCCTTGGTCATATGGGCGATGACAACGGCATACGCCTGGATCCCGTATCGGGATATCCCAGCAATGTAAACACAACGAGGGTGCAATTTGTCGCCCTCATTTCGGGACCGCCCGGTAGCACGCTGGTAACGATACACGCAGATCCAGGTTCCGCCTTCGAGGATTGTTTCGGAATGAGCGACGTTTGGAACGCACCAGGCACTTTCTTCAGCCCGACCAATATTGTCCTTAACGGCAGTAGAGGCGAACTGTCCTGGACAACCTATCCTGCGCCCCCCATCCCGGTGCCCCCTGCGCTTCCCTAACGGACCAGTAGACACGGAGGTGATTGCAGACAAGTTGAGAAACACGAGCGGAGCACCGTGCAATTGAATGATCAGGATCCAGGCGCCGGTGCCTTCACAGGACCGAGATAGCGGTCAAACCAGTCGAGAGATTCACGGATCACTTTCTGGCGGCTGGCCGTCAGGTCGCCATGCCCTCCTTCAAGGAGGAAGAGGCGCTTGTCTTTTGGCGGCGCGGCCAGCAACCGGAAAAAGGGAAGCTGCGAAGTCTCGAGCGGAAAGATGAAGTCCGAACGACCGTTGATCAGCAGTGTGGGAGTCCGGAACCTGGATGCGAAGTTCAAAGGGTGCACTTCCGGAGGCAGGTTCCCGGGAACTTCCAGGCCCGCTCCGCCGATAACGGCTGCTTTCAAGCGCTGCTCTCCGGCGGCGAGGACGGGAAGCACGCAAGCGCCCCGGCTGAGCCCGTAAACCCCCAGCCGGTCACCATCAACATCCACCCGGCTGACAAGGTAGTCGATCGCCCGTCGGAACTCCCTGGATTCGTAGAGCAACTGATCTCTCAGTGCGTTGGGTCCAGAAGGACGATGGAGCTGCCGCCGCTGATACTGGCCCTTAAGCACAGGGAGAAAAAACGCCCTCCCGCTCTTGATGAGAAAATCAAAGAAATGCTCCTCTGCAGGTTCCGGATGAGGCAATCGAAAGGCCATTCCGGGATGGGCATACAGAATTGTCTGATAGGGTGGCGCAGCCCCTTTCGGAATGTAGAAGTACCCGTAGACACGCTCTTTTCCGTAGCCGGCGGCAAAGGAGATCTTCTCACGCTTCCAGTACCGGGTCTCCTCGTCCACGCCTTCGACGCGCGCGTCGAGATCGAACCGGGTCATACGCAAGAAGGCTGAGATAACGGGAGTACACATTGTCCGGCACGGGGTGGTCTCTGCTGAAGTCATGCACAGGCGTGGTGACCGGAGCCATACTTCCGGAGTTGGCATTCCGGTCATACCGTGCACAGCGCACGCCGTTCTGAACGGAGCGGTCCCAGGGCAGCCGCGCGTCCATTGCCGAGAACAGATACTCCGGCTCGTTCCACGCACCCCACCGGAATAGCGCTGATTGCCTATTTTGTTCCAGCACCACTCCTTAACGTTGGCCATGTCCAACGTGCCAAAAGCCCCGATGCCCCTGCGGCGACCTACAGGCATTGGTCCAGCAATGCCAAAGTTACTGAATGTCGCGATCTCGAAGTAAAAACCGGGCTGTGCGGCTTGTTGCCAGTGATACACCGTAGGCAATTGCTTGCCCGCAAATTCCGCGTACGCAACGGCCTCATACCAGCTAATCCCGCTCACAGGGTAATCCTCGTGCCCCGAAGGATACTCACCGAGTTCCCATGTGGAAGGGCCGGACCGTCCGGTGGAATCCCGAAATAGCCGCATTGCTTCTTCCCAACCAAGCCGGCGGCCACCGCGAATGAAGTCCTGTTTCCAGTACTCTCTTTTTTGATACCCTCCACGGTCAATGAACTGCTTGAATTGGCGGTTGGTGACCTCAAGGCGATCGATCAGAAACGCGTCCAGACTTGCGGTACCAAGGCCACTGATCGCGATCGTACCGCCAGGAATTCGCACCATCTCAGGCGGGATGGCGCCCTCGCGATCAAGAACAAAATGTTCAATGTTCCCTCCGCGCACCTCACAAGAACCCAGAATCGTCTGGAAACCGCGTTTCTCGATGCGGATGCGGTATTCTCCCCAAGGCAATTCCCTCGTCGTGAACGGAGTGGTGCCCAGAAAGATCCAGTCGTTGTCTTCTGGGTTGTAGCCAGTGGCCCACACCTCCGCTCCGGGAGGTGCAGTTTCAATCGATATTGGCAAACCGATGCGATCGTGAATCTCGCGCAGAGATGGATCCTGGGGCAGGATTGACTCAGCCCGGCGCATCAATCGAGATGCCGCCTTGAGGCCACCTGCGTCAATCAGACGAGAGATCTCCGGGATGGCCTGCTCTTTCACCCAGCGGGCACGGACACTGTACTGGTAGTGTCGAACGCCCAGAAACCCTGCCACTAACACGATACAGGCAGCCAAAATCACCAGCCGGGCATGATGGACCATCGGGACAAAACGCCAACGTTTGAGCCCGCGCCGCACTTCCTCAAGCATCTTGCGGACATCGTGAATTCGTCGCGGTCTTCTGGTCGGGTTTTTCTCTAGACATTTGCGAAGAATTCTGCGGAGTTCCAACGGCGTGCCGGCGGGCAAACGGTCCCAATCTGGTTCGTCTTTCTGCACGGCGGCGATGGTGTCTGTGACTGTTCCCCCTTTGAACGCGCGCTTTCCGGTAAGCAATTCGTACCCAAGACACCCAAAAGCCCAAATATCGGTCCTCTGGTCGACCTCCCAGCCACGCACCTGTTCAGGACTCATGTAACCGGGAGTCCCTAAAATTTTCCACTGCCGGGTGCCGGATCCATCTCCATTTGTCTGGCTGGTTCGGTCGGTAGTTGTGGCGGCACCCAGAATTGCCTGTGCCAACCCAAAATCCAGCACTTTCACCTTGCCCTCGGGCGTCACCTTAACGTTGGACGGTTTCAGGTCACGATGGACAATCCCATGCTCATGGGCCGCCTCAAGGGCCTCCGCTATCTGACATAAGAAGTCGAGAGCGGCGGCTAGGGGCAGAGGTCCCTGCAGGTTTTCCCCCTCAACGAGTTCCAGGACGAGATAGATCAAGCCCTCGGACTCTTCAAGGCTATGGATCGCGATGATATTAGGGTGATTGAGGGCAGCAAGCGTTTGCGCCTCGTGGCGCAGAAGCGCCACCCTTGACAGATCATGAGAGAACTCAAAAGGCAACGCTTTAATAGCAACGTCGCGGCCTAGATTGCTGTCATGCGCCCGGTAGACCTCGCCCATTCCTCCCTCGCCAAGGGAGCAAAGGATCACATACTCTCCCAGTTGCTGACGTATGAGCCGGTCCGGCTGCGCCAGCGCTCCATTGATGTCCGAGATCAGTGGTCTTTCCAGGAAGCTGCCGGCGCGCTCGTCGTTCTCGACGAGCAACTCTAGTTGCCCCCGCAACTCGCCGTCTGCGTCACACACCTCGTCTAGAAATGCACGGCGGGCTTGGGGCAACCGCTCCATCGCGGCATGGAAAAATTTCTCGGTTAAGCGCCAACGCTCGGGGCTCATCCCGCCGGGCTCCGCATGTATGCTAACACGCCCTTCAATGCAAAGGAACCGCCTTCCTACAAGGATGGAGATATGGTCACAGATGTGAAAACGAGCAGACCAACCACCATACTTAAAATCGCCGTCAAAATCGCTGACAGGAAGCTGTGAAAGAATTACTCCCGGCTGAGTCTTTATGAGCATGCGGGCGATCTCCGGGGGTGCCAGCCGTCGTTCCGGCATTCGGTGCAAGATCCTTGCGGTGCGTTCGGCTGCGGGCAGATTCTGGTTCTGGTGCGCGTCAGAGGCTCCGCAGAGGCTTCTGGACGGCGTTTTGGGGCGGGATTTGGGCTTTTGCGTAGTCCCGTATCAGGCCGTTTGCGTTTGGGCGCGCGTGATCGCGAAGTAGCGTTGCAGATTGTAGGTCAGCGCCGGCCAGATCGCCTCGGCCGCTACGCGTTTCAGCCCCCTTGATCGCACTCTTGCCCAGTTCAGCTTCGTCTTCAACCAGGCGTTGGGGAACTCCGCAATCGGCGCTCTTTTCTTGTAGATCGCCTTCGCTTCTTCGGTCTCCATCTTGGTTAGGAAGACATCCACGCGGTCGTCTTCCAGGCGAATACTCACCGCGCGGCCGTGCTTTTCCATTTTGTTGTTGGGCGTGCAGCGCGTGAGCATTTCGCATGCCTGGCAATCCTCGCGCTTGGCCGCATATGTATAGATGGCGCCGTTGCCCTCGGTCTGATTCGTGCGAATATGCACCAGCCGTTTGCCTGCCGGGCAGATCGCTTCGTTGGCCTCTTCGTCCCACTCGAAGTCGCTCGGCGCGAAGCCCGCATCGATGCCTCTGCCCGGCACGTTCTTTTCGTATTTGCCCCACGATCCAATGAAGTCCACGCCCTTGCCGGCGGCTTCCCTAATCGATTTGCGGTTGGTGTCATCGCCGTCGGCGAGGATCTGCGCCGGCCCCTCGCCCCGCTTCACCCGGAAGACGCTCAGCGTGTGAAAGTTCACCTTCTGCAAGCCGGTGAGCCACTGCAATCCGGGCTCCCACTCGCATTGCCGCGTGATCTCGCGGGCTGAGGAAACGCCCCGCGAGTAAGCGTAAATCCAGATCGCGAGGAGCAGCCGGGGCGGCCAGGCATCGCGTCCCGAACTGCCCTCATACACCTTCACGTTCTCTTCAAAGCGGCCCCGTCAAGTTGGTGATTGGGGTCCAGCCCGCCCAGCAAGTCCCAGATCGCCCGCGCCGGATGCGACTCATCGAGCATCCGCTCCACATCCACCAGCACGAAGGTAGGCGAGTGGCCCGGAACTATTTCAAAATTGACCACATTCGGTGCAGCAGATATATTCAACTCGGACAACATAGTCCTCATTAGAACTACAACGCTCGACGATTACTAAACCAGTGAGCTGGCAAAAATCGTGAGGCCAAGTACACATGGTCCAACACCACAAACATGTGCCAAGAAACTGAGGCGAAATCCCAACGTCGTCCCGCACCCAGACTGAATGCTGCGGGCATGACCAGCACTCTCCCAGGTATATGTAATAACAGGAAATATTGTTATAAGGCAAACATGACATCTGCCCATAACCAAGCGGTCCGAGCATTGTCGAAGCCAAAAAGAGACAGATTATTCTCAAAAATGAGACAGCTTGCGTATTCATGGTTAAGCCTCCAATCACACTGTTAGAACTTCTCTGGTTGTATCCTACGTGTCGAACTGAACGGCGAAGCCGGTCCGGTATGCGAACGCACAGGTTGTCTTGAAGGAGGAGAAAAGCAACGGAGGCAAATTGCCTACGACCTGTTTTGCCGGTAGCGGAATCCGGCGAGTCTCCCCAGCCTCCAGACGATTCAGCTCCACTCGAAACACCGATATATTCGAAGGATTTAGAGGAGATGGGACAACCCACAGGCCGCCCACAAAGTCGAGTGCCGCAGCAAAGATGCTGAGCGGCATGGAAACAGAGCCGGATCTTCCCAAACGGGCCAGTTCGTCGGATCGACTTTCAACAGCAGAGTCCTGCTGAGACACGGATTTCTGAATGAGCGGATGCTTAAGGACACCTGAACGGGACTCAGCCAAATTAGAGTTGAGTTCAGAGTACTGGCCCCGTATCTGGTCCAGCAGTATCCACCCGGCGCCGTACGAAAAGGCCAGGAGTTTGGCGAAACGCGCCTGGGATCCCCCTACCTTCGGTGCGTCGAGCGGCCCACTCCCCATTACTGCTTTCTGTTGCCCCCCGCCCCACCTTCGCTGAAAGAAAGTTGAATCTGAACCGATGACAGAGACGAGGTCATCATTTGCCGCGGTTCCTAGAAGAGCGCCTGTGAACTCGATTTCCGTTTCAGCGCGGAGGTGTCCCGTGGGCGTGTACCAGGAAAACCGCATTGCACGCGTGGCTAAACGATAAACAACTGCACAGAAATCGCCGGTCGCGAACGGGATCAGATCGACAAATCGATCCATAATTGGCTTCGACCATCGGATTTCGCCGGATGGTTCGTGTCCGCACAGCGAAGCTTCGCCACGAGCCAGTCCGGCCTGCCAAAAAGCGGTGATGCCGTCGCCTGTCAAGATGAACCGCATGAGCAAGTGATCGTCTTTAAGCTGAACTAAACGAATTACTTGCAGATCTTCCGCGTTAAGAATCGGCGCAGCGGCTATACCACTCGCGGTGACTAACCATCGCCGTCTGCACAAATCTCTCGTAAAACCCTTTGTAGCTACCATTCGAATGGCTCCTTGAACGAACGGATGAACTAGTTGACTAGAAGGCTTCGCGGGCTTCAAGATCGACAAGCGCCCATTCGCCGTCGTCGCTATACATGGCCCGGAAGCTGACGATCCCGGAGGGCACCTCGGCCTTGCTGGAATCGAGCTTGAGGCGCTCTGGGGCCTGTTTCACGGGGCTTTGATTGTCTTCAAGGGAAAGAGGGGCGCTCTTGGCGCCTTCGATGCCAGGCACGTCGACGACGGGGACGAGCGCGACGATGCGGGTGGGATCAAGTTGAGGGGAGGGACGGAACTCGCCTGCCAACGGCACCTTCTGGCCGGTGACGACACCGGGGGTAGCGCTGCCCGGCCTGGGTACGGAGGCCGTTTCCTGGGCCGTCACGACGGAGGCTGCCAGGAGGCAAAAGAGAACAAAAGAGACACCGAGTGAATACAGCCGCAAATAGGCGTTCATCTCGACCTCGAATGCGAACGAATATACTTCTGAGACATGGATTCGGCACTGATCGCCGAATCCGTTTCTCTATTTCGGACTCACAAGTCGATTTTGCCCCCCCGCGTTTTTGTCAATAGAAAAGTTTGCAAACTGTTTCGGCGTGCGACAAGCAATTGCGCGGTGACGCCAATCAGGAAAAAATCACCCCACTAAAAGTGAAGGGTGTCCCCGAAACTCTGTCCCCGAAACTCATATTGTTTGATTTTTGGGGTTACCTGGGGTTACAGTTTCGTGCTGGTTCTGCCGATGGATTCGATGAGACAGAGTAGGCCCGCGGGGGCGAGCGGAGCGAGCCAGTCTGTAGCGGCTTCCGGCGTCCGGCGGTGAGTTGGCGTTTCTGCGTGGAGAGGAGGACGGGCATCGCGGTGGCGGGGTGGGCTGCGCGGAGTTCGAAGTCGCACGGCCAAACGGGGCCGTGTTCCATGGTCGCGCAGGCGCGAGGCTATGGTTTCCCCGGCCTTACGACCGGGGCTTTCCTTGGCGAGGCGCCCTCCGGGCTCGATATGGTGGCGCTGTGCGCGGCGGATACGTTCTGGCTTGGGTGGGGGGGCCGGGCGCTTACATGTCCGGCTCCGATGCAACCCCGCAGCACTGACGCTGGCCACTTTCTGTTTGGATTTTGAGGTTATATAGCGTTACAGTTTCGCGCTGGACTTGCCGATAGATTCGATGAGACAAAGTTGGCTCGCGGGGGCGAGCGGAGCGAGCGGGGGAGGGGAGGACGGAATTCGTCTGAATCTGTTGCTGCCGATCAATTGACGCCGATTGATTCACTCGGTGGGTTGGCGGTGGCGGTCCGCTTGAGCAGCAGCGGCGATGGGGTGAGTTGTGCGGCGTTCGAAGTCACACGTCCAAACGGGGCCGTGTTCCATGGTCTCGCTGCGCGAGGCTGCTTTTTCCACGGGCTTGCGCCACGTGGCAACACGATTCTGGCGCCTCTCGGGGCTAGCGGGGACTGCGGACTGTTTTCTCCTGAAGGTGGCCAGAAGCTGCCGGGATCTGCATGGGGAAATACTTCCGCCTCCTGGGGCAGGATGCACGATTGGTGCCACTGGGCGAAAGATTCTGGCGCCTTTTTCGGGGCTCCGGGGATTGTGCAGTTTTTTGTCTACGCGCTTACGCCCATGGCAACCGATACTGGCGGCCTTCCAGGCCTAATGTGGAGTGCGGACTGTTTTTTCCTGAAGATGGGGCTTACGCCCGTGGCAACACCATTAAGGCGGCCCTTGGGGGCTCGGCAAGGACTGCGGACTGTTTTCACCGGGGGAGGGTTGGCGCCTTCGCTCATGCGGGCGGGGGGCGGTGGGAGGAGCGGATGGGGGATGGGGGATTCGGTTTTGCTTGGCTTTGGGAGATGGATTGGGAGGGCCGGGTTACCATGAACGGGTATTGATCTACTGACACCGAGTCTTAGTGGCACCACTAACATCGGCGCACGTTCGTGGCGGACGGGGTCGAGGCGTGTGAAACGCCTGGCTATTCACTGCCTGTCGCTGACGCGACGGTTTGCGGCGTCCGTTTTGAAAGCGGTGAGAAGTGCGCATCAGCGGGCTTAGGAAGAAAGGCTCGTCGACACAATGCGGTTATGATGCAACTGACGGCTCTTTCAAGACAGAAAGGCGGGAATCAATCTCCGATGACCGGGGAGTTGGGGCGTACCCAGCAGGCACTCAGTTCTTCTGAGAGGGCTGCTTGGAGTTGAAGTACAGGAATTTTTTATCTCTTTCGAACCACAGGTGTTCTTCACGCTAATGCTGATTGCCGGAGGGGCGGGTACGCTTTGGAGCCAAACGGAGAGCGCAGACGGGGAGGAGAGACCGGAGGGGGATCGAACAGGAGCTTGGAGAAGAACCCGTGGAAAGGCCCGCGGCCGCAGCGTAGAGCGCGCCCACGACGGAGGCGGTGCAACTGAATTTGCTGGGCAATGCAAACACGGCCGCAGGCGAAAGCCGGGGGAGCAAGAATATTCAGTTTAATCTGGTGGATAATAACGCCCTAAAGAGTTGAATGTGCGCTTAGGGGTCAACGCCACCCATTTTTACGGCGGAAATGCCGTCGGCCCGCGGTTTCTAAGGATCTGAGTTAGGCGGGACGCCTTCCGCACCGATCCACGTACGACCAGCATCCAGTTTCCGCATCACATCGGCAAGCATACTATTCCCATCTCAACAGTGCGTTCACCGCGCGGAGCTTCTTCCAGGTGGGCGACATGAAGCCAGCAGCGCGAACACGACTATGGGTTTCGCACCAGCTTCCTGTTGCGCGAAGGAGAAGACATTCGCTTTCTTTCGATGGCGCGCAACAGCGGTTGCGAGGCAACATGAATGGCAACGTACTGGTGCCGAATCTGGAGGACCGGACACCACTTCACGCGGGATCCTCGGCTGGTTCCCGATTGTGTTGCGCTTTCTGAACGCCTATCCGGCGGAACTGCCAACCGCACCAACATCAATGATCGGGCCTGGGATAGCAACGCGCCGGGGGTAATCGATAACAACAGCGCGGGCGTCCGGCTGAACCAGAGCCTGGGCGGCGCGGATACCGCTGGCGGCAACTTACCAATTCACTTCGCAGAGCATGGACGCCCTCCAATTGGTTGCGGGGCAGAATCCGGACCCGGCGACGAAATACCCATCGAGCACGAAGTAGCACTTGGTTGCGCGCCTGGAGCGCACGGACGCTTTTGGAGTTCTCCGCCGGGGTTAACACCGTGGGTTCGTTGCTGATTCCGGAGCCGAACTCGATCAAGCCCGATGGTCAGCGTTTCCGGATCTGGCGACGCTTCGCCCGGCGGGGGGCATGCCGATCAACCGAGCTCCGAGGACCTGTTCCGCTACGCCCCGGCGCGACCGCGGCAAACACGGGCCGACCGCCGCTCAGCGCCGAGATCACCAGTACGGCCGGCGCCAGTTCAATCGGGGTAATGACGGACGCCCACCGCGGTTTCTTTTCGTTCGCGCCGGATTTCGGCACGAACGGCGTTTCCAGAACCTGCGCCTCGGGCCGCCATCGCAGCATCTGCTCTGGACGGGCGACCCGCATCGTGGCTACCGAAGCGACGAGTATCTCTTCTATGCGGGCGATACCTGGAGGGTGGGAGCCGGCGCTGACGATCTCCTATAGCCTCCGCTATGAACCCACGGCGCGGCCCACGGAAGTGAACGGCCTTGAGCGGATAGCCGTATGGCGCGGAACGCAACAATGTTCGCGGGCGCTTCAGACTGGCGCAGCGGCTGCCCGGCGAATGGGGCGTGCTGTAAACGGGTTGCGGGGTGGAAAAGTGGCCAGATTTTTCCGGTGACTTACCAACAGGTGCGGTTATCGCCGCCGAACAACTACAAGATCGTGCTGCCCGCGCCAGACCTTTGCCCGGATGCCGTCCCCGGACGTGAATCTGAACGACCTGTCGCGGTTCATCGCCACGACCTATCCTCTCGACCCGGAACTGGCGACGCCCTACGCGCACCTCTATAACTTCGCTTGGGAACGGGAGCTTCGTACGCAATTGCGGGTACAGTTGGGCTATGTGGGGAGCCGGTCTCACAAACTGTTGCTGATGTGGTATCAAAATCGGCGCAACCCGTGACTGGCATTCCGCAGACGACGGCGACATGGAATTTGCGACGGCCGAGGTACCAACGGTGGCGGAGATTCGCACCATCCTCAATGGATCACGAGGCTTTTACGACGCGGCTCGGCTTACCGCTGGGGATGAACGACTGGCACGGGTTGAGCCTGGACGCCAGCTATTGGTGGAGCAAGGCGATGGATCTCCGGTAGAGCTAGTACGAACACCGCCTTTGATGGAGATACCCGCATCTCGCGGAGCCAATCTGAATTCAATCAGCACAGCGATATGCGTGGGCCGAGCGACTTTCACCAGCCGCACGCGTTTCTGTCGCGCATTTCCTACCTTACGCCGCGGCTCGTCTCCGCCGGATGGGGGGCTGCGTTGCTAAGCGATTGGAGTTTTTCGGCGATCGCGCTGTTGAAATCAGGAACTCCCTTCACCGTACAGGCGGGCTCTGGACCACCGGGTTTGGCGGGTCTAGGCAGACGCCAACGGCGGCGACCGGCCCAACCTGGTGGACCCGGGAATCCTGGGGCGGACGGTCGGCAACCCCGATAACTCGGCCGAATTGTTCAAAAAAAGCACGCTCGCGTTGATCGCACCCACGGACGAGCGCGGCAATCTTGGAAGGAACACGTTCCAGAAGGGCGCGATCCGGAACGTGAACGCCAGCCTTTCGCGGCGCTGGCTCTGGCCTGGGGCGAGCGCTGACCGGTGGCTGCAACTCCGCGCGGAATCGATCAATTTGTTCGATACCCCTCGATTACCAAAGTTACGGGATTCGAGCTTTCCCAATCCGAATTTCGGCGCGATCACGAACACGTTGAACGAGCGGGCGGACCTTTCCCTTGGGGTTGGAAATGAATGGTCGGCCCGGCCTGGAAGTCCTTTTCTCTCTCATGGCGATCCTCGCGCACGCGGATTGCGGTCAAGGTGCAGACTGAGAACTTCGCGGGAACTCCGGGTCATCACTTGCTCGAACCAGGTTTTCACCTCGTGCTCATCCCAGTAGTAGTGCTGCTCGTTCTGGCGCCACTCTCGAAGTAAGAGACGGTGACGCCGCCCTTCCCCGCCGAAAGGCACGTTCACCACCGCGCACTTCCAGGTAGTCCACATGGCGAGAGCCATCACCTCTTTCCTGGGTGAAGTTCGGGATGAGTAGCGGATGCCACCTTTCGCGGGGCCTCACCCAGCAGGCGGAGGCGCGAAAAGAGATGGAGGATTGGGATGTGGGGGGCACCAGCTGGACGCGATGCACCGTGGCGGAGGACGAGCGAGGTTCGCGATCCGTGCGGGATGAAGGAGCTCTGCGGCCTTCGATGCCGCGCGCCACGCTTCGATGAAACGCCTGAGATCTTCGAGGTATTCCGTCTCGCGCTGTGCGGATCGGTAGGTATCGATTCCGCGTGGGTGCCCACCATGGTGGCCTCTCGCTGTTTTATGCGCAGGCGACCAGGCTCTCGCCGGGAAGCTGCCTCCGTCGGACACGGCTTGTGCCGCTCGCCGGTTCCCGCGTTGAATGATGGTTCAGGCGTGGCTCTGCGCGCGTGTCTGCACGTCTCGAATGTGTGGCACATGGTCTTCGAAGGTGGGCTGGTGATCGAAAATGGTACGGGCGAAGGCCCGCTTTCTGTCGGCGGCCCGGCCTGGCCGTCCCCAGCTTCCCAGGATCAACGGCAGGATCCATACGGAGAAAATCGCGTACCGCAAAACCCAGAGTGAGGCGGCCACCTCCAAATGTTGCAGCTCGCTCCCGACGAACCCAGGAAGCCGCCCAGCCGGGTCGTTGCAGCCAGCCCAAGGTTGGCGAGCGCCGCAGCCAGGCGGTTCCACAAGGGCTGGAAGAACCCATTCAAGGCCTGGGCGAAACGGGTGGTGACGGGCAAACCCATGGCCGCCCTTCCGCAATCGGCGGCGCCCAGCCAGCCTCGCTCGGGCCTATCTTCAGCGCGCCCTCGTATTTGGTGTCGAGCCGTGGCCGGTCGAGAGCCTCCAACGGCGTCACCGGTTGCGTGGTTTTGCAGTTAATCCTGAAAACGCAATAGTCCTCATCCCAACGCGATTCCCGCGGTTAGCTCGGAAAGCTCATCTCCAGCGCCAACGCCCGCGCCCCATCCATCCGCAAGCTTAAATTGCACCTTCCAAGCCCTTGCCCTCGATGATTGCCGAGCCCATCTCTTCGATCCGGTTGGAATTGAGTTCGCTCTCCACTCCACCAAGCAGGGAAACGCCCGCACTTCGGTTCGAAGCTTCTTCCTGCCCTCGAACCGCGGTGCTAACCGCTTCCGTGAGACGCCGGGCGCCGCCCGTGAAATAGGGATGCGAGTCTTCGCCCTCCGCAATCATCGCTTCCAATTTGAGTTCTACCTTCGCCCGCCAGTACCGGCCAACGGAAAAAAAACCCTCGGGGGGCACCTTTATCGTGGAGTTCCCCCACCCAATGTCCCGCGGACTGAGCGAAATCAAGCCCATCAGCAATTGCTTTCCCTTAGCTACAGCTAAATGTGAAATTGGGTCAGCTGTTCAACTTAGAAGGAGTTTCCATTCGGGTCAGCGCGGAATCTGGTCACGGGGGGATTTCGTGCTTCGATGGTGGCGGGCATCTCGGGGTTGGTATCCGAATCAACTTGGAAGACGCCAAAATTAAATTGAACCTGGTTCCGAGCGGCGCGGGCTGGGCCCGTGCGATTAAAAAACGCGGCATGGGCGGGACCAACCAGCGCAGGGATGTTCCCGATGAACTCCCGCCGCTGGAACCCCGGTAGGAGGCACTACTGCCGCAAGCAGCGTGGGAGAATTGCGGGGGTGGTAGATAGCCGCTTGGGCGACTCGTTCATTGGGTGCGTTTGAGGACATCGAGGGCTCGGCTCGCGAGTCCGGCGAGGACGGTTGAGGCAGGAGCGTGCATTTCGGGGACGGCGAGGGCACGCCTTAGCCAAGCTCTGGCTGCGCGCAAATCATGCCGTACGGCGTGACCGCTTAGAGGAACTTCGGCGGCGAGTTCTTAGGCGAGTCATCCCACCGAAGTAGTGCATTTCCACCAGTGCGGCAGATTGCGGCGTTCTCGGCGCTGAGACGATCCATCGGCGAGGTTGAGGTTAACCAGCCTGGGCTATGCAGCAGGATCTTCGACCGAAGCGGCGTGGTGATCGTGAAGAGAAAGGGGTTTGACGCCGCCACGTTTTGCGGCGGATTGTGCGCGCGCATAATCGACCAGCACGTGGCGCATCACGCGCGACATCACGGCAAGAAAATATAGAAGACGATCCCCACACGCGGCGGCAGGCATCGCCGGACGGCTACAAATCGCTTCATTCACTAAGAGCGGTGGCCTGCAAGGTATGGCCCTGCCGCTGGTTGCGAAGCAGAGAACGGGCCATTCGGCGTAGCTGGTCGTAGAGCGCCGGAGGGATTACCGCGTTGGCCAGGTCCCCTTGGCTGCCCAAGTCGCGCAGCAGCATCACTACTTCAGACGACATAGAAGTTCCTCTATGATAGAGGGAATTCGGGTCTGGGAACACCGATGACAGAGGAAGTCCGGCGGCTGTTTGTGGAACTGGCGGATCTTGGGCCGGAAGCCCGGCAGCGGGTTTACGACGAGCGGGACACGCCGGGTGGCATCCGGCGGGAAGTGGAATCGCTGTTAGGTTTCGATGGGGGCGGCGAATCGTTCACGGGCGAGGTGGCTTTAGCGGCCGCGGAGTTTGCGAACGCGCGGGAATTGCGCGAGAGCGACGATGCGGGCCCGCGGCGGATTGGGCCCCTACACGATTGAGCGAATCCTTGGCCGGGGCGGAATGGGAGTGGTGTATCTGGCGCGCCGGGTCGGCCGGGAGGATTCGGGGCTGGTGGCGTTGAAACGGCTGCACGCGACCGGGGCGGGTGCCGGCATTGAGAAGCGATTCCTGCAGGAGCGTCGAATCCTGGGGTGGCTGCAACATCCGGGGATAGCCAAGATGATCGACGCCGGGCGAACCGATTCCGGTGAACCCTACCTGGTGATGGAATATGTCGCCGGAGCGAGCCTGGACGAATTCTGCCGCGGGCGGAGCCTAGCGGAGATTGTGCGGTTGTTCATTGGCATTTGCGAAACGCTTTCCTTCGCGCACCGCAATCTGGTGATCCATCGGGACTTGAAGCCCTCCAACATTGTGGTGAACGGGGAAGCGGAAGCGAAGCTGCTCGATTTCGGTATCGCGAAGATTTTGAGCGATTCTTCCCTCACCGTCACATTGGAGCGCGCGTTGACGCCGGAATTCGCCAGCCCGGAGCAACTGCGGGGCGAGCCGCAAACGGTCGCTCCGGATATCCCCTCGCTGGGGGCGGTGCTCAAGAAGGTGACCAGCAGACCGGATCCCGTGCGGGGAGCGATCGAAGGACCTTGAGGCCATCATCGGGATGGCGACAAGGGAGGAAGCGAGGGATCGCTACTCCTCCGCCGATGTGCTGGCGGCGGATTTGCGGGCGCTGTTGGAGCACCGGGTGGTAGAGGCGAGAAGAGGGTCGACGGCGTATACGGTGAGGCGCTTCTTCCGGCGGCATTGGGTGAGCGTTTCCGCTGGCAGCGTGACGGTGGCGGCGCTGGCGGCGGGGCTTCTGGTGGCGCATGCGGAACGCGCGGTAGCTGAGCGCCGATTCAACGAAGTGCGCCAGCTTTCGAAGGAGTTGTTCGATCTGGACGGCGAGATCAGCGCGCTTCCGGGCTCCACGCAAGCGCGGCACAAATTGGTTTCCACCTCGCTCGCCTATCTGGAGCGGCTGCGCCCCGACGCGCTTCAGGATCGTTCGCTGGCACTCGAAATCGGCAGCGGCTATCTTCGAGTGGCGCGGGCCCAGGGTGTGCCATCCGCTCCCAATCTGGGCCAGGCCGAGGAAGCGGAGCGCAGCTTGGGGAAAGCTCGCGAGCTACTGAATCTGGTGAGAGCTGCGGAGCCAGAGAATCGGGAGGCGCTGCTGCTTTCGTTGCAGATCGCTCAGGATGGCATGATTCTGGCCGAGGTGGGGAGGCGTGAGGCGGAAGCAAAGAGCCTTGGCAGGGAGACGATTTCTCTGGCGGAGCGTCTGCTGGCGAGCGGGGTTTTGGACGGCGGGGAGGCGGCACCGATTCTGGCGACATTCGCGAACGTTTCGCTTGCGCTGAGCAATTTGGGTGAGTGGGCGGAAAGTGCCGCGTATGGGGAACGCTGCGGCAGTTTGGTGCGAATGAAAGCTCCCCGGATTCCCGCGGGCATCGCTTTGCCGGAGCCGAGCGCCAATGCGTACCGTCATCTGGGAAAACTGGAACAAAGCGCTGGCTGGGATCGAGGAGGCGGGAGAGATGTTGAAGCAGCGTGGAGTTCGCCGGGGAGACACGAAGGAAGGGCTCTGGAATTCGGCGTGCTGTTGGCGGCGTGGAGTGATTTCCGGGCGAAGCGGACGCACCGAATTTCGAGCAGGATCAGGAAGGCGATGCGCTTCCCCTGCAGGATGCTAAAGCATGATAGAAGGAGTTTGCCCGGCGCGATCGAGCCGAGACCTCCAGCCGCATCCGTCTCTCGACGGCCGAACGGCGAACTCTGCCGAAATTCTTCGTGAAGAACAGACCCCGCCGGGGCGCTGGCGATTCGGCAAGCACTGTCTAAGCCGCCTTGCCGGAGTCCCCGCGGGACGTCCGGCGAGGGGACCGCCGAGGTTTGGCATTTGGCGGGTTCGGCGGAAGCGGCTTCGGAAGCTGGGTGATGTGGCGGAGGCGGAACGGAGCCTGGCGCAGGCATTTGAGCGACTGGGTGAGTTGGGCGTGTATCCCGTGTTGCAGGGCCGGTTGGCAGACGAGGCGCGCTTCGCACTGCGGACGAAAGCAGAGCATCTGGCGGCGACTGGCCGCACTTCGGGAAGCCGTGCAGACGTCGGAAGAGATGGCTCCACCTGGAAGCGCCCCTGGCGGACCAATGGCACCAAACAACTACCCCTCGCGTTACGGAACTAGAGCCAATGGCTTCGGCTGGCGGAATGGACCCTTGCGGTCGGAGAGAACCGCGGAGAAGCGGAAGAGTATTATCGGCGGGCTGCTGCTTTTGGGGCATATGGAAAGCGAAGCTGCCTAGGAATCAGTTTGTTGCCGCGCAAAGCCGTTATTTTTTGGAGCGATCCGCCGGCCAGGCGATGAACGGTGGCGGGGGGAGACGGGGTTCTTCATAAGATTTACGACTCCTTCGCCATTTCAACGCCTTCGCATTTCGTCGAAGGACTATAGAGTTTTGACAGTTCCGTCCGACTGATTTCGAAAGACGGCAAGGGATGTGATCTGAAGTGGTGGTAGTTATCGCTTTTCACATTGATTTCCTCACCAAATTATCAAAGTCAAGGAGCAAGAGCAGCACTGGGAAACGGGGTTAAAAGAGAATGACAACCGGAACCGTTCTTGCTTGTATCTTCATTGATCCGGCAACTTGAGGGCCGCCAAACAGGCGAGGGCACGATCGTCAGAATTGATCTTCCTGGTTACAGCATGAGGCAAAAATCGCGGGATTATGCGAAAAATCGCCACCACGTGCATGCGAAATGGGAGGAATCTCTTCCGATTTGGTGAAACTTTCCCAAAAAGTTACCGTATATAATTTGTGGTAAAGAAACTGCGCGGGGGAAGACGGCTCCCGTCGTCGATGTTAGGGTACTATGGCGGGTGTATGAAAGTCCTAGAACTGAGGGTTCGGTTTTTTGGAACCAGGGCGAAACGAGGCGGGCAACCGGGGAGGTTTTAAAAATAAAAAAAGACAGGTTGAAGGAGTGAAGCCATGAGCGAAGCAGCAGATGGACCACTTTCAAAAAAATCTTGCAGGAGAAGGAAGCGGATACTTCTCCTGCGACTCGTTCGGAACCGCGACGAAGTACTGATGAGGAACGCCGGATGCACTCGACGAAGTACAGCCGGAGCGGGCGGAGACGCGAGTTGGCGATCCGCAACCTCGATCGGGGAATCCCGGCTTCTGCGGGAAGTGCGCGCCGCATTGAAGCGGATGAACTGATGATTTCTCCTACACGGTATATGCATTTCACGCCAGCGAAGAAATCAGTCTGAAGAGGTTGGAAGCAGTGCCCTGGACGGCCTTTTGCATCCAGGCGCAGGAAAATATTCAACCGAGACAGATGTTGAAGGCGTCGAGGTTTTTGAAGACGCCATAGCGGCTTGATCCTGCACTGAACGGCTTCTTTCTGGTCTGTACGCGAAATTCGCTACTTTCGCGGTAAAAAGGCCCGGAACAAATGGTTACGGGCCTTTATTGCCATATCGTTGAGAAATGGGGTCAGACATCCGAATGGATGCCGATGAACGAAAGCATACGCCCGGATCGATCGCCGTCCCGGCGGAAGGAATGGAACAATTCCGGCTCTGCGAAGCTGCAGCGCCCGCAATCAAAATCGCCGATTGCGGGATACGGCCGCGCGAATTGACGATCACGGCTTC
This sequence comes from Bryobacterales bacterium, assembly GCA_034522975.1. GTDB lineage: Bacteria > Acidobacteriota > Terriglobia > Bryobacterales > Bryobacteraceae > JACTMJ01. The sequence goes on from JAXHKT010000005.1 coordinate 36,812, forward strand.
GGCGAGATCGAGGTGGGTTTTCAGTTTCATCGTCGCGTTCGGGAAAGATGTGTTGAAACTGCCGGGCCTTGCGGCCTTCAAACGGCAGACCGATGCGGCCAATTGCCACGAGTAGGGAGAACAGCTGGCTACCGTGATTCGCTTGCATCGCTTCGACGGCGCAAGGGCCGAATGGTGGACACCACCGTCCACCATGCAGTTGAACGGCCGCGGCCGCTGGCTGATGGAATCGACAAAAAGAAGCGGTCGGCAATCGGCCCGTTCGATAGAGAGGTGCCAGCCGTATCGGTGACCAGCGCATCTGCCTCGCCCAAAACACCTTCGCCATCCCGCACCACGACGACGCGATCTGAGTGTACTTGGCGGAGGGTGGCGTGACGGAAGCCGTCAGGAAAGGGCTGGCTGACGCGGGTTTGAAAACCATGTTCCAGCCAAGGCAGCGCGCTGAGCGCGGCTGCGCGAAGGATACCTTTGGGATCGAGCGTAAACATGCGGGGGACGGCGGTGATCCCGGTTATCCACCTGCGCGATCATCACCTGCTTCTTGAAATCGGCCAGCATGGTTTCGTCCAGGCGAACCTCGGTGGGGCGCTTGACGAGGTTGGGGGTCGCGTCGATTTTCTCCTGCAATTTCAGCAGACCGTAGAAGAGATTTTCCGGGCGGGGAGGGCAGCCGGTGATGTAGACATCCACGGGGACGATGCGGTCGACCCCCTGCAGGACGGCGTAGGTATTGAACGGGCCGCCGACGCTGGAGCAGGCACCCATTGAGATTACCCATTTGGGCTCTGGCATCTGATCGTAGATCCGCTTGAGCACGGGAGCCATCTTCAGGGTGACGGTGCCCGCGACGATCATCAGATCGCTCTGCCGGGGACTGGGCCGAAAGACCTCGGCGCCGAAGCGGGCGATGTCGTAGCGGGGGCCGGAAGCGGAAATCATTTCAATCGCGCAGCAGGCAAGCCCGAAGGTGAGGGGCCAGAGGGAGGATTTGCGAGCCCAATTGAACACGTGGTCCACGGACGTGGTGATGAAATTGCGTTCAAACTCGTTCTGCAGGATGGACACAGCTTTCGCTCCCGGGTGATTCTCTCCGAAGAGTATCACAGCGGCGTCTTTTCAGACAATAGAGTATGGAATTGAAAGAGCCCGCGGCTGCCGCTTTTCTTTGAGTAATCGGAGGGGCTACATGGGGTTTTTTCGTCCCGCTGGATATAATTCAAACAATGAAGCACGCACTTCGATGGATTGTCCTTTGCCTGGTGGCGGCGTCTTTGCTGGGCATGCTGGCAGGGCTGCCAGAAGGCCAGTATCGATACCAATGAAGCGGTTCGGGAGGCGGTGCTGCGGCACCTTTCCGCCCGTGGGGATCTGGGCCTGGGCGACCTGGAAATCCAGGTTCTGAATACGAAATTTGAAGGAGATCGCTGCCAGGCGGAAGTGCAGTTTCTGCCCAAGGGCCAGCCAGCCGAAGCGGGAATGACGATGCAATACGCGCTGGCGCGCGAGGCGCGACATCTGCGAAGGTGCAGCCGAATCCCGAATTCCGGGTAGCACGGCACCATGCCGCCGCCAGCCAGTCCGGAAGCTCCCGCTTGGGGAAATGCCTCCCGGCCATCCGCCAGTGGCTCCCACGCCGAGGTAAGCTGCGGATGAAGTCGATAGCCGTGATTGGCGCCGCGGACCTGCGGGGGCCACCGCCGCCGAGCAGTTGGCGCGGGCCGGTCATCGCGTTCCACCTGCTTGATGAGAAGCTGCCGCTGGGAGAAACCCTGCGGAGGGGGCATCACCTATAAGGCGTATCGCCAGCGCTACCCGTATCTGCAAGCGAACTCTACGCCGCGGCGGGATGTTACCATGCGAGTTCCAGGCCGCCGGCTGCGAAGACGTCGTTTTCGAACTAAACCGTCCGGTGCTGGTACTCGCGGCGGGACCTCAACGCGATGTTGATTAAGCAGGCCGCCGTGCAGCAGGCTGGTGGAGGTGCGCATCACAAGATCCGGCACTTCCAGCGGCTGGCGGCTGGGCGCCGCCAAAGGCAAAATCAACGCGGAGCTTAGCTGATCGTCGCCACGGGGGCGCGGAACCCGTTGCGGAATTTTGGCACCCAGTTGGGATAGCGGGACGCGATGCTCGCGATGGGTTATTATATCCCCGGCAATCTGGAATCGGTGGTGATCCGCTTCCCTGGCTACAAGGCTACATCTGGCTTTTCCCTCGGCGGTGGTGTCGCCGGCATTTGCGGCCGGACCGCGAACTTCGGCGGGACCTGCGGAAGGCGCTGGAGCTCCTGGACGAATCTGCCATCGCATGGCGTGGCTCCGCGTTCTATGCTCACCTGCTGCCTTGCCTTGAGGACCGGAGCGCGTTGGGGCGGGAACCGTCTGGCTGGAGATGGCTGGCTGGCGGTGGGGGACGCGGGCGGGCTGGTGGACCCGATCACCGGGGAAGGAATCTCTTCGATCCGATCCGGAGACCTGGCGGCGCGAATTCTGGCTGATGATCGCA
>JAXHKT010000006.1:0-113142 GCA_034522975.1 Bryobacterales bacterium
TTTTCCTGGTTCAGTTCACTGCTGCTGAAGGTTCATGAACTTGGCGAAGATCACGCCCCCGGCCGTGGCTACGCAAAACGAGGACAGCCGCCGAGTGCGAAAATCATCACCGATTGCGTGGAGAGAAAGCTGCGAGCCTCAGTGGATACGCCAACGCTGAAGCCAAGGATGATCGTCACGGTATCGATGAGGCTGTTGCGCGCCGTGTTGGCCAGCCGCTCCGTGACCCCGGATTCTTTTAGCAGGTTGCCGAAGAAGAGCATCCCAAGCAGGTTGAGGGCGCTGGGCACGATGAACGCCGTGGCGACGAAACCGAAGATGGGGAAGAGAACCTTCTCCTTCTTGGTAACCTGCCGCGGGGGCCTCATGCGAATGACGCGCTCCTTGCTGGTGGTGAGCGCTTTCATGATGGGCGGCTGGATGACGGGCACCAGCGCCATGTAGGAGTAGGCGGAGACGGCGATCGCGCCCAGCAGATCGGGCGCGAGTTTGGACGAGAGGAAGATGGCAGTGGGGCCGTCCGCGCCGCCGATGATGCCGATGGCGCCCGCCTCGGCTGGTGTGAAGCCAAGCGCGATCGCGCCGAACAGAGTGGCGAAAATACCAACCTGGGCGGCCGCGCCAAGAAAGAGAAGTTTCGGGTTGGAGAGCAGGGCGGAGAAATCCGTCATCGCTCCAATCCCCAGAAAGATCAGCGGCGGAAACCAGCCGTAGCGAACGCCGTGGTAGAGGATGTTCAGTACGGAGAGGTTTTCGCGATAGCCGATTCCCATGCCTTCGGGAAAGGGGATGTTGCCCACCAGCATGCCGAAGCCGATCGGCACCAGCAGCAGCGGCTCGTAGTCCTTGGTGATGGCCAGGTAGATGAACAGACATCCCAACGCCATCATGACGAGGTTGCCAACCGCTAGTTGTCCGAAGCCGCTATTGGAATAAAAAGTCTGAAAGAAGTCAGCATTGCTTAACCTCGGATGGTGACGATCAGGTCACCCTCTAACACGTTCTGTCCCTGCGAGACGTGGATTTTCTCCACGGTGCCATCGATAATGGCGGCGATCTCGTTTTCCATCTTCATGGCTTCGAGAATTGCCAGGCACTGGCCAGCCTTCACGGCATCGCCTTCCTTCACGCGGATGCCCTGGATCACGCCCGGCAGAGGTGACTTCACGGTGCCAGCCGAGCCTTGGGGCTTCACGCGCTCAGGCTGAGGTCCGGCTCCCGCGACCACTTTGGGGCGTTCAATCCGGGTGGCCTGTTTCTGCTCGCGGTGGACGTCCACATCGAGCGTGACCCCATTCACCGTAACGCGCGCGGAAGTGCCTTCGAAGCTGTCAATGGCCACTTCGTAGGTGTTTCCGCCAATGGTGTATTTGAATGTGTTCATGGCTTAGTACTTTCTGCGGAACATCTCCACCTTGTCGAAAATGATCTGGGTCTTTGCCGCGTTCCACCAGGGCGAGAACGGGCGGGTGATCTTGCGGATGGTGATCTCTTCGGCAGTTCCTTCGTCGAAGGTGCGCAGATCCATGTAAAGGGCCAGAGCGATGGCAGTGGCCATTTCAGAAGTGAGCACGAAGGGCTTGATCACCACTTCCTCGCCTTGGGCGACAGCCGACGCAATAGCTCGCTTGTCCGCCAGCCTGCGCAAGAAAACCAGGAAGAGAAAAATGGCAAAGAGGCCGAGAAACACCGCTAGCATTCCCACAACCAGCAACATCAGGGCCAATTGAAACGGGCCGCCGAGTTCCACTTCAGCTTCCGGATGCAGCGGCACCGGCGCGCCTGCCGCCTGGGCCATGCCCATGACGGTGAGAGCGAGCAGGAGCGCGATGATTGCAATTGTATGCGTTCGCATAGCAGCTCCTAGAGGGGAATGTTCCCGTGCTTTTTGGGCGGGTTGGTGTCGCGCTTCGTGCTTAGCATTTCGAGCGAACGGATCAGCCGGAAGCGGGTCTTGTCGGGCTCGATCACATCGTCGATATAGCCATGCTCGGCGGCGAGATAGGGGTTCATAAATTGGTCTTCGTAGTCCTTGGTGAGCCTGGCAGCCTCCGCCGCCGGGTCCGCCGCCTCTTTGATCTGCTTGCCATAGAGCACTTCCACGGCGCCGCGGGCGCCCATTACGGCGATTTCCGCTTGCGGCCAGGCGTAGTTGACGTCGGCGCGAAGGTGCTTGGAGGCCATCACGTCATAGGCGCCACCGTAGGCCTTGCGAGTGATTACCGTGATTTTGGGCACGGTTGCTTCCGCATAGGCGAAGAGCAGTTTCGCGCCGTGGACGATGATGCCGCCGTGCTCTTGCGCGGAACCGGGCAGAAAGCCGGGGACGTCCACGAAGGTGATCAGCGGAATATTAAACGCGTCGCAAAAGCGCACGAAGCGGGCTGCCTTGCGGGAGGCATTGATATCCAACACACCCGCCAGATACTTCGGCTGGTTTGCCACAATGCCCACCGATCTTCCGTTCAAGCGGGCGAATGCCGTGATGATGTTAGCGGCGTAGTGGCGCTGCACTTCCAGAAAATTCTTGTCGTCCACCACCATCCCGATGAGGTTCTTCATGTCATAGGGCTTGTTGGCATCGTCGGGAACAATGGTGTTCAGGCCCGGTTCGGCGCGGCTGATGGGGTCGTTTGTGGAGTAAAGCGGCGGTTCGCCGAGGTTGTTCTGCGGCAGATAGCTCAGCAGCACTTTGATGAGTTCGATGGTCTCTTCCTCGGTATCCGCCACCATATGGCAGGCGCCGCTCTTGGCTGCGTGTACCATGGCGCCACCGAGGTTCTCGGTATCAATTTCCTCGCCGGTGACAGATTTCACCACCTTTGGCCCCGTGATGAACATGTAGGAGCCCTTGGCCATGATCGTGAAATCGGTGATGGCGGGGGAGTACACCGCGCCGCCTGCGCAGGGGCCCAGGATGGCCGAAATTTGCGGGATGACACCCGAAGCGAGCGTGTTCCGGAGGAAGATATCGGCGTAACCCGCCAGCGAGAGGACCCCCTCCTGGATGCGCGCGCCGCCCGAATCGTTCAGGCCCACTACTGGCGCACCCACCTTGATGGCGGCGTCCATCACCTTGCAGATTTTCTTGGCGAAGGTCTCTGAAAGCGAGCCGCCGAAGACGGTGAAATCCTGCGAGAAGACAAACACCTGGCGGTTATTTACAGTGCCAAATCCGCAAACCACGCCGTCGCCGGCAATGCGGGTTTCTTCAAGGCCAAAATCGTGGCTGCGGTGCTTCACGAACATGTCAAACTCTTCAAAGCTTCCTTCGTCGAGCAGCATCTCCACGCGTTCGCGAGCCGTGTATTTGCCTTTGGAATGTTGTGCGTCGATTCGGGCCTGGCCGCCGCCAAGCTTGGCCTGCTCCCGGTTCGCTCGCAATTTCAAAATCTTCTGTTCGATCATTCCGTTTCTTGCTCCTTCCGCCTGCCGGTGCGCCAAGCGCCCCTGGTTACGGCCATACCAATATTGTGATGTCAAACATCGGACACACGACTTCTGCCGCCACCAACGCGGTGGGTTACGCCCGGCCGAACCGGACGGAATGCTTCGCCTCTTCGCCTAATACGAAAGGGTTCCCGTTCGTGGATCCGCGGGATGAGGCAGATAGAGAGTAAGGCATTTCTCGCAGCGATAAATCTCCGCGCCAGCGCCAAAGCGCGCCGATACTTCGGGTCCGTAACGGAACCATCGTTTGAGGTGCCCCGCGCAGATCTTACCCTTCGCATCCTTCTGATTGCACGCGCGCATCCGGGCAAGCCGCTGCTTCACCAGAGTGCCATCGCTCAGGGTGCAGATCAAATTAGGGTCTGGGGGCGCTACGGGAGGGGGGATGGGGTCCGCTGGGGCCGGTTGGTCTGAACTTATCTCGGACATGGACATCCGTTATCATAGCGCATGTATACGGCGCGAGGTTGGATTGGCCGAGAAAATCCCGAACATTCATGAAAATTTCATGTTTCTCCCGGGCGGAATGGCGAAGACAGGGAGAAGCTCTTGGCATCCTGTTTGAGAAACCCCGGCGACGAGAAATCGCGCATGGCGATTCCTATCGAAAGCCCATCAGCACCCGCCCCGGAAGGGTAACCACTGCCCACAGGAGTTGCAAAACCCCGCCCACCGCGATTCCCACTACCCGGAAGGGAAGCAATAGCAGCCAAACGAAAGGATAAGCCACTAGCGCCAGCAAGGCCAGCGGCCAGCAGAGCACGAATAACAGGCACCAAAGCAGAAATGTGAACATATCGCCCTCTCGAAGATAAGTACGGCTGCGAAACGAAATTGTTCGTCAAGCGTGAGCGGATCTTCGCGAATGAGAGCCCCAAATTGCGGAGGAGGGGCTCTCGCTTGCCAAGCAGCGCGAGAGCCCCGGCGCGGGAAAAGACGCTTCTAGCCGATCGAGTAACTCCGTCCGCGGTGGAAGCCGCAAAGGATCTGGAAGAGGCGGTGGGCGATGAGCTCGTGAAGGGTGTAGAGCTCTTTGTTCGCTTTGAAGATCTCTTCCGCGTCGAGGGATTTCTTGACGCCGGCCCCGGCCTTGAGCGCGGAAGTGGCCTCATTGACGATGGGGTCTTCCAGCACCTCGCCGGCCATCTCCCAAAGCGAAATAAAGCGGTCCACGGCGGTGGGCAGGCTGACGGCAAAGACGCCAAAGTTAGAGGTGGTCCGGGGCGGTTTGTAGTCGAGATTGAAGGGGCCTTCGTAGCCATGGCTGCGCAGCAGCACCAGCACGTTCAGCCAGTCCAGCGGATTCACCAGACCGATGGCGATATCGACATCGTGCTTCAGCCGGTAACCGTCGTTGATGTCGAAGTGGAAGAGCTTTTTCTTGACGAGGGCTCGGGCGAGAGCGGCCCGGACGGAAGCGCCCCACATCAGTTCATGCAGGTACTCCGGGTTCAGGCCAACCATCTCCGGATGGGTGATCAAGCCGGAATCGATGAATGCCATCATCGCGTCGGAGGTGGGCAGCAGAATCTCCGCTTGCGGCTCAAACGGCTTCGCTTCCAGGCAATGCTTGAGGGTGTTGCGCTTTCGCCGTTTGGCCTCCTTGATGTCGGCTTCGCAGGCGGCGTTCAGACCCTCGGCGTACCAACGCAGCGTATCGGTTTCCTCAACGGCGCCCTGCACAAAGTAACCCAGAGACCCCGGCCAGTAGACCGCGTAGTTGGCGCCCAATTCATGGCCCATCTTGACGGTGTTCACCAGCCGCCATTTGGCATATTCGCGTACTTCCGGCGATTCGCTGGCCGGGCTTGTGGACCACACGGCATGGTGGAAGGTCTCGGTGGTCACCATCGAGCATTCCACGTCGTGCTTCTTGAGCGAAGCCTTCAGTTTGCCGACGATTTCTTCCTGCTTTTCCGTGCCCAGGGCTTTGGTTGGGATGACGTCGGTATCGTGGGTAGCCCAGGTCCGGATGCCCAGCTTGCCGTACTGCTCGATCACCTTCTCAAAGGAAACCGGCTTGCGTGTGGGGGCATGGAACAGGGCGTGGCCTTCATAAGCGGCCGCCCATTGGGGGCCGGTAAGAAAGTACTTTCGGCGCTGCTCTGGCGTGTATTCGCCGCCGCACATGGTCATCAGGCGGGCGACAAGCGATTGCTGTTTCTCTGGAGGTATGGGTGCGCTCATGGAATAAATCTCCGAAGAGTCATCCTAATACGGAGCGCACAAAAAACGCGAACTTCGTTGGCTAACGCAAGCCCATCTGCTGCAATTGCACCCTCGCTTTTGCGGCGTATTCGTCGTTGGGAAAGCGCTTGATCAGGCTACGGAACTCGGCGGCGCCCTTCGTGCGATCGGCCATCTTCACCAGCGTCATCCCTTTCATGTAAACGCCCAGCGGGGTCATGTCGTTTTCGGGGAAGCGCTCAAGCAGCGTGTCGAAAGCTTCCAGGGCTTTGTCGTAATCCTTGCGAATATAGTGAACCTCGCCAATCTGATACTGGGCGTTCGGTGCGGAGGCGGAGCCCGGAAACGTACGCACGTACTCTTCAAACTGCATGACGGCAAGGTCGAAGTTGCCGCGGGATTTATCGCGCTTTGCGTTCTCAAACAGCGTACTGGCAGAAACCGCCGGAGCGCCGCCCTGCCCAGCCGTGGCGTTGGCGGGAGAGGTGATCGCCGCGCCCGCGCCAGGGGGCGGTGGCGGCATTGTGTTCACGGCCGTCGACACGTCGGTGAGCGTACGCTCCATGGCTGTCATTCGCCGGGAAACGTCGGACATCGTTTCGCGGAGATACTTCATCTCGTTGGAGAGCTGGTCCACTTTGCTGTTGAGATTGGCGATCGGCGCCCCCATCGTGCTCTGCATTTCGCGGACACGCTCTTTGAGCGTCGAATCCATCATTGTCACCGCGGTGTTCTGGCTGTTGGCGTTGTCCAGGTTCTTCTGTGAGAGCACGATCAGGCTCTCCATTTTCTCTTCCACGGTGCGTTGCAGGATGCGCACGGAATCCTGCAGCAGCAGGACGTCACGCTGGAGTTCAGCCACTTCCTTCTTCTGCGCGAACAGAAAGGACGGCGAAATCAGAAGAAAGCAGACAATGGCGGTCTTCATCACTTGAGCATACTCCCAATAATAAAAAGCCGGCGCGGCTTGTCTCTGAGACGTTAGCCGGCCGGCCTTGTTTCCCAAAAGCACCCGCGAGTGGCGGAATCGCTTAGTTGCCCGTTGCGAAGTGTACGCGGCGATTGCGTTGGTAGCAATCCTCGGTGGCTTCGCTACAGGTCTGGACTTCCTCGCCATAGCTCACCGGACGCAGTTTGCCCGTGTCCACGCCAAGGTTAGAGAGAAACTCCATCGCGGAGCGGGAGCGACGGTCACCCAGCCCCATGTTATATTCGGCGGAACCGCGCGGATCGCAGTAACCACCCAAAATGAGCGAAGCGCTGGGGAACTCGCGGAAAATCGTCTTCAACGCATCCGCATCCCGGGTGAGGTCGCTTGCCGCGTCGGAGCGAATGTTGAACTTATCGTAGTCGAAGTAGGCGTCAACCAACTGACTCACGCGCTGCTCCAAAGATGCCGTGGGGGCCGCAGTCGGCTTGGCCGCCACGGGCGCCGGTGGGACGTTCACGTTCACCGTCACGGAGCGCGTCACACTGCCACCCGCATTGCGGGCGGTCAGCACGTAGGTGGTGGTGTTGGTGGGGAAAACCTGACGGGTTCCCGACGCCATCACGGTACCAATTCCGTTGTTGATGCTCACTTCGTCTGCGCCTTCCACAACCCAACGCAGGGTCGAGGACTGTCCGCGGTCAATGCTGGACGGTTCGCCTACGAACGTTGCGATCGTCGGAGCGGCTGGGGCCTTGGTCTCCGTCGGCGGTGGCGGCAGCGGTGCGGGAGCGGGAATCTTTTTCTTGCAGCCCGCAACAAAGAGCAATAGAGCCAGCGCCAATAGGCTCAGAACAATGTATTTCTTACTCATCTCTCGATCTCGCCTCCTGATGATTCTTAGCACAAGTGCGTCTGGGCTTCCTAACCCATTCATCCTAACGCATAGGAGGGTTACGTTGCCAGCAAGTATTTGAAAAGAAGGGACGCTTAGATTATTTCACATCACGCACTCCGGTTTCAGAAACTCTGGCGTCTTCGCCCCACTTGCGTAAACTTTATTTCACACTCCACACGGGCATCCGGTTCCGTCCGCTGGTGGTGAGTTGCTGCACCTGCGTGCCGTCGGCAAGCATCGTCCAGATTTGGGTGCCGCCGTTGCGAGACGAACTGAACACCAGCCTGCGGCCATCGGGAGACCACCAGGGGTTCTCATTCCGCCCGCTTCCGTAGGTGAGTTGCGTGTATTGGCGGCTAATGGTGTCCATGATGAAGATGTTGAAATTTCCCGGCTCGTAGCCGCGCGACCACGCGAATGCCATCGTTTCGCCATCGGGATTCCAGGCCGGGTTGTGTGCTTCGCCCTCCCCCGCGGTCAGCCGTTCCACGTTCGCACCGTCGATGTTCATTTTGTAAATTTGTGGGGTGCCGCCTCGTCCGGAGACAAAAAGAATGTCTGCGCCGGTCTTTGGATTCACCCGCGGCGATACTTCCACTGACCCTGAATACGTCAATCTCCGCAAACCCGCGCCGTTGATTCCGGCCACATAGATCTGCGTGCTCTTGCCATCGGCTGTGGAGGAGAACAGAATCTGACCATTGTCGGAGGTGATTTCCGGAGTCGCGTTCATCGACGCTACCGGATTCACGAACGGCTTTCGCTGTTGGGTGTCGGCGGAATGAATGCGGATGGCAGGGGTGCCCTCGGCAAATGTGGTGAAGGCAAGCAAACTGCCGTCGGGCGAGATGGTGGGCATCAGCGTGATCGCCCGCAGATGTGTGAACTGCTTCTGCTCTGTGCCGTCGAAATTCATGCTCCAGATCTCGTCGTTTCCAGTCCGATTGCTGACGAAAAAGACTCGAGTTCCTGCCAGCGTACGGCTTCCGAATTGCTTTAGGATGTCGTTGGCAAACTCATGGGCCACGGCCCGTGCGCCGGCGTCGTCGAGAGAGCCGTAATACATCTTGCCGAAGACCTCGGCATTAGCGAGGTCAGGTTCGTTGACGTTATAGAGATAGCCGTAGAGCGCCAAGCGGCCATTCTGCTCGGCGGCATATCCCACAGCAAGCCAGTTTGCTTCCACGGGAGGCTGGCTCCAATCGCGGAGGTAGAGTCCGTTGCCGTGGCGGTTGCCTTCCGGGCGGCGAAAATCCTCGCGCCGTTGCGGCACCTGCAGCGGATACATGCTCTTGGGCTGCATCCTGAACACGCCGGACATCTCGACATCGGCATAGAGAGTCTGGTTGAGCACCGGCATGAGGTCGAGCGCCGCGCCCGTTCCCCTCAGATCGGGCAGGGCAATCCGCGGTCTTTCAGTGCCTAGGATCTTGATGACGATATCGGAGGTGCGTTCACTCTGGGCCAGGGCCAACCCGAAACTCAGCAGAAGCCCCATCATTCCGAGGAGGCTCATCAATCCAACGCGAAAAGTAAGTGTTTTTTTCATCGGCGAAACTCAAATGCGATCTCGACAGTGGCCTCGCTACGTTCGAATCCGGCGGGCAGGGGAGGGAACTTACCCACATCCTGAATCGCCCGGAGAATGGAATAATCCACGGCGGAAACCCCGCTTCTCTGAACCAGGTTCACGCCGCTGACGCTGCCGTCGCGGCGGATGACGAAGGAGGCTCGGGCCACCGGCGCTGAAGTGATGTTCGGCGGAATACGGTCGGTCCGCCAGTTTCTCTGAATCAGATCCCGGATCTGCTGGGCGTAGTAGCCAAAGCGGCCGCCAAAGGGCATGCTCACGCCCACCCCGCCCCCTTCGCCCCCGCTGCCGCCAAACTGCGGCGAAACCACAGCGGCGCCTTGCGAACTATACACCTGATTGCTAGGGGTTTCCGGCAAATTCTGCCGCCGGCTGGTGGTTTGCTTGTTTACCTCCGGCTTGCCTTTGATAGAGATGGTGGTCTCTTCCGGTTCCTGGGTTTTCGTCTGGTCTTTGGCAGCCGGCTTGGGCGCTTGCGGCACCTGCGATTCGGTATCGTTCGCCACGGGATTGGGCCGGCCGCTGCGGGATGGGAGTGGAATGGTCTTCACGGGCGAGATGCCCACCGAGCCGCCAAACGTGGGGTTAGGATCGCCAAACGATTCGCCCACCGGCCCAAAAAAATGCAACTGCGCCAGCACCACCGCCAACACCACCGCCCCGTGCAGGAGAAGGGAATTCACCAGCGGTCCCTTGAAGGGCTGGGGGCGGTCGAGAATGTCGGTTTGCGTCACCATATCCGCTCAGCGTCGCCAGGGGACCGCAATGGCTCCCCTTTTCATGTTCCCATTCCCGCCTTCACTCATGGGCCGGCTATCGCCCACGACGCGGGGAATCCTCAATTGGTTGCGTCACCATGCGCACGGCTAACTTACCATCGCCAAGCACGCTGATCACCTGTGCCATCGGCTCCCAAATCACGTTCTTGTCGGCCCGGATATATACGCCCTGCTGCCCGGGATACTTCGCCTTAATGGCCGCCACAAGCTGATTGATATTCACCGGGTTTTCGCTCAAATAAACTTCGCCGTCCTTGGTGAGCGTCACCACCGGCAGTTCCTCCGACGTATTCCGCACCGTGCGCACCCGCGGCACTTCCACTTCCAGGCCGAATTCCATTACGTGCGCCGTCAACATAAAGATGATCAGCAGCACCAGCACAACGTCCACCAGAGGCACCACGTTCATTTCTGAAATCGTGCCGTTCATGCGGCGCCGCCGCCCGAAAGGCCTGTTGCCGAAGCCGCCGCTCGTACTGTCTCCGCTACCGTTTCCGTTTGCCGAGATCCCCATGCTTAGCCCTCGAACGTCCGTTCAACCAGGTTCATGAACTCCAGCGCGAAGTCATCCAGCCGCGCGCCCACATGCTGCAATTGCGCGCCGAAGTGGTTGTAAGCTACCGCCGCCGGAATCGCCGCGCCTAAGCCCAAAGCCGTAGCCACCAGTGCTTCTGAAATGCCCGGCGCCACGAAACGCAAACTCGCGCTGCCCGCCGTGGCCAGCCCCTGAAAGGCGCCAATGATGCCCCAAACCGTCCCGAATAGCCCGATGAACGGGCACACCGAAGCCGTCGTTCCCAGCCAGTTCAGGTTCTTCTCCAGACGGGAAATCTCGGCGTTGATGCCCAACATCAGGCTCCGTTCGACAGCGCCTTTGTTCACCAGCGTTCCCTTTGCCCGCGCCTGCCGGGCGACCTCGTCATAGCCGAATTCAAACACCGTCACCACCGGGGCAGGGCGGAACTGTTCCGCCGCCATCGCCACCGCCTCCAGGCCGGGCGACTTGCGAAAGGCCCTAAGGAAACGGTCGTTCGCGCCTGTGACGGCGCGCATTTCCTTCCACCTGGAGAAAATGATCGTCCACGAGAAAACCGAAAACGCCACCAGGATGAAATCGATCGTGAGCGCCAGCGGACTGGCCTGCATCACCAGTTCCATTAACCCTTTCTGGGGAAGATCCGCCAACTCCTCTGGAGGCGGCAAGTTCTCAGAGGCGACCTGTGCCGCCTGCTGCGCAGCCTGAAAGAAGAACGCGAGAACCACGGTAGCTATCAACCCTTTACCTCCCTAGCAATCGACAAATCGGAGCCAACATCCGCTCCCCGTCACAGAGCCGCTGCAATCGTCCAAGCCGCCGAATTCACTGGAGCGTTGCGACGCCCCGCGAATTTGCCTTTCCCTATCATAAAACCAAAAGCTCCCACAAATGATTTATTTCCAACAGTTCGCGTTTCGCCAGAACGCAAATTTCCCCAGCAGGCCCCATCGCCCACACCCATTAGGACGCGAAATGGAACCTGATAGCCGAACTCCAGCGCCTTTTCCCCTCTTCCCTCAAAAATCGTCAACTCATCCTAGGACCCGGGGCACCGTTCCACCCTTCCCCCCGGCGTACACTAGACAACAGCGCCACACGCGCCACCCCAACTCCATGCGCTTCGGACTCATCGCCGGCAACGGCCGTTTCCCGCTGGTTGCCCTTCAAGCGGCCCAAGAGGCCGGCGACGAAGTGGTGGCGTTTGGTATCCGCGAGGAAGCTTCGGCTGAAATTGAAACGCTGGCGGCCCGCACCCACTGGATCTCGCTTGGACAGCTTGGAAAGCTGATCGAACTGTGCCGCGAAGAAGGAATCTCCCAGATCATGATGGCCGGGCAGGTGAAGCACGGCCAGATCTTTAGCCGCATCCGCCCGGATTGGAAACTCGTCAAGGTGCTCGCGTCGCTGGCCAGCCAGAATACGGATTCCCTGATCGGCGGCGTCATTCGCGCGCTCGAAGAAGAAGGCATCGCTCTGGTGGATTCCACGCTGCTGCTGAAGACCATGCTGGCCGGCGAAGGTGTGGAGACCCGCCGCAAGCCCACAAAGCAGGAGCGACAGGATCTCGGCTATGGCCGCCGCATCGCCGCAGCGCTCTCGGCGGTGGACGTCGGCCAGAGCGTCGCGGTCTGCGAACGCGCTTGCGTTGCGCTCGAAGCCATGGAAGGCACCGACGCCATGCTGCGCCGCGCCGCCGATCTGGTGCAGGGGCGACCCCTCTGCCTGGTGAAGGGTTCCCGGCGTCGGCGCCATTTGCTTTTCGATGTTCCGGTTTTGGGCCGTGCCTCCATTCCCGTCTTCCAAGAAACGAAAATTACCGCGATTGCCGTGGATTCGGGCCGCACTCTGCTGCTGGAGAAGGCGGAGTTCTTGCGAGATCTGGATCAGATTGGGGTTACTCTGGTTGGGGAGCCCCCGCCGGATAGCGAGTAATTTGGCAAGATTCCTTTCCTCTGTTCCCGGAAGCCTAAGGGAAACACGGGAGGACGTTAAAGGCTCTTCTTCGCGGGTCGATAATAGGATTGACATGGCAGATAGCCCTCCCAACTCCCCTCACGGCGTTTCACCAGGAGATTCGTTCCCCCCGTCTTCCAGCGGTGGCGCGGCGGGGGGCCGCCTGACGGCGAAATCCCACTGGCTATGCTCCGAGCTGGTTACACTTGCCTGGAGCGGGGATGGCAGCGAGCAAACCCAGGTTGCCAATCTCGAAGAGATCTGGCCGGAGGGTGCGATGCTGGATGCCGAGGAGTTCGTCCCGGAGGGCTCATCCCTGCGCTTTTGGCGTGCTTCTGAAGAAGCCGCGCCGGCTACGCTTCATCCGGGCAGCCATTCGTCTCGTCATCACGACGAATTGCATGCATCCGTCTCCCACTGCCGCCGCAGTGCCACCGGCTATGCGATGGAGGTGGAGTTCCACGCCGGTTCCGAGTGGAGCCCGGAACGATTGCCTCTGGTTCATGCCGTGAACTCCACAGAACTGCAATCAAAAGCAAGCGGGTCCGGCGCGGACCGCTCCCGCACGCATGCAGGGAGCGCGGAAAGCCTTGCCGCGGACCGGGCCACGGACGAGGCGCTGGAACAAGGGTCCCTTTTCTGCCTCGCCCTGCACGCCAACCAGGCCTGACCTCCCACGTTTAAGTGCCAGCTCGCCGCGCAAGTAGTCGTTCTGCAACGCATTTTCGCTATCCTGGTTCGGAAGCCAACCTGGCTTTCGCGGCGCTCCCCGGTGATAGCGCAAGCGGAACGATGAGCGGTGCGGGAGACTCGAAAAATGCGGGCCGGTTTGGATCTCGGTTATCTCAGTTGGTCGCTCTATCGCGGCTTCTCCTTATTGGGTCTGGCGCTGTTGCTGCTGTGTGCTCTGGCGGGCTCCGCTTTTCCCCAAGCGGGCGCGCGCGGCGGCCAAGTCATCGGCCCGAACGGCCAGTCGATCTCCGGTGCCAGCATTCGCTGGATCAGCCCGCAAGGTCTCGTTATTGGCGAAACCCTCAGCGACGTGTCGGGTGCGTTTTCGCTTCCTCCCGTTTCCGCGGGCAATGTTATTCTCTCCGTGCGAGCCCCGGGCTTCGCGCCAATCCATCGCGCCATGGAGGCGGAGGATGGTCGCCAATCTCCACTGGTTATTACCCTTTCCGTTGCGCCCCTGCCCCAGAGCGTCACCGTGACGGCGGAGCGTGGCCAGGCGCTCGAACAGGCGGAGGCGGCCGCCGTCGTCTCGGTGGTGGAATTGCGGTCTGGCGTCACCGGCCCCTTGCCCACTGTGGGCAATGCTCTCGAAGGGCAGCCTGGCGTGCTGGTGCAGCAAACAAGCTATGGGCAGGTCTCGCCGTTTCTGCGCGGGCTCACGGGCTATCAGGTGTTGAACCTCATCGATGGCGTTCGCTTCAATAATTCCACCTTTCGCTCAGGCCCCAACCAGTATCTGGCCTTCGTCGAACCCAGCCAGGCGGAGACCGTGGAAGCCATGCTCGGTCCATCAAGTACACAGTACGGTAGCGATTCCCTGGGAGGCACCATCCAGGTGCTCAGCCGCCGCGCCCGCTTCGCCACAGGCGAGGGTTGGGAATGGCACGGCGATCTCTCCGCCATGGCCGCCAGCGCCGATGCTTCCGGCTTCCTCAATGGCCAGTTGAGCGTGGGCAACTCCCGGCAATCGCTGCTTGGGGGGCTTACCGGGCGGAAGCTAAACGATCTGCGCGCCGGGGGCGCCGTGGATTCCCGCAACGTCTACCGGCGCTTCTTCGGTCTCGACGATTCCGGGATCCGCGATCTCCTGGGCAATCGCCAGCAGGATACCGGCTTCACCCAACAAGGCATGCACGCTCGCTACGCCCTGCGGCCCAGCGACAGCGAAAACGTCAGCGCCTGGTATCAACGCTCCGACATGCGCAACATGCGCGGTTACAAAGACCTGCTTGGGGGGCGCGGACGCATGCTGGCCGATTTCTCGCCGCAGATCCTCGACTTTTTCTATGGCCGCTATGAGAAGCGCAATCTCCGTTTTCTCGATTCCGTCACCGGCACTTACTCATTCAACCGGCAGCAGGATGGCACACAAACCCAGACCCTTCGCAGCAGCGGCACCATCACCGACGACCGTTCCGAGGTTCGCGTGCATGGGTATTCCGGCCAGGCCACCGCGCATTGGCGAGACCGGCATCGCATCGCCTTCGGCGGGGAAATTTACGCGGAAAGCATCGATGCTTCGCGGTTGCTCATTAACCCTCTCACGGACGCCCGTGTTCCTGCCCGTGCGCTCTATCCCAACGGTTCGCATTACCGCACCAACGGACTCTTTTTCCAGGATCGCGTCGAGCTCTTCCGTAACCGGCTCAGCGCCCAGGCAGGCATCCGCTATACCAGCATCACGGCCAGCACCTTTGCGGAACGCAACATCGGCCCCGGCGGGCAGAATTTCGGCGTGGCGGATTCCGCCGAAACCTTCCGCGACTTCACCTGGAACGCCAGCCTGCGGTGGCGTGTGCAGCGAGAGGTGGCCGTTTATTTTCTTACCGGCCGCGGATTCAGGGCGCCCAATATGAACGACCTGGGCGCGCTGGGCTTGAACGATTTGGGCTATGAAATCCCCGTCTCCCAAGCCACCGCGGCGGGAGCGCTGCTGGGCAATAGCGCGGGCGAATCCGCCCTCTCGCTGGGACGACGCGCGGAGACGTTGGGCGCGGAGAATCTGCTGAATTACGAAGTGGGCCTGCAACTCGGTTCCGGCCGCTGGAGCGGGCGCGTGCAGGGCTATCTCTCCAATCTCAACGACCCCATCGTGCGCCGCACGCTGCTGTTTCCAGCGGCAAATATTCCCGATGCACTTGCCGGCATTCCGGTTGCAGCGAACGCCCCCACCGCCGCCCAGGCGGCCCAGGGGGTGGTGAGCGTCTCCACGCCTTTTGACCCGCAGGCAGTGAAGGCCTTCGTCAACGACGGTGCCTCCCGATACTACGGAATCGACGCGTTAACCAGCCTGGAACTGAGCGCTCGCTGGCGTCTCGACGCGAACTACTCCTACCTCGTGGGGCGCGACCTCAATCCCAACCGAAACATCCGTCGCCTGCCACCACAGCAAGGCCGTCTCGCCTTGCTATATACGCCATCGGGACGCCGCCCGTGGCTCCAATTGGCCGGGCGCTTCGCGGGAGCCCAAACGCGGCTTAGCGGGGGCGACCTGGACGATGAGCGCATCGGGGCTTCAAGGCGTCGCAGCGATATTGCCGACTTCTTTCGCGGTTCCCGCAACGCCGCTCTCCTCGTTCCCGGAGCCGATGGCATCCCCGGCAATGCGGACGATCTTTTTCTGCCCACCGGCGAAACCCTCCGGCAGATTCAGGACCGGGTGCTTCCCCTCGGCGCGACAATTCAAGGGGTAACCGTAGCCAACGATGGCACGCGTGTTCCTCTCTACTCGAGCACTGCCGGTTGGTTCGCCGCCGACATCCTGGGCGGCTATCCGCTGACGGAGCGCATGCAACTGAATTTCGGAGTGCAGAACCTTTTCGATGCTAATTACCGCCAGCATGGGTCCGGCATCGATATGCCTGGCACTAACGCATTCGCCGGCCTCAGCTACTCCTGGTAGCGACGGGAATCACTCGCCTTGATTGCCGGATGCACCGATTGTGGCGATGATGGAATCTACGAAACGGTGCAGCCTCGACTCTACTACTGCGACAACTACCATCTTCCTCTTCCCGATGGGCATAAGTTCCCCATGGAAAAATACAGGCTGGTACGTGACCTGCTTGCTTCCACTGGCTTATTCCGTTTCGAGTGCGCCCCCTTTGCCACGCGGGAACAATTGGCCCGCGTACACACGGCGGAGTATCTTGACGATTTCTTCGGCGGCACCCTGTCAGAACAGGCCGTGCGCCGCATCGGCTTCCCATGGTCTGAGGGTTTGATCGCGCGCACGCTTGCCTCGGTAGGCGGTGCGGTGGCGGCTTCACTTGATGCCATGGAATGCGGGTTTGGCGGGAACCTCGCTGGAGGCACGCACCATGCTTTCGCGCACGAAGGGTCCGGCTTCTGCGTGTTCAACGATATCGCCGTGGCGATCGAGAATCTGCGTGCTCTCGGACTCGCATCGCGAGTGGCTGTCGTGGATCTCGACGTGCATCAGGGCGACGGCACCGCGGCCATCTTTGCCGGTGATCCTGATGTGCTCACCTTCTCGATGCACGGGGCGAACAATTTCCCCTTCCGCAAACAGAGCAGCAGGATCGACATCGCACTTCCGAACGATACCGGCGACGATGAGTTTCTAAGCCACCTTCAACGAACATTGCCCGCTGTGCTCGACTTCGCACCCGACGTCGTCTTCTTTCAGGCTGGGGTAGATGCCCTTCTCGAAGACAAACTCGGCAGGCTGGCAATGACACAGAGCGGCCTCAGCGCCCGCAACCGTATCGTCTTCGAAGCGGTGCGCGAGCGAGATATTCCGCTGGCTGTGTGCATGGGGGGCGGCTATTCGTTGCCCATCGAACACAGCGTGCGCGCTGTAGCGCCCAGGTCTGCTCTGACTTCGGCCGGCGTCTACCTGCCGCGCGCGGCAGCCCTCACCGCGTAGCCTTCGCTAAAGCAGGTGGCCCAGCTTCTCTTTCTTGGTCTGCATGTAGAAGGCCGTCGTTTCGGTGGGGTCTACGATAATCGGCACACGCTCAACCACCCGAATGCCGGCCGATTCGAGCGCGGCGATCTTGTCGGGGTTGTTCGAGAGTAGACGCACAGCCGGAATGCCCAGCGCGCGCAGCACGTACCCATGCACGCTGTAATCGCGGAGGTCGGCGTCGAAGCCAAGCCGCTCATTGGCCTCCACGGTATCCGCGCCGCCATCCTGCAACTCATAGGCGCGGATCTTGTTTACCAGCCCGATTCCCCGCCCTTCCTTTTGTTCATAGATCACAAGGCCGCGCCCCTCTTCCGCCACCATCCGCAGTGCCATTTCCAACTGTGCTCGGCAATCGCAGCGCAGGCTGTGAAAGACGTCTCCGGTAAGGCACTGGGAGTGGATGCGCAGCAGCGGCGGCGGACCCTGGCGGAGATCGCCCATGCGGACGGCGACCAGTTCTTCGCTCAGGCCATCCACATCGGCCTCAATTCCATGAATCCGAAACTCGCCGAATTGCGAGGGAAAGTGCGCTTCAGCAACCAATTTTACATTTACGGGCATGCGTCGATCGAGAGGAACCAGCGGCGTGGCCACGGTTCAGACCGCGCCCGCGAAGGAGAAGGCAGTTTTGAGGCGATCCTACTCCCCTCCTATTTTATAATGGGGCGCAGACCGGCATGCCCAACCCTCTCCTCGTTACGCTGTTGATCAAGGTGGGCGTCTCGGCGGCTATCGCCAGTTTTCTTATCCGGCTCAGCTTCTTTTCGCGCGCGCTGATGAATGAGGAGCGCACCTACCGCCAGCGTCTCATTCTGGCTCTCTCTTTCGCTCTGGTGTTCGGAACCAGCGTCGGCGTCCGCATCGTCACTGCCTCTTACCAAGCAGCGGACCTTGGCATGGAAGGCAGCTTCCTCGCCGGGCTCATTGGCGGCTATCTGGTGGCGCTGGTGGCGGGAGTGCTTATCTCCGTACCCGCCCTGTTCCATGGCGAATTCTTCAGCGTGATTCTGTTCACCGGGGTGGCTGTGGCGGCGGCCCTATTGCGCGATATTGCATCGGATCCTGAACAGGTCTGGCAGATCTCGCCGTTCTTTGAACGCAACCTTTTCCGGCTCTATCTCGTGGAGCGCGACTATCCGCAAGCCGGCTTTCACGTGCTCTCGCTCGCTGTCATCTTCGTTGCCGAATTCTCCCGCCAGATTATTGCCCAACTCTTCGAGGCGCGCTTCTTGTTCGCGTTGCGGCCGGAGGAGCAGCCGGGAGGCACCTGGCTGCTATTGACAACCTATTTGGCTACCCTGTTTGCCATCGCCATCCCGCTGAAGATTTGGAACAACCAGCGCAACGAATCCAAACTTAAGGAGCAAAACCGCCTGTTGATGGAAGCCAAGCTGGAAGCGCTAAGCCGCCAGATCAACCCGCACTTTCTCTTCAACACGTTGAACTCGGTGTCGTCGCTCATCCGCACTAACCCTGACCAGGCGCGCAAGGTGGTTTATCGCCTTTCCCACATTCTCCGCCGGCTGCTACGCAAGCAGGAGCACTTTGTTCCCCTGCGGGAAGAAGTGAGCTTCATTGACGACTATCTGGCCATTGAAGGCGTCCGATTCGGCGAAAAACTCCGTTTCGAGAAGCGGATTGAGGAGGGTGCGCTCGATTGGCCGGTGCCCAGCATGTTGCTGCAGCCCCTTATTGAAAACTGCATCAAGCACGGGATTGGGAACAAGATCGAAGGCGGAACTATCCGCCTGGAAGCGGCAGTGCAAGGAGACTTGCTAGCGCTGACGGTCTCCGACGATGGCGTGGGGATCCGTGAGGAAGACCGTGCGCTGATCTTCGAGAAAGGCATCGGCCTCAGCAATACCAACCAGCGATTACAGGTGCTCTATGCCGGGCGTTTCCGCTTCGACGTGTTGAGCGAAACCGCGCAAGGGGCCAGGTGTATCCTCTCTCTGCCTGCCTTGCCGCGGGCAATGCAATCCGCCGGCAACCCGCAAAGCATTGGGGAAAGCCCCACTGGCAAAGAGCGCGTTTAGCGCTGCGATTTCGGCAGATCCTTCGCCGCTTCGGTAAGCAGGGAAGTGAGCCGTGCGACGTCAAGGCCGCCGATCTCCGGTGCCGGTTTCCGTCGCGCGTCGGCTTCCTCCCTCGCTCCCACTTCACGGCCGGCCTCGCGCCGCCCGGACTCTCTCCGCCCTGTTGCCCCCTCCGTTTCCCCGTAGCGAAGCGCGTCGAGAGCCTGAAAGCGCTGCAATGCCGCTTCGAGCGAGATCTGCATTTCGCTGATCATGTCGAAGACCTGTGCCCAATACCGCTTCTCCGGGTCGCCGCTCTCGCGCAGATGCATCAGGTCGACGAAGTTGTTAATGGGGTTGTCGGCGTCCACGGGTTTCTTTTCCACCTGCTTGATCTGCAGGCGCAACTGGCGGCGGCGATCGCTCCACGCTATCGAGATCGCGGATATCCAGACGGATGATCCGGCTGTGCGCGACGTCAAATGGCGAAGGCTGCCCGGCATCCACCATCTTGATCACCGGTTTGCGCGACATGTGCCGGATGGCCAGCAGGTAGTAGACGATGGGGTCTCGGTCGCTCAAGTCGGCGATTACCAAGGGGTCGTCCATCACCCGTTCGATCACGCTGGGCACAATCACATTCGGCTTACCCAGATGGTCTGGCCGCGCCGCATCGGAGTAGCCGCATTCTTCCAATACAGGGTTGATGATGTATCGCAACACCTGGTCGGAGCGCCGCCTGGTGTCGCTGCCCTCATCGCCCAACGGTGCAATCAGGAAACATCGCTTCAGATCGTCCGCGCCCATTTTCGCCATGCCCATATAGTATCCAGCATTTGAGCGGATCACGCCGGATCGCGGGATCCAGGTTCGGCGAAATCGCTTTGCCCAGTTGCTATCTCCTCATTGGTTCGGGGACTTGGCTGGGGAGACGAGCCCAGCTCCGGCAGTGCCATTGCCTGAAGGCGCGCTCAGCGGCGGGATGGGCGCGATCTTCGCCGGAGCACGCATTGACGCGCCGCCCCGCTTTGGCTGATCCTCAAATACCCGCTTCATGATGGTCGAAACATACTCCTGCGTCTCGTCGTAAGCGGGAACGCCCTCGTTGGCGTCCACCGCGCCCTCGCCGGCGTTGTAGGCGGCCAGCGCCAGATCGGGCCGCCTTGTTCTTCAGCAGCCGTTTCGTCGACCGCCACCGCCTGCCGTCGATGTTCGCCGAAGACGGTGGGCGCTGGACCCAAGCGGCGGTGCCGGCGGTGGCGGCGGTGACTGCATCATGCCATCGCCCTGGCGACACCGCACGAGGTTGAAGCGCGATCCTCGACCATGCGCGATAAGGAAATCGCTGCTCACCCCTTCCCGTTTGGCGCTGTCGCGAATGTAGGCTTCGGCAATGGTGGCGTCGAGAGGTTGGCAATTCTCCGGCGCACTGGTTTCCGCAGAGGCGGCTTGAATGGCGGATGGGGAGGCGAAGCTGCCTGAGGGCGGGGCGTCGGTGAACCAAGTCGATATGAAAAAGCCTCCCGGCATGCGGGAACGGCGAATCTGCTTTTGCACGCTAGCAGCCTGGCGGGAGAGCGCGCTTCCACGCGGTACCGGCGCCGGCTCGGGCGCTTCCGTTTCTTCTGTCTCAAGCAAGGGCTCCGCTTCCTCCGTTTCCGCAGTTGCTTCCGCGGGCGCAGTCGCGGGCGGCGGCACACTCTCCGCGCTTGGGGCCGGCGGAATCTTCGCTACGGAGGGGGGCTTCGTAGCGGCAGCCGGGCTCTGCGCCCATGCTGCCACGAAGGCCGTCTCCGCGTCGGAAAACAAGGCAAACCAAATCAGAAATAGAAGCAGAACTCTGGCGGAACGAATCGCAAATCGCACAACCTCTTCATCGGCAGTTGCGCGGCAAGAGTTTATAACCCCTTATTCTGCTTGCGCCCCCCTACTGGCGCTTCGGGCTGATCATGATGTGCGCGCCCGGCGTGCCCGGGAACATCAGCCAGGGGGAGCCTTCCGCCGGCTTGGTGGAAAGCCCCGTGCTCGCCGCCGTGGCGTAGGGCGTGTAGATCACCCAGCGCAGATACGCATTCTCCACTTCGCCACTGGCGGCGTCGAAGCGCGCCCCGGTAAGCACGTAGAGCGTGCGCGGTTCGGCGGGCATCTTGAGTTTGCCCTCCTTAATCTCCTTATACCGGATCTCGTTTCGCTGTTCATTGGCCACCTTCTGCGCCGCCAACTCTCGACCGCGCGCCATGAAGGGGTCAAGGTCCTTGTGGTAGCAGGCGACGTTGAAATTCTGGCGGCCAGGGTCGCTGGCCAGGCAGATCATTTCGTTGCTGCCTTCACGCAGCATCGTCCTCTCGCCGGAAGCGTTAAAGCCCAGCACCCCCGCGCCCGCTCGCATCTCCGGCGGCGCAGCCATCACTGCTCCCGCAATCTGCACGTCCGGCGCGGGCACTTCCGCAAGAAGCCCCAACGCCGCGGCAAGAAGCACCAAAATTATCCCCAGATTTCGCATTTTCAATCCATCCCTCTCTCAAAAATCCGGCGCCGCTCCCGCACTCGCTGGAACGGCACAGCACATCTGAAGCCTACGGTATCATTCGATGCGTCTGCCGTGGCGGGCTCGGTTTCGGCGGGAACCGCTAAAATGAAGGGCTTGGCGCGGTGCCCCTCCAATAGGCCGTCGCCACGGAGCTATCTAAGTCAAAGATATGAAGCTTCTCATCGCCATTCCGGCACTCAACGAAGAACAAAGCATTCGGAGCATCATTGAGCGAACCCTTGCCGCGCAATCCCACGTGCTTGAAAACTCCGCCGTCACGAGCGTTGAGATCGCCGTGGTGAGCGACGGCTCTACTGACCGCACGGTGGAACTCGCCCGCGAGTTCGTTGGCCGCATCAACCTGATCGTGTTCCCGGAGAATCGCGGCTACGGTGCGGCCATCATGGAGGCTTGGGCGCAGACGGACGCTGAGTTGCTCTCCTTCCTCGATGCCGATGGCACCTGCGATCCCCGCTTTTTCGCCGATCTTTGCCGCGCTCTTGAAGAGCGGCAGGCCGACGTGGTGCTGGGCTGCCGCATGAACCCCGCCAGCCGCATGCCATTCCTCCGCCGCCTGGGCAATAATCTCTTTGCGCTGCTGCTCGCCAAGCTCTCCAATAAGCGCGTCAAAGATACGGCCAGCGGCATGCGCGTGGTGCGCCGCTCCGCTCTGCGACACCTCTATCCACTTCCCGCCCGTTTGCACTTCACCCCCGCCATGAGCGCCCGCGCCATGCTCGCGGATTCGGTGCGCATCACCGAGATCGACATGCCCTACGCCGAACGCGAGGGCCGTTCAAAACTTAGCGTCGTCAAGGACGGTCTGCGTTTTCTTGGTGTAATCCTGGCAACAGCGCTGCTCTACCGTCCCGGAAAATTGCTGATTGCCGTCGCTATGCTTGCCGCCGCCTGCGCCGCGGCGCTGATGGTTGAGCCCGTAATCCACTATTGGCAAAGCCGCACGGTTGACGATTGGATGATTTACCGCTTTCTTGTCGCCAGCCTTCTCGCTCAGGTTTCGCTGCTCGCCTGGGGAGCCAGCGGCATCAGCACCCGGATCGTCTCCGTCGCCATCCAAGAAGAGATTCACAGCAACGATAGCTCTCCTCGCCCTCAACTCCCGTACGCCACTTCTTCTGCTGGGTAGCAATCGTGCTCCTCGCACCGCTGGGCCGCGAACTCCTCGTCTGGCCCAGCGCCGTGCAGCTTCTTTCCACCGGCCACACGGATGTTCATTGGTCCCGCTTTGTCGTCTCCATCACCAGCTTCGGCTTCGCCGCCACGCTGGCCACACTCAAGGTGATCGATCGGTTGCTTGATCTGGTCGATGCTCGCGTTCGCTATCTGGCGCGGGAGCGGAGCGCCCAGTGAGAGATTGGCGGAATCGATGAGCGACTACTTCAACCTCGCGGAAGAATACGAGTCGATGCTCAACCAGGGCATCGCCCTCAGCGGTGAGAGCATGCAATACTTCGCCCAAGGGCGCATCGCCGCGATGAAGCGTCTTCTGGGTGCCGATGCCAGCCTCACTTCTATCCTCGACTTCGGTTGCGGCCTGGGAGTGGGCAGCCGCATCCTTTCGGAGTGCTTCCCCCAGGCTTCCGTCGTTGGTGCCGATACCGCCCGGAACGCCCTGGCCGCCGCGCGCGAGGCCAGCGACCCTAATCGAATCCGCTACATCACGGTTGAGGAATTGGAGGCCGAACCCTTGCAGTTCGATCTCTGCTACGTGAACGGCGTATTCCACCATGTCCCGCTCGCCGAACGCCCTGCGGCCATTGGCCTGATCGCGAACAGACTGCGGCCTGGCGGCTATTTGTTTCTCTTTGAGAACAACCCGTGGAACCCCGGTACGCGCCTCGTGATGTCGCGCATCCCCTTTGACAGGGACGCCATCCCGCTTTCGATCCCAACGGCCCGCCGCCTCACCACGGGCGCTGGATTGGCAGTGGAGGGCATCGAAAGCCTCTTCTTCTTCCCGCGCCCTCTGGCGTTTTTGCGCCCGCTCGAACGCACCTTGAGCGGCTCTCGATTGGGCGCCCAATATCTAGTGTGGAGCCGCAAGAGTTAGATTCGCGGCGTCCTGTGCGATCCTCAAGAGCATGAATAGTTCTCCCCGCAAGACCCCCGCCACTTACGACGATGCCAACCTGCTGCTTCGCCTGTACGAACTGCGCCGCGAGGACCGCATGCGTGCCGCCCGCGCTTGGTTTGCCTCCAAGTACCACGCCGCCAACCTCGAAGAAGCGATGACCCTGGGCCCCCCCGGCAGCGAAGAGAACGCGTCCTTCCGCATGGTGACTTCCTACTGGGATATGGTGGCCTCCTACATCACGGCCGGTGTTTTGAATGCCGATCTTTTCTTCGAAAGCAACCGCGAATTGCTGCTGGTATGGATTCGCATCAAGCCGATCATTCCGGAGATCCGCGCGGCCTTTGGAGATCCCTGTTATCTGCATTCTCTCGAGGAGGTTGGCGAGAACTACGCCATCTGGCTCAACAGCCGCGCCCCCGGTTCCTTTGAGGCATTCGCCAAGCGGATGGGCTAGCACGCGATCTGCCCTGGCGGCGCTGATGATTGAGCCGTCGGCCAGTGCTATTTCCTCAAGCTCAACCGTAAGCGACCGAGTAGAATACAGAGAATGAGTTCCTGGGCACTTCCCCATCGCTTTGGCCGCTATGAACTGATCGAGTTCCTGGGGGTGGCGGACATTCGTCACGCGCACTTCGCGCTGCGAGACCGTCATCGGTCGCATCGTGGCGGTGAAGGTGCTCACGCCGGAGGGCGCTGCGAATGAGGATGTCCGCCAACGCTTTCCTGGTAAGAAGGTTCAAACCGCCGCACGCAT
Organism: Bryobacterales bacterium; assembly: GCA_034522975.1. Taxonomy (GTDB): domain Bacteria; phylum Acidobacteriota; class Terriglobia; order Bryobacterales; family Bryobacteraceae; genus JACTMJ01. The sequence continues at coordinate 24,382 of JAXHKT010000006.1, forward strand.
CAAGCGGGTACACCCGCAAAAAACGTCATCGCCGTTTACGACATACAATCGCCAAGAGCAGGACCGTCCCTTTATGGTGATGGAGTTCCTGCGCGGCAACGACCTTCGCAGCCTCATCTCAAGCAACGAGGCCGGCGACACGCAGCGCAAGCTCGAAATTGCCGTCGAAGGAGCTAAAGCCCTCAAGTTCATCCATTCGGAAAAAATCATCCACCGCGACATCAAGCCGGATAATATCCACATCAGCCAGACAGGCGTTGTGAAGTTGATCGATTTTGGTATCGCGAAGATCGACGAACTCAGCATTACAAAGGCGGGATACACTCTCGGGACACCCTACTATATGGCGCCGGAGCAGGTGACCGGGCAGGGAATTACCTATCTGGTGGATATCTACGCTTACGGGATCCTGATATTCGAATTGTTCACCGGCGTCCGTCCCATCGAGGCGGATTCTATCCAGCAGATCTTCTATAAGATTCTCAAGGAGCCGCTGCGCAACCCTCGTCGCCCTCTGCACTCAATCCTCCAGACGGATTGATGCGGCCTGGTGGGCCGCGTGCTACGCAGAAGGAATTGACGCGGCGGCCGAGCAGTTCCATGAAAGTGATCGGGCAGCATCTGCGCCGCATCAGGAATGTGGCCAGCGGTGAAATGCCCGTATCCGATCTCAGCGCCACGAAGATGCTGTTGACTCCGGATGAACTGGAGACCCGGCTAAACGCCCATTCCGGAGGTGAAGCTGGCGAGACGCTCGCCGACGTCACCGCCGCGAACCCCGCTGCGCCGCCCGCGCCCCGCACGCCTGGTGCGACCCCCCAGCCTGGCCCCGCAACGCCGTCGGCTCCGGTGCTTCCCACTGCCATAGCCTCACCGCAATCGCCAGCGCCGGTGGAAGTGCCCGCCCCCCCAGAGATCGAGAGCCCATCCCGCATGTGGGTTTATCTCACGGCCGCCGTGCTTTCTCTCATTATCGTGGCCGCCGTGGCGTGGCAGATCTTCAAGCCCGGATCGGCTGAGATCGTGCCGCAACCAAAAGGGCCCGACGCAAAGGCGCTACCCGTCAGTATCGATACTTCCACTGGAGACTATGGTGTTGGTGGCGGAAGGGCCATTCGGATTTGGGGCGCAAAGCGAGCAAGTGACGCTGCCCCCGTATTACATCGACGAGACCGAAGTGAGCAATCGCGCCTACATGGCCTTTTGCGCGGCGCGCGGCAAACCGCTTCCGCCTGGCCTTGACCAACAGAAGCCCGACTTCCCCGTCACCAATATCTCGTATCTGGATGCCCAGGAGTTTTCCGAATGGGCGGGCAAGCGCATCCCCACGCCACAGGAATGGCGTAGAGAAGCAGCAAGGGCGCGGCCGAGCGCAGTACCTTTATCCTGTGGGGCAATCAGCATGACCCCGCCCGGGCAGTGGTGGCGGATAACCCCGACGACAAGCCAACGGGCCCCGCCCGCGTCGATTCCTATCGTGAGGGCTCCAGCGCAAACGGAGTTCTGCACCTCGCGGGCAATGTCTGGGGAATTGCTGAAGATCCCCGCACTCCCTCCACCGAGGCTCTCGAACATTTCCAGAAGGTGTTGAATCCGCCGCCCAGCTCGCTCGTCAGAAACCCCGGTATTCCATCCGTGGCGGTGGGTCCAGTGCCCGATCTGCCACACGCCGTGAACGTGGAGTTCGCCTCCATCCCCGCCCGGCTTGCGGATCCATCAATCGGGTTCCGCTGCGTGAAGATTCCGAATGCAGGGAGCAAGGCCTCCAGCGGATAGGCTCAATGCAGCGCTTCGTAGACGAAGTCGTCGATGCGAACATTGCCTTTGCCCCGGGTAAAGACGGCCAGCTTCACGGGGGGGAATCCGCCGTTCGGGCCACCTTGGAACGCGGTGATGTCGTAGACGGTGGAGGCGGCCTGCCATTCCTTTCCGTCGCGGCTCGCATAGAGCGTAATCGCCTGTTGCCTCACGCGGAGCTTGAAGTATTCGCAATCCTTACAGTCGATGCGGTACATCCACCACCGCCTCGCCGCCCCGAAAGAGCGTGGTTGCGTTCGCTCCACGTCCGATGCCCACGAAGTTCTCCGGACCGAAATAGGCCACCAACCCAGTCTCGATCGGCGCCCTCCGGCACATGAACCGCACGGAGGCTTCGTAGTCATGGTCGCCGGTCTGGGTGTAGAGCACGGCCATACGGTTGGCCAGTGAGGGCAGGGTGAGTTGGCCATCCTTCAGCAGATAGCCGGGTGCCAACTGGCTGCCGTCGAACTGCCATTGCAGCTTCAACTCCGCGCCGGAGAAATCGTCCGAAAGAATCTGGTGATTGCGAATGAGCCGAGGCTCGAAGGGCTCGGAGTCCGGACGGGCAGTGCGATACCAGCCTTCCGGGGTCCACTCAATGGGTTCCATCAACACCTGCCGGCCCAGTGTGCGGAAGCCGTTCTCGAAGGCGTGATAAACCAGGAACCACTTGTCGTTGCCGGCGTCGAATGGGGTGCCGTGTCCCTTTGACCACCATTTCTCCGCTGCGCTGGCCGTTCGCAGAACGGGATTTAGCGGACTATTCTCCCAGGGGCCAAGTGGCGAATCGGACCGGGCCAGGACCACCATGTGGCTGGTCGCGGGGCCTGCGGTTCCTCCCTGCGCCGACGTCAAATAGTATCGGCCATCGCGCATCGCCAGCTTGGGCGATTCCAGACAGAAGCACTCCACCACCCAATCCGCTGGGTACTTCCAGCCTTCGTAGACGGTCTTCGGCTCCCCAACTACAGAGAGGCCGTCAGCGGCCAGTTCCACCGCCTTTCCGGCGCTCAGATGGAGATAGCGCTTCCCATCTGGACCCGCAACATGCCCGGGATCAATACCGCCCACCTTGAGGTCCACCGGCTTGCTCTTGAGGGATCCTGACGCGAGCACGCCGTCGCCCACCCAATTGGTGCCGGCTGCGGGAAAGTAAATATAGAAAAGCTGCTCATGCTTGACGATGTCAGGCGCCCAGATGTTGCCCACATAGTCATTGAGCGCACGGGTGATCATCCGCCACTCTTTGAGGTTGCGCGAGTGCCAGATCGGCAGGCCGGGCACGGCATTGAAGGAGGAGTGGGTGAGGTAGAAATCTTCGCCATCACGCACGATTGTGGGGTCGGCAAAATCGCCGTTCAGGATCACCGCCGGCCACTCGCTGGGAACGGGGGCCGGGGGCGGCGCTTCAGGCCCGCTGGCGCAACTCAGCAGCAACGCGAACCAAGCGAAAACAAAGCCCAACCGAAATGCCGATCTCCAGGCAATCAATCACAACCTCACCCTGGTGGAATCAGCCTGCAAGCAGGCTCTTGCCGTCAGCAAGCGACGTTGCCGCCATCCAAACCTCTCGCATCATATCATCGGCACGGGATGGCATCTGGCGTGCCGGGGTTGGGCTGGGGGGATTCCTGTAGAATACCGGTATGCTGCGACGTCATTTTCTTTCCTTGGCCGGCGCTTCCCTGGCGGGTTCGGGCGCGCTGCTGGGCAACGCCGGGCCATGGGGCTCGTCTTCAACTTGGTCGGGCGGGGCGAAGCGGCCTCCCAATATCGTGTGGATTATGGCCGACGACATGGCCTGGGGGGACGCTGGCTGTTATGGCCAGAAAGTGATTCAGACCCCACATATCGATCGGATGGCGCGGGAGGGGATGCGGTTTACCGATGCGTATGCCGGGTGTACGGTGTGCGCGCCGTCGCGGAGCGTGCTGATGACGGGCCTGCATACCGGGCACACTCCGGTGCGCGCGAATCCCGGCGGCGTGTTTCTGCTGGACCACGAAGTGACGGTGGCGGAAGTGCTGCGGCAGAAAGGCTATCGGAACGGGTGCTTTGGGAAGTGGGGGCTGGGGGATATCGGCACGGAGGGGGTGCCATGGAAGCAGGGCTTCGACGAGTTCTTCGGCTATCTGCAACAGGCCCATGCGCACTTTTATTACCCACCCTATCTCTACGACAACGATAAGCAGTTCGACCTGCCCGCTAATAAGGGCGGGAAGCTGGGTACGCACGCGCACGACCTGATCGCGGAGCGGACGCTCGATTTCATTCGCAAGAATCACAACGCGCCCTTTTTCTGCTACGCCGCATGGACCATGCCGCACTGGGAACCGCAGGCGCCCGAAGGGGCGATGGAGCCTTACCGCGGCAAGTTTGAGCCTGAGTATGAATACGTCGACAAGGGCGGCCGGCTGAACTCGCAGAAAGAAACTTTCGCCACGTATGCCGGTATGGTGAGCCGCGTGGACCAAGGTGTCGGACAGATTCTGCGGCTGCTTAAGCAACTGGGCCTGGACGACAACACGATCGTCTTCTTCACGTCGGACAACGGCGGGCATTCGAGGCAGGGTTTCGACCGGGAAGAAACGCGCCTTGCCAACTACGGACCCTTCCGCGGCTACAAAACAACGATGTATGAAGGCGGCTTGCGAGTGCCGATGATAGCGCGCTGGCCGGGCAAGATCCCGGCCGGGAGAGTGAGCGGCCACCCCTGGATGTTTATGGATGCGATGCCCACATTCGCCGAGATTGCAGGTGTCCCCGCGCCGGATGGTATCGACGGCGTGAGCGTACTGCCCACCCTGATGGGCGGGGGGCAGAAGCCGCACGAGTATCTCTACTGGGAACTGGCCTCGTTCAACATGAACAAGAAAGAGTGGGCGCCGGGCCTGCCTCCCCAGGCGCTGCGCATGGGTGACTGGAAGGCGGTGCGGCCTGCGCAGGACGCGCCACTGGAGTTCGGACGCTCAAGACCGACCCTGGGGAGTTCGACCGACGTCGGCCGAGCGGGAATCCGCGGTTCTGGCCAGGATGGAAGCGACGCTGAAATCGGCGAGAAGCGAACCCCGCATGCAATCTCAGCCCGCGCATCGCTGGTTTGAGAAGCCCTGGTGGTGAGGCAGCGGGGCGTGTAGATTCGAGAGCGGTTCGCCGCTTCGCCGGTAGCGTTTGACATCATATTCAAGTAATCGCTTCGAATAGTAGTAGCGATCTTCGCGACGCAGTTCCACATTCAAGCACGATCTTTTTGGGCAGTTCGCCCTGGTAGGTAAGGCGCTTTCAAGCGGCCCCAGGCTGGAGATGCTGGAGCTGCTTGCGCAGAAGGAGCGAAGCGTCGACGAACTGGCGCGGCTGGCGGGGCTGAGCGTGGCCAATGCTTCGCAGCATCTGAAGGTGCTGCGCGGGGCGGGGCTGGTGGAGACGCGCAAGGAGGGGCTTTATGTCTATTGCCGGCTCTCCGGGGATGAGGTTTTCGCTCTTCGGAGAGCGTCTGCCGGCGGGTGGGGCGGAGACGGCGCAATGCGGAGGTGGATCGCCTGGTGCGAAGCTGCCTGAAGCGATCGAGCGCTTGTCTCGAAGCGCGTTGCTACGCTCGGACCTGCGGCAGAAGCTGTTCTTCGGCCATGTGGTGGTCGTTGCAACTGTGCGCCCCGATGAGTTTGCCGCGGGCGCAGTATCCGGGTGCTGCGCAACATCCTATCGCGTGGCGATCGAGCAGCGGCTGCGCGGTTTGCCCAAAGACCGCGACATTGTGGCCTATTGCCGTGGGCCCTATTGCGTGCTTTCCGACGATGCCGTAGCGCTATTGCGTTCGAAGGGACGCCGGGCTTTTCGGCTGGAGGAAGGGTATCCAGACTGGCAGGCGATGGGCTGGCCATGTGAGCGTCCGGCAACGCGCTCAGGGGCGGGAGCATGATCTATTCCGTCTGGCTGCTAGGTCTTTCGTTGCTTTTTTTGCTGGTGGAGCGGATATGGCCGCGCCAGCGGATGGCGGCGTGCGTCGGGCTGGGCATCAGGTCCGTCCGATTTAACCTGAGTATTCAAATAGGGAGATGTTGGCCCGTGCTGGTGGGGGCGGCTTCCATCCACCTCGTAGGGTTGCTCGACCGGACCCTCGATCTGGATCCTGCAAGGAAGTGATTGTCCTTCGACCGGCGGATGAGCGGGCAATCGTTCTTTGTGCAGTTTGTGGTGCTGCTGCTAGCCTTCGATCTTGCCCAGTGGGGCATTCACCGGCTGCTGCACCGGGTTCCGTTTCTGTGGGAATTCCACAAGGTGCATCACAGCATTGAGGAGATGGATTGGATCGGGAATTGGCGTTTCCACTGGGTAGAGGTGGCGGTCTACCGTTCGCTGCTTTATCCCTTGGCGGCGTTCTTCGGCTTCGGTGTCGAGGCGATGTTTGCCTACGGCGTGGTGAACACGCTGGTGGGGCACTTTGCTCATTCAAACCTCTCATGGCGGATTGGTCCGCTGAAGTATGTATTGAACAGCCCGGAGTTGCATGTCTGGCATCACTCGCATCCGGATTCGGGTCCGGTGGACCGCAACTTTGGAATCTCGCTGAGTGTTTGGGACTGGCTATTCGGAACGGCCTACGCTCCAGAGGGTAAGGATCCAGCGAGGCTGGGTTTTGAGGGCGTTGAGGCGTATCCCGATCAGCTTCCGGGGCAGTGGATGGCACCCTTTCGCGGGATTGCGATGGCGATCGCGGCGCGCTGGCGTGAGCGCCCAAGAGTACCAATTGCTCCGCCGCTGAGGAGTGAGGATTAGCGGGAGCCGGCAGACGCGGCGGGAGCCTCCGGGGGCGCCAAGGGCTGGCCGGTGAGGGCGGCGACATCCAGGCGTAAACGTTCGGTGAGGGCTTTGTGTTCCTTGAGGGAAAGCCCCTCGGTGGGCACGGGGTGGCCGATGCGCATCGTGGCATTCCCGCTGCGGACATGGCCGGAGCCCATGGGGAGAATTTTACCCATCCCCAGCAAACCGACGGGCACCATCGGCACGCCACTCTTCACGGCGAGGTAGGCGGCGCCGTCCTTGAATTCCTGCAGACCGATGCCGTCGTGGGTGCGTCCGCCCTCCGGAAAGATCAGCAGGGAAATGCGCCGCCGCTGCACCACCTCCGCCGCGTAGCTGAGGGCCTTGAGCATGCCCCGGATGTCGTCGCGGGGGATGGGGATGTGCCCGGCGCGGTCCAGATGGTTGCCAAGAAAAGGAATCTGGAATAGGCCGCGTTTGGCGAGAAAGCGGAACTGGGCGGGGATGTGGGCGATCAGCACCGGAGTATCCATGAAGCTGACGTGATTGCTGACGAAGATGTAGCTGCCCCCGGCCTCGATGTTCTCAAGCCCCTCCACGGTCACGCGCACACCGCCGATGGCAAGTAACTGCCGCGCCCAGGCGCGGGCTACGCGATGCTGCGTGTTGCCGGTTTTATCGAAGAGCGAACAGCAAAAGGAAATGCTGCCCATCAGGATGGTGGAGAGGCAGATGAGGGGCGCTTTCACACCCATCGCGAAGAGGTAGGCGGGGGTGATGTGGTCCTTCGCGGGAGCGGGTTTCGCGGCTTGTGCCCGCTCCTCAACCATCGTTTCCGTATCGGCGTTCGCCATTCAACTCTTCCTCGGCAGTTGCCTTTCTCATTCTACGAACCTATCGGTGAAGGGCGGGCATCGGAGGATGTTTTTCGGTTTCGCGCCGCGAACCAGGCCTTCGCCTCGCCGGCCAGATAGAGGGAGCCGGCGATGAACACGCGGTCTTCTGGTTGAGCGGAGGCGAGCACTTTCATTGCGTCCTCAAAGGCGGGTGCGAGATGCACGCGCGGTTTACCCGGCTCGCCTTCACTGAGATGGCAGCCATCTGGTGTTACTTCTTCGGCGAGCGCTTCCGGGCGCAGCGCACGGGGCTGGCGGGGTGCGGTGAGGATGATCTCGTCGGCGAGTGGATAGAGGATGCCGACCATCTCAGAGACAGCTTTATCCCGCATGGCTCCGAAGACGAGCCAAGTGCGATGGGGGCCTTGGGTTGCACGGATGTATTCGGCCAGCGCCGCGCAGCCAGAGGGGTTGTGGGCGCCATCGACAAGAATCTCGGGATGGTTGGACAGACGCTCAAGCCTTCCCGGCCAGCGGACGTCGCGGATGCCCTTCTCAATGGCCTCGCCATCGATACCCAACAGGTCGAGTGCAGCCGCGGCGGTGCGGGCGTTCTCTACCTGCCATGCGCCTCGCAGCGGACACTCGATGTGCAGGGGCTGTTGCCGCTGAAGATGGAACCGTGCGCCTTCAGCGGCGATGGCGAGATCGGAAATGCGCCACAGATCGCTCCGATAGGACGGTGCCTTCATCTCGTGGGCGCGCGCTTCCAATACGGCTAACGCTTCGGCGCGTTGGGGTCCGAGCACGGCGGGAACACCAGCTTTGAGGATGCCCGCCTTTTCCTTGGCGATGGCTTCGATGCTGTGGCCCAGCCAGGCTTCGTGGTCATATTCGACGGGGGTAACGACGGTGAGCGCGGGTTGCACTACGTTGGTTGCGTCCAGTCTGCCGCCCAGCCCAACCTCAACCACGGCCCACTCAATGTTGGCTTTCGCAAAGGCCAGAAATCCCATCGTCGTGATGGTCTCGAAGTAGGTGGGGTGCATGTCGAGATCGCCCCTTGCCACCATGCTTTCCGCGACGGCGTGAACCTCGCGGAAGACATCGAGGAAGACCTCTTGCGAGAGATCTCTGCCATCAATGCGAATCCGTTCAGTGGGTTCGATGAGGTGCGGCGAAGTGTATAGGCCGGTGCGAAGGCCGGCGGCTTCCAGCGCGGCGGCGACCATCGCGCAGACGGAACCTTTGCCGTTAGTGCCAGCCACGTGAACCACGCGATACGCGAATTGCGGATCACCCAATTCGGCAAGCAACGCGCCGATGCGCTCCAGCCCGAGCTTGACGGTCTTCAACTCATTGCCGAGCGCGTAAAGAAACTCCACCGAATCCGGGTATTGCATCGCCAGTGGGGGGGCGGCTGCCTTACTCGTGATTCCTGCCGTCGCAGCCGAAACCGGAAGGAATTCGTCCGCCTTTGTTGAGCTCCTTGAAGCCGGGTTCAGTGGCGTAGTAAATGCGGGCGGTGAGGGCTTTGGCGGAACGGAAGAAGCGCTGGCCAAGTTCGAGGCCGTCGCCCCCGGCGTCGATAGCTTCGAGGATCTCCACCTGCTTCGCTTCGGCCAGGCGGAGGAAGGGCGAGGAGGCGCTGCGAATTGCGTAGCCATCCAGCCAGTTGAGCCCCGCGATAAACTGCTGGCGGACGTCGTCGCCGCCGTCGCGCAGAAGGAGGTCGATGTAGCGGTTCACGTGGGCCGCTTTCGCGCCGGGAGTGTCGGTCTGCGGGATGATCAGCTCCGTAAGGGCAATGACGGTTTCGTTCTGATGATTGTCAAAGACGGAAGGCTTCCAATCCGCGGCAGAGGCGGCTTTGGCACTGGCGGCGTTGACGGGGTGGGCGTGCTGGGCAAGAGCTTCCTCCGGCGCGACGGCGAGGGCGGCCGCGCCATTCGCCCCAATCCGAAACAACTCACGACGGTTCATGGATACTATGATGCCTCAAACTCCCCGATTTACGCTAAGGGTGGCAGATTGGGTCGATTCCACGCCTGTGGCTGAGTGATAATCGAGAGGGGCCGGAAAAAGTCGGCCTATGGCTGGAAGCCTAGGCAGTGTCAACTGCTTGCGGGCAAATCTCATTGCAGAGCTGAGATGATATGACAACCTCCGCCATCGTGTCTCCCCGAAATCGGTCGATCCCGTATGCACTTCCTTCCGATGCGCTGGAGGGGTTGCTGCATTTGGCGGCGCATGTGGCGCTGACCGAAGCGGCTGTTCTGTTTCTCCAGCAGGAAGAGACCTACTGGGTGCTATCCACCTGCGGCGTTTCCCCGCAAGACGCCCATACCGCCGCGCTGCTTCTACCCGACGTGCTGGAACACGATGCAAACGAGTATCTGTGCCTGGATGCCGCGGCTGCTCCCGAGGCGGCATCGCTAATGGCCTCAGCCTTGGCCGCCCGGTCTGGCTTTCTATTGCTGCGCCGCTTTGTTGTGGAAGGGCAGGATTGTTACGCAATCCTCGCGCTTGCCCACTCCGTGGCCAGGCCGAAGCTTTCAGACGAAACCGCCAGCCTGTTGAGCGAGATCGTCCGCCAGATTGCGCTGCGCATTGAAGCGCGGACGGAGAAACGGGAACTGGAGGCTAGCCGCGAGCGTCGTCAATTGCGGGATCGCTTTCTGGTGGCCATCTGCCGGGACGGTGCCCTTGGGCAATGTCTGGTGGACCCCAGCGGACGGATACTGTCGTTGAGCGAAGGGCTATCGCGCGAACTGGGGATTGACCGGCGGGAGACTTTACTGCGCCGCTTTGAGCAGGTTTTCGCTTTTGAATCGGCGTTCCGCGATGAGCCCGCGGAGGCGTCATCCGCGCCGGCGGCAGGCGACGCACAGCGCATCCCATGGGAGCGCGTGCTGGACGCGCAATGCTTCTATCGCCAGCCCTCCGGGGAACTCGCGCGCCTGATTGCCACCGCGGCTCCGGCGAGGCTGCACGATGGTTCCGAGGGCTGGTGTATCGCGATTTCCCGCGGCGAGGCGCATGCCGTCGCGGCTTTCCCGCTTCCCCATCGCTTTCCAGAAGCGTGCTTAGTTCGCGCGTCGATCTTCCCGTGAACCAGCGCTGGTGGATTCAAGCGACGGAGGAGACTTCGGTATTTTGCGCACGCCGATGTCGTCCATACGGCCTGGAGGCGGTGCATGCTGCCTGCCATGAAAGCTACGCCGCCATTCTGATGGATTGCCAGATGCCGGATATGGATGGCATCGAAGCGACACGCTTTATCCGCAGCAATGCAGACCGCATCGGCCGTGTGCCCATCGTGGCAGTGACCGCTTTCGGCCATGAGGAAGACCGGCTGCGATGTTTCGATGCCGGGGTGGACGAGTTCATGGTGAAGCCCATCCGCATTGAAGCGCTAGCCAAGGTGCTGGCGCAGTGGGCACCGGTGAACATCGAGCGGGAAGCGGCACCCCAGCCCGGCGCGCCTCCCGAGTTGCGGGACCACGCGCGCCAGGATATCGAGCAGGCAATCAGCCGTTTGAGTGCCGATCTCGACGCGGAGCTAGTGCACGAAGTTGTAGCGCTGTTTGTCGAAGATACCCGGCTGCGCATTGACGAAGTCCGCAAGCTCTCCGCTTCCCAGGAACGCGCCCTGCTTCGAAACGCTGCGCACAAGATCAAGGGCAGTTGCGGCAGCCTTGGCGCGCGGGCGCTGATGAGCGCTTGCGAACGGCTGGAGGAACTAGCGCAGTCGGGGTCGCGGGAGCAGATCGAAGATCAGGTGGAGCGGGTGGCGGAGCAGTTTAAGGCCATCGAACCGCTGATGCGGGAATTCCTCGATCTCGCCGGCGGAGCGGAGCTTGGCCGGTAACGGGCCGCGAAGAAGGGAACTGGACTTCAATGCCGGCGAGTGTCTTCGATCTCTTTTCCATCGGTGTTGGCCCTTCGAGTTCCCATACGCTGGGACCGATGCGTGCAGGGTTCGATTTTGCTTCCCGCCTTGCCAGCGATGGCGTGCTGGCCCGATGCACTCGTCTTCGCTGCGAGCTTTACGGATCTCTGGCGCTTACGGGGCGCGGCCATTGTACGGATAAGGCAATCCTCGCGGGCCTCTCTGGCCGGTGCGCCGAAGATATTGCCCCCGGCGAACTGGTGGCTCTTGAAGCGGCGGTGCGTCGGGAGGGCACTTTGCCGCTGGCAGCGGCAAAGTGCTGCCGGTTTGCGATGGACGAGGATCTGGTGTTCCGAACCACCGAACTGCTGCCGGGCCACTCGAACGGCATGCGCTTTCAAGCCTTCGATGCGGTGGGCGGCCTGCTTGCGGAGGGGGTCTACTATTCCGTGGGCGGCGGCTTTGTGGTGGATGGCGAGGGCCAGCCCATTGGCGGCGCGGGCACGAAGGATTGGCCGCAGTATCCGTATGTGACCGCGGAGCGCCTTTTGCGTGCCGCCGACGATAGCGGCATGAGGATCGCCGACCTGGTTTGGGATTGGGAGCGCGGCATGCGTGAGGACGATGAGATCCTTGCCGGGCTTCTGCGGATCGCCGCCGCGATGGATGGCTGTATTGAGGCCGGCTTGCACGCCGACGGCGAACTGCCCGGTGGACTTGGCGTTCGGCGACGCGCCGCCGCCATGTACCAGCGGCTTCGGCAGGCTTCCACATTCCCGGCCACTGCCTCTCTGGGCGGTGAGGCCATGGACTGGTTGAGCGTCTATGCCATCGCCGTCAACGAAGAGAACGCCGCCATGGGGAGAGTGGTGACGGCACCCACCAACGGCGCCGCCGGGGTGATCCCCGCCGTGCTGCGATACTATTTGCGCCACATGGCGTCCCACGCCGGCGAAACGCAGCGTAAGCGCGATGCCGCGGAGTTCCTGATGGTGGCCGGGGCCATCGGCATTCTATATAAAGAAGGGGCCTCGCTTTCCGCCGCCGAGGTGGGCTGCCAAGGCGAAGTGGGAGTGGCCTGCTCGATGGCCGCCGGTGCGCTGGCGTCGGTGATGGGCGGCAGCAACGCTCAAGTGGAGAACGCTGCCGAGATCGGCATGGAACATAACCTCGGCCTCACCTGCGACCCCATCGGCGGATTGGTGCAGATCCCCTGCATTGAGCGCAATTCCATGGGTGCCGTGAAAGCGGTGAACGCGGCGCGGCTCGCCCTTTATAGCGACGGCCGCCACGTGGTATCGCTGGACCGCGTGATTGCCACCATGCGCAAGACCGGCGAGGATATGGCCTTGCAATACAAAGAAACGTCGCTCGGCGGTCTGGCGATCGCCGTCGCGCTGCCGGAGTGCTGACGACGCAGCGCTCCGGGCGGTTTGGATTGAACCCAGGCGGCAAGCGACAATAGGAAGTCGCGTCCTTCAATGCCTGGTTCATCAGATTCCCAACCCGCACCCGCCGCCGTTGCGCCCCAACCAAAATGGGCGCTGACGCTGATCTTCGCCACCATTTTCCTGGACTTGCTGGGCGTGGGAATTCTTGTCCCGGTCATTCCCTTTCTGGTGCGGCAGTTCGATTCCGACGCCCTCACGGTAGGGCTGTTGGCGCTGAGTTTTTCCGCGGCGCAGTTTGTCTGTTCACCCGCGTTGGGCGTTCTCTCAGACCGCTATGGCCGCAGGCCCGTGCTTTTGCTGAGCCTGCTGGGGACGGCGTTTGGCTACTTCCTCTTTGGCCTGGCGGGCTCGCTTCTCTTGCTGTTCATCGCCAGGCTGATCGACGGCGCCACTGGCGGCAACATCAGTACGGCACAGGCCTACATCGCCGACATCACGCCCCCGCAGGATCGCGCGAAGAACTTCGGCCTGGTGGGTGCCGCCTTCGGCCTCGGTTTCATTATCGGTCCCGCGATGGGAGGGCTTCTCTCCAAGATCAGCCTCGCCGCTCCCGCCTACGGCGCGGGGATCCTGACGCTGGTGACCGTGGCGTTCAGTTACTTCTTTCTGCCGGAGACTATCCGCCCGGAAACGCGGCGCACGACCTCCATTCGGCTATACGACATCAACCCTTTCACTCAGGTCTTGCTCGCCATGCGGCGTTCCGAGCTTCTACCGCTGCTTGTGGCGGTTTTCTTCCTGAACTTCGCATTCAGCGGGTTGCAGACAAACTTCGCCGTCTACACCTCGGATAAACTCGGCATGGGCCCCGAGGCGAACGCGATGGTGTTCGCCTATATTGGTGTCATCGCCGTGCTGATGCAGGCCGTGATTGTGCGGCGCCTCTCAAAGCACGTTTCTGATCGCAAACTGACCATCGTGGGATTGGGCCTGATGGCGCTGGGTTTTCTGGCCACCGCCTTCGCATACGACACCCTCACGCTCTACCTTGCTTGTACGCTCACTCCGGTGGGCAGCGGGCTCACCACGCCCACCCTTACCAGCATGATTTCCCGGCAGGTATCCTCCCGCGAGCAGGGCTGGATTCTTGGCGCGTCGCAATCTTTCGCCAGCCTCGCCCGCATCGTCGGCCCGGTGTGGGCGGGTGTCGTCTACGACTACCTCAGCCAGGGAGCACCTTATTGGACGGGGTCGATTAGCCTTCTCGCAACACTATTGGTTGTGCTGCTTTTCGCCGCCCGCCGCCCTTCCGCGCCCAGCGCTACGGCTCAACCTTGAACGGTGCGTAGCCCGAATGGAAGAAGCCTCTCCCGCAGTGGAGCGGGCGGCTTCGCTTGTATTCGTCCGTAGGAACAAAAACAAAAAGGGTCTGCTGGATTGGCAGACCCTTTTCGTCCTCAATTCGCAACGTCGCCTAGAACTCCAGCTTCAGCGCGAACTGGAATGTCCGCGACTTGGCGGCGGTTCCCGTCACTCGCCCGAAAGCGGTGTTGGTTGGAGCCGTGTTTGGGTTGTTGAAGATCGGCCGATTGAGCGCGTTGAAGGCCTCCGCGCGGAACTGCAGGCGGCTGCTCTTCGGTGATGCGGAAGTTCTTGATCGCCGAGAGATCCCAGCGATGTTGGGCATCCCCGCGGACACCGGAGAAGCGCAAGCGGGAAGGTCCGGAAGTTGGAGGCAAGCTGCTGCGCGGCCACCCTGTTGAAGCCGGCATCCACATTGAACCAGCGATCCACTGTGCGCTCACTTGCGAGCAGCGCAATATCCTCAATGTTGCCATTGAAGATCGCGTTCCCAAAGCCCAGAGCGGCGCGCCGGATTGGAACGAGATGATGCCGTTCAACTGCCAGCCGCCAGCGATGAAATCCACCGCTCCGGGGGCGCTTGCCAGAAATCGGCGGCCCCGCCCAAATGGCAATTCATAGATGCCACTCAATGAAAGCCGGTGGGGCCGGTCCAGGCCTCCCAGCGATTCGTAAGGCTGGGTGTCGGCGGGATTCATGAACTCCAGAGCTTCCATCGCTTTTGACCAGGTGTAAGCGCCCTGGATGGTGTAGCCCTTCGAAAAGCGCTTCTCGATGCGCGATCTGCAGCGAGTGATACCAGGAGTAGCCATTGTGATCCTGCAGGGTAATGTTACCGAATTGCGGGAACGGCCGCAGCAGGTTCGCCCTGGAAATGTTAGCCCCATAGATGGGGTCGGTCCCGCGGAACGGGTTTGGGAAGTGCTTGGCTCAGGTAGTTGATGGTGGTCGTTGTCACGCACAGGGCTGGTGCTGAGGTACTCGTTGGGCGTGTTGTTGATGCCCCGGTTGGCACCAGCAGGCGTGTCCCTCGGTTGCCCAAATAGGTGGCTTCGAGGAGTAACTGGCCAACCTGCTGCTGCAGGCCGAAGCTGAAGCGCTGGGCGTAGCCGTTGAGGCGTTTCTCGGGGTAGACGGTGAAGCCCTGGCCGAGGTTTGTGCTGAGGCCGCCCGAAGCACCGCGCGGGAGGAATGAGCCCGTTCGGGAAGCGGATTCGCCGTGGTGGTGAGGAAGGTTAACCCGTTGTCGAGGGAAGCCTGGATGGGCGTCGATTGGGAGAAGCCCGCTTGCCGTGCGGTGGTGCGTGTTGATTCCCACCAGATTGTAGAAGACCCCGTAACCACCGCGAAGAACGGTCGATTGGCAGACTGACCAGGAGAAGCCAATGCGAGGCAGGAAGTTGTTGGTTTCCGTGCTGAACGGATTGGCGCTCACCCCGTTGGCATTGACAAACGTGAGTCCGCCAAGCGCGCTAAATTCCGATGCCGGGCAGTTCCGGGATTCGGGCCGGTTGGCGTAGTTGGCCTTTGCCTGGGCTTCCACCGGATTTGGAGTTGTAGAGTCAGGAAGGCGCGCATTCAGGCGGTCATAACGCTCAGTGATCGGAGATTTCCTTCTCATAGCGCAAACCGTAGTTTAGGGTGAACGTTCCGCGAGATCTTGAAGTCGTCGTGAAAGTATAGGCCGTAGTAAGCACCCTGCATGGCGGAACTTGCCGCGACGCTCATTGATCCTCCGGGGACCCCAAGCAACATGGAAGCGAGCTCCAATCCGATGGGGGGAGCGGCAGAGTTGTCCAGAGGTCCTCGCGAGTCCAGGCATTGCTGAACGAAAGATCCGGCGAAACCGCCAGCGGGAAGCGATTCTGGATAGCCCGGTACACGCGGGCATCGATGCCGAACTTCATGCTGTGCTGCCCGGCGAGTTTGGTGAAGTTCGCGCTCAGCATGTGGGTGATGCTGGATTGCGTCCCGTCGCCGCTTTCCCACGAGGACATCGTGGAATAGGCCCCCAGATTGGTGCGGGGCACCGTAGCCAGAGAGCCATCCACCAGGTTGGAAAGCGCGCTAGAAAAACCCAGGCTCGTCAGATCGATCCCCTGCGTGACGCGCCGCTCCGGGAAATCCTGGTTGGTGAGGCCATATCGCAGGTTCAGCAGCAAAGTGGGGGTGAACACGATCACCTGGTCAAGGGCGATACCGCGATTGACGCGGTTGAGGATGATTCCGTTGATGCGATTGTCGAAATGGTCGTTCTTATCTTCTTCCCAGAAGTCGTAATGGAAGCGGAAGAAGATGCGGTAGTTTTCGTTGACATTGTGATCTACGCGCCCAATATGCACGAAGTAATCTTCCAAAGAGCGCAGGTTGCCATTGAAGTAGTTGTTGCGGTTATCCGCGGTTCCCTGAATGTTTGGCAAGGGATAGAGATTCGCGAGATTAATTCCCACCGGATCCAGCCTCGATACGGGAATGATGTTGCCAGCCAGCGGTTGCCGGCTAAAGCGCCCGCCCGGAGCCGTGGCAATCGTTGCGGGATCGTGAATCTGATAAATTTTCCCCACGCTCAACAGGTCGGAGAAGTCTCCTTTCCGCTGGAGCGCGGTGGGCACGGTGCCTGTGAAGTTTTGCGGCACGATCCACTTGTTGGCTTCCCACGCGTAGAACCAGAAGGTCTTGTTCCGGCCATCGTAGTATTTCGGAATGTATACCGGCCCACCGGCGGAAGCGCCGTAGCGGTTGTCCTGGTACACCGGCTCTTTCGTGCCTCTGGCATTGCTGAAGAAATCCGGCGCGTCAAAGGCGTTGTTGCGCACGAACCAGTGAAGTTCGCCGTGAATCTGGTTGGTGCCGCTCTTTGTGCTGACATTCATCACCGAGCCCAGCGTGTGGCCGATGCTGGCATCATAAGTGGATGTCTGCATCTTGAATTCCTGGATGGCGGTTTGCGGCGGGCTGAAAGCCACACGCGCATTGCCGCCCGCCGCGAACGTGTTCGATACGCCATCGATTTGAAACTCGTTGTTGTAGGTGCCAGACCCGTCGGTAGAAACCTGGGAACTGCCATTGTTGAAGGCGGGCTTTCGATCGCGCATGTTGGTGCCATTCACGACACCGGGGGTCAGCAAGGCAAGTTCGAATGGGTTGCCAGCCAGCGTGGGCAGTTCCACCAGACGGCGTTCATCCAGCACTTGGCCTAATGAAGGAGTGCTGGTATCAAGCACTGGTGCAGTGGCTGTTACTTCCACGGTTTCAGTAACCTCTCCAATCTGGAGAGTGAGATGGTGAGTTCCGTCACCTCACCAATTCGGACCTGGACGCCGTCGCGCGACGTCCGCTTGAAGCCCTGCAACTCGGCGGAAAGGGTATATAAACCAACAATCTGAAAAGGCAAGGCGAAGCGTCCGGATTCATTAGTCCGGGCACTTGCCACAACTCCGGTTGCATTGTTTACCGCTCGGATCTCCGCACCCAGGATGGCCGCACCGGTCGAATCGGTGACCGATCCGACGATGGTTCCGCGGGGATCCTGCGCTGTTGCTGTCGCGCACAAAACGAGTGCGATCAGCCAAACGACCAAGCTTGTCGATCAATAAACGCCGATTCATGTTTTCGGCCTCCTACCAAGCGATTTCGATGAAACGCCGACCCCTGAAATTAGCCGAAGTCCACCGTTACGTTTATATAGTCTCATCTATTGAAATTCAAGGCTGTCAACCCCGAAAACCAGCAGAGCCGGCCCGTGGGTAGGTAGGTCGACCGCGACAAACACCTCGCGAAGCGTCGCACCACATCTGTGAATATGGCGCTATGTCAATGAATAGAGGGGCCTTGACGGAAGGATTCGTGGCGCTCCAGGCGTCATTTAACAACGCTGCCCTGAAAGATTAAAATTCATAAAGGTTTAAGCAGAGTCTGCCCTTCGATGGCATGGAGCGAAAAGAGCAAGGCTCGCGGTACGTGGAAGCAGCCTTTGTAGTGATTTCCTTTTAAAGTGTGCGTGCGATTGCCCTGGCGGTCGCAATAACCGAACCATTCGCCGAACTGGGGGTCGTCGGCAAAGTGCTGAAAGCAGTAATTGTGGACGCGGTCGAGCCAGGGAAGCCAGCGCGCTTCGCGAGTGCGGGTATAAGCGAGGATGACAGCGTAGAGGGCTTCGGCGTGGGGCCACCAGAGCTTCATGGACGCTTCCAGTTGCAGTGGCGGGTGGCCTTCGGTGTCCATGAAATAAAAGAGTCCACCATATTCTCCGTCCCAGCCGAATTCGAGGCTTGCTTCGAGGATGCGGGCGATGCGGGGCAATCGCTCGGGCTCACCGAGATGCTCGGCGAGCAGCCACAAGAGCCATGCCGCTTCCACGGAATGGCCTGGATTGAAGAGGCGTCCCTCGGGGTATTGCAACGAATCGGGACCGCCGCCGCGATTCTCAAGCAGGATCCCGCGGCTGGGGTCGACATGCAGCATGGCGTCGTCGATGCAGGTACGCATCAGGGCGGCGTAGCGTGGGTCGTCGTCGATGGTGATGAGTTCGAGGGCCATTTTGGCGATGACGATTGCGTCGGCGAGGCTGCGAAAGTGCGGCTGGCCGGGCATCGGGCGACGGTCGAGCAGCGTGGGATCGCCGATCCAATCGACGACTTTCCAGAAGAGATCGACGGCAGCGCGTTGGTATTGGCTGCCGGCCCCGGTCTTGGCAAATTCCGCAAACGCCATCACGGCGAAGACGGCGGAATACGGCTTGCGCTGAAAAAACGAAGGCTGGCCTTCCCGAGAAACACGGAAATAGTAGCGGCCTTGGGGGTCTCGCGCGTGGCGGTTGAGAAAGTCCATTCCCACCGTGGCGATATCGAGCCACTCCTGGCGGGCTTCGAGCTGATTATAGAGGCGGCTATACATCCAGATCTGGCGGCCTTGAAGCCAGATGTATTTGCGCGGGTCGTAGACGGAACCGTCACGGGCGAGACAAGTGAAATAGCCGCCATGCTGCCAATCGACCGAGTGGCGGCTCCAGAAAGGGATGACGGATTCCAAAAGGTTGGAGCGGTATTGCCGGGCAAGCTCAGGGAGGTTCAAGGGGCTCCTGTGCCGCTCTCGATGAACGGGTATGACATGAGGATGTGTTTGCGGATGGCAAGTCGCGCCGCATCTTCGCGGCCGGTGGCAATGGCCTCCACCAGATCTCCATGCGGTTGCGCTTCGGCAGGCCTCATCAGATTGTTCTTCTGCAACACGCTAAAGAACGCAAACAGTGGAAGGGACGTGGTGTGGAGAGTGCGCTCGAGCAGGAGATTGCCAGAGATCGTCCAGACGCGGCGGTGAAAGGCGAGATCCGCTTGGCTGGTCTCGTAGTGGGAACCGCCGGAGATGGCGTGCTCAATCATGCCGGCGAGATCTTGAAGCTGATGGACATCCTCTTCGTTGGCCCGCTGGCTTGCTTCCGCCATGGCAAGTTCTTCGAGCACCACCCGGATCTTGAGCCGCTCGCGGATCTCGCCGTCGCTCAGTTGGGTGACGGTCGTGCTGCGGTTCTGCTGCCGAACCACCAGGCCCACGTTCTCAAGCAGGCCCAAGGCGTCGCGCACCGTGGACTGGCTGACGCCCATGCTCTTGGCGAGTTGTAGTTCCCTCAGCGGCTCGGCGGGCTGAATGGCTCCGCTGAAGATCGCATCCCGGATGCGCTCGAACACATGCTGGCCAAGGGAATCGGCTCGCACCGGAGCCAAACGCGAGGCACCGTTCGACTGCAGGCACTGGATCTCTGCCGCCACGGGACTCTTCACGAAATCGATCCTATCATGGGATGGCCGATGATAGATAATCGATAATCGTTGACTGCCGGATTCCTTCCCTGATAAGCTCTCGCGTAGTTTGGAGACGAGATGGATTACTTTTCAAAAACCGGCGTTGGGTTGACGCGCCGGTCCACGATTTTCGGCGCGATGGGTTTGCTCGGGACGCTGGGGGCAGCGCGGCTCCACGGGCAGAGCCAACGTCCGAACATCATTGTGATTCTCGCCGACGATCTGGGAATCGGGGATCTGGGGTCGTATGGCCAGAAGCGGATCCGCACGCCCAACCTCGATCGGATGGCCGCGGAAGGAATGCGCTTCACTCAGGCTTATGCCGGTTCTTCGGTATGTGCCCCCTCGCGATGTTGCCTGATGACGGGATTGCACAACGGTCATGGCCGCGTGCGTGACAACGTTCCCCATGGGGTTTTTCTGCGACCGGACGATTTCACAGTGGCAGAGCTCTTGAAGCAGGCTGGGTATCGCACCTGCGCCTTGGGCAAATGGAGCCTGGGGAGCCCGGGATCGTTGGGCTTGCCGTGGATGCAGGGCTTTGACGAGTTCTTCGGGTATCTTGACCAGGATCATGCCCACAACTACTATCCGGAGTTTCTCTGGGATAACGGGCGCGAGGTCCTGCAGCCCGGCAACCGGGCAAATCAGCGGAAAGCGTATTCACCGGGATTGCTGGAGGAGCGCGCTCTACGGTTCATCGACGCCAACGCCGCCCGTCCGTTCTTTCTCTATTTCGCGCTCACGCTTCCGCATTGGTCGGATTACTCCCGCCAAACGGTGCTCTCGCAGGATATCCCCAGCGACGAACCCTATCGCGGGGAAACCTGGCCTCAAGTGGAAAAGAACTACGCCGCCATGGTGACCATGCTCGATAGCCAGGTGGGCCGCATTCTCGAACGCGTTCGCTCCCTTGGCATTGAGCAAAACACGCTCCTCCTGTTCACGAGCGACAATGGGCCATCCGCGGAGGCGCTTCACGAACCGGCGTTTTTTGAGAGTGGCGGCCCCTATCGGGGGGTGAAGCGGGAATTGTACGAGGGATCCATCCGCGTGCCGCTGATTGCCCAATGGCGAGGCCGCATTGAGGCCGGCTCGGTTAGCGAAGAAGTGTGCGCGTTTTGGGATCTTCTTCCCACCGCCGCTGAACTGGCGGGATTGCCGCTGCCTGATCGGACCGACGGCATCTCCCTGATGCCCGCCTTCCTGAAACAGAATCGACGGCAGCACGAATATCTCTACTGGGATTACGGCCACAGCCGCCCGAAGTACAGCCAGGCCCTGCGCAAAGGGCGTTGGAAAGCGGTTCGCAATAGCGCCGCCAGCCCGATGGAACTCTATGACCTGGACCGCGACCCGGGGGAGAAGAACAACCTCGCCCCAGCCCATCCTGGCGTTGTGGAGGAACTGGCCGCGCTGATGAATCGCGCAATGGTACCCTCGCCGGATTACCCGATCGCGGACCATAGAAGCGCGGGCTGAGCCATCCGCGTGCTGACAAGTTCGCGATAAGTGACATTAACGAAGAGCGGGTATGCAGAAACTTGGTGGGATTCTACCGGCATTGGTGACGCCCTTGGACGGGGATGGAAGGCTCCATACGCGCAGCTATGAGCTTCTACTGGAGAGGGTTTACGCGGCGGGATGCCATGGCGTCTACGTGTGCGGCCAAACCGGCGAGGGCCTTCAACTGCCGTTGGAGGTTCGGGAGCGCGCGGTGGAGGTGGCGGTAGCGAACAGCCCCGCCGGGCGAAGCGTGGTTGCGCACGTTGGGGCGCACAACACAGAGGATGCGATGCGGCTAACCCGGCACGCATCCGCAACCGGGGTACAGGCGATCAGCAGCCTTCCGCCGAATTCCAACTACGGCTTTGTGGAGGCGACGGAATACTATCGGGCGATCGCGTCGGCGTCCTCGGTTCCCTTGCTGGTGTATTTCTTCCCGAATCATTCGGCTGCCATTCAGACGGCCGGTCAATTGATCGAGCTATGCGAGATCCCCAATGTGGTTGGGCTGAAATATACAGCCTTCGATCTCTACGGATTATCGCTTGTCGGGCGTGCCGGCTACACGGTGTTCAACGGGCATGACGAAGTGCTGGCTGCGGGACTGCTGATGGGGGCGCATGGGGGCATCGGGAGCTTCTACAATCTCGTCCCGGAGCTGTTCGTGAATTTGTATGCGTCCGCTAGTGCGGGCGATTGGAAAGGTGCGCGGGAAACGCAGGACCGCATCAACGACCTGATCCGCACGGTGCTCGCCTTCCCATTTCTGCCTGCGCTGAAGCGGATCTTATCGTGGTCGGGCATCGAGTGCGGCTTTGCAGTTCCCCCGCGGCGACGTCTTACCGCGTTGGAGGATTCGGCACTGCGCGAGGCGCTGCTGGCGGCGGGTTTCGTACCCGAGGAACTGGGCCGTTGACACGCGCGGTGAGCGGGAGGCAAGCGAGCGAATGGGGGCTGCGCAAGTGGGAGTTCCCTTCAGCGTGGTGACGGCCACGGCGGGGGTTTTGGAGGAGCTACGCGATGGCGGCGAGTGAACGGGTTTCCGGATACGCGTGGCTGGTGGTGGCGCTACTGGTGCCAGTGGCGCTGCTGAACTACCTGGACCGGCAGATGCTGGCGGCCATGAAGTTCTCGTTGATGGGCGACATCCCCGATATCGGAACGGAAGCGAACTGGGGCAAGATCCTGGCCCTCTTCAAATGGACCTATGCCGTCCTCAGCCCGCTCGGCGGTTACCTATCCGACCGCTTCAGCCGTCGATGGGTGATTTCGATCAGCCTGCTGGTCTGGTCGGCGGTTACCTGGCTGACCGGGCATGTAACCAGTTACGAGCAATTGATGTTCACCCGCGCTGCAATGGGCATCAGTGAGGCTTTCTACATCCCCGCAGCCTTGGCCTTGGTGGCCGACTATCACCTTGGAGAAACGCGCTCCCGGGCCATCGGTATGCACCAGATGGGGATCTACCTGGGAGTGATTATTGGCGGATTCAGCGGCTACGCGGCGGACAACCCGGAGTTAGGCTGGCGATGGATGTTCGAGCTCTGCGGATTGATCGGCGTGCTCTATGCTATCCCTCTCTTCCTGCTGCTTCGCGATCCCGTTCGGCAATCGGCCACGCGGAAGATGGAGACTCCGTCGCCCATCGCGACGCTGCGTGAATTGCTCGGCAACCGCTCATTCCTGCTGCTGGTTCTCTACTTCACGCTTCCGGCGATGGCGGGCTGGATCGTCCGGGATTGGATGCCCGCGATTTTGAAAACGGAGTTCGGCATCGGGCAGGGGCAGGCGGGCGTTTCGGCGACGCTTTATTGGATGCTGTCGGCGGCGGCCGCGGCGATTCTGGGTGGATGGATGGCAGACCGCTGGATGCGGCGAACCGAGCGCGGCCGTATTTACACCAGCGCCATCGGCATGGCACTCATCGTGGTAGCGATGGCTGGCGTGGGCATTTCGCCGCAAACCGGTTACCTCGGCGTCGCCATTGCCTCATTGATTGTGTTCGGCCTGGGCTTCGGCCTCTTCGATACGAACAACATGCCCATCCTGTGCCAGATTGTGCGACCGCCGTTGCGAGCCTCCGGCTACGGGATCATGAACATGGTGAGCATCAGCTTCGGCGGCCTTGCCGATTGGGGATTCGGGATCTCGCGGGATGCGGAGAAGATCCTCTGCGGCAGACCTTCGCGGTGGTTGCGGGCAGTCCTCGTCGTTTCTCTCGTGGATTGGTGCTATTGATCCGCCCGAAATACAGCGACACCGCTCTGCCGCCGGTGCCACACTAAAGCGGGCGCGATTAGCCGTAGCTTGCCACCGGCACCGCCACTCCCCGCTGCCAGGATTCGAAGGTGGCTGCACAGATGGACGCGGCAATCAGGCCGTCCCGCGCAGGCGAGGAGGGAGCGCATCGCCCGTCGATGGCGTCAAAAAAGGCCTGCTGCTGGGCGCGGAAAATATCATCGCGCAGGTGCGGTATTTCGGTGACGACGCTGCTCCCGCTCGCGTGCGTTCCATGTACCACGCGGCTCTCCGGGAAGCTCACTCGCGCCCAGCCTTCGTCGCCAACGATTTCGTAGTCATGGCATTCGGGCATCTGCACGTAATTCAGGTGAATCGTAGCCAGCAGGTCGCCTGCGTAGCGGTAGACAATGTCGGCGACATTGGGGTCGGAACGGTAAGGGAGCGACCCGGCGGTGATTCCAAACACGCTCACTTCCGATGGAATCAACCCGCTAAGCCAGTAGAAGATATCCGGCTGATGCGAATAGTCAAAGAACAGGGAACCCGGACGTTCCGTTTGGTAGTGGGAGCGGGAATTCAGCAGCGTGACGTAAGTGCCCACACGGGCGTGAAGGTGTACGATTCTACCCAATTCTCCATTGACGATGAGCTTGCGTAGCTGGATGAGCGGCGGCGCAAATCGCAGGACGAAACCGACGTTGAAGATACGGCCGGATGCATCGGCTGCCTGTTTAACCGCCGCCGCGTCTTCGGGCGAATCGCTCATTGGTTTTTCGCAGAAGACGTGGGCGCCGGCGCGCAGTGCGGCTATAGATTGGGCGGCGTGGAAGCTGGTGGGAGATGCAATCCAAACCACGTCCGGTTTGCTCGCGATCATCTCTTCGAAATCGCGGTGGACGCGGGTTTCCGGGTAGTCGCGAAGCACGGAATCGACGAGTTCCGCAGAGGGTTCCACCACCTCCAGTTGCAGGCCGGGTCGTTCGCGGAGGAGCCGCGCGTGGCGTTGCCCGATGGAACCCAGACCGGCGATCGCCACGCGGCGCTTCACTGCCATGAAGTGAAGCCTCCATCAACGACGAGGTTGACGCCCGTCACATAGGCCGACGCGTTCGAAGCCAGAAAGAGAATGCGAAGCCCTTCAGGTCAATGCCGTCGCGGCCCATCACCGACGATGTCGCGGGAGTAGGCATCGGCAAACGCGGAAGGCTGGTCCCGCTGAAACCCGCCGGGCGAGATGCAGTTCACGCGGATGCCATTGGGGGCAAGCGTGGCGGCAAGGTCGCGGGTAAGGCCGATGACACCGGCTTTAGCGGCGGCGTAATCGACCGGCTGCGGGGCGAGGCCACTCTCCTCGCTCCTCCACGGTCGCGGCCCACAAGACCGGCGATGGAGGCGATGTTGACGATCACCCCGCGCTTGTTCGGGAGCATGTGGCGCGCTTCCTCCTGGCAGCAATAGACAACGCCGGTGAGATTGAGTTCGATCAAGGCGGCGATATCGGCGGCGTCGCGGTGCAGCAGATCGCGGCTGCCTGCACCAGCGATGCCGCCCGCGTTGTTGATGGCGATATCCAGCCTTCCTTGCCAGGCCGCGGCGGCGGCCAGCGCCTGGGCGACGCTCTCAGGATGCACATGGTCAAGCGCCAGCGCCAGAGTCTCAACGCCGTATTGCTGGTGAATCGCCGCGGCGGTTTCGCGTGCCCGGGATTGATTGCGGGAGGTGATGACGACAGCCGACCCCGCGGCGGCAAGCGCGCATGCGGCATCCCGCCCAAGGTGGCGTGCGCCGCCCACCACAAGCGAGACCTGCCCACTGAGGTCAAACATCTCGGCGATCTCCGTGTGCATCGGGGCTCCCCTGGAGTGGCTAGGCTTCGAGGATGGCATCCAGGCTGAGACGGGCAAAGGTAATCCGCTCATACGGGGACGTCTCGCCGCATTCGTAGAGAACCCCAATGGAGCCGTCGCGCAGTTGGACGACCGTTGAATAGGCGGCCGGTCCGGGATGCAGCACTGTTGTGGCGCGCCAGGTGCGGCTTCGATCCGCGCTCGCGCGGAGCGTGAGATTTTCCCGCTTCTGACTGGCCGCGTTGGTGAACAGCAGAAGATCGTGGGAGCCGTGGCGATAGCGGGCGAAGCCGGCGTTGCAACTGGGGTCTGGCAACGCCGTGTCGTGGTAAGTCTCCGCGAAGGTTGCGCCGCCATCCCTCGAGAGCCCCACCAGTCTTCGATCGCCATTGCGGACGTTTTGCATCACCGTGCCCGCGGCCACTTCGACCGCTTTGCTCTCATCGGTGTCTGGCGCGACGGCGCTGCCGGTGCGCCAGGTGTTTCCGTGGTCGTCGCTATAGGCGTTACGAGTGGTCATCTTTTTCTCGCCATCAAGCACCACCAGCGGGAGCAGAAGACGGCCGCTTGCCGTGACGAAGTGCGTACCGGAGGTGGCGAAACACGCGTGCCAGGACGGGTCTTTGATTTGCGGGGTGAGGTCTCTGGGCGGTGACCATGTTCGTCCGCCATCGGCACTGACGAGGGCATGCACTTGAAGCACTTCAGGGCCGCTAACGCCACCGGGCTTCGCGGTGCGGAAACCAATGCCAGGGGGTCCATAGGCGAAGAAACACCAGACGCGTCCGCGAGCGTCCAGCAGAAGCGAGGCGTCTCCCACACCGCCATTTTGGGTGGAAGCAAGGGTCTCCGCGGGCGTCCAGGACAACCCGGAATCGGAGCTTTTGCGCATGACGAGGCTGATCCGGCCCGGCAAGTCCGACGAGCTAACGTGGCGCGCGTCGGCCACCGCAAGCAGCACTCCGTCTGGAGTTTCGAGCAGGGCGGGTATCCGGTAAGTATGCACGCCATCAGCGCCGGAGGTGAACAGGTCGGTCTTCTGCATTGCCGACGATCTGCCACGGGCCAGCGGCGCGAGGGTAGTAAGAAGGATGTGCCTTCGGTTGACGAGGATGCTCATAAGCTATCGGTCATTTTGCAGGAGCTTATCTTCGTATGAGCGCAAAGTCAACTTCCGCGGGACGCCATTGCAAGTTGCTCGACGGGCAGTGTCTGCCGTGGCCAAGAGAGTGATTGTCGCCGCCCCCAAGCGGGGACTTCTCGAATCCCGTGAGAGAGAATAGGATTCACTGCCAGTGCCACGGGAGGATTTCATGCTGCAGTTCAGCCGTCGTGATGCGTTGCGGGGTCTTGCGGCGGGTCCGGCGATTGCTGCTCTGCCTCACCTGGCGGGCGCGCAGCCGGGTGTTGCTCGCCCGAATATTGTGCTTCTGCTTGCCGACGACATGGGCTACCAGGACCCCGGCTGCTTTGGCGGCACCGCCGTACGGACGCCGCATCTGGATGCGCTGGCCGCTTCCGGCACCAGGATGACGAACTTCTATTCCGCGTCGGCGGTGTGTACGCCATCGCGGGCGTCCATCCTGACGGGGCGCTACCCGCTTCGCTTCGATATTCGGCAGCATTTCCCCGACGACGAATCGCATCTGCCCGTGGGAGCGACGACGATCCCCAAGCTGCTCCATCGTGCCGGGTACCGCACGGGGCACGTGGGCAAGTGGCACCTGGGCGGCCTGCATCTGGCCCATGCGCGCAAGAGGGCGGAATCGATTCCGGGGCCGAACCAGCATGGCTTCGACGACTACCAATGCCAGATTGAAGCCCAGTATCCCAGGGCGGAGATGGGACGGGAGCGAACGCTATTCCGGCGCGGTGGAACCTGCCTATTGCGCAACGACCAGCCAGTGGGTCCCGAGGATTCCTATTACGGGCAGCACTTCACGGAACTCAACGGAGCGGAATCGCTGCGGTTGATGGAGCGATACCACGCGGAGGGGAAGCCGTTCTTTCTGAACCTGTGGTTTCTTTCGCCCCATACACCCTATGAACCGGCGCCCGAGCCGCATTGGAGCCAGCACAAGAGCGATCCGGTTTCGCATGACCAGCGCTACTTCCGCTCGATGGTTTCGTGCCTCGATGCGCAAGTGGGCAGAGTGCTCGCCAAGCTGGATGAACTCGGTATTCGGGAGAATACCTTGGTGCTGTTCAGCTCCGACAATGGCGGAGCCTATGAGGCCGACATCGGCCCCTACAAAGGCGGTAAGACCGATTTGCATGAGGGCGGGCTGCGGGTGCCGATGATCGCGTCCTGGCCCGGCCGTATTCCGGCGGGGACTACACTTCCGGCGTTTGGTCACCACACGGATCTGCTCTACAACGATTTGCGCGGCCACCGGGGTAGCGGAGCCTGAGAGCGGCACATTGGACGGGCTGAATTTGCTTCCTTATCTGACGGGTGCGAGCACGGCCCCATCGCGCGGGACGACGTTCTGGCAGATGGATCTTTACCGCAATTTGCAGCGGCACTCGAAGAAACCGGAGCCGTTCGTGACGGAAGTGGCCCGGCGCGACAAATGGAAGATGACGGCCAGAGACGGCGTGGCGCAAGAGCTATTCGATATCGAAGCGGACCCTCTGGAAACCCGGAATCTCATCGGCGACGAGGCGCAACTGGCCGGCCAGTTGACGCAGGAGTTACGCGTGTTCCTCAACGCCCCGAGGGTCCGCAGTGGCAAAGACGTGAATGAAGGAACGCGAAAGCTGCAGGGCGGCGGATGCCGCTGGCGAAAAATCAGTGAATGAGGCCGTGAACTCCGTATACTGGCATTGAGGCTGAGGTTTGTTCCAATGCGTTTCGTCTTTCTGCTTCTGACGATGGCGATGGCGATGCTGGTGGGGGCGGAGGAGGTGGGTTTTCTGCCTTCGCAGACCTGCCAGCTTTGCCACCGGCTAGTGCCGGGGACGGGGGGGCAGGGAACGCGGCTCGGTGAGGCAATGGCGCAGGTTCCGGGCTGGAAGACGAGCGTGATGGCGTTTGCCTCGAAGGATCCCTATTGGATGGCCAAGGCGATGGCGGAGAAACGGGCGCACCCGGAGGCTCCGTTTTCCGTGGATTCGGTTTGTCTGCGGTGCCATGCTCCGATGCAGGGCGACAGCCGACGAAAGAGCGGGGAAGCCGGTGGCGCTAGAAGGCCTGAACGCATTGGGCAGCGACGGCGTGAGTTGCATGGTTTGCCACCAGATTTCGCCGGAGAATTTGGGAAAGAAAGCGTCGTCCACGCGTGCCAAGGCAACCAGCGCAACCGGGGTTGGTGGCGTTTGGCCCCCACGCGGAGCCCTTTACCATGCCGATGCTGCACCATACCGGGGTGACGGCGAAAGAGGGACGCCAGATTCTGGAGGCGAGTCTCTGTGGAAGCTGCCATACGGTGCTGACACCCACGCTGAATGAGCGGGGCGACATCGTGGGCGAGTTTCTGGAGCAGGGGCCCTATCTGGAGTGGCTGGCATCGAGTTTCGCCGGCAAGAAGAGTTGCCAAAATTGCCATGTGCCTCAGGCGGAGGGGGGAGCGGGCGCGGAGAGCCTCTTCTACATTGCGCACAATCCGATGGGGCGGGCGTTTCCGCCGACTTCCCCGCGAACACCCTTTGGCGTACATAGCTTCGCCGGAGGGAACGCGGCACTGTTGGATTTGCTGGCCAAACAAGAGGGTGCGGGTGAGGGGATCGCAGTCTCAGCAGGCCGCACGCGGCAGAATCTGCGACGGGCGGCGTTTCTGAAGATGGAGGCGTCGCGGGAGGCGGATGGAGTGGCACTGCGGGTGACCATCCGAAACCTCACCGGGCACAAGTTGCCGACAGGCTTCCCCAGCCGGCGGATGTGGCTCCGCGTAAGCGCGTTCGACGGTACGGGCAGAGTGCTGTTTGAAAGTGGTGGCCTCGATGGCTCCGGGCAGGAGATTGCAAGCCGGGATGCGCGGGTGACTGCGCCGGGGTTGCAACCGCATCTCAACGTGATCAACAGGCCCGAACAGGTGGCAATCTACGAAGCCGAAATGGCCGATGAGAGTGGCGAGCGGACTCACTCCCTGTTGCGGGCGAGCCGCTTCCATAAGGACAACCGGCTGCTGCCAGCCGGCTTCGCGCCAACGCCGGAGAGACTGCCGGAGGGCGTCAGACCGGAGTGGATTGCTCCGGCGGGAACGGAGGGAGACGGCGACTTCGTGGCGGGCGCGGATTCGGTTACCTACAGGCTGCCGGGCGCTGCGACCCGGGTGAAAGCAGATCTGCTTTTCCAGAGCATCAAACCCTCTCAGATCAGGGCCATCCGGGGCAGAGGCGGCGCCGTGCCGGATGCGCTGCTCGATGGGTTGCAGGGTGCGCTGAGCGTCGAAACGCTGGCGGAAGCGGAGCTAGTTATTGGCAGCTCGGGTGAAGCCCGGCGCTAGGCCCAGCGGCAGAGCGCCTCGACGTATGCGGCGGAGCCATCCCGAAGCCAGGAGTCCAGTTGCGCCACTTGCTTCAACTGCTGGCCGCGCTTGCGGGGGACGATCATGAATTGGCTGCTCAAATCCGGCAGGGCCGTCATGTCGCCCCAGATCTTCTCGTATTGCGAAACAGGGAAGATGTCTTCCTGGCCGTGGCCCCAGCGCTTCTTCACGTCCTTTATGGTGATGTAAGTGGGCACACGAGCGGCCGTTTCGCGGACGGCTTGGGTTACCCTCGCGGAATCGCCAATGGTGTTGCGGCTGAGGCCGAAGACCGAAAGGATCTGATCGACATCCATCCACATCGTCCCGGAGTTGTAGTAAGAGAGGCGATACTCGATGCTCTCGTCGGGGAGAGCGAGGCCTTCGACGAGACGGATGCGGCCATTGACCTTGGACAGGCCTCCGCCACGATCGTCCACGGCACGGGACATCACTTCGACGCTAAGGGCGGAGCCCGAGAGGATGTGCGCACCCAGCAGACCGGCGTCTAAATTCGCGCCAAGCGTATCGACGTTTAATAACTGGATGTAGCGCACCCGAGGATTCTCCGCGAGGAGCCGGCCGAGGACGCCGTTGAGGAGCATGTTGGGGAACTCATACCAGTGGCCCACGGGGTGCAGGCACTGGCTAGGGAGATTGTCGCGATAGTCGGAGCCTTCGCCGGCAGCGGTTGCCCATTGGGCCAGTGCGGCGCGCACGCTATCGCGCACTTTCTGTTTTTGTTCGTCAAGGGCCTGCTGTGGCGTTTGTTCCCAGAGGAAGCGGAGGTCGCGGACCATCGGGACGAGGCGGAGCCCGACGCTGCGGCCTTCGGAAAGGTAAAGGGGGCCGGGGTAGCCGTAGTTGGCGGTATCGTTGAGCGCCTCGCGGATGGGTCCGTGTGTGAGATAGCTGGTGGTCACCACGTGCGGGACGCTGCTGGCATATCGCGCCATGCTGCGGGCGCTTCGAGCAAGCTGAATTTCGAGAAAGCTCCGCCACGCACCGTTGATATGGATGAAGGGGTTGATGGCCTTCACCACCCCTGCGCCCCCGGTCCAACGGCTGCCCGCCCCACCTGCGAGCGTGAGCACCGCAACGGCGCCGGAGCGCAGCGCCTCTTCGCCCACGGTTTGAGCGGAGGCTGGCATGGGACGGCGGGCGTCGACAATCTCGCCGGGGGTGACATCTTCATAGCGCCAGGCTGAAGGAAGACTGTTGTGGGCAAGACCAACGCGGCCGTGAAGCAGCGCCGCGCGGACGGTTTCGTGCTGCACCTTGTCGAAGGAAAGCGACGAGAGTAATTGGGGCAGGGATCCCTCTTGATCGCTGGATTCCTTAGGCTGGTCGTGGGGCAGCAGATGATCGAGCAGCACGGCGGCGAGGGGCGCCATCGCGGGGCGGGTGCGGGTGGCCTCGCCGAATAGCGCAAGATCGCTACGCTGGCCCTGGGTGAGCGCGCTCAGCGGCTGGCGGACGAGTGGGGGCAGACGAAGGGTGTAGTACGCGGGCGGCAGAAGGGCATCGCCGCCGCGAAGCAGCTCCGCATGGGTGCCGCGCTCGTTGATGGCGAAATCGTAAACGACGGGGTCCATTCCAAAGGGCAGGGCGGTTTCAAGACGGCGCTTGGTGGTGAGCATGATCTCGCCCAGAGCGGTGAGTGCTTCGGCTTTCGCGGCGGGATCGAAGACAAAACCCATGCCTCCGCCGGCCATGCCGCCCAGCATCCAGAAGCCCCAGAAACGCGCGCCAAAGCGCTGCCGGACGGCGTCGATAAGAAGGTCGGTATAGTGGTTGCCGGCCCAGGGAACGATATCCCGGATGGGGCCGGCGAAGTTTGCGTGGGTGAGGCCGCCAAGCCGCTCGATATCGCCAGCGCGAAAGGCGCCAAGGATCTCGTCGAGCACCCGCTGGGCTTGCTGGCGGGATTGCCATTCGCGCTCGCTACGCAGCAGATAACGCTCGGTGACCATCTCAAGAATAGGGCCGACATCCTGCGCCATCCCGCCATGCACCAGCACCAGGCTATCTTGGAGTTTCCGCCGGGCCGAATCGGAAATCTCATCGCGATCAAAGACGCGATGGCGCGGTAGCAAAGTGCCACGGCTGATGCCAAACTCGGGATCACCCTCCTTTGCGGTGCAGCCTTCAATGAGTTTGATTCCGGGCCAGACTCCACCCGAATCCTGCCAGCCCCCTCCGGAGCCGCCCAGCCACTCGCCCAGGATGGCGCGAGCGGCAATCAGACGGCGCTCTTTTTCCTCCAGGCCGCCGGTGAGTGCCGACACCTGTTTGGTGGCCCGCATGCAAAGGGCAATCAGGCTGGCGAGAAGGTTCGTGGAGACGGCAAGGCGGGAACCGCGGGGAATCTCGTTGACGCTCGAAACCAGTTCCAGGCCGTGTCCTTTCTTGCCAGTGATTGTGGCCAGCAATGGAGCCAGAGGCAGGCCGCATGCTTCGAGGCCGGCGGGGATCAGGCCGGAAGCGATGACGGCTGCTTTGAGAAGGCCGAGGTGATCCCGTCCGAAATCGAAGACATCGTCGATGCAGGTGAGATCGGCCTGGGCTTTGAGATCGACGCTAACCAGCCGAAGCACCGGTTCGTCTATGACGCGGAGATAGGTCTGGATGGGCGGCCGTGGCGATCGGTCTCCCGCACGATCACGAACTGAGAGATCGATCGAGACGTTGAGGACCCGCGCTCCCTGCGGATAATCCATGCCCAGGAAGAAAATGTCGCTCCACCCGCTGTGGCTTAAATCCATGCGCACGGGGGTGGATTCCGCCAGCGTGGGGTAGGCGCCTGCAGAGGGCTTCAACAGTTCTTCGTGAAGCGTGAGCGGATGGTCGAGAGGATGCCCCATGCGAAACATCCAGCGATTGCCCGATACCAGGCGAACGCTTCGCCGCACCTGATCGGCGAGGGTTTGGAAGCCCAGGCCATGGTAAGCGGCGGCCAGGGCGGTGGCGAGGGATTCGGAAGCGCCATCGGAGGAGAGTGCCTGCTGGAAGCTGCGGATGGCTTCTTCGAAACGACGTTCCAGTAGATAGTGGATGCCGTCATGCGGGATGACGCCGCCCTGCGCGGTTTCAAGCAAGGGCGGCAGGTAATAGCGATAGATTGCCGAGAGGAAGAACTGGGCGCGCACGCGTTCGTAGAGGTTGCTGCTGGCGTTCTGAAAGGCGTCGAGAGCGCCGCACTCAGTGAACAGATCTTCCGCTGTGGCGCCGGAGCAAAATCGCGAGAGCGGTTCGTCGCGCAGAGCCTCGCCGGCGGCGGTGATCAGCCCCACCAGCCTACTCACCGGATTGCCTCCCGTTGGAGACGGGGTGAGCCGCGAGCAGGTCCACCAGGCCGGCCAATAGTTCTTCGCGATCCTTTCCGTTCAGGGTGAGGGCAAGCTGGGAGCGGAGCAATCCGTACTTGGGGCCAAGATCGTAACGGCGGCCATCGGATTGCGCCGCAAGATAGCGCGATTGGCGGGCGATTTCCGCAAGCGCCTGGGATACGGATGTGGAGCCAGATGGGGAATTGGCGCATTGCCGGTTGAGGATTGTGAGCAATTCGGGCGTGAACACATGCATTCCGAAGAACGCGAGGTAGTAGCCGGCGCGAAGACCGGAAACGACAAGGCTTTCTTCCGCCACTGTGGGGGTGGGCTTTTCGATCACCGTGTCGATGGAGTAAACGAAGTGGTGGCCGGCGAGTGGCTTTCCACCAACGACACCAAAGCGCCCAATGCTGCTCTCATGCGTGGGCTGGACGGCGGAGACACAGCAACCCTCGGTGCTGGCGATTTCGACCAGGCGTTTGACGAGATTGCCCTCTGAGCCGCGCACATAGACATGGTCGCTGACAAGGTGGACGAAGGGCTCCTGGCCCAAAAAATCATCGGCACGAAGAATAGCTTGGGCGTATCCGGGATGGCCGTCCTGCGGAAGGAAGTGCAGGGAATCCCCGAAGCCTTCGGCAGCCTTGGCGTACTCGGCTTCCTCGCCGGGGGGGACAACGACGCAAACCTGCTCTATCCCGCTACCGATGATCTCGTTCACCAGCATCGCCAGAACGGTGCGCGTGACGCCCTCGGAATCGACCAGCGTTTGCAAAGGGATTCGCCGATGCGGCTCGCCGGCGGCGGTGATAAGACCCTTGGTTACTTTCATAAGACGCGGAGGGGATCTGCCGGCGCGCACGCCGCGAAGGGAATGAGTGCGCTCGGCCCTCATTCATTTTCTACGATTCGGCGCTGGAACGGAAATCTTCTTCACGACATGTGGCGAAATGAAACCGGGATTCGAATGCGATGCGGATTGGCCACCCGTTCGCGCCGTGAGCCGGGCGAGTTATAGGATATGAACTAGAGGGCGGGGAATGGAGATGGCGTCCAAGAGGGGTGGGTTGAGAATCGAAACCTCTGGTTAAGGAGAAACGCCCATGAGATCACGGAGTTTTGGAGTACTTCGCAATTTGCAGTCGTTGCTTTGCGCACTGCTTCTACTGTTGCCCCTGACGTCGATTGCCGGCGCCGCCAGCGTGCAGGTTGAGAAACATGGAGAAGGCTACCGGTTGCTGCGCGACGGCAAGCCTTACTTCATTAAAGGCGCAGGAGGCAGCCAGAAACTGGATGTTCTCAAGGAGGCTGGCGGGAACTCGATCCGCACTTGGCGAGTGGAACCGGAGACCCTCGACCGGGCGAAGGAAAAGGACCTTACGGTTCTGATGGGGCTCTCTGTAGCGCGGCCGCGCCATGGCTTTGACTATGGCGATAAGGCGGCTGTGGCGAAGCAACTCGAGGAAGCCCGGCAGATGGTGCTTAAGTATAAGGATCATCCGGCATTGTTGATGTGGGGCGTGGGCAATGAAGTGGAGCTGGACGTGACACCCGCGGATCGGCCGCGGTTGTGGGCGGCTCTCGAAGATCTCGCCAAAATGGTGAAGCAGGTGGATGGCAAGCACCCGGTGCTGATCATTCTGGCGGGAATCGGCGGCGGTAAACTCGCCGAGCTAAACAAGTACTGCCCCAGTATTGATGTCCTCGGAATCAACGCGTATGGCGGCATGATGACCGTTCCGGAGCAACTGGCGAAGGAGGGTTGGACGAAACCTTATGCGGTGACGGAGTTCGGGCCGCGCGGGCATTGGGAAGTGCAGAAAACGCCTTGGGGACTTCCCATTGAAGACAACAGCACCATGAAAGCGGATTTCTATCTGAAGGCCTACCAGCACACCATTTCCGGGCAGCCGAATTGCCTGGGCAGTTACGTGTTTCTGTGGGGGCAGAAGCAGGAGAAGACCCACACTTGGTATGGGATGTTTCTGCCGGAGGGCAATCGCACCGGATCCGTGGATGCGCTCTCTTACGCTTGGACGGGGAAGTGGCCGTCGAACCGCAGCCCTCGCATCGGGGCGCAGGCAGTGACGTTGAAACCCGCGGATGGCAAGGCGGGCGATGCAGCGCGGATCTTCGCTCCCGGAACGAAGCTCCAAGCCAGCTTCGACGTAGCGGATCCGGAAGGACAGCCGCTAACGATTCGCTGGGACGTGCGCCGCGACGTTTCCGGCGTGCCCCAGACAGGGGGTGATCGTGAAGACTCCACGCCGCCGATCGAAGGTGCCATCCTGGAGACAGAGGGAAAGCAGGCTACCATTCGTCTGCCGGACGCGCCTGCGAACTACCGCATCTTCGTTTATGCCTTCGATACCTCGGGAAGCGCCGCTACGGCCAATGTGCCGGTGAAGGTGCAGTAACCGCTAGCGAGCCTCGTGGCGACCGTGACAGAAATCGGCCCGTGTAGACTCTCTTGCGAATGGAGGGAACAAACGCAACTGGCCAGCGAAGGAGATTATGGGCCGGACGCGACTGCTGCTTTTCTGGTTGTTTTTTTCTGTATTGGCGATCTCGTTGCAATGGACGCGGGGAGCCTTGGATGGTACGTGGTCCGGTGATCCCGATGAGCCCGCGCACTTCCTCAATGGCGTGATGCTGCTCGACTACGCGAAGAGTGGATTGGGAGAGCACCCGTTGCGCTATGCGGAGCGATACTACGCTCACTACCCGAGGATCGGCCTTGGGCACTGGCCTCCGTTCTTCGCCATCGTCGAGGCGGCGTGGTTTCTTGTAGCGCCTGCTTCCTACGCCTCCGGACTGGTGCTGCTAGGGTTGATGGCAGCCGCCATCAGCACCATGTTGATGTGGCTATGTACCCGCTGGTTTCCGCCGTGGATCGCTTTTGGCAGTGGTATCGTCTGGCTGCTTTTGCCAGACGTGCGAACGGGAACCAACGCCTTCAAGGCGGAAATTCCGCTAACCCTGCTGACGCTCCTTGCCGTGGTCGCTTATGCCCGTGCAAGCACGGCTTTTGGGGTCTGGAGCGGTCTTGCGTTTCTGACGAAAGGAAGCGCACTCGGCTTGGCCTTTTTGCCACTGGTAGATGCGCTTCTGTCGAGGAGCTGGAGGATTTTCCGGCAGCGGTGGTTGTGGGTGTCGGCGGCTATCGTCGTGTTGATGGCGGGGCCGTGGTATGCGTTTGCGCCATACGCCCGGCACGAGAAAGTGCGAATGCTGGGAGGGGTTATTCGTAGACCGCTTGTGCGTGCTGCTACAATTCCCGGCAGTTTCTGGGAGTCGCTCGGGCCGGTTCTATGCATACTGGCTTTCGCGGGTTTGTTCATCTTCTGGTCGCGCTTCCGAGAAGACAAGACATGGCGAGCGATGGTTGTCTTTCTACCAGGCAATCTCTTGCTGCGAACGATGGTAGCGGTGTGGGAACCACGTCATTTCGTCGTCCTGATGCCGGAATTGATTTGCCTGGCAGCGCTTGGCTTTCAGTTTCTCATTGCGTGTGTCCCGGCAGGTTGGGCTCGGGGAGCGCTGGCGGGTGTTCTTGCGGTGGGTTCGACTGCGCCTTTCGTCTTATGGGAGCCTCCGCGCGAGACCGTTCCGGGCACTGCGGAGGCGGCCCAGGCGATCGCCCAAGTGAGTATGATCGGCGGACAGGCCGCGCTGGTCTCTGGACGGGCGGGAGCGGAAGGCGCGGTGATTGTGGAGTTTTCTTTGCTCGACGCGAAGCGGCCACGACACACGATCTATCGGGGAAGTAAGCTGCTTGCGGACCAGGATGCGATGGGACGGAACTACACCAGTTTGCTGAGCGGGCCGGACGATACCGAAGCGATCCTCGCCGGGAGAAAGGTGGCGGCTGTTGCCGTTGATCTCTTGGCGCCAGACCAGCATACCGGGACGCTGCTGCGGCACCTTCGGCAATCGCCAGAGGCGTGGGTGCCGCTGGGGGTGTTCGGAGACCTAGCCGTGTTCCGCCGCGCGCCCTGACATTCTTCTTACAAACTCGTTGCGTGTGTCTGACCAATGGAATCGGGTTCGAATTTAGTCTGGAATCGGCGGGGAATAAGAGCTAACAAAAAGCCCCCGGACGGAAAGGAAACGAAGATGACAAACCAGACAATGAAGACGGCCCTGGCGCGAATCGCAGTGACGATGCTAGTGTCGCTATTGGCTCTGCCGCTGACGATGAGCGGTGCCACGGTGCGGTTGAATGTGGACGCCGCAAACCCCATGCTGCTGAGCGGCGGCGTGCGCAAAACCTACGTGCGGGTGGCGCTCACCGGCATGCGAAGCGACCGCGGGGTGCGGGCGCCGGTGAATGTGGCGATTGTTCTGGATCGCTCCGGCAGCATGAGCGGCGCCAAGATGGCGGAAGCCAAGCGGGCGGCGATCCTTGCGCTCGACCGGTTGCGGGACGACGATATCGTTTCGATTGTCACTTATGAAAGCACCGTGGATGTGCTGGTGCCAGCGACGAAGCTATACGACCGCAGGGCGATCCGGAGAGCGATTGAAGGCATCGAAGCTTCCGGCTCGACGGCTCTGTTTGCGGGTGTCGGCAAAGGGGCGCGGGAACTACGGAAGTTCCTTGATCGTAACCGCGTGAACTCCATGCTGCTGCTCTCCGACGGCCTGGCGAACGTCGGGCCAAGCTCGCCCGGTGAACTCGCGCAACTGGGCACTTCGCTGGGGCGCGAGGGAATTACGGTCACCACGATCGGCCTTGGCCTCAAATACAACGAAGACCTGATGACGCGGCTGGCGCTGGCGAGCGATGGCAACCACTTCTTTGTGGAAGAAGCGGAAGATCTGGAAGCCGCCTTCGCCACGGAGTTTGGCGATGCTCTATCAACGGTGGCCCAGGGCGTTACGATTCATCTGGATTGCCCGGAGGGTGTGCGTCCGATTCGGGTGCTGGGGCGCGATGCGTCTATTGAAGGCCAGCGCGTCCATGCCAGCCTGAACCAGTTGTATCAGGACCAGACCCGCTACCTGCTGGTGGAGGTGGAAGTAGCGCCTGGCGCGGCAGGCCGCGTGCGTCCGGTGGCAAACGTAACGGTGGGCTTCCGCGAACTGGCTACGAAGACAGACCAGCAGTTGCGAGGCGACGCGTCCATCACTTACACGAATTCGGCGTCCACCGTGGAGAGCCGCAAGAACCGCGAAGTGATGGTTGCGGTGGCGAGCCAGATTGCCGCCGAGCGCAACAAGGTGGCAACGGCGCTCCGCGATGAGGGTAAGATCGAGCAAGCGCGCGAAGCCTTCCGTCAAAACAAGGTTTACCTGCAGGATAAGGCTGTGGAACTCGCCGCCCCGTCGCTGAAGGATGAAGCCAAGGTGAGCGGCGAAGCCGAGGCCAGCGTCGCCGACGAAGCGCAGTGGAACCGCGCTCGTAAGCAACAGATGGAGTCGAACGTCCAGGTACAAACGCAGCGTGCGCCTAAGGCCGCTCCGAAGAAGAAGCAGGAATAGCGTCGGCTCCCAAACGAACAAGGAAGCGAATTGAAACCAAGGCTTACATTGCTGCTGCTGCTGATCGTGGTGACGCCCCTGGCCATCGTGGGATGGCTGGGGGCGAAGATCGTGGGAGACGAGCAGGATGTGTTGCAGCACCGGGTTAGCGGGCTGATGACCGGGCAGTTGCGGGCGGTGGATGCGGCGATCTCGACGGCGCTCGACGCCTATCAGCAGCGAGTGCTTGAGGAGATGCGGCCGTTCACGGTGGAGCGGGATGCGTTGCGGAAGCGCAGCCGGGAATCGGCGCTTTCCATGCAGTTCTATGTGCTGGAGGGGGCGGGAAAGCTGCTCTACCCACCGGTGGATTCGCCGGGCGCCTTGACACCTTCTGAGCGCGAGGCATTGGCGCGCACGGCCCAAATTTGGGACGGTGGCGAGTTGCTCGCGAGCGTTGGCGAATCGGAGGCAACCGCCGAAACCGGTTGGAAGGCCTGGTATTGGGGCAATGGGTTGCAGATGATGTTTTGGACCCGGGAAGGGCAGCGCATCCATGTAGCGGAGATCAATCGCACACGCCTGCTGGCAGACCTGATTGCCGCGCTGCCTGAAACCGACGAAGTGGCCCCACAGCTTTCTGGCGGGCGCATTCAACTGATGGACGCCACCGGTACTGTGCTCTATCAG
The DNA here is from genome assembly GCA_034522975.1 of Bryobacterales bacterium. Taxonomy (GTDB): domain Bacteria; phylum Acidobacteriota; class Terriglobia; order Bryobacterales; family Bryobacteraceae; genus JACTMJ01. The sequence goes on from JAXHKT010000006.1 coordinate 63,773, forward strand.
TGGGGTTCGGTGAAGAACGAGGAAGCGCTGAAGACGGCAGCGCGAATTGCTCTCCGTGCCCCGCTCAGCGCCTGGAGCTTGGAATATGCCACAGCCGAAGCCCCGGGCATTGGCAGTGTCGTCGCGGGTGGTTTTCTGCTCACGCTGCTCCCCGCGCTGTTGCTGCTGGTGGGGCTGGTGCTGGGGATGGCCGCTTATTTTTATCGCGAGCAAAGCCGGGAGATGCGAGAGGCGGCACAGCGGGTGAGTTTCGTAAACCAGGTGTCGCACGAATTGAAGACACCGCTAACCAACATCCGCATGTACGCCGAAATCCTCGAACGAGAAGCGGGTGGGGAAGACGAGCGGATGAGCAGGCATCTGAACGTGATCGTTTCGGAAAGCCAACGGTTGAGCCGGATGATCGCCAACGTCCTGACGTTCAGCCGGGGCCAGCGAAACGCGCTAAACCTTCGATACCAGAGCGTCGTGCCGGACGACGTGCTGCGAACAGTTCTTGAGCAATTCCGGCCGGCGCTTTCAGCGCGTGGAATCGATGTCGAGTTAGATCTGCGCATCGGGGAGGAGTGTTCGCTTGACCCCGATGCGCTCGGGCAGATCGTGGGCAACCTGGTGAGCAATGTGGAGAAGTACGCCGCGGAAGGAAAGTTGCTGCGGATGGAGAGCGGCCTCGATTCGCTTCCCAGCGGCCTAGGGCGAATCTTCGTTGTGGTGGAAGACCGTGGCCCCGGCGTGCCCGCGCGGGAGCAAGCACGAATCTTCGAACCGTTCTATCGCGTGAATAGTTTGCTCACCGAAGGGGTGAGTGGCACGGGCATCGGTCTATCAATTTCGCGCGAACTGGCGCGGCTGCATGGGGGCGACGTGGTTCTTGAAGCCAAGGAAAGCGGTGGTTCGCGCTTCTTAGTGACGCTTGCCTGCCGCCCTGTCGCGGCACCAACGGAAGGAAGGCCCGCATGAAGGTTCTCATTGCAGAAGATGATCGCAACATTCGGCTCGGTCTTGAAGAGATCCTCCGCGAGGAAGGCTATCAGACTGTGCTGGCCGAAGATGGGCGTGAGGCGCTTGATCTCTATCGACGCGAGGCGCCGGACTTCCTCTGTCTCGACATCATGATGCCGGGCGTCAACGGCTACGACGTTTGCCGCGAGATCCGCCGCCATGACCCCGATCTTCCGATTGTGTTCATCAGCGCGAAGTCAGAAGAGATCGATCGTGTTTTGGGTCTTGAGCTTGGCGCCGACGATTTCATCCTGAAGCCTTTCGGCGTGCGTGAGGTGCTGGCCCGCATCCGCGCCGTCACTCGCCGCTCGATCGCCCGCCAGCGTCATACGGAAGCGCCGCGGCCGTTCCAGATGGACGATTTGGAAGTGCTGCCGGGGGAACTGCGGGCGAAGCGCGAAGGGCAAACGATCGACCTCAGTTTGCGCGATGTGAAAATCCTCGAACTGCTCCATCGAAAGCGCGGGCAAGTGGTGGATCGGGGGCTTCTATTCGATGAATGCTGGGGTCTCGACCATATCCCCAACAGCCGCACCCTAGACCAGCACGTCTCCCAACTCCGTAAGCGCATTGAACGCGACCCAAAAGAGCCACGCATCATTCGCACCGTGCATGGGGCGGGATATCGCTTTGAACAAGAGACGGAATAAGAAACGGGCCGCCACCGCGGTGACGGCCCGTTGGCGATGCGAAGGCTGTTCGCGCCTAGACCAGGAACTTCTTCCAATCCACTTTGCGCATATCGCCGGTCTTGAGAAACTGCACATGGAAGGCATAGGCCGCAGCCATCGTGGAAGGAGTGTGGCCGCCCTTGATGAGTTGCAGATACTGCTTCAATTCCTCCCGGTATTCCGGGTGGGCGCAGTTGTTGACGATCAGTTCCGCCCGCTCAGTGGGAGTGCGTCCGCGAAGATCGGCAACGCCCCACTCGGTGGCGACGATCTGCACCGAGTGCTCACTGTGATCCGCATGGCTCACCTGCGGCACGATCGTGCTGATCTTGCCGCCCTTGGCCGTGGAGGGGCAGGTGAAGATAGAGATGTAGGCATTGCGCGTGAAGTCGCCCGATCCGCCGATGCCGTTCATCATTTTCGAGCCCATCACATGGGTGCTGTTTACGTTGCCAAAAATATCCACTTCGATGGCCGTGTTCATGGAGATCAGGCCGAGGCGGCGGATGGCTTCGGGGTTGTTGGAAATCTCCTGCGGCCGCATGATGATGCGGTCCTTATACCAGGGTAGATCGGCATAGATCTCCCTAAGCAGATCGGAGCTGACGGAAAGCGAACACGTGCTGGTGAACTTCACCTTGCCTTCCCTCATGAGAGCAATCACGCTATCCTGCAAAACTTCCGTATACATCTCAAAGGGGGGAATATCCGGGTGTGTGCCTACTGCGCCAAGGATGCCGTTAGCGGTCTCCCCAACGCCCGATTGCAGGGGTAGAAAGCCGGGCGGGATGCGGCCCATTTTCATCTCATTGGCCAGAAATTCGGCTACGTTTTGGCCGACTTTCATGTGCAGATCGCCGGAGGGCGCCAGCGGGCGGGCATCGTCTTCGATATTCGTTTCTACGACGCCAACGATCTTCGAAGGGTCCACCTTCACGGCCGGCGAGCCGATCCGGTCAGACACTTTGTAGATGGGCAACTCGCGGCGATGGGGCGGGCTCTTTGGTTCGAAGATGTCGTGCATCCCGCGCAGTTCCGGGGGATGAAATCGATTTAGCTCGATCAGGATTTTGTCTGCCTTGGCGCAGAAGGTGGGAGCGGCGCCCACGGCGGAGGTGAGGATGATCTCGCCATCGTTGGTGACGTCTGCGGCTTCGACGATCGCCCAATCTATGTGGCCGAGAAAGCCGTAGCGGACAAACTGCGGAAGCAGGGAAAGGTGCATATCGACGAAACGGCAGGTGCCATCGTTGATGCGGCGGCGCAACTCGTCGTTGGTTTGATAGGGCGTACGAAAGCTGATGGCGTCTGCCTTGGCGAGTGCGCCGTCCAGCCACGCGCCGGTTGATGCGCCGGTGAGCACGCCCACCTTGAAGGGGCGGTCATAGAGATGGTCAATCACCGCCCTTTCGGCCAGCGCCATCGGAATGGCTTTCGGAGAGCCGGACGGAGTGAAGCCACTGCATCCGAGGTTGTCTCCATTCTTGATGAGTGCAGCCGCTTCGTTGGCGGTCATGCGTGCGTATTGGTCACCCATTGGATCCTCGATGTTGGAATAAAAAGATCATGGCGCTTTTCCCTCATTTCGGCCCGATTGCGGCGCCGAAGAGGGCCTGTTGCCCAGAAACTGTTCCACCAGCAAAGTGGCGGCTTTCGACGGGGAAATCTCTCCCTGCAGCACTTCCCGGAGCAGGGTTTCGTGGCGCGTGGCGACACTCCGATCGCGCTGATAGGCGTCGGCGATGTCAGTCTGTACGGCGGCTTCAAACCAATCCACGAGCTGGGAGCGGCGCCTTTCGTCGAAATAGCCGCTTCGCGCTACGAAGCGGTGATGCTCAATCACCGCGTCCCAGATCTCGGCGATGCCCGTGTTTTCTTGCGCGGAGCAGGTGAGCACGCGAGGCTGCCATCCGGAGGGGCTCGGCGGGAAGAGGCGTAGCGCCGCCTGGTACTCGGCCTGGGCGGCTGTCGCGCGTGGCAGGTTTTGGCCGTCGGCCTTGTTGATCGCCATCATGTCCGCCATTTCGATGATGCCGCGCTTGATTCCCTGCAATTCGTCGCCAGCCCCGGCCAGCATCAGCAGCAGAAAGAAATCCACCATGGAGGCGACGGCAATTTCAGATTGCCCGACGCCCACGGTCTCAATAAACACATTGCGGAAACCCGCCGCTTCGCAAAGGATGATGCTCTCGCGGGTCCGGCGGGTGACGCCACCCAGGCTGCCGCTCGAAGGCGAAGGCCGGATAAATGCCTGCACGTTCGATGAGAGCCGCTCCATGCGGGTCTTGTCACCCAGAATGCTGCCACCCGAAACTTGGCTTGAAGGATCGACGGCCAGAACGGCCACCTTCTGCGCGCGGTCTTCGATTAAGTGCATCCCGAGCGATTCAATGAAGGTGCTCTTGCCCACTCCGGGTACGCCGGTGATGCCGATACGCACGGAACTCCCGCTATGCGGCAGGCAGCCTTCGATGATGCGCTGCGCCGTTTCCTGATGCTGGGCGAGACGGCTTTCGGTAAGAGTGATGGCACGGCTGAGCAGGGCGCGGTTGCCGCTGAGAATGCCGTCGATGAACTCGGTGGGCGGGGGGTCCTTGCGCCGCATGGCGCGGAAGCGCTTGGCCTGCTGGGGCGAGATGGAGGGGGGCGCTTCGATGCCCGGTTGCACGGAAAGTGCAGTGTGTTCCGGATCCAATGCGATGCGCCCCCTTTCGTCCCATCATGTCCGGGCTTCACGCCCGCTTACTCTCTCGGCTGCACAATCTGGCGCGCCTAGTCGCCGGCTTCGGCCTGGACAGGCTGGCGGCTGGCCAGCAGAATCTCCAGGATCTGCCGCGCGGCCACGGGAATGACGGTGCCCGGGCCGAAAATCGCAACCGCACCCGATTGGTAAAGGAAGTCGTAATCCTGGTGGGGAATCACGCCGCCAACCACTACCATGATGTCATCCCGGCCCAGTTTGCGGAGTTCTTCCACCACTTCGGGGACGAGCGTTTTGTGTCCCGCCGCCAGCGTGGAGACGCCCAGCACGTGGATGTCGTTCTCAACGGCGTGGCGCGCCACTTCAGCGGGAGTCTGGAATAGGGCGCCAATGTCGACGTCGAAGCCCAGATCGGCAAATGCGGTGGAGATCACTTTCGCGCCGCGATCATGGCCGTCCTGGCCCATCTTTGCCACCATGATGCGAGGCCGGCGGCCTTCAACGGTAGCGAATTCGCTGGCCAGCCCGCGGGCTTTCGCGAAGGCTGCATCGTGTTGAGATTCGGCGGCATAGACGCCGGCGATGGAACGAACCACGGCTTTGTACCTCCCGAAGACGACTTCCATGGCATCGGAGATTTCGCCCAGGCTTGCACGCTTGCGGGCGGCATCCACAGCGAGCGCTAGCAGGTTGCCTTCTCCGCTACGGGCGCATGCGGTGATGGCTTCAAGGGCGTCTTTGACGGCAGCTCCATCGCGTTCCGCCTTGAGCTTGTTCAGACGGTCGATCTGCGAGAGGCGCACGGCGGTGTTGTCCACCTCCAGCACGTCCAGCGGAGCTTCCTTGGCCAGGCGGTAGCGGTTCACGCCCACGATAACGTCCGTACCGGCGTCGATGCGCGCCTGCTTGCGGGCAGCCGCTTCCTCAATACGCATCTTGGGAAGCCCGGTCTCGATGGCCTTCGCCATGCCGCCAAGTTCCTCCACTTCCTGGATGAGCTTCCAGGCGCGCTGGGCGAGTTCGTGGGTAAGGCTTTCCACGTAATAGGAGCCGCCCCAAGGGTCCACCACCCGGCAGATATCGGTCTCTTCCTGAAGATAGATTTGCGTGTTGCGGGCGATCCGCGCGGAGAAGTCCGTGGGCAAGGCAATTGCTTCGTCGAGAGCATTGGTGTGCAGGGATTGCGTGTGGCCTAGTGCCGCTGCCATCGCTTCGATACAGGTGCGCGCCACATTGTTGAACGGGTCCTGTTCAGTGAGGCTCCAGCCGCTGGTTTGCGAGTGGGTGCGCAGGGCCATCGACTTCTCATTCTTCGGCCCGAAGCTCTTCACGATCTTCGACCACAGCAAGCGGCCGGCGCGCATCTTGGCAATCTCCATGAAGTGGTTCATGCCGATATCCCAGAAGAAGGAAACGCGCGGCGCAAACTCGTCCACACTGAGGCCCGCCGCAACGCCGGTGCGCAAGTATTCGAGTCCGTCCGCAAGGGTGTAGGCGAGTTCCAGATCCGCCGTCGCCCCCGCTTCCTGGATGTGATAGCCGCTGATGGAGATGGAGTTGAAGCGCGGCATCTTCTCCGCCGTATAGCGGAAGATGTCGGCGATGATGCGCATCGATGGCGTGGGCGGATAAATGTAGGTGTTCCGCACCATGAATTCTTTGAGAATGTCGTTCTGGATGGTGCCGGAGAGCTTATTCGGCGGGACGCCCTGCTCTTCGGCGGCGACGATGTAGAAGGCCATCACCGGGATCACCGCGCCGTTCATCGTCATCGAAACGGACATCTCGCCGAGGGGGATCTGGTCAAAGAGCACCTTCATGTCTTCGACCGAATCGATGGCCACCCCAGCCTTGCCGACATCGCCCTTCACGCGGTCGTGATCGGAATCGTAGCCGCGATGCGTGGCGAGGTCGAAGGCCACGGAAAGCCCCTTCTGCCCGGCGGCAAGGTTGCGGCGGTAGAACGCATTCGATTCCTCGGCAGTGGAAAAGCCGGCGTATTGGCGGACGGTCCACGGGCGCATCGAATACATCGTCGAATAAGGCCCGCGCAGATACGGGGGCAACCCGGCGGCATAGGAAAGATGCTCCATGCCATCGAGGTCTTCGCGCGTGTAAAAGGGCTTTACCGGAATCTGCTCTGGAGTCTCCCAGACGCTGCCCTGCGGGGCGGAATCGCTGGCGGCTGAGGCGGGCTCCGGGCGGTAGCTGATCTTGGTGAAATCGGGTTTCATATCGTATCTCCCTTGTGGCTTGCGGCCCGGTTAATTCTTCGCCTCTCCCATGCCCAGTTGCTGCTGCCAGTAAGAAAGGGCGTCCTGGGCAACCGTGCGCACATGCACGAACTCATCGACACCCAGTTCCTTGAGCGTGTCCATGTGTTCTTTCGGGAAACCGGCAACGATGATCTTCACGTTGTGGATGGCGGCGCGCAGACGCGGGCAGGCCTCGCGAGCCAATTCGACATACTCTTCGTCCGAGCTACAGAGCACCACCAGGTCGCTCTTGGCTTCAACGGCGGCTGCGACGGCTTCATCCACTGAAGCGAAGCCGAGATTGTCCTTCACGTCGAAGCCCGCGCAGCCGAACAGGTTCATCACGAAGCTGGCGCGCGCCTGGCGCATGGCCACATTGCCCATCTTGAAAAGAAAGACGGTGGGGATGGCGCCGGTCTTGCGTTCGAATTGTTCCGTGCGCAGGCGAATGCGCTCGAAGGCCTCGGCGGCTCGATGAATCTCGATTGGCTGGGCCAGAAGACGCTCTCGCTGGCGGAGCGCCTCGCGCGCGTCGCTGAGGCAACTGCCCTCCGCGAAGGCGGCCACCATCGAATCCAGTACGGAGTCGGAGGCGAGTTTAAAGGGCTTTTGAATGCCCGTGTATTCGCTCACCAGAGAGTCGCACTCCACCTGGGGAAGCGCCTTTTCTTTTATGTTGGGATATTGGTTCACACCCAGCAGCACCTGCCGGCGGGAGGCGATCGCCAGTTGGCGGGCGCCGGCCACCCGGCCAATCTCGTCCTTCAGGAATCCGTTGGAAGCGGCGGCTAGATAGCCACCCATCTCTTCCACCTTCTGGAAGAGCGTCCAAGCGGCGGCGCATAGCGAATTGGTGAGGTTTTCAAAGAGGTAAGAACCCGCGGCGGGATCGGCTACCTTGTCGAGATACGCCTCGTGCTTCAGCAGCAACTGGATATTCCGGGAGAGGCGCAGGCTCCGCTCGTCGGGAGCGCGAAAGGTCTTATCGAAGGGCGAAACCAGGATTGCGTCCGCACCACCGATGGCAGCGGCCATCGCTTCAGTGGTGGCGCGCAGAAGGTTGGTGTGAGGATCGTAGATGGATTTGTTGAAATCGGCCGTGCGGGCGACGATGCAAATGTGCGGGACACTATGGCCTTCGCCCAAAAACGCCTGAATCACGCGGCTCACCAGCAAGCGAACGGCACGCAACTTGGCGATCTCCATGAAGTAAGTGGAACTCACCGCAAATGTAATTTGCATGTGCGGAAGCACCCGGGCGGGGTCCTGCCCGTGGGAGCGAAATGCGCTGAGGTATTGAACGATGGCCGCGAGCGTGAAGGCGATTTCTTGAACAGCGCTGCCGCCGGCTTCGAGCAGTGGTGCGGCCTGAATGGAGAGCACCTTGAAACCGGGCATGCGGCTCTGTGCCGCTTCCAGCACGCTGGATAGCTCGAAGAAAACCTCATCGCGCGAACCCGAGATCTCGCCCTGCGTGGCCAGGACGCTGAGGGGATCGTAATCCACCGATCCATAGATATCGCGGGAGTCGGCTTTGCTCGCGCTAAGTGCGGCAAGGAAGTTGGCCAACACCGGCAGGGCGTTTTCTCCCGCGCGGAAGTGGAAGCCGGTCTTGTAGAGAGGCAGATCGCGGATGAGCGTGCGCATCTGTTCGAGCGATTGCAGATTCACGCCGCGGACGCCGGCCGGGCAGGCTTCCGTCACGAAACAGATGCCGCTCGCACCGCCATCGAGAGCCTGCCGTGCCGCCTTGTTGGCGGCCGCCGGATCAAGGGTGAGAATCTCCTGGAGGATGGTCCAGGAATTGCCGATCGCGGAGGGGCCGCGGTGCCAGGGGCTCTGGCCGGGGGCCGATTCCAGATAGCCGAGATCCTCCAACGCCCCCTGGCGGTAATAGGGTTCGACGGCGATCCCTTCATAGGTTCGCCAGACAAGCTTCTTGTCGAACTCGGCGCCCTTAAGGTCCGCCTCAACAGCGGCGCGCCAGGCTTCGTCGGATACGGGCGGGAACTCGTTTCGTAGGTTCGTTTCGGTGCTCTTCAAGTCACTCATCGCGTTCGCTCTCTTTCTCTCATGTCGCCGCTTCTACTGGCTTGCCGAGGCCGGATCTTCCACGCATTCGAACAGCACGCCAAAGGGGTTGTCTTCGCGCGATTTCGGATGCAGAAAAAAGACCGTGGTGCCGCGCGAACCCGGGCGGGGCGCGGCGTCGATGATGCGAAAGCCGCTTGCTTTTAAATAGTCGAAGGCTGCCTGGGCGCTCTTGACGCGAAACGCCACGTGGGCCATTCCGCCGCGTCCGCCGGCTTTGTCGATGCCCTTCTGCACCGGCGAATCGTCGGTGAGCGGTTCAAGAAGCTGAATGAGATTCTGGCTATCGCCAATCTGCAGCAGGGATTCGCGCACTTGGTCTCCGCCATATACCTCTTCGCGATGGAGTTCGCGAAAACCAAGCATCTTGTAGGCGCTCACCTGGGCGTCCAACTGGCCGCGCGGCACCGAGATGGCAACGTGATCGACGAACAGAAAACCCGGTACTTCAAGTAGTGCCAGATCGAACGAGGAATCGGTATTAGACATGGTTCACTCCAAAAGAAAATTGTTTCACAATGCGGAACCGAGACTGGCAGTCCCCGCGGCACAATGTTAGCCGGCTTGGTCCCAATGCCCTATAGCGGGATCAGTCCGTGCTTCTTGGGCGGGCGCAATTCGCGCTTTGTGTGCAGCGCTTCCAGGCTCATGGCCAGATAGCGGCGCGTCTCGGCGGGCTCAATGATGTCGTCCACCAGACGGCGTCCGGCGGCGACGTAGGGATTGGCGAAGGTGGAGCGGTAACTTTCGATCAGTTCCTTCCTCTTTGCCACTTTGTCTTCCGCGGAATCGATCTCTTTGCGGAAGACGACGTCGGCGGCACCTTCGGCGCCCATCACGGCGATCTCCGCGGTGGGCCACGCGAAGCAGCGGTCAGCCCCTAGGTCCTTGCTGCACATGGCAAGGTAAGCGCCGCCGTAAGCCTTTCGCAGAACGATGGTGATTTTGGGAACAGTGGCCGCCGAGTAGGCAAACAACATCTTGGCGCCATGCCGGATGATGCCGCCATACTCCTGGGCCACCCCGGGCAGAAAGCCGGGAACGTCAACCAGAGTCACCAGCGGAATATTGAAAGCGTTGCAGAAGCGGATGAAGCGCGACGCTTTGTCCGAAGCGTTGATGTCCAGCGCGCCGGCCAATACGGAGGGCTGGTTGCCAATCACGCCAATCGAGCGGCCCAGCACGCGCGCGAATCCCACCACGATGTTCTTCGCATACTCCGATTGCACTTCAAGGAAATCCTCGTCATCGACAATGCGCAAAATGATTTCGCGCATGTCGTAGGGCGTCTTGGTTTCCTCTGGAATCACGGAGTTGAGGGATTCATCGGGAAGCACTTCGCCCGAGTGCTGCATTCGGGGCGGATCTTCCATGTTGTTCGAGGGCAAAAAGCTCAACAGCCTCCGGCAGATTTGCGTGGCGTCCACGTCGTCTTCGGCCACAAAATGAACCACGCCCGATTGCCCCATCTGCGCGCCGGGTCCGCCAAGCTGATCGGCGGTGACGGCCTCTCCAGTCACCTGCTTCACCACCGAAGGTCCGGTGATGAACATGTTGGCGTACTTTGCCTGGATGATGAAATCGGTGAGCGCTGGGCTGTAAGCCGCGCCGCCCGCGCAAGGTCCGCAGATCAAGGAGACTTGCGGCACCACGCCCGAGAGGCGCACGTTGCTATAAAAGACACGCCCATACCCGGCGAGGCTATCGATGCCCTCCTGGATCCGCGCGCCACCCGAATCGTTGATGAATACGAAGGGTGTGCCGGTGTTGATGGAGGCTTCCATCATTTCCACGATTTTGTCCGAATGTACTTCGCCCGCCGCGCCGCCGCCGACGGTGAAATCCTGGCTGGCCAGATGAATCAACCGGCCATCCACTGAGGCCGCGCCGGTAACCACGCCATCCGCGGGAAGTTCCTTGCCCGCCATCCCAAAGAACACTGCCCGGTGTTGGGCAAAGAGACCCGTCTCCTGGAAGCTATCCGGATCTACAAGCGCGTCCACCCGTTCCCGGGCGCTAAGCTTGCCAGCCTCGTGCTGTTTCTCAATCCGAGCCTTGCCCCCGCCCTCGCGGAGTTGTTCGCGCTTCTTCAGTAGTTCCGCAATCCTGTCATCCATCGACATAAAAGTAGTCTCGCCTCCCGGCCGAAATCAGTCCCTCTTGTTCCAGTTTCCGACCTTTTTGTCTGCTTTTCAAACTACACTCCCCAGTATAGTAATCAGAATGTGTTTTGGCAAAGAAAAGAGGGTGAAAACCGGCCACGGAATTGGCGTGGCCGGGCCAGCTTTAGCCGAAGTTTAGAGGTGCCCTTTTTCGGCAGATTGGTTCTGGATGGCGGAATCCCCGCAAACTTCGCCGGGTTGTGGCCAAAATAGGAAGTTCCGGCCACTGTTACGGTGTTCGGCCGGATCGCGGTTGCCTAAGACCTTCGATTGCCCGAAAGGCGCGCGCCCGTGCCATGACCAAATTTGAAGCAGCCGAGTGCGTCAATTCGTTGTTCGCGGAATGGTACCGGCCATTGTTGCGCTATGCCGTCCGATTCGCCGGAGCTCTATCCGTAGCCGAGGATTTCGTTCAGGAAGCCTTCCTCAGTTACTACCGTGCCCTCGTCGAGCAGCGAGCGGTGCAGTGCCCCAAAGCCTACACGATGGCTGCCGTCCGCCACCAGGCCCAGCGCCTCTGGGAACAGCGACGCGCGGGCCGTCTCCCGTTGTCTCTGGACGACGTTCCCGTAGCCCTCGTCGTCATTGGCGAAGAAGAGCGCATCCTGATCTGGGACGACTTGCAGCGGATGATTTCAGAATTGACTCCCAGAGAAGTGGAAGTGCTCCTGTTGCGTGCCGAGTCGTTGAGCTACCGCGAGATCGGTCTGGAGCTGGGGATCGCCGCCACTTCCGTTGGCACCCTGCTCGCGCGCGCTTTGAAGAAGTTGCAGGCGTTTAACGGAAGCGAAGTGCAACCGTTACAAAGTGGCACACGAACCGAAGTATTTGGCAGCAATCCAACATCGTCGGGCGAGAAAGGCGAAGGCGATGCCGCGGACACGGCCATACAAGACGCGCCGGAAGAAAGGAGGTATCGCGAGCATGAGAATCCTCCGTCATCCAACCACCGATGAACTGCTGCATCACCTCGACGGGGAGTGTGAACGGAAGCGGGAACAACACATTGAGGAACACTTGCGGCAATGCTGGAAGTGCCGTGCGCAATCGGCGGAATTGCAGCGGCAGATCCTCGCCGTCACCCACTCTTTGCAAGCGGAGAATTGGCCGTCGGCGGAACATCAAAGCCTGGCCCATCGCCGTCTTCAGGCATTGATGGAAAGGGAGGAGCCCGCCCATCCCGATCTCCCATCAACCAATCGCCGAACATGGCCGCTTCCTCGTTTAGTTCCCGCGATACCGTCCTGGGGATGGGCGCCCGCGGTCTTGGCCGTGGCCGTGCTGCTAATTTGGTTTGCCCTCCCCTTTGATTCCCCCGGTGCAATCGATTCTGCCTTCGCGCAGCCACCATATGCGAAGCGCACTGCCCTTTCTCTTTCCCTGGCCGGTTGGCAATCCGCCGCGCGTGATTGGCCAGTCTATGAAACCTCTCGTCACGGCGCAGTTGCAATTCGAATTGCAGAGCGCAATGCCCCCCTCGCGGTGCGTGAATCTACGGTTGAGTGGATCGCTCAGCCTGCCACCGGTCGCTACGCCGCGCGATGGCTTGAGAGCTCGGGCCAGATCCGATTGGCGTCCTGGCATTCCCGGGCTCCAGGCCCGGTCTCCTATCAATACCGGCAGCGACGATGGGATGAGGGCAGGGAAGTGGCCGGCCCCGGCGATCGCTCCCCCGCCGTATTCTTCGCCGCGACATCGGTTCTTCAGACAGCTGCTTTCGAAGACGATCTGTTTGAGTGGGTGCAAGCGCTCACCCGCCAGCGCTCCCCGCTCGCCCGCTTCGTCGATTGGGGGGCGAGGCCGGGGGTTGTCGTTGTCTCGACAACCAATGCGGGCGCCACCTTCACCTGTATGCGGTATGAGGATCGGAGGGGAAGCTTTGAAGATTGCGTGCGCACCAACCCCGGAAGCGCCGTCGTCTTGGAAGAGACCATCCGGATCGTTTCCGCCAGCCACGAACTGCTTGTTCGCATTCCGTGGTCCGAGGTGGAAACGGGTCCCGAGGCAATCGCGGCGATAGCAAGTTTCCTTCCACCCGGCTTAGATCTGCTCGACCGCGACTATGCTTCGCTACTGGCACCGCGCCCGACCGCCTCCCCGTCCCCGGTGGCGCTGGCGGCTTTGCCCCGGGCGATGCTCGATGCCGAAGAAGCGGTGGAGCAGATCCGTTTGCGGGGTGGGCCGGGGATGATCCTTCATCTTTCGTCCAGCGCGGGCCTGATCCGCGTTTCCGGCCGAGTTTCCACCTCGGAACAACTGCTGTGGGTAACGCGTACTCTCGAACAAGCGTTGCCGTCAGCGGCCCTTCAAGTCGATCTTCAGTCTGAGCAGGATACCCCCCTCCCGCCGTTGGCGGAATCCCAAACGCCAACGATTGCCGGCCAAACAGCACCGCGCGCGCTACCCTACGTCCAACGCGCCTTCCCGCAGTGGTCCCCTTCCGACCTGCGCGAATATTGCAACCGGGCCCTTCGGCTTTCCAGCCAGATCGTCGCCGAGTCCGCCATTCTGGCAGACATGGCACAACGTTATCCGCCGGAGATCGAGTCGTTGTTGACGCTCCAGGATCAAGAACGCCTTCGCCTACTTCAGCGGTCGCGCGCTGCCCGGATGGCAGCCAACGCGGGAGTGCTGCAGACACATCTTGCGGCGATCGCCGGGCTGGCAGCAAGCTCCGTCCCCGATCCCGCGCTCGACGTCAAAGGACGCCCCTCCTGGCAACGCCAAGCTCTGGCCCATGCCACGCAAGCTGGCCACCTGCATTCCCGGTTGCTTAGCTTGTTTGCGGTTTCCACCGAATTCTCTAGCGATATTCCCGTCGCGCGTCCGGACGACGGAATGCTCTTCTCCCCCCTCCTGCGGCATTTGGAGTCTCTAGCCAGCGAACGCGCGGATAGCGCATCTGCCCCTTCGGCGCGCGCTCAATAGTGGAGTTTTTTTTCAGATGCTGTGGCCATTTAGCGCCTTTCTGACCACTGTGTGTAGCAATGGTTAACTTCAGGAGGAATTGTTTCATGACGGCCAAGCTTCGCTCGCTTCTCGGCCTTTGCCTTGCTCTCGCTTTCGCTCTTGCCCTCTTCTCGTGGCAGCCCCGCCTTTCCGCCCAAGAAACGGCGGGCGCCGTTCGCGGCGAGGTCACCGATTCCAGTGACGCCCGCGTCGCTGACGCTTCCATCGAGCTTTCAGACGCCTCAACCGGCGCCGCTTTCCGGCAGAAGTCGAACCAGGAAGGTCTCTTTACTTTCAATCTCATTCCTCCAGGAACCTACACCATTCGTGCGTCGTTGGCCGGTTTCCAAACCTATACCGTCACCGGATTGCGCGTGGAAATAAACCGCACTACCCAGGTGAACTTGAAGCTCGAACTGGGCAACGTCTCTGAGGTGGTGGAAGTCAATGCGTCCCCGGTGGCCATCGAAACCGCCTCCGCCAATGTGAACACCAACGTGGAACGAAAGCTGGTTGTGGAGCTGCCCAGCACTTCACGCAATCCGCTCGCCATGGCGGCGCTGGCGCCCGGCGTCAATCTCATCCGTTCTGATTCCCAGGTCACCAACATCCAGGGAGCGGCGGCGAACGTCAACGGGCTGCGCCTGAGCGCTAACGTCTACTACATGGACGGCTCCGACAACACGGGCACATTCCGCAATACAGCCCTCCAATTCCCCAATCCGGAAGCCGTGGCGGAACTGCAGGTCTCCACCGCCAGTACATCGGCGGAGTTCGGAAAGCAGCCCGGCGGCGTGTTCAACGTAATCACGAAGTCCGGCACGAACAGTCTGCACGGAGCCGGATTCTACTTCTTCCGCGACGAAAGCCTGAATGCCAACACCTGGGACCGCAACCGGTCCGGTGTCGAGCGTCCCGTTGAAGACCAGAACCAGCTCGGCGGCGTTCTGGGCGGCCCGGTGATCAAGAACCGCACCTTCTTCTTCGGTTCGTTCATGATCTACCGCCAAAAGGACCCCGGCTTCCAGAACAACCGGCAGGTGCCCACTCAAGCAATGCTCAATGGAGATTTCTCTCAATTCACGCGGCAGCTTTTCGATCCCGACACGGGTCTGCCTCTCGCCGGCAACCGGATTCCGCAACGCTTGATTGACCCCGTCGCGAAGAATATGAGTTCCCTGTTTCCTACCGTCGGGAATTTGGGCGAACGATTGATTTACGATTTTTCTAATACCATCAGTAACAATGAAGCGCTCGGAAAGATTGATCACAACTTTAATGAGAAGCATCAATTGTCCGCCAGCTACATGCGTACCTGGGGAGACAGCGATTCGTTCACCGATGGCAATAACGCCATTCCGGGGTGGGCGCCCATGGTCAACAACAACAGCCAGCACACCGTTTCCGCAAAGCACCTTTGGACGGTGAACCCCACCAGTATTATTCAATTCCGATTTGCGCTGGCAAAGCATGTCGCTGATCGCGACAACGTAAACCAGGGGAGAAACCTCGAAGACTTCGGCGCGATCTGGCCGCTTGGCTCCTCCCGCTCCAACCGATATCTTCCCATCGTGAATATCTCCGATGGGTTTATCGCTTCTCCGGGAAACCTTAGTCTCTTTGATCAGAACAACTATCGTTTCGGCGGGACAGTCTCGCTAATTCGCGGGAGCCACAACATCAAATTCGGCCTGGAAAGCCAGCGCTCCGGGGTTAGGCAGTTCAACCCCAGCGACCGCGCTTCCTTCAGCTTCGACGGCCGCGCGTCTTCCCGCGCTGCGGGCGCGAATCCCGCCGGCATCGGCGTATTCGGATACTCCATGGCTGACTACCTGATGGGCCGGTCATCCTCCTTCCAGCAATCCGGGACCCGGGACTACGACATCCGCAATTGGTCACACTACAGTGTTCATTCAGGACGAGTGGCGAATCACCCCGCGTCTCACTCTTAGCCCGGGGCTTCGATATGAGTTCTATTAGCCCTCTTCGGAAAGTCAACGCGCGTGCATCGGCGTTCGTTCTGGGTCATCAGTCGAATCAATATCCGAACGCCCCGGTGAATATGGCGTTCGAGGGGATCGCGGTATTCCACAAGGCTTCATCCGGCAGGACCGCAATAACTTCGCGCCGCGCCTCGGTCTTGCCTGGGATATTACGGGCGATGGCAAGACCGCCGTTCGTGCGGGCGGCGGCATCTACTATTCGTTCAACGCAATGAACGTCCCTATGTGGAACTCAGAACGAATTCCCTGGGATCCCCAGGCGAACGGCGGACAAACCAGGAGCCTTGTAGATCCGTGGGGCACCAGTACCACCATTCTCTACAACGCACCGCCAACCCCGTTTAGCCTGGACCCCAATGAATTCCGATACCCATCGCGAATCGTAAACCTCCTGGGCTACGATCCCGGCTGGCGCACTCCCTATACGGCACAATGGACGCTGAGTATTGAGCGCGAATGGGCGCGCGGCGTCTCCATAACAACGGGGTATGTCGCCAATCGCGGGCTTGGTTTCTTTCAGGTCTTCGACGGCAACGTTCCCTTGTGGGCCCCCAACGCAACTCTTGGTAATGCGGAAATGCGCCGCCCGATTCCCGGCTACGGGATCGTGGAAATCCTCCAAGCCCGCACCCGCAGTTGGCACGATTCCTTCCAGTTGTCGAGCAACATCAGGCGATTCAAGGGTCTCGTCGGACGCTTTACCTACGTCTATGGCAAGAGCCTCGCCGTCGAGGCGGAGGATCGCGGACAGGGTGGCAACCGGCCTGCCAACCCGCTGAATGTGGATGGCGAGAAAGGCGAGTTCGGTAACCGACACACGATGCGCGCATTCGCCGTTTACGATATTCCCCTGCTGAATGGCTCAAACTCGCTGGCCGCGAAGCTGCTGGGGAACTGGCAGGTTTCCGGTTCCTTCACGGCCCAATCGGGCAACCGTCTGAACGTTGAGCTAGGCGAGGATTGGAACTTGGACTTGCAGCCGGGTGACCGTCCCAACGTTACCGGACCGATATCCTACACGTCGGGCTCCGACGACCAGAGGATGGCGCAGTTCTTCGACAAGTCCGTGTTTGTAAACCCGGCTATCCGCAATACCTTCGGCGATCTCGGACGCAATGCTCTTGTTGGGCCGGGCTCCTGGGATACTGACTTCGCATTGCTGAAGAACTTTCCCTTTCAGGAAGGCCGCTTCCTCCAGTACCGGGCGGAGTTTTACAATCTGTTCAACAACAACAACCTCAGCAACCCAAATACCAACATGCGCAGCGCCGATTTCGGGCGCATCCTCAATCGCTTCGGAAACCGTACCATGCAAATGGGCATCCGCTTCGTGTTTTAGGGAGAAGCCCGCATCATGCAAAGACGATCCTTCTTGGTGGGCGGCGCAATCGGCGCCGTCCATCCTCTTTTCGCCGCGAGCGAGCTAAGCTATAACGGCTTCCCCCTCGGCGTCCAAACCTTCTGCTTCAACGACCGTCCCTTTGACCGGATGCTCGAAGCGGTAGTTGCCACCGGTGCCCGCGGCATCGAGCTTTTTCGCGGCCATGCGGAACCGGAAGCGTTGTTCAGAGATCGTCAGCGCCTCCGCCAGTGGCGGCTGACGGTGGATCTCAATCACTTCCACGATCTGCGCAACAAGATCGCCGCCGCCGGGCTCACCCTGCTTTCCTACGACATCTCCATCCGTAGCGATTGGACACCGGAGGAGATCGACCGCGCTTTCCAGATGGCCCGCGCCCTCGGGAGCAACCTCATCACCTCCTCCAGCAATGTCTCCGTAAGCCCCCGTCTCGACGACGCCGCAACCCGGCACCGGATCCGGGTGGGCATGCACAATCACGCCGAATCGAAGCCGGACGAGATGGCCACTGCCGAAGACTACGCTGTTGCCTTGAAGGGCCGCTCCCCATGGCTGGGAATCACCTTCGATACCGGCCATTTCGCCGCCGCCGGCTTCGATTGCGTGCCGTTTGTCGACCGCTTCGGCGATCGCCTTTTTGCGCTGCACTGCAAAGACCGCCTCAAAGACTTTGGTCCCCAGGTGCCTCTCGGTGCGGGTGACGCGCGGCTTCCCCGCCTACTCGCCCATCTCCGCAAAGGCAAACTGCGCTTGCCGATCTGCGTCGAGCACACGGAGAAAGAAGGCGATAGAGTAGTTTCCATTCTCAACGACGTGAACTGGCTGCGCGGCCAACTGACTAAGGGGACGTAACGATGCAACGACGCGACTTCCTGAAGACCAGCGGACTCTCCGCTTCCGCTTTGGCATCCCAATCGGTTCGGGGCGCCAACGACAAGGTGCAGGTGGGCATCATCGGTCTTGGCATGAATGGCTTTGGCCAGCATGTGCGCGGGCTCCTTGCCCTGCAGAATAGGGCCGAGATCGTCGCCGTCAGCGACATCTATGCGCCGCGTGTTGACCGCACTCTGTCCGTCACCCGCGCCAAGGCCTACCACAATTACGAAGACCTTCTCGCCGACAAGAACGTCGAAGCCGTCATCATCAGCACGCCCGACCACTGGCACGCCAAGATGGCCATCGACGCCATGCGCGCCGGCAAAGACGTCGATGTCGAGAAGCCGATGGCCCTCACTATCGAAGAGGCGCGAGAGATGGTGAAGGTGGCCAAAGAGACGGGCCGCATCCTCGCCGTGGATAGCGAGCACATGGCGAACCCGCTCTGGCAGCCGGCCCGCAAGGCCGTGGAATCCGGCGTACTCGGGAAACTGCTGTGGAGCCAGACCAGCCGTAGCCGCAATTCCGTTGAGCCCGCTTGGGAGTACGACATCGACCCTGGCGCCGGCCCCGATAACATCGATTGGCAACGATGGCTTGGCCCCTCCAAACACCGCGTGCCCTTCGACAAGGAACGGTATTTCCGCTGGCGGCGCTTCTGGGATTACGGCGGCGGCATCACCACCGATCTCTACTTTCATCACCTCTCGCCCCTTATTCACGTCACGGGGCGCGGCTTCCCGGTCCGCGTCTGTGCCGCCGGCGGCCATTACGTCCATCCCGAGCGCATCATTGAGGTCCCCGACACCTTCCTGCTCACCCTCGATTTTGAAAACCGGCATTCCATCTTCGTCGGCGGCTCTTTGGCCAACTCCGTCGAACTGCCCATCGTCGTCCGCGGCAATGAGGCCAACTTGCGATTCCTTGGAGGCTCTCAGGTGCGCCCCGCTTCCTTCGTCATTGAAACGGAAGCCCCCTACGCCGATACCTTCCGCGCCAGAGTCGAAAAGGCCGGCATCGACGGTAAATGGGAAACCATTGGCGCCGCCCCCGCCGCGCCCCGGCTATCGGCTTTGCCCCGCCCCCGCCAGGAAGAAACAGTAGCGGCGCTGCTGGGCGAAAACCAGATCAAGAGCCGCTGGGAAGAAGCGCTCCGGAAGACGCCTCGCCTCCAGGACGATCCCGATACCCGCCTGGCCTTCTTCCAGAAGATCCTCGACGATCGCCAGCGCGCCACCAGCGCCCGCGAAGTCTTCCGCGTGGTTGCCGGGGAAGGCGAAAGCTTCCACGAGAATTTCCTTCGGTGCGTCCGCGCGCGCGAAACCCCCGCCTTCGACGGAGAGCTCGGCCTTCGCGTCCAGGCCGCCGTCAACATGGGCGTCGAAGCCTACCGCAAGAACAAAGTGGTTTTCCTCAGCCCCAGCGAGCAGCGAATCGTCGATCGGCCCATGGCGTAGCTCTTCCCGTAAGGGGGAAGTGCGTGTGGGAATGCCCGCTCTGACGGGTGCTTGGCCGGCTGTAAGGTGTCATGCGCCACCGATTCCTCAGGAGGCCAGTGCATATGCCCCAAGGTGACGCTGGACGCCGCGCCATACAGTTCGTTAGAGTAAGCGTTTCAGCATGGCAAGTCCGCGGGGTTTCCTCACCGGATTTCATCCTGCCGTGCGCCATCGGGAAGGATTAATAAGGGTGTCAAGATGAGATCTGCTCTGAGCGTCAAACTGTACCGTTCCAGCCTGTCGATTGTCGAGGAGGGTGCGGATGCCGCCGTCCAGGAAGCGGCGGAGGCTGGTGGAGGAGTACTGCGTTGCTTCCCCAGTTTCGTCGGGCGCAAGTTCTGCCTGCCTGGCAAGAACCTGGAACTCGTCGACGAGGACTATTTCCCTGAAGGCAAAGATGGCTGGGCGATCGATGAACGCTGGAATGGCAGTGCCATTTTAGCCGATACCGGCAATGGCATCCATGGCGAAGGTCTCTGCCATTTCCATCACCCCGATGGCTATCTGATTCCGATGGATTCCGCCGTCCACAAAGCCCCTGACTTCATGGTGGGTCCGCTCTACCGCACGCTCAACGGGACGGGCTTCTACAACAAGGAATTCGACAACCTCTATCCGCTCGGCCATCACATGCACCCCTTCAAACCGGAGGCATACAACTTCAACGCCTGGCGCAACAAGCGCTATCGCAACGATTGCCACACCTCCGTAGGGTTGATGGAGTACTTCACTGAAGAGATGCTGGCCGATTGCGTGCGCGATTTTATCGCAGGGAAAAACAACTACATCCGCAGCCATGCACGGAATCTGCTCATCCGGATGGGCACGGGCTTCCTCACGCCGACGCGTCTGTTGCACGGTCCGGCGGCGGTGAATACGGAAGAGCCGCAGCGGGATCGAGACGATTTCCGCTTCTACCAGAGTCATGTACTGGCACCCGAAGGCGAGGTCTTCCTGGGCCAGGATCTTCTCTATCGCCACCTTGATGAAACGCTCGAAGGCGAAGACCGGGTACAGCGGCTGGTTTCCGACATCGACCTTCGCGCCAACATGGATCCGTTTGTCGTGGAGAAGCATTTTCTGCTGCCGGTAGTGGATGAAGCGGCCAGCCAGGGCGGCTTCCACGATGAGTGGCGCGTCTACGGCAAGCCGAATGGCGACGAACTCTTCAGCCTGCGCCAGTTCGAACTCGCCCCCGGAGCCGAAACCACGCTCACCGGGCCGGCACGCCTTGTGCATCATGCACTTCAGCCACGGCAGTGGGACGCTTGGCAAACACAAAGTGGAAGTGAAGTCGGGAATCCGGCTCGGCGAGGATTTGGACGATGAATTCGTCATTCCCTACGAGGCGGCCAAGACCCTGGGCGGGATCAAACTGGTGAACACCAGCAAGACGGAGCCCCTCGTCGGCACCCGCTGCTGGGGACCCGAGGCCTGGGGACACAAGATGCCAAAGGCCCCATTCGAGACCTGGCCCCGTTAGCGCCACCAGCTTGAATGTCGGCGGACCCAAACTCCAGCGTCTGAGTTTGAGGCTGCCCATGCCCCTTTTCCGTACACTGGAAAGACATGCCAAGAACGGATATTTACATCAAGGTGGAAGTGGAACACGACCGCGAGGAGAATCCCGATACCATCGGGTCGGAACTGGTGAGGCAGTTGCGGAAGCTCTATATTGTGCGGCGCGCGGAAGTCACCAACCATGTGCGCAAGAGCGAGGATTAGGCGTCAGTTTTCCGGGCCAAGCAGGCGGAGGAAAGTCTTACGAAAGAAGCCGTCGGTCATGCCGGCAATGTAATCGCACACCAGCCGGTGGGGCGCTTCGGTTTCATGATATTCGCGAAAGCTCGCGGAGATGGCGGAAGGGTTTTCCAGGAAGAAGTGGAACAGCGAGCGGATCTCCGCTTCGCATCGAACGCGCGCTTCCAGAATCTCCGTGGAGTTATACACGCGCTCGCGCAGAAAGCGCTTTAGCGCGGCGTTTGCCTCAGCCGCTTCGGCGCTGTAGCGGGCTAGGCGCGTGGAATGGCGGCGAACCTCCTCCGCGCTTTCGACCCCCGCATCGAGTGCAGCCTGGTATGTGCCTTCGATCAGTCCGGTGGCGAGGAAATCGAGCAGCGCTCGGAGTGTCTCGACAAACTGTTCGCGCAGTGGCGCGCCGGCATATTGTTGCTCCACGCGCCTGGCAAGCTCATCGAATTTGGCCACGCTTTCCCGGATCGCTTCCCAGGTGAGAATGTCGGCGTCGCGGGCGTCGTCAAGGTCGGCGGTGTTGTAGGCAATTTCATCGGCTAGGTCGATGATCTGCGCTTCGAGCGGCGGCAGCACGCCGGGAAGATACTCGTCGAGAAACGGATGCTCGCCGGGGATGAGATCGTGCGAGTGCTTCACGATCCCTTCGCGCAACTCGAAGGTGAGGTTGAGGCCAGGGAACATGGCGTAGCGGCGTTCAATTAACTCCACGATTCGCAGGGCTTGAAAGTTGTGGTCGAACCGGTTGCCAAAGCTCTGCATCAGACGGTCGAGTTCGCATTCTCCGGCGTGGGCGTAAGGCGGATGCCCAAGGTCGTGAGCGAGGGCGAGGGCCTCGGTGAATTCCTCATCCAACTGAAGGGTGGCGGCCACGGTGCGGGCAATCTGGGCCACTTCAAGAGTGTGGGTGAGTCGAGTGCGGAAGTGGTCCGATTGAGGGTCGGAGAAGACCTGCGTCTTGTCTTCCAGCCGGCGGAAGGCTCGGCTATGAACGATGCGGTCGCGGTCCCGCTGAAACTCTGATCGGTATCGGTGGCTCAACTCGGGGTAGCGGCGGCCACGGCTGGAACTGAGTGGGAAACGCAGCCTCGCAAGAGATGCGCTCCCCTGGTCTGGACCCTCAGCGGAAGAGGACATGGGCGTGGGCTGCCTAGTTCTTTGGCGAATTGCGAATCTCTTCAATGGTCTGGCTGGCGATGCGCTGCGTTGAGCCCTCGGCAAGACGCAGAGGTTCGAGCAATTTGATCGCTTCGTCCGGGCTCTTCTTGGCAATCACTTTTGCCAGGGCCAGCGTCACTTCGCCTTGCGTCACGAACCCTGACGAGGTGTTCAGAAGTTCACGGTAAATTTTCTCCGCATCGGCGTCTTTGCCCTGGGCAGCCAGGATGTTCGCCTTCATGAATCGGGCAATAGCGGCAGTGTCGGAGTTGCCGTGCTGGATGGCCAATTCCACTTCGGTGAGAGCCTTGTCAAACGCTCGCTCCTCGATGGCGTTGGAGGCGACAAAGTAGTGGGCCAGAGCGTCCTCGTTGGTGCCCGCGTGCTCCTTGCTGAACGCTTCGAGAGCGGCGGAAATAGCTTTGTCTTTGTCCGCTTCAGTGGCAAAGCTGAGCCCGGCGCTTTGGCCGGGAGGCGCCACCGGGGCTTCCATGGTGCGCAGAAGAACATCAAAATCCGCGCGCCGTTCCTTGGCTTGGTAGCGATACCAGCTCACACCCGCGATGATCAGCACCACGACAACAGCCGCGATGATGCCATAGCGCTGCACTTCCTGCTTGTGCCCAAGAATTTCGCTAACGGCGGCGCCAACCTTCTCAACGAAGTGGTCTGTTTTCAGTTCTTTGCGAGTAGCTCTATCCACGAAAACCTCTTCAATGCCAATCTTTGATGATAGCACTGGGAAGCGGCTTCATGTAGAGTTCGGATCAGCGCGCTTTTAGGCTTTGCTCCGCCTGCATGCCCGCTTTTCGCCACAGTTCGTCCACCCGCTGCTTGACGTCGCCCGTCATCTTGAGTACGTCTGGCCAGCGGCGCGTGAAGCCCTCCTGGGGCCACTTCTTTGTGGCGTCCACGCCCATCTTGGAACCATAGTTCACCAGGCGGCTGGCGTGATCGAGCGAATCCACCGGGCCAAGCACCATTTCGATGTCGCGCTGCGGATCGATGTTGTTCAGGGCCTTCCAGGCCACTTCGCTCACATCCTGTACGTTCACATCGTCGTCCACCACGACGATGCATTTCGAGAACATCGCTTGCCCGGTTCCCCAGATGGAGTGCATCACCTTGCGAGCGTGGCCGGGATAAGCCTTCTTGATCGATACCAGAATGAGGTTGTGGAATACCCCCTCCGGCGGCATGCAGATATCCACCACCTCGGGAAGTTGCAGCTTCATCAGTGGGAGGAAAATGCGTTCCACCGCCTTGCCCATCCAGAAGTCTTCCATCGGCGGCGGGCCCACGATGGTGGCTGAATACAGCGGTTTCTTCCGGTGCGTGACGCAGGTGACGTGAAAGACCGGGTAGTCGTCTTCGAGCGAATAAAATCCGGTATGGTCGCCGAAGGGTCCTTCTTCGCGTAGCTCGCCCAGATCCACATAGCCTTCAAGGACGATCTCGGCGTCGGCGGGCACCAGATGGTCATTGGTTTCGCTCTTCACCATGCGGACGGGCGAATTGCGAAGGAAGCCGGCGAACATCATTTCGTCGATGTCGGGCGGGAGTGGCGCGATAGCGGAGAAGGTAACGGCGGGGTCGGCGCCGATGGCGACGGAGATGGGCATCCGCATGTCGTTGCCCTGGGCCTTCAATTGGCGGTAATGATCGGCGCCCTGTTTGTGGGTTTGCCAGTGCATGCCGCAGGTTCGCTCATCGAAGACCTGCATGCGATACATCCCGCAGTTTGGCTTGCCCGTGCGAAGGCTCTTTGAGAAGACCAGCGGCAGGGTGATGTACCGCCCGCCATCCTGCGGCCAGCAGTGCAGAATCGGGAAATCGCTAAGCGAGAAATCATCGTGGCGGATCACTTCTTTGCAGGCGCCGTCGGAGACCGTTTTGGGGAAGACGTTGGCGATCTCGCCTAGTTTCGGCAGCATCTTCACGGCGCCCATCAAGCCCTCGGGTTTCTTGAGTTCCTTGAGTTCCGTGATGCGGTCCGCGATCTCCTGAAGGCTATCCACGCCCAGGGCCAGTGCCATGCGGCGATCACTGGCAAAGGCATTGATCAGCAGTGGCACATTGGAGCCCTTGGGCCGCTCAAACAGCAACGCCGGCCCGCCCTGCTTCACCGCGCGATCGGCGAATTCGGTGATTTCCAGATAAGGATCCACCTCGAAGGGAATGCGCTTCAGTTCCTGCTTTTTCTCAAGGGCACGCGCGAAATCCTGGAGGTCGTCAAACGGCATGGGAAATCACCTCTGCTTAGCTCCGCTGGCAATAACCCGGTGCGCGGAGCCGTCGTTTACTATGATGATTCATTTAGGGCCGGGTTCGCCTCATTTCGACGGCCCAGCAGAGGAAGGAACAATTCATGAGCCAACGCATTGCCCTCGTTACCGGAGCCAGCCGCGGGATTGGCCGCGCTTGCGCACTCTCTCTCGCCAGCACCGGGCACCATGTGGTGCTTGCCGCGCGCCAAATGGCGAAGCTGGAAGAAGCGGCTGCTCAGATTCGCCAGCGGGGCGGCAACGCAACCGTGATTTCGCTCGACCTGGGAAGCGCCGCGAATATCCACGAATCCATCAAGGGTCTGCTTTCTGAGGTTGGCCGGGTAGATGTGCTGGTGAACAACGCCGGCATCACAAAGGATATGCTGGCCATGCGGATGAAGGGTGAGGATTGGGAGGAAGTGCTGCGCGTGAATCTCACCGGCACCTTTCTGGTAACCCAGGCGGTCATGCAAGGAATGATCAAGGAGCGCTGGGGCCGCATCATCAACATCAGTTCCGTGGTGGGGCAAATGGGCAATGCCGGGCAGGCCAATTATGTGGCTTCGAAGGCGGGCATGATTGGTCTCACCAAGACACTGGCTCAGGAGTTAGCGAGTCGAAACATCACCGTGAACGCAATCGCGCCTGGCTTTGTGGAAACCGACATGACCTCCGTATTAAACGACCAGGTGAAAGAAAAAATGCTCTCTCTAATTCCCGCCAAGCGTTTTGGCACCGCGGAAGACATCGCGGGTGTGGTGAGTTTTCTAGCCGGCGACGCCGCTTCCTATATCACCGGCCAAGTGATTGGAGTGAACGGTGGAATGTATATGTAGTTGAGGGTGCTTATGACCGGCCCCGAAGCCAAAGGCGCGCCAGAGGCCAAAGACGAAGGCGGCCGGCGCGGAGCCCAGCCGACCGAGCCGCCAGATTTGGATTGCCGGGAAAGCTGAGAATCGAAGCGCCTGCCACTTGCACCGTCAACGTCACGTTTGCCCTAAGCAGAAATGCTTCAAGCGCATCCATAGCGGGACGAGAAGCCACATTTCCGATGGCTCGCCGCAGCGAAGCCAAGGAGGGGGCCTGGAGGAGGATTTCTTCCCCGTTGGCCGCCAGCCGGAACTGGTCCGAACCGGTCTCCATGACGAGTTCGCCGTGCATATCCAGCGCCGCACTGGGATGGCTTCCCATGAGGCTCGCCTAGGCCTTTGCCGTATCGCGGGTGCGAATGCGAAGGGTGCCGTTCATACGCCATTTCGCATGGGTCGCATTGGTATCCGCGCTGCTTGGCACGAACACTTCAAAATCCTCAAACGAATATGTGATTTCCGCTCCCCGTCCGGTAAGTTTGTCGTAAAGCCCAATGGCCAACTCGGGCCAGCTAGTCGTATCTTGTGCCATTCATGCCTCCACTTTCTGATCTGTCGCGGAGCGATAGGTTCATCCCGCGTAATCAGTTTGATGAGGCAGGAAGCCGAGGCAGACTTTTTTCTTTTATCCTTCCAATCCCACGTGAAACTGGCGGCAACACTCAGCGCTTTGTCGCCGCCGAGAGATAGATCGCATTGAGTACGAGTTTGAAAGTCGCGAAGGTCTGTCCGCGAAATTGGGGGCGGATGCCGAAAAGGACGACGCGCCCATCGCCGAGCGAAACCTCGGTCACCGCGTCTTTTCCCTTTACGGCATCCTCACCGCGAATCCATCCGCTAGCCAGCAGATCGCGTTCGGCATAGGAGGCGGTCGTGCGTACCGCCGCTTTTGGGGCCTTCTCCCCACTGGCATGCTTGCTCTCGAAGGCATAGCCGCCATCGACGAACGCATAGGTTTCCCGGGGCATTCCCGCCGCGAGCAAACTGTCGCCGTTCATTCGAATCCGCAGCACCGCACCTGGCGCCTTGAAAGCGCTGCGAGAGCCGCTGCTGGTCACTGGCAGGGGGAACATATCAATGGGCAGATTGGTGGCTTCGCCGAACGTCAGCAGCGTGCCGCCCTGCTCCACAAACGAGCGTAGCGCCACCACGCCTTCAACGCCGATTCCGCCCGTATACTCGGGGCGCTGCAGGCTCTTTGCGGCCATCTGCTCGTTGGAGCCGAGCGATCCAGTAAGCGTTGGCAGGCCCGCCTGATACCCATGCAAAATGGCATTCACCGATTGCGACGCGATCACGATTGCGTCATAGCGATCGCGAAGCTTTCCGCTGCGCACATCTTCATTCTTGAGAGCCCGGTATGGCACGCGATAGTAGTCAAGCAGCCATTGCGTCCAGCCGCCATCCATATCGCTGCGATAGGGTTCATAAACGCCCACTCGCGGAGTCTTGATCGTCCACTGTGCATTGCCCGCGGCCGCGCCGGTGAGCCACGTTCCATCCGGCGCCACGCCCACGGCGGCATTCCGGGCCAGCGCATCGGCCACCGCCCAAAAGCTTGCGTTCTGCTTACGGTCCCACACTGGGGCGGGCGCGGGCATCGTGGCAAGCGCAGCCAGGTTGGCCTGGAAACGATCGTTGACGCGCGTCACATCCACGCCCATCTGGAGGGAGAGCGTGTAGCCCGCCGAGTCATACGGCTCTTTCACCGGGCCTCCATTGAGTTTTATCTCGGGGTAATTGTGGGGCTCCAGCAGATCCATCAAATATCCGCGAAAGGGCTGGGCGGCGGGGATGACGTAGCTGCCCGCCTGGAATTCCTTGCCGTCGGCCGTGAATGCATCGGAAGCACGCTCCACGCGCACGCCGTTCATCTGCAAGCGCCGAACCAGTTCCTGCGCGCTCGAAGGGTCCCATTGTTTCGCCGGAATCACATACGCGTAGGGCGTCCCCTTCTCGCCTTCGTCCATCTGCTCCCTGGCAAGCCTCCATGCTTTCAAACTCCAGTGCTCCGGCATGCTCGACGCCAGATGAAGCACCGCCAGACTGGCCGTCAGATTGTATTGCACCGCTTCCGTGTTGCTCCATCGCCCACCTTTCCATGGCGAGGTGTAAAAGATGCTGGGCTGCTTGGTGGGGACACCGGTTGCAAAGGTCTTGGGCAGCTTTGCCGGGTCGTAATCGAAAGGCGTGGCATAGAGGAATCCCGCCGTCTCGCTGAGGATGCCATGCATGTTGTGAAAGGCGGGCGTGCTGCGCAAACCGCCATTCCACCAGCCATCGAAGTTCGCATAGGAAACCGCGCCCGTCTTGCCCTCCAGCGCAAGCCGCTCCTTCATCGCCAACCCGATCATGCTGATGCCTTCCATCACCGCTGGCGGAATGTTGGGGTTCATTGGTTCGGCATAGGGCGGTATGAAAATGCGCGCGGGAAAGGGAGCCGTCTGGTGCTGGTTGTAGACGATGTGAGGAAACCAATCCTCAAAGAGAACCTTGGCGGCATTGCGGGTTTCCGCAAGGTTCAGCATGTACCAGTCCCGGTTGTTGTCGTGCCCGGCGTAGCGCTGGTAAAGGCCGGGATAGGGGGCCAGCTCATGCTCGGTGCCGACGTTCCTCCCGTACCATTCGTTGATCGCTTGCATCCCGTCCGGGTTGGTTGTCGGCACGAGTAGAAGCACCACGTTGTCAAGGATCCGCAGCGTCTCCCGGCTATTGTCAGAGAGAAGGCGATAGGCAAGCAGGGGAGCCGTCTGGCCGGGGACGGTTTCCGTGGAGTGCATCGTGGTATCGATCCACACCACGGCGGGCGCTTCTTCAGAGATGGCGCGCGCTTCAGCCTCGTTCACCTCCGCCAGGGCCATGCGCTTCTGGTTCCGGCGAATCGCGTCCAGCTTCGCGAGATTCGCGGGGCTGGAGATGAACACCAGCGGCACCGGACGGCCCTCCGTCGAGAGGCCCATCTCCGCGATTCGCATACGCTCGCTCTCCGCATCGAGCTTCTTGAAATAGGCATGGATTTCTTCGAAGGTGGCCAGCTTGTAGTCGGCGCCAGGTGCGAAACCGAAGTGATCCTCCGGCGCCGTTACCTGGGCGGGCAATGAAAGGGCGGCAAGGGCGGAAAGCGCAAAGAGGCGCAAGAGAGACCGGCGAAGCATATAGGACAATACTAGTATGCCTGCACAGCGCACTCCTTCCTTTACGATCGGGCTGGTCCAGATGACCTGTTCCATGGACCCCGCCGCCAACCTTGCCAAGGCCGTTGAAAAGATCCGCGAGGCGGCCAGCCTGGGGGCGCAGGTGGTGTGTCTGCAGGAGTTGTTCAAGTCGCAATATTTCTGCCGCAGCGAGGATGCCGAGCTGTTTGATCTGGCGGAGCCGATCCCCGGCGAGAGCACGGAAGCCATCGGCCGCGTAGCCCGTGAATGCGGTGTGGCTGTAGTGGCCTCTCTCTTTGAGCGCCGCACGGCGGGCGTGTATCACAACACCGCCGCGGTGCTGGATGCCGACGGAGCCTTGCTGGGCTTGTACCGCAAGATGCATATCCCGGACGACCCGCTCTACTACGAAAAGTTCTACTTCACCCCGGGCGACCTTGGCTTCCGCCACTTCGATACGAAGTTCGGGCGCATTGCGGTGCTCGTCTGCTGGGACCAGTGGTATCCCGAAGCCGCCCGCCTCGCCTCGCTCTCTGGGGCCAGCGTGTTGTTCTACCCCACGGCCATCGGCTGGCACCCGCATGAGAAAGCGGAGTTCGGCGATGCCCAGCGAAACGCCTGGATCACCGTGCAGCGCGGGCACGCCATCGCCAACGGCATTTACGTAGCCGCCGCGAACCGCACCGGCTTTGAGGGTACGCCAGGAGAACGGGCGGACCTCGAGGACCTGGGGCTACGCCGTTCGTTCGGATCCGTTCGGGCGCTTGCTTACGGAAGCGCCCGTAGACAAAGAGGGAATCCTCATCGCGACGATTGACCCTCGTCATCAGGAAGACGTGCGCCGCAACTGGCCGTTCTTGCGAGACCGCCGCATTGACGCTTACGCCCCAATTCTCAATCGCTGGAACGACTAGGGGAAGCTCGAATGGCGATCGATCGAACAACAACTCCTCTCTCCTTGGGCTACCGGATGCCCGCCGAATGGGAGCGGCACGAAGCTACCTGGCTGGCCTGGCCGCATGAGCGCACGGATTGGCCCGGCAAGTTCGCGCCCATCCCGTGGATTTACGCAGACATCGTGCGCCATCTCGCTCAGGTGGAGAAAGTGCGCATCCTCGTCAAAGACGAAAAGCTTCGCAGGGAGGCGGTGCGTTGCTGTGAGAAGTCCGGCGCCGATCTCGCAAGCGTCGAATTTTTCGAAATACCCACGGACCGCAGTTGGACGCGGGATTTCTGCCCCATTTTTGTGCGGCCGGCTCATGGCAAAGCGGCGATTCTCGATTTCCATTTCAACGGCTGGGCGAAGTACGCGAACGCGGAGAAGGACGATGCCATCCCGGCCTACGTCGCCAGCCGATTGCGCATGAAGCGATGGAAGCCGAAGCATGGCAAGCGTCACGTGGTGCTTGAGGGCGGCAGCATTGACGTGAACGGCGCGGGCTTATTGCTGACCACGGAAGAATGCCTGCTTAGCCCAATCCAGGAACGAAATCCGGGGCTATCGCGGCAGGACTACGAAGAGGTGTTCCGCGAGTACCTGGGAATTGAGAAGACGCTTTGGCTCCGCAACGGGATCGCGGGCGACGACACCCATGGCCACGTGGACGACCTGGCCCGCTTCGTGAATGAAGACACCGTGGTGGTGGCGAGCGAGGGCGATCGTGACGACCCCAACTATGGCGCTCTTCGCGAGAACTACCAACTGCTGCGGCGCATGACGACAACAAAAGGCAAGGCGCTGAATGTGGTGAGGCTGCCCATGCCCGCGCCGGTGGTGTTTGATGGGCAGCGTCTGCCGGCGAGCTACGCCAATTTCTACATTGCGAATGACATCGTGCTGGTGCCGGTCTTTAACGATCTGGCTGACCGTGTTGCGTTAAATACGTTGGCGCGCGCGATGCCCAAACATCGCATCATCCCCATCTATTGCCGCGATCTGGTTCTTGGCTTGGGCACTTTGCATTGTATGACGCAGCAGCAACCTGCCTGAAACCTTGCCATTCAGCGCACGCCCAACCAGGAATCAAGTGCGGCCCGCTGCGCCTCGCTGGCATTGGCGTAGAGCGTTTCCAATTGCCAGGATGGGCGTGGCTCTTCATCCGAACGTAATCGGAACTTTCACCATCCTGCCGCGCCGCGCCACCACAAATTCCACCGTCTCTCCCGCGCGGTAATAATCGCCCAGGCGTGGCCAGAACCCAGCGCCGATGCGCCGGTCGCCAATCGACACGATCTCGTCGTCGACGTTGAGTCCCGCCTCGTAAGCCGGCGTCTCCCGCTGCACGCCGCTCACAAACACACTGGCTCCATTGACGCGCGTCTGCGCGCCCAGCCAGCCTTTCGCCGGCTTCTCCATTGTGTTGCTACTTGAGGAGGGGCGAGCGCCGGTACGGAAGCGCAGGCCGAGATGGGCAAGCTCCGCAACATAGTCGAAGTCCGCCGTTTGATACTCCGCTTTGATAAGCCATTCCGCCACGACGGGCCCGGCAACCTCGCCGACGCAATCCCGGAAGTCTTTCGGCGTGAAGCCAATGGCGCCCCCGAAGCGCTGGTATGCCAGCCGCATCGCATCGTCGAGGCTCTTGGCGTTGCCAGTGGCCGCGCGGATGCGGGCGTCCAGCAGAAAGCCAATCACGTTGCCCATCGTGTAATAGCTGATGCCGGTGTTGGGCGAATTCTCGTCGGGGCGGTAGCCCTTGATCCACGCATCGTAAGACGACTCGGCGGCTGATTGCATTTTCCGCCCCGGCCTGGCCTGCAGCGCTCCGATGGAGCCGGAGAGCCTGCAGACAGTCTTGCGGTCGATCGGCCCGGTACGCACCATGGCAAGATCGTCGTCAATAGAATGTGAAACCCCTCGCTGATCCACAGGCTGTCCGTGTAGTTCTCTGCTTCGTAGTCGACGAGGAAGGCCCAAGAGCCCGAGGGCGAAGGCGTTTGACGTTCCAGAGATGTTAAACGATATTCGTCGCCTACGCAGAGATACCCCAGCCGCCCCGTGGCGGCGTTGCGCTGGGGTTGCCGTAGAAGGCGTCGTCGCTGCGAGTGCTCCAGGCGCTGGTCATCAACACAGTCGAGTTCTTATGCTCAAGGCCCCCGCCCGCCTCCACCAGCATGTTGAAGAAGACGTACTTCTCATAGGGAAGCCCACCCCACATTGCCGCGTAGTGCTCCACGATTTTGCGCGTGGCATCGACGCTTTTCGGGCCGTCCCACAGATCGCTAGCCGGTGTATTGACGATCTGGTGCTTCTTACCCTGCACTTCGAATTCGAAAACGTCCGGGTTGCCAGCGACGATGGGGCTGTCCACCAGAGTGTCGTAGTCCGCGGCAAAGAAGCTGCTGGCCGGCGCGCCTGCGGCATCGGGCAGTGCGGAGATCGCGCGCTTCCAGTGCGGAGGCAATTCCACATGCACCTGATGCGGCCTCTGGTTCTGGCCCACCGGCGAAAGGTAGGTGGCAGCCCCCTGCAGCATGGCGAAGCTGTGATCGACAAAGTTCGTCCGCACGCTCATTTCGCGGCAGTAAACCGGGTAACGCAAGGTCACCGTTTCCGCCCCGTTCGTCTTCACTAACCATCGATTCTTGCGACTTTTCGCGGCCTGCAACGGATTTCCGGCTTCGTCCGCGGCGCTCACGCGGTCGATGTTTCTCGCGTACTCCCGAATGAGATAAGAGCCGGGCGTCCACACCGCCATGAAGACTTCGATCTCGGCTTGGCCTCCGGTCGGGAACACGCTTTCCACGTGGACGTAATGGTTCTTGGCATCGGGAAACCGCAGCGTGTGCCGGATAGGCTCCGCGTTTTGGGCCAGACCGAGAGGGCTGGCGAAACAGGAAAGGAGGAAGTAGAAAAAAAGACGGCGAGTGAGCATTTGCATGACGTACCGGTGGAATACCGAATTTTAGCGTGAAGGCGAGCAGATGCGGTCGAAACTGATTTCCCAGTTTATCCGGCCCCACCCCACTTACACCCAGGACCCAACAACTCCTAGCAATTCCCCATGGCATCCTCATTCATGAGAAGCAAGGGTTTCACGCGAATCCCGTGCCCTTCTCTGCAGCTAGAAATCGATCTCATTGCGGTTTGCCCAGTAGCGGGTGATGGCGGTTGGCATATGCTCGTTTCCCTAGGCCAGTCTTCGGCGGCCCGGACTCTCACCTACGATATGCGCTCAGTATCCCATCGCCCTTAACTTCTCTTCGGAGAGTCTGGGCTTTACTTTCCCGTCGCGGGAGGCCAACAACTTCTCGACGTATTTGGCGATGACGTCGATTTCCAGGTTCACCTTGTCGCCCCTGTAATAGCCGCGCATGGTGGTGTTCGCGTGGGTGTGCGGGATCACCGCCACACTCAGCAGATTCGCTTCCAGCTTGGCGATGGTGAGGCTGACGCCATCAATCGAAACGGATCCTTTGAAGACACAATAGCGCTCCACATCGTCCGGTACCTCGATTGTCAGCCACCAGTTGCCGTCTCCCAACTCCTTCAGATCGTGTACCGTCCCAAGACCGTCGACGTGGCCCTGAACGATGTGCCCCCCCATGCGGGAGGTGGGCAGCAGAGAGCGTTCGAGATTCACGAGAGAGCCGGGGCGTAGCTGGCCAAGGCGTGCTGCGGGTGAGGGTTTCCGGCGAGACGATCGGCGGCGAAGGCGTTGGGGAGCGAGATCTCGACGGCGGTAAGGCAGACGCCGCTCACAGCAGACCGAATCGCCCTCGGCGCAGATCGCTTCCGCAACCTTGCTAGCGCGGAGCCGCAGCACAGAGCGCATGGCGCGGGGGGTCGATGGCCTGCGACGCTGCCCATCTCTTCGATGATGCCGTGAACATGAAGTGTGGTCCGCGCCACCGACACTAGGCCTCGACCGCGAACTCGTCGGTCGGTGATGGGGTGGAGCGTCACCCGTTCCGCGGATGGATGGCGTCCGCGCGGCTGCGGCTTGCCGATGCCGCCGGCCACGGGCGGGCTCTGCAACGCCGCCTAGAATTCTTGGGCGCGTCGTAGAAGAAGATGCGTGTCGACGATTGCCGGCCTCGAGCGCCGCCCAGTTGATCTTGCTGCCGGCTTCAATCATCAGCGAGAGATAGCGCTGCGCGGCGAGTGTGCTCCACCATGGTAGCGCAAGCTCGACGCGACCGCGGGCGCCATCGGCGAGCGATCACTTCGTACGCCGGCGTGATTCGAGCGCTTTCCGGTTAGCTCGGGTCGGCGGCGGAGGTGGTGGCGATCAGCACGTCGCTGTCGCAACTGCGCACCATTTTCGAATCCGTGGGGGTGCGGAGCAGGGAATCGACGACGATGCGCAGCAGTGGCCGTGCGCGATCCTTACCGGAGCGGTCGTTCAACAGGCAATCGTCAAAGAGCACAGTGCCGACGCCGGTCAGGATCGGCGTCATAGCCGAATGGCGCAGATGGTTTGCACGTGAGCGCGGGCACGATCGCTGGTGATCCATCCCGAGTTGTCCGCGGGCGCGGCGATCTTGCCATCAAGCGTCACGGCGGATTTGAGCAATGACCAGCGGCCGCGCCGGTACTTCATGAAGTGGACGAAGGCTGCGGTTGAGCTTGCTCCGCCTCGGCGGTGCTTCGGAAACAGGTCCACCATGATTCCGGCCTCGCGGTAGCGCGGCGAATCCCGTGCCGCGTACCAGCGGAGTTGGGGTCGGCTCTCATGGCGACGACCATTCTGGCGATGCCGGCGGCTGATGAGTGCCTCGTGCGCAGGGTGCGCGTGCCGTCCCGGGTGGGAGCAGGGTTCGAGCGTTGATACACGGTGGCTCCCGCGCGCATCGCCCCCGCCTCTTCGAGAGCCATGACTTCCGCGTGTTTCACACCTGCGTCCAGGTGTGGAAGCCGCTGGCCGATCGACCCCGCCCATCGCGCACCACCAGCAGCGCCCACTGCAGGGGTTGGGACGAGGTCAGGCCGGCACCCTGGGCGGGCGAGGTCTAGGGCCAGGCGGATGATAAGTGGAGGACCTGGGTACTCCTGACATCTTTTCGCGATTAATTCTCGAAATAGAAGTTGATGAATTCCGTTGCGTCGAAGGGCAGCAAATCGTCAGCCTTCTCGCCCACCCCAATGTAGCGGATAGGCAGGTTCAGTTCCCTCGCGATCGGCACCACCACGCCGCCTTTCGCCGTGCCATCGAGCTTCGTGAGGATGATCCCCGTGGCGCCCGCCGTTTCCGTGAAGCGCTTTGCCTGTTCCACCCCATTTTGCCCGGTGGTGCCGTCAAGCACCAGCAGCACCTCATGCGGCGCGTCGGGAATCAGCTTCTTCGTCGTGCGGGTAATCTTCTCAAGTTCCGCCATTAGATTGTCTTTCGTATGCAGCCGCCCCGCGGTATCGACGATGATGTAATCCACTTTGCGTGCGATCGCGGCCTGGATGGCGTCGTAGACCACCGCGCTGGGGTCGGCCCCCTGCTTCTGCCGGATCACGTCGCAACCGGCGCGCTGGCCCCAAACCTCAAGCTGTTCGATGGCCGCGGCACGAAAAGTGTCGGCGGCTGCCAGCAGCACGGTATGTCCTTCCAGCTTGTAACGCGCGGCCAGTTTGCCAATCGATGTTGTCTTCCCCGCGCCGTTCACGCCAATCACCAGTACCACCGCGGGCGGCTGCTTCACCTGGGGCAGCGGGCGCTCTGGACGCCGTAACACCTCCAGTAAATGCTCCTGAATCACTGTGCGCAATTCGTCGATTTCTTTCAGTTGCTTGCGATCGAGCTTTTGCCGTACCGATTCCAGAATCTCGCTCGTCGTGCGGACGCCGATGTCGGCGCTGATCAGCACGTATTCCAGTTCGTCTAGTAGATCCGCGTCGATGGTTTTCTTACCGGCAAAGAGGTCTTCGAGCTTCCCAGTGAGGCCCTCGCGCGTCTTGCGAATGCCCTGCTGGAGCTTTTCGAAGAAGGTGGGCTCCTGCGGAACGGAGCCAAACAGCGTTTGAATCATGCGACCCCATTGTAGCAATGAGCCATTTCGGGCTCGTTTTGCGCCCTTGTTTTTCAGGCGTTTGGCGCAATTGTTGCGCTACAATGGCAACGCGGATGCAGCAGATCGGGCGATACGAAGTGGAACGCGAACTCGGGCGCGGCGCAATGGGCGTCGTCTACCTTGCCCGGGATACGCGCATTGGCCGTTCCGTGGCCCTGAAGACCATTCGCCTGAGCGACTTCGCCGACGCCGAAAAGCTCCAGCGGCTGCGCGAGCGCCTGGTGCGGGAAGCGCAATCGGCGGGCATTCTCTCCCACGAAAATATCGTCACCATCTACGATGTGGACGAGCAGAACGGCCTCTCCTACATCTCCATGGAATACGTGGAGGGAGACAGCTTGGAGCACATGCTCGAAAAGCGCCGCGAGCTCTCTCGCGAGATGCTGCTTTCGCTTCTGCGGCAGATGGCCGAAGCGCTCGATTTCGCCCATAGCCGTGGCATCGTTCATCGCGACATCAAACCGCCGAACATCATGGTGACGCCCACCGGTCGGGTGCGGGTCACCGATTTCGGCATTGCCAAAATCGCCCATGCCTCCAGCGTCACACAAGGCGGCGGCATGCTGGGGACGCCGGACTATATGTCTCCGGAGCAGATCGCCGGCAGCGCCATCGACGGGCGCTCCGACCAATTCTCCCTGGGCGTCATCGCGTTCGAACTGCTCTCCGGCGAAAAGCCATTCGTCGCTGAGACGCTGCCGGCGCTGTTTTACCGCATCGCCCATCAGCCCTCCCCGGACGCCACCTTGCTGAACCGCTCGCTCAGCCCCGCGATCGGCAAAGTGCTGGAACGGGCGATGGCAAAAGAAGCGGCGGACCGCTTCCCCTCCTGCCTCACCTTTGTAGACGCTCTGGCCGAAGCCTGCGCCACCTCGCCCGGCTGGCACGCACTCCCTCGCGGCATGAGCCAGACGCTCCCCACGATGGGCGATGCCGCGCAAACGGCGCCTAAACCCGCTGGCGATTCTGTGCGCCAAGGGCAATCTCCGCCGCTTTCGCCTAGCGCGCCAAAGCCGCCACCTGTGGCCCCCAGTCCTGCCGCGCGCCCAGCCGAGGAGCCGGTTTGGGTTCCCACTTTGCCGCCACCCCGCGTGGAGGCGACGCCATCCCGGCCCATCCCCGCCACCGAAGTGCCGCATGGGGGCGCCGGTGGCGGGTTCATCACTGGGGGGGACCCCTCGCAATCGGAAACGCTGGAGATTTCCGGCCCTCCGCAACCATCCTGGCTGCGTGACGTTCACGAAGAAGAGAAACGTCAGAAGCAAAGCCGCCGGCGGGCGATGCTGGTCGCGCTTCTCAGCTTCCTGGTGGTGGCCGGCGCGCTGGCAGCGGTCTACTTCGGCGTCGGCGGCGTCGATGTGCCCGGAATTACCCGCCAGCCTGCACAGCTAGCCGCCGATGGAAGCGGCGACGGCAGGCCCTCGTCCACCGAAGGGGATACCACTCCCGACGGAGTGACTCCTCCGCCCGAAACCCTCGCCCCTGCTGAAGGATCTGCGGAGCCCCAGGCCGGCGAGGGAACGCCAATCCCGGAAACGCCAACCCCGGAAACGCCAGGGACGGATTCCAGACCCCCCGTGGAGACGCCCCAACCCGCTCCGGAAGTGCCCAAGCCCACGCCCCGGAATCAGCCAAACCCAAGGGGCAAGCAGCGGCCCGGCACCAGAACGGCAAGCGTCCGCTTCATCAGCGAACCGCCAGGTGCGGAAGTGACGGTTGATGCGGAATCGCGTTTCCGCTGCCAGACGCCATGCTCGCTTGAGCTTCCGCTGGGCCGCCATACCTATTCGGTCCGCCTGACGGGCTATCGCAATGAGATCAAGCTGATCGATCTCGCCGAAGCCGGTGAGACCGTCAGCGTGAAGCTGGAACGCCGTGTAGGCATGGTGCGCGTCACTTCCACCCCAACCGGGGCCAGCGTCTTCGTAAACGGCGAGCGGCAGCAGGCCGTCACTCCCACGACGTTGCGCCTGCTGCCCGGCACTTACCGCCTGAGTATCGAGAAAGACGGGCGGCGCATCGAAAGAAATGTCAATGTTAGCGAAGATAGCGCGGTCCAGATCGACGCGGCGCTGCAATCGAGGGGGCGGGTGACAACCAAAGAAATCCTTCGTAAATTTTCCAGGATCGCCGTCGTCGGTATTTCGAACGACCCCACCCGGGCAAGCAACGGCGTCTCCCGCTACATGCTGGGCCAAGGTTATGAGATTCTTCCGGTCAACCCCCAGATCGAGGAGTTTGAGGGCATCCCCGCACTGCCAGACCTCGCCGCGGCCCCGGACGAGCTGCAGATCGTGAACATCTTTCGGCGCTCCGAACACGTGCCCGAAATTGTCGAGGGGGCGATCGCAAAAGGTGCGAAAGTCATCTGGATGCAACTGGGCGTCGTGCATGACGAGGCCGCGAAACGGGCTCGCGAGGCCGGCATGGCCGTGGTGATGGACCGGTGCATTCTGCAGGAACACATGGCTCAGAAGTACGACGAGTAGGCACTCCGTCGCCGCCTTTGCCGATGCTCTTCAGTTCCCCGGTACCCGCTCGCCAGCCACGTAAACTCTAGCCCGCTGAGAACGGTACAATAGCGTTGGCGCCCCAATTTCGAGCCAGTTGGCCGGGGCGCTTTGCCCAACCGTCTCTCTATTTCTGCGCGGCTTGCGATCGAGTGCATTCGAGCAACGGTTGGGGGCTTGGCCGCCGGCGAATGCGGGCTGGCGGGGCGGCAGGCTGGCAGCGAAGGGCTGGCGGCGAACTTGCCAGCGTTGAAGGAGATTGGAATCGTATGGCCATCAAACGGATTGGCATCCTCACGGGCGGCGGCGACGTGCCCGGTCTGAATTCGGTGATCAAAGGTGTCGTCTACCGCGGCAGCGAGCACGACATTGAAGTGGTGGGCATCCGCCGCGGCTGGGAAGGCCTCACCCATGTGAATCTCGAAGACTTCTCTAGCACCCAGCGCTACATTCTTCCTCTCAACCGGGAGAATACGCGGACCATTGACCGCACGGGCGGCACCTTTCTGCATAGCAGCCGCACCAATCCCTCCAAAATGAAGAGCGTCCCGGACTTCCTGAACGCCGACGATTATTCGAAAGCCGAAGTAACAAAGAGCGGCTCCACCTTCATGGCCTACGATCTGAGCAAGAAGGTGCTTAAGACCCTCGAAGATCTGCGCCTCGATTACCTTGTTTGCATCGGCGGCGACGATACGCTCACGTTCTGCGGCGCGCCTCCACGAACTCGGCTTCAAAGTGATCGCGATCCCCAAGACGATGGATAACGACGTGCGCAACACGGAGTATTGCATCGGCTTCTCCACCGCCATCACCCGCGCCACGGACGCCATCCAGCGCCAGCGGACGACTATCGGTTCGCATGAGCGCATCGGCATTTTCAGAGTCTTCGGCCGCGATGCCGGGCACACTTCTCTCTACACGGCTTACGTCACTTCCATCCGCTGCTGCATCCCGAGTTTCGCTTCGATGTCGACAATCTGGTGGACCTGCTGCTGCGCGATAAGGCCTCAATTGCCAGTAGCTATTCGCTGGTGGTGCTCTCCGAAGGCGCCGAATGGGCTGGGCTGCCGAACTGAAGCACTATGGCGAAGCCGATGCTTATGGCCACCGCAAGAAGGCCAACGTGGGCGAAGACCTCAGCGAGTACATCAAGAAAAAGGTGAAGGAAGAAACCGTGGTGAGCGATCTCACTTACGACCTTCGCAGCGGCGAGCCGGATTTCATCGACAAGATGGTGGCCACCACCTTCGGCAACATGGCCATCGACGCTATCCACCAGGGCAAGAGCGGGCTGATGACCGCTATCTTGGGCGGCAAGTACGCCATGGTGCAAATCCCCGAGCCCAAGCTCGGTCCGCGCGCCGTCGAAATTGGCACGATGTACAACACGGAACGGCTGCGGCCCAACTACGCCGATAAAGTCGGCTTGCCCATCTTCCTGGTGCAGGCCTAAGTCTTTCGAATGGGGGCGCGCCTGCGCGGAGCAGGCGTGCCTCTTCTCGATGCCGCCCGCGCGAAGCGCTTCGTGATTGCGCCTGCCCGCTGGCGTTGCGGATCCTGCCGGATAGTGCCCCCTCCATGAACCAAACGAACCAACGAACATCGCCCGCCGGTCCGCTTCCCTTTCAGGAACTGGTGGAAGCGCAAGGGCACCTGATTGACTCCCAGATCCTCGAAGTGGTCTTCGACGAAGTGGTGCAATACGGGGGCCGTTTCGAAGTGGAAGAGTTCCGGATCGGCCGGACCAACGAAGACCCTTCCTACTTGCGGCTGCGCGTAGAAACGCCATCGGCACTGGCGATGGAACGGCTACTGCAGAACCTCAATACCGTGGGCTGCTACCCGGTGAGCACCGAGGATGCCTCCACGCGCGGCGTAGAAAAGGATTGCTGCGCGATACGTAATCGTTTCTCCCGAATAGCGCTAACCGAGTTCTGCTGCGTATTGCTCGCGATCCTTGCGCCACGCGTCGAGGGCATCCTCGGTGCTCACCAGACTGGCAGGCCCACCGTTTGTATTGAGCCTTCTGCGGTCGCCGTTCCATCGCCAGTGCCGATGGCGTTTCTACGCGCAGCCGCAAGTCAGAAGGGTCTTCGGTGGTCCGGCCGATCCGGAACTTTTCCCACTTGGGAAGGGCCCCCGTATTGCACCACTTCGTCGAAGACCACTTCGAGGATCTGGGAGTAGATGAGGTGCCCTTGCGTTTCCCACCAGTTCCTGAAAAGGAAAGCGGACCAGGCGGGCGATGTTCGTTGGTTCGTTTGGTTAATTGAGGGCACTAGCTGCGGCAGGATCCGCGAACGCCAGCGGGCAGGCGCAATCACGAAGCGCTTCGCGCGGCCGGCATCGAGAAGAGGCACGTTTGCTCCGCGCAGGCGCGCCGAGTTCGAAAGACTTAGGCCAGCACCAGGAAGATGGGCAAGCCGACTTTATCGGCGTAGTTGGCAGCAGCCGTTCCGTGTTGTCCGTGGTGCCGAGTTCGACGGCGCGCCGGACGACCTGGCGACTCGGAACCCACCATGGCGTACTTGCCCCCCAGGATGGCGGGGGTCATAAGCCCGCTCTTGCCCTGGTGGATAGCGACGAGGGCCATGTTGCCGAAGGTGGTGGCCACCATCTTGTCGATGAAATCCGGCTCGCCGCTGCGAAGGTCGTAAGTGAGATCGCTCACCACGGTTTCTTCCTTCACCTTTTTCTTGATGTACTCGCTGAGGTCTTCGCCCACGTTGGCCTACTTGCCGTGGCCAGAAGCGGCCGGCTTCGCCATGGTGCTTCACTTCGGTAGCCCCTGCCATTCGGCGCCTTCGGAGAGCACCACCAGCGAATAGCTACTGGGATTGAGGCTCTTATCGCGCAGCAGCAGGTCCACCAGATTGTCGACATCGAAGCGAAACTCGGGGATGCAGCAGCGGATGGAAGTGACGTAAGCCGTGTAGAGAGAAGTGTGCCCGGCATCGCGGCCGAAGACTCTGAAAATGCGCGATGCGCTGGTGCGAGCCGATCGTCGTCCGCTGGCGCTGGATGGCGTCCTTGGCCCGGGTGATGGCGGTGGAGAAGCCGATGCAATACTCCGTGTTGCGCACGTCGTTATCCATCGTCTTGGGGATCGCGATCACTTTGAAGCCGAGTTCGTGGAGGCGCGCCGCATAGCTGAGCGTATCGTCGCCGCCGATGCAAACAAGGTAATCGAGGCGCAGATCTTCGAGGGTCTTAAGCACCTTCTTGCTCAGATCGTAGGCCATGAAGGTGGAGCCGCTCTTTGTTACTTCGGCTTTCGAATGATCGTCGGCGTTCAGGAAGTCCGGGACGCTCTTCATTTTGGAGGGATTGGTGCGGCTGCTATGCAGAAAGGTGCCGCCCGTGCGGTCAATGGTCCGCGTATTCTCCCGGTTGAGAGGAAGAATGTAGCGCTGGGTGCTAGAGAAGTCTTCGAGATTCACATGGGTGAGGCCTCCCCAGCCGCGGCGATGCCCACCACTTCAATGTCGTGCTCGCTGCCGCGGTAGACGACACCTTTGATCACCGAGTTCAGACCGGGGCACGTCGCCGCCGCCCGTGAGGATGCCAATCCGTTTGATGGCCATACGATTCTCTAATCTCCTTCAACGCTGGCAAGTTCGCCGCCAGCCCTTCGCTGCCAGCCTGCCGCCCCGCCAGCCCGCATTCGCCGGCGGCCGAGCCCCGACCGTTGCTCGAATGCACTCGATCGCAAGCCGCGCAGAAATAGAGAGACGGTTGGGCAAAGCGCCCCGGCCAACTGGCTCGAAATTGGGGCGCCAACGCTATTGTACCGTTCTCAGCGGGCTAGAGTTTACGTGGCTGGCGAGCGGGTACCGGGGAACTGAAGAGCATCGGCAAGGGCGGCGACGGAGTGCCTACTCGTCGTACTTCTGAGCCATGTGTTCCTGCAGAATGCACCGGTCCCCTCACCACGGC
The DNA here is from genome assembly GCA_034522975.1 of Bryobacterales bacterium. Taxonomy (GTDB): domain Bacteria; phylum Acidobacteriota; class Terriglobia; order Bryobacterales; family Bryobacteraceae; genus JACTMJ01. The sequence continues at coordinate 105,994 of JAXHKT010000006.1, forward strand.
CATGCCGGCCTCGCGAGCCCGTTTGCGCGGCCTCACCACGCACGACGCCCAGTTGCATCCAGATGACTTTCGCACCTTTTGCGATCGCCCCCTCGACAATTTCGGGCACGTGTTCGGAGCGCCGAAAGATGTTCACGATCTGCAGCTCGTCCGGGGCCGCGGCGAGGTCTGGCAGTGCGGGGATGCCCTCAAACTCCTCGATCTGGGGGTTGACCGGGAAGATATATCATAGCCTTGGCCCAGCATGTAGCGGGAAACGCCGTTGCTTGCCCGGGTGGGGTCGTTCGAAATACCGACGACGGCGATCCTGGAAAATTTACGAAGGATTTCTTTGGTTGTCACCCGCCCCCCCTATTGCAGCGCCGCGTCGATCTGGACCGCGCTATCCTCGCTGACATTGACATTTCTTTCGATGCGCCGCCCGTCTTTCTCGATACTCAGGCGGTAAGTGCCGGGCAGCAGGCGCAACGTCGTGGGAGTGACGGCCTGCTGCCGCTCGCCGTTTACGAAGACGCTGGCCCCGGTTGGGGTGGAAGTGACGCGCACCATGCCTACACGGCGTTCCAGCTTCACGCTGACGGTCTTACCCGGCTTCGGCGAGATCGATCAGCTCGATCTCATTGCGATAGCCCGTCAGGCCGGACCGAATAGGTATCGCGGCCCAGCGGAAGCTCAAGCGAGCGTGGCGTCTGGCAGCGGAAACGCGATTCCGCATCAACCGTCACTTCCGCACCTGGCGGTTCGCTGATGAAGCGGACGCTTGCCGTTCTGGTGCCGGGCCGCTCTGGCCCCTTGGGTTTGGCTGATTCCGGGGGCGTGGGCTTGGGCACTTCCGGAGCGGGTTGGGGCGTCTCCACGGGGGGTCTGGAATCCGTCCCTGGCGTTTCCGGGGTTGGCGTTTCCGGGATTGGCGTTCCCTCACCGGCCTGGGGCTCCGCAGATCCTTCAGCAGGGGCGAGGGCTCGGGCGGAGGAGTCACTCCGTCGGGAGTGGTATCCCCTTCGGTGGACGAGGGCCTGCCGTCGCCGCTTCCATCGGCGGCTAGCTGTGCAGGCTGGCGGGTATTCCGGGCACATCGACGCCGCCGACGCCGAAGTAGACCGCTGCCAGCGCGCCGGCCACCACCAGGAAGCTGAGAAGCGCGACCAGCATCGCCCGCCGGCGGCTTTGCTTCTGACGTTTTCTTCTTCGTGAACGTCACCGCAGCCAGGGATGGTTGCGGAGGCCGGAATCTTCCAGCGTTTCCGATTGCGAGGGGTCCCCCCCAGTGACTGAACCCGCCACCGGCGCCCCCATGCGGCACTTCGGGTGGCGGGGATCGGCCGGGATGGCGTCGCCTCCACGCGGGGTGGCGGCAAAGTGGGAACCCAAACCGGCTCCTCGGCTGGGCGCGCGGCAGGACTGGGGGCCACAGGTGGCGGCTTTGGCGCGCTAGGCGAAAGCGGCGAAGATTGCCCTTGGCGCGCAGAATCGCTAGCGGGCTTAGGCGCCGTTTGCGCGGCATCGCCCATCGTCGAGGCGTCTGGCTCATGCCGCGAGGGAGTGCGTGCCAGCCGGGCGAGGTGGCGCAGGCTTCGGCCAGAGCGTCTACAAAGGTGAGGCAGGAGGGGAAGCGGTCCGCCGCTTCTTTTGCCATCGCCCGTTCCAGCACTTTGCCGATCGCGGGGCTGAGCGAGCGGTTCAGCAAGGTGGCGTCCGGGGAGGGCTGATGGGCGATGCGGTAAAGCAGCGCCGGCAGCGTCTCAGCGACGAATGGCTTTTCGCCGGAGAGCAGTTCGAACGCGATGACGCCCAGGGAGAATTGGTCGGAGCGCCCGTCGATGGCGCTGCCGGCGATCTGCTCCGGAGACATATAGTCCGGCGTCCCCAGCATGCCGCCGCCTTGTGTGACGCTGGAGGCATGGGCGATTTTGGCAATGCCGAAATCGGTGATCCGCACCCGACCGGTGGGCGTCACCATGATGTTCGGCGGTTTGATGTCGCGATGAACGATGCCACGGCTATGGGCGAAATCGAGCGCTTCGGCCATCTGCCGCAGAAGCGAAAGCAGCATCTGCGCGAGAGAGCTCGCGGCGCTTTTCGAGCATGTGCTCCAAGCTGTCTCCCTCCACGTATTCCATGGAGATGTAGGAGAGGCCGTTCTGCTCGTGCCACATCGGTAGATGGTGACGATATTTTCGTGGGGAGAGAATGCCCGCCGATTGCGCTTCCCCGCACCAGGCGCTCGCGCAGCCGCTGGACCTTTTCGGCGTCGGCGAAGTCGCTCAGGCGAATGGTCTTCAGGGCCACGGAACGGCCAATGCGCGTATCCCGGGCAAGGTAGACGACGCCCATTGCGCCGCGCCCGAGTTCGCGTTCCACTTCGTATCGCCCGATCTGCTGCATCCGCGTCGTTATCGTAGCGACGATTGCGCCAAACGCCTGAAAAACAAGGGCGAAAACGAGCCCGAAATGGCTCGTTGCCACGGGGTCGCATGGTCAAATGCTGTTTGGCTCCGTTCGCGCAGGAGCCCACCTTCTTCGAAAAGCTCCAGCCGGGCATTCGCCAAGACGCGCGAGGGCCTCACTCGGGAAGCTCAAAGACCTCTTGCCGGTAAGAAAACCATCGACGCGGATCGTACTAGACGAACTGGAATACCGTGCTGATCAGCGCCGACATCGGCGTCCGCACGACGAGCGATTATTCTGGAATCGGGTCCGGCAAAAGCTCGATCGCAAGCAACTGGAAGAAATCGACGAATTGCGCACAGTGATTCAGGAGCATCTACTGGAGGTGATACGGCGTCTCCAGAGCGCCCCTGCCCCAGGTGAAGCAGCCGCCGTGAGGTACCTGATTGGCGTGAATGGCGAGGTACAACATTGATGGCGAAAGTGTCGGCCGTGTACGCGCAGTAGTCGGATGGACGATGGCCGCGCTGCCGGTAGCAGCCGCCAGGACCCAGCGTGCACGCAGGCCATCGAACAGCTTGAGGTTTGGGGCCAGCGCGCCGGTTGCGACGTGATCCGGCAGAAGCAGGGGGCCGACCCCAGCGCGGTGGTGCCAGCGACGGCGTCCAGGCCGCAATCTCGCTTCGCGCGAGCGTGGACTCTGCACCAGTACGCGAGTCGTCGATACCAGCGGGGCGGCTGCAGGCGAATGACGATCTAATGGCGGAACTTGAGAAGAGTTACCCGCACGACGAAGAAGCGATTCCCGACGCGCCGCATGAGGTGCTGCTGGTGCTCGACCGGCACCACCAGGAGCAAAAGTGGGTGGTAACACGGCCAGAGACTCGGCTACAGCAAACGGCGGGCGGCCACGGGGATCCATCCTTCAGCGAAGCTCGATGGCACGGCCGAAGGCGGCGATTCGAGGTAGACGCGAGCGCCAGGGAACTGAACCTGCCTATCCGCTACATTGGGGTGGGCTGAGAAGGCGACGATTCGGTGGCCTTCACGACGTAATTCAACAACTCGATTCGCGAAGATCATCGCCCAGGTGTCAGTGAAGACCAGGACGCCACTTATCTTCGCCAGGCGCTAGAGCTTGCCGCCCAAGGTAAAGGCCTCACCAGTCCCAACCCGGCAGTGGGCGCGCTGGTGGTGCGCGATGGGCGGGTGATTGGCCGCGGCTGCCATACGTGGAGCGGTGTGAAACACGCGGAAGTCTTGGCTCTTGAAGAGGCGGGGGATGCGCGGGGAGCCACCGTGTATCTGACGCTGGAGCCATGCTCGCACACGGGACGGACGGCACCCTGCCACGAGGCGCTACCTCAGGGCCGGCATCAGCCCATTGGGTCTGCGGATGAGAAGGACGCCGAAATCCGCTGGTAAGGGGCACGGGATTCGCCGCGCTACGCGAGGCCGGAATCATGGTGGACCTGGTTTCCGAATGCACCGCCGAGGCGGAGAAGCTCAACGAAGCCTTCGTCCATTTCATGCGTACCGGGCGGCCGCTGGTATTGCTGAAATCCGCCGTGACGCTTGATGGCAAGATCGCCGCGCCCGCGGACAACTCGGCACGGCGATCGTGCAGGCGACCGCGCCCGCTACGACGGTGCAGGCCAACCGCCGCCACGGCTACGATGCGATTCTGACGGGCATCGGCACTCTGCTCTTTGACGATTGCCTGTTGAACGACCGCTCCGGTCAGGTATCGCGCACGGCCCCTGTTGCGCGTCGTCGTCGATTCCCTGCTCCGCACCCACGGAATTCCAGAATGGTGCGCGAGCTGCGACAGGCCGACGTAGCCCTGATCTTCATCACCGCCGCTGCGCCCCCGAAAGCCAAGGCGAAATCGCGAAAGTGCTCAGCCAAGGCCGGAGCTGGAGGCTGGTTGAGCGCTCTCGATCGCGCCGGCAAGGTCGCGTCGAGCTTGCCGCAAACTGGTGGATTGCACCTCGCCGACGGCGGCTAGTCTACTCGCTTGCATGATTGAAGCCGGCAGCAAGATCAACTGGGCGGCGCTCGAAGAGGAAATCGTCGACAAGATCTTCTTCTACTACGCGCCCAAGATTCTCGGCGGATTGCAGAGCCTGCCCGTGGCCGGCGGCATCGGAAAGAAAAGCCGTGCGGAAGCGATTCTCTTCGAACGGGTAGAGATCCACCCCATCCCGCCCGACGAGTTCGCGATCGAAGCCTATGTGGTGAAGGGATAGCTTCATGTTCACTGGCATTATCGAAGAAGTGGGCAGCGTGCAGCGCCTCACCCCCCGCGCCACTGGCTCTGTGCTGCGGATCAGTGCTAGCAAGGTTGCGGAAGGAACGCGCGAAGGCGATTCCATCTGCGTGAGCGGCGTCTGCCTTACCGCCCGAGAGATTGCTCCCAACGCCTTCAGCGCCTCTCGCCCGGAACTCTCGCCAGGCCCTTCAGCCGCTACCAGCTCCTTTGCGCAGTGGACCTTCGCAAAGTCCGACTTTCTCCTGCCACCTCCCCCATGGAGCATGCGTCCAGGCGCGATGGACACGGATTACTTCAGGACGGTACACGATTCTTGAAGGAGTTGGCAAGGGATCCAGGCGAATGGTGGCTGACCTACTCAGAGGATTACCCGGACGGTGTCGGATCGCTATTGTGTCTTCAAAAGATCCGCTTCGATTGATGGCGTCAGCCTCACCATCGCCAAGCTGGAAGCGAGAGCTGCTGAGTGTGGCGGTGATCCGCCGCGCACCGATCGACACCACTACGCGGCTATTGCAGGGGCGACGACAAGGTGAACCTGGAAATCGACGAGCATCGCCAAATACGTCGAGAAGATGTTGGCCTCCCGCGACGGGAAAGTAAAGCCCTGAATACTTTGAAGAAGAAGTTAAGGGCGATGGAATACTGAGCGCATATCGTAGGCGGGAGTCCGGGCCGCCGAAGACTGGCCTAGGGAACGAGCACCAGCCTTGCGATTACCCGCGATCGGCAAAAACCGGATGAGATCGATTTCTAGCTGCAGAGAAGGCACGGAATTCCGTGAAACCCTTGCTTCTCATGAATGAGGATGCCATGGGGAATTGCTAGGAGTTGTTGGGGCCCTGGGGTTAGTGGGGTGGGGCCGCATAAACTGCACATCTATTTCACCCGCATCTGCTCGCCTTCACGCTAAAATTCGGTATTCCACCGGTACGTCATGCAAATGCTCACTCGCCGTCTTTTTTTCTACTTCCTCCTTTCCCTGTTTCGCCAGCCCTTCTCCGCTCTGGCCCCAAACGGCGAGCCTATCCGGCACACGCTGCGGTTTCCCGATGCCAAGAACCATTACGTCCACGTGGAAGCGCGTTCCCGACCGGAGGCCAAGCCAGATTGAAGTCTTCATGGCGGTGTGGACGCCCGGCTCTTATCTCATTCGGAAGTACTAACATCGACCGCGTGAGCGCCGCGGAGATGAAGCCGGAAATCCGTTGCAGGCCGCGAAAAGCCGCAAGAATCGATGGTTAGTGAAGACGAACGGGGCGGAAACGGTGACCTTGCGTTACCCGGTTGACTGCCGCGAACGAGCGTGCGGACGAACTTTGTCGATCACAGCTTCGCCATGCTGCAGGGGGCTGCCACCTACCTTTCGCCGGTGGGCCAGAACCAGAGGCCGCATCAGGTGCATGTGGAATTGCCTCCCGCATGAGCGCGCGATCTCCGCACTGCCCGATGCCGCAGGCGCGCCGGCCAGCAGCTTCTTTGCCGCGGACTACGACACTCTGGTGGACAGCCCCATCGTCGCTGGCAACCCGGACGCTTTCGAATTCGAAGTGCAGGGTAAGAAGCACCAGATCGTCAATACACCGGCTAGCGATCTGCTGGGACGGCCCGAAAAGCGTCGATGCCACGCGCAAAATCGTGGAGCACTACGCGGCAATGTGGGGTGGGCTCTCCCGATGAAGAAGACGCTTCTTCAACATGCTGGTGGAGGCGGGCGGGGGCCTTGAGCATAAGAACTCGACGGTACTGATGACGAGCGCCTGGACCACTCGCAACGACGATGCCTTCTACGGCAACCCCAGCGCAACGCCGCCACGGGGCGGCTGGGTATCTCTGGTGAGCCACGAATACTTTCATCTCTGGAACGTCAAGCGCCTTCGGCCTCGGGCTCTTGGGCCTTTCGACTACGAAACGGAGAACTACACGGACAGCCTGTGGATCAGCGAGGGAATCACATCCTATTACGACGATCTTGCCATGGTGCGTACCGGGCTGATTGACCGCAAGAACTATCTGGCGAGGCTCTCCGGTTCCATCGGAGCGCTGCAGGCCAGGCCGGGGCGGAAAATGCAATCAGCCGCCGAGTCGTCTTACGATGCGTGGATCAAGGGCTACCGCCCCGACGAGAATTCGCCCGGACACCGGCATCAGCTATTACACGATGGGCAACGTGATTGGCTTTCTGCTGGTACGCCTGCATCCGGCGCGGCCACTGGCAACGCCAAGAGCCTCGACGACGCGATGCGGCTGGCATACCAGCGCTTGGGGGCGCCATCGGCTTCACGCCGAAGACTTCCGGAATTGCCCGGCGAGTCGCCGGGCCCGTCGTGGCGGAATGGCTTAATCAAAGCGGAGTATCAAACGGCGGACGCTTCGACTATGTTGCGGATCACCAGCCGGCGCCTCTTCGTACTTACCGCCCTCCAGTAGCAACATAATGGCAAGCGTGGTGGCGAACAACACGAGACCAAGCCGAAGAAATTCCGCAT
>JAXHKT010000007.1:0-44899 GCA_034522975.1 Bryobacterales bacterium
ACGATTGCTGCTCCAGCGAGTCGCTGGCGGTGGACAGCCCGGTCACCCCAGTTGGCCTCGTTGGGGTTCCCGCGGTTCAATTTTGGTCGGCATTCCTGCAGCCATGTGATTTACGCTCCGCTAAATACTTGCGAAAAGAAGCCCGTCCGTTGTGGCTTCTTCTCTTCAGGGATGCCTGCGATACGGCGCGCCAGGCCTTCAAAGTTTCGCAACAGCTTGCTTTTCGCCGGTAATAAGCCGCCCTCGGCCGAAGCTTTCGTAAAAGAGGGGAATAGTTGTTCAAAATGGACCCGAAGACCGGCAGGCCCATCGCCCGCTCCAACTCCGGTGGAGTGACTTCCGGGGTCTTCTGCATGCGATTCAGCAGAAGCTGCAATTTATCCTGGCCGAAGCCGTAATCCCGCAACGCGGAGATGATCAGCTTTGCCTGGTGGAGGCTGGGCACATCGGGAACCGTTACCAGGAAGGCCTGGTCCACCAGTTCGAGAGAGCTCAGCGAGTTGCCCAGGTTTTCCGCGTCCCAGATCGAGAATCGTGTAGTTATACATCGACCGGGCAAGCCGCAGAATCGCCCGCACTTCATCCTGATTAGGAATCGTATGGGTGAGCGCCGGGGGCGGTGCTTTCAGCACTTCGAGGCCCGTGCGGTGCTTGAATACCATCGCCTTCCAGAAACTCGGATCCAGGCGATAGACGTTCTTGGCGGCATCCAGCACCGTATAGCGCGATTGCACTTTCATCAGAAACCCAATGATGCCGGCGTCCAGATCGAAATCCGCCAGTAGTGTCGGTTGGAGCGAAACCCGGTGCAGTTCCACGCCAATGTGGCAGGCCAGAGTGGTGGAACCGCAGCCGCCCTTCACGGACAAAAAGCCAAGCACTTTGCCGTTGATCTGGTGCGGATTCTTCGACTGCGCCCGTTCCGCGCCCAGCCGCTGCAAAGCCGATTGGAGGGTGGTATCGAAGGGCGGAAAGAGGAACTCGCTTGCCCCGGCCCGCATCGCATCGAGGATGATCTGGGTATTGCAGGTGACGTGCATCGCCACCACCAGGGGCGCCACCGCCGTGCTGCGGATGCGCCGCACCACGTCGCTCAACGAATCGCCCACCGCCGAAACATCGAGCAGAATCACGTCCGGCTGGGCGCGTTCAATCTGCAGAATGACCTCGGTCCAGTTCTCCACCTCGGCCGATTCGAGCACCACGCGTACCGACATTTGCGCGAGAAGAGACTGATACGCTGCGAAGCGAACTTTTGCGAACGATGATTCCTAGTGTGATCGGTTCCATGTCTCTCCGTTATAGCCCGATTCCGCCCGAAGCTTCCGGTTTTGCCGAATCGAGTGGCGCAATTGCATTCAGGACGCCCAATGTACAAACACCTTTTCTCCCGTCCGCCATGCGGAAACCGTTGCTGCTTGGGCTTCCCTACCCCGTTTTCCGAGGTCCGGAAAGCCGTGCGCGCCTTGCCAGTCGCGGCGACGGCGCGAAACAGAAGCGGAGCGCCACCCGATGGCTTCTTCGAGAGGGATGCGGCCTGGATCGCTCCGCGCCGCATCCTTCCCGTGCAAAGCAATCAGGCTAGGGGTTTCCGCCTCCGCCGCCCGCCGGCGCAGCTGGTGCGGCCGGGATTGCCGGAATGAACTGAAGGACGCTGGCATCCTGCGCGTTCTGCTTGAAGTTTCGCGGCTTGGAAAGCTTATCGTACTCTTCAAGCAGGGTCTCCACAGGAACCGGACGCCGTGGCGCGCTCAACGGCATCGGCCCCGTCTCCTCCATCGAAGGATGACGCGGCGACTCGGTGGGAGCACCATCGAGGAAGGGCTCCGGCATATCGAGAGACGGCACGTTGCCGCCCGCGGCAATCGGACGCACCAGTTCCGGGGTGATCAGCACGAGAAGTTCGGAGTTGGACTTCTGCAGGCGTTTGGACTGGAAAAGCTTCCCGAAGAATGGGATATCGCCAAGGCCGGGAATCTTGCTCAACTCCTCGGTCACGCGGTTGTCGAGCAGGCCGGCGATCGCGAAGGTCTTCGCCATCTTCCAATTCACTTCCGTTTGCTACGCGCCGCACCGACAGTCCGGGGATCCGAAAGTTCTGGATGGTAAGCCCGTTGACAAGATTGAGGAAGCTCACTTCCGGCCCAGCCAGGCGAACGGTTCCCCGCGCGGTGATCGTGGGAACGAAATTAAATGCGGATTCCAAACTCCTTGAACTGGATGGCGATTGCGGCCGACACCGCCCTGCGCCGCCTTGCAGGATCGGGAACGGAACCTCGCCACTGGCGAGGAAGCTGGCCTGTTTGCCATTGATCGCCAGCACGTTCGGTTCGGCCAGGACTTCGGCGAGCCGCTTGTTCTGAAGCAGCTTCAGCGTCGCGCCCAAATCGAGGTCGGGCCGGAACAGGAAGACGTTAAGGGCATCGGAAATCGTGAACGCTGCGCCTTCCCGGTCTACCTCCACCACCGGGGTGGTATACCCGTGCCGCATCGAACCAATTTCCCGCCAGGCGCCCGTGCACCAGGTAGTTCGTGCTCAATTCGGTCGCGGCGTTCCGCTCTGACGTTGGCCAACTTCACCCGCAACAAGATCTGCGGTTCCGCTTCCGGCGTCAATACGCGAAGCAAGGTTGACCGGTTTGCCCAAGGTGGCCACCATCGATTCGGCACGCTTGGCGCCAACCACGTCGGGAACCGTCCCCTTTAACATCACCTGACGGGTCTTGGGATCGAGACCCTCGACGCGAATATCGATATCGGAATCGGGGAATTCCTGGCGCAGATTCTGACGGATTGAATCGATTTGCTGATCGAGCTGATTGTTGTTGGCCTGCACCTTGAGGTCAAACAAGACCCGGCCGCCGCCAGCGGTCCACAGAATCAGGCTGGTTTCACCTTCCTCGCGGCCGTGCAGAACCAGTTCCTGCTGGGTGACGGGCAGCGCTTCGGCAACCTTGGGGTCGCTGATGACCACGCGCTGGATCACCGAGGGCGTCTGTACGACGATCGATTTGCCGGCAACGACAAACAGATCGCGGGGCGCGGATCGCGCATCGTTTTGCGCCGTCCTGGTAGCGGCCACCGCTTCGGCGGCAATGCCGGAGGCGGCAAATGCCGCCAGCAACAATCCGGCTGAGACGAGTCGAAGACTCCGCATCGGAAATTCCCCTTTCGCGATCTTCACAAGGATGGGTATGGCGCGCATTAGAGGGCACCCCCGACGTTCGGATCAATCGTCTTCTGGGTGCGCTCAAGCCCATGGATGACTTCCACGGTGGGCTTGGGAGGCGGAGCCATTTGCACGGGCGCGGCTACCGGGGCGGCCCGGCGCGGCGCGGCTGCCGGAGGGGCTTCCATCTTCCGGGGCGCCATGCCGGTAAACAAACCGGAAAACTCGGCGCCGGAGGTGGAAACCTCATCCTGATCGAGGGGATTGCGAAGGATAAGCTGGATACGCGCTTCGGAACTGGCCAGGGTGACCCGCTCAGCCTGCTCCGGCGTCACGAGTACGTTCACCACCTGCACCTGGATGGGTTTGCCTTCCGCGTCGCGCTGGATGTTTTGGCCCGCCGAAAGCACCTCTATATTCTGTAGAAGCATTTTCGACATCGTGCCGCGGTCCGCATAGTCGCGACCCGGATTTCCAGCGACGATTACGTCCACACGCATACCGGGCACCACGAAGCCGGCGACACCGATCACCTGGTCCACTTTCAGACCGACCGCGCGCATGCCTTTGGGAATGGTGGCGGCCAGCCCGCCCCCCGCGCCTTCGGCGGCAAGACGGCTTTGCAGCACGGGCTCGCTCGCGTAAATCGTCGAGATCACGCCGCGCTTGAAGGCGGCTTCGGGCGTGGAGAGCGCGCCCTGGGGCAGATCGCTCGCCCAAGGGACCGTTTTCACGTCCCCTTCTTTAATGACGGAGCCAATTTCCAACTGGCGCGTCGCCACCACGATCTGGGTTTTGGTGGGGGTTGTTTCGGTGCCAAGTCTGCCGCGGATTTGCAGGTACAGCACGACGCTGGCTAACCCTGCAACAACCACCGCAAAAAGGAGGACGGACATAAATCGCTTATTCATTCGGCTATCCTCGCTTGCTCTCCTGCGGGCTAGGAAGCAGCCCAAGCGGCTGGCTCGGGACCTTCTCACCGCGGAGAGGACAAGTTCTATATCGGACAGATCGTTCTGTGCTTGCCAGTACTCCGGATCTTCTTCGCAAAAAATCGACCGGGCACCGGGAGATCTGCCTCAAATTTCGGCTTCAGGAGCCTGTGTTCAAACCGTGAACTTCCAACTGGAAACTTCCACCAGGAACTGCAATCGCGGACTTCACAACCTGCGCCTCTCCCTTGTTTGCTCTATCGGTACCAATGTTCCTTACCGATAGATTGCTCACAAGATGAGGTCAGCAGCGAGACCATCCGGGAAGGCCAGATGGGATACGAAAACAGGGCAATCCAGAGAGGATTACCCTGAAGTCGTATCCCGCCCGGGGAGAGGTCGTCGACGCCGCGCCCGGTCTATCGACCGGCCGCGGCACGCTGACTAGGATCCGCCGGTGATGGCGAGTTTGCCCTGGACGCTGGTCCAGACCGCGCTCAAAGCAGTACCGAAAGCGGGAAGCACGGAGGCTACCGCCAAAGTGATAAGCGCCAGAAGGAGCGCGTATTCGACGAGATCCTGGCCTTCTTCTTCACGGACAAAGTTCTTCAAAGTGTTCAGCATGATTTTCCTCGCAAAGTGTTTTATTGATTTGAAACTCTTACCGGAAACGGAATCGATTCTTTGTCGTATCCGAAACCAGTCAGCTTGTTGTTTCCGTTTTCCGCAACAGCCTTTTTGCTGTTGAAGCAAGTCTACCGGAACTTTACTTTTCTTGAAAGGCGAAACGTTTCTAGTACCTTCTCATAACCCAGTACTAACGACTCACTTCGCGCAAACAAGAATCTCTTCATTTTGTCCAGCGGCGCTGCATAATCACACATAGCATCGTGGTTGGCCGAATACCGGATCGCTTTCGAGTACAGTACTCCTGCATCCGAAAAAGGAGATCGCCAATCGCTCTCCATGCCGCAAACCAAGGCCAGCCCGCGCCGGACTGGGAATGAGGGAGCGCTCTCAGTTGCTGCCGCTGAAACTTCGCTGCTCGAAACTGTCGCGCTCGTCATCAAGTACTACTCTTCGACGGACCGAAGATTTTGTCAAGAAGAAATCTAAAAAAGCTCTTACCCTATTGACTTCAAGCGCTTTATGCCGCAAGAATAGTACTAGGAATTGGCCCCAAACAGTTCCTTGGGCCACAAACAGCGATCTGTTGATGATAGTTGTTTATCATAACAGACCAACGAGATTCAGCGGGAGGCTTCGTTGTGGTTTGGAAGAATGGCATCCCGAGTACTTGTGGTTTCGGATGGCGTCTGACCGACAGCGGTGGGGTTCGGTATTGGGTACCGTTACCGAAACCCAGGCCCATAGGCGAATACTTAGCGAAACCAGATGGTAGTGGAGAATGCGCTTGACTGTTTGTTCGCCAATTATCGGTGAGATAGTTTGGGGCAATGTCGGTTTTGCCGTTCCATCGCTGTTTTCAAGAGCACGGTTTTGCTGCATACTTAGCTTTACCGAGCGAGAACCTTGAGCGAGAGATTTCGCCATTGACCAAGCGGAAACGTTTTGCGTGACGATAGATAAGGCAATGGTTCTCTGGTCTTGGGTTAATCAGGCAGGGCTTGAAGGTCAAGAACTGAGAATATTGATCATGGCTAGCGGGAACTGCGCGACGCCTTGTTCCGAGGAGGGTTGAGGTTATGAATAAATTCGAAGAAGCTCATCGGAGCGACACAAGGGTGTCCGCACGCGTCGCTCGAAAGCGGAAGGGGCAGCGCGGGGCGGAGGCTCTTGGCGGCGCGTTCGTCATGATGCTGATTTTGCCGCTGTCTTTCCTGATCGTGGATATCGCCTGGGGCGTTTTCATTAAGGTCTCGTTGCAGCACGCCGTGCGCGAAGGAGTCCGCTTCGCCATCACCAGCCAGACCAGCACCGGCGCGGGAGGCGCTTCAATGGGCCACATCGACTCGATCAAGGGAGTAACTCTCGCGGCAGCCGGAGGCTTAATGGCCGGACAGGAAGACACAGTATCGGTGAAATTTTATTCTGCGGAATCGGCAACCTTGGCGGAGGATACGGGTCCCAATCGCAACCGCGGGGGCAATATCGTCATGGTGAACATTGAGAACTATGCGTACCGCCCCCTCATCCCGGTTTACAAGATTGGACAGTGGCAATCGCTGGAGATCCTTGACGATCCACCCATGCTGATGACAGTCCACGCCGCAGACCGCATGGAATCGTGCCCGCTGGGCGTTTGCGCCCCTCTTTAGATTTGGACGGACGAGGGGGAGAACCTTTCGTCTCACCCCGTTCGATAGCGGACGACGGAGCCAGCAAACGAAGAGTTGTTCCAGTTGGAGGAATTGCATGACGGAAACACCAACGGATCGGGCCTCCTGGTCTGGCCGAATCAATACGAAACGCGGGCAACGCGGCGGCTCATTGTGGATAATGACCTTCGCCACGCTTTTTCTTTTCGTTCCACTTTTGATCGGACTCGTCGTCATCGGGTTGGCGACCATCAACCGGGTGCAGCTCGACAGATCACCCGCAACGTCGGGATCATGCATGCCCGCGGGGTGGATTTCAGCGGTGCGCAAAGCCAGGCGATCTTCGTTAAGCTCACCCAGGGCTCGACATTCGTCGGCTCCGGCGGAGAAAACCCAACTTTCAACGGAACGATGGTAATTTCCACCGTGAGAAAGCTGGGTGCATCGGATTGCGGGGGCGGATGCGCGAACTCGGTTTTCCGGTGGTGACCACCGAGTAGTTCTTGGCGACCCGGCGCTCTACACAAGTTGGCTGGCAACGCCCGCAGTCGTTGGCGCAAACGGACGAGTTACCAACTACAGAGACGACGGGAGTGCAAGGGCTTCGGCGCTTGAAACAGTGATGCCGGCGATGTCGATGGTGAGGAAGCCTTCGTCGCCGAAGGCTATATGATCACGCCCGGCATCTCATTCCCGGATGTGAACGCGAACACGCGGGTCACCACATACGCAATTTTCTAAGAGCCCAACATCAAACCGGACAGGATAGACAGAGCAACGGAGGCTGAGACAGACATGGCGCACGAGAAAAAAGATACGGACTCAAAGAGCGCTAGCGCCGCATGGGCCGGAACAGTCCGTCCCAGAGAGAAGGGAGTCGCCCTTTTGATGGCGACCCTTTCTTTGTTGATGCTGGTGCCGCTGGCCGGCTTGGCAATCGACGCGGGCATGGCATACATCATCAAGACGCGGCTATCGGTGGCCGTGGACTCCGCCTGCCTGGCAGCAGCCCGTTCGCTCAACCGCGGCTTGGACTTGGCATCCCAGCGCGACGCCGCGCGCGGAGTCGCGCTTCGCTACTTCAACGCCAACTTTCCAACCGACCACTTTGGAACCACAGGCATCGCGCCCCTCGTCGACATCGATGAATCTCAATCCCGGCTCCGCGTCGTGACCGTGAATGCCACTCGTCGCGCCCCGCTCTACTTCATGCCGATCCTCGGCGAGCACTACGCGGATGTGTCCGTTCGCGGGCAGGCAACACGGCGCGACTCGAACATCATTCTGGTGCTTGACCGGTCCAGTTCGATGAACACTACATCCTCGATGCCCCCGATGCGCACTGCGGCGAAATCGTTCGTCGACCGATTCTCCAACGGCCGCGATCGTTTGGGCCTGGTGGTCTACCAGCATGCCTCGTTCCGCGCCGAGGAGCCAACTCTTCAACTTCAAGTCTGCCGCTCCCACCGTTCCCACCTTGATCGATTCCACGAACGCCGGCGGCAACACAGGCACCACTGGCGCGCTAAATGCAGCCTATTCCATGCTGCAGACGATCAACGAAGCGGGTGCTCTTAACGTCGTCGTATTTTTTACCGACGGTTTGCCCAACGGCATCGTGGGCAATTTCAACAACCGCAACGAGAACGGCGAGCCGGACCTTATCAAGGGGGGTTCCGGTTGCAATAATAAGGACGATGACAGAATTGGCGTCCTGGTGCAGCATGGTGGCGGCGCGATGACTGGCACCACTCGCGGGATCTTCCAGCACATTCAAACCACCATGTCGTCAACCTCAAACGTCAAGATCAGCAACCTAAGTGGCTGCGCAATGGATACCAACACCGCCAACATGAAGGACGACATCGCCACGATGCCCTTCCAGGACATCTGGGGCAACCGCACCACTGGATTCACTGGAGCCGTTCCCGTCGATCTTACCAGGCTAAATAGCCCTTACCACCTAAACCAAGCATCAATGAACACCTCGATCGATCAGGCGAGACGAATTCGTGCGAATGGCGCTCTCCGCCCCGTAATCTACCTGATCGGCCTGGGCGACGAATCCGCTTCCGAACCGCCAAACCACGTGTTTATGAAGAAGATGGCGAACTCTATCGACAGCCCCACCTACGACGATACCCAGCAAACGGGAATGTATATCTTCGTTCAGGTTTCCGATCAAAGCAGCGGCTTGCAGGAAGCCTTCCAAAGGGTGGCTGGCGAAATCCTCAGACTCTCGCTTTAATCCAGCGGCATGCGGCTGACGATCTAACGCGAAACAATGCAAATCCGGCTTAGAATCGATCCCCAGCGGCGGGAGGAAGCGGAAACGTTTCCTCCCGATGCGCTTTTCCGCCGGGCGCTGATTCCCAAGCACAACCCCGTCACCGAATTCGTCCATCCCTTCGCGCTTTACTTTTTCTGCCTGGTGATGCACTCCCAGGGCGGCAAGGAACTGTGGGAATCTTACCGGCGCAAGGCCGACGATCCCCTGGCCCAGGAGACGCACCAAGCCACCGGTCGGCTCTCCCTCAGCTTCATGAGCAGCGCCGCCCTGCACCTGGTGGGGCTCACCCTGCTCATCCCGATGTTCGATCTTCTGGCCACCCTGCAGCCGCGCACGGCCCGGCTCCGTGCCCCGCTCATTACCCCGGTAATGATTAAGGTGCCCACACGCATCATCGTTCCCAAAGGTTCGGGCGAGAACGAGAAGGACGACAAGGGCGCGGGCAAGGGCATCGACAAGAAGCCCGACGCCGGCAGCGATTCCCGTCTGATGGCGAAATCGAAAGGCGTTGAGCAGCCAAAGCCTTCGCTCAAGGCTCCCGGCGAACGCCGCGATGTAGGCAAGCCGAAGCCACCGGTGATCTCAGACCTTCAAGTGATCGCCGAAAACCTCGACCTGCCCAAGATTCTCTTTTGGTCAAGCGACACCAAGGTGCCCAAGATGCCGGATTCGGTGGCCGCCACCGCCATCAAGCCACTCAACCTTCCCCCACCGCCACCGGACACCCCGGAAGCGCTGCTGCGGATGCAGCCCAAGAAGCTGGATTTCAAGCCGAAACTGACCCTCGATCTGGGCGCGAAAAAGGTGAAGGACGACCCCAACGCGGTGGCGAAAAAGAACGCCCTCGAATCTCCGGATGACGCCGTGCGCCGCCAGGAAGAGATGCGCGCTTCGGTGGGCACCGGGGAACAGGCGGCGGAGGGAATCCGCTTATTCGGCGGGGCGACCAGCAAGCAGATGAAGCGATTCCTTGAGCTGCTGCCTTCCGGGCAAATGGCATCTCTCACCGGGGAATCGGGGACCACGGGCGGAACCATTTATTCGATGAGCAACGCCGCCGCGCCGGGGGCCGAACTGCTCCGCTTCCTTCCCGGTTCCGCGGGAGGCAGAGGCCAAGGCACGGGTGGCGGGGGCACTGGCGCGGGAGACGGCGTCGGCCCCGGCTCCAAGGGCGGTAGCAGTGGCGGCGGCCAGGCAACGATGGCCGACCTTCTGGCAGTTCTTGAACTCTCCGAACCGCTTCGGAATCGAACCGTGGTTCATGCCGAAGACGGGCAGTTCGATCTGATGGTGACGCAAACGGCGCTTTCCGATGTCTTCGCCGACGCCAAAGGCCTTTTGCGAGGTGCGCGGATTGAGACTGTCTACATTCAAGTGGGCTCCACCAAGGAATGGATTTTGCAGTTTTGCGAAAGCACTGGCCCGGAAGCGGCGAAAAAGAAGCCGCAGGAGAATGGCGTATTCGTTCTGGATGAATCCCCAGCCGACGTCTCCGCCCCCTTCCCTGCCATCACGGTCCGCCCGCCGGCACCGGTGATGCCGAAGGCTTCTTACGTGGTAGTACACGGATTCATCGATCTGAAAGGCGAGTTCCAGGATCTTGAGGTGGTTGGCGCGCGATTTGCGAGCCTGCTGCCGATGTTGAAGCCTTCTCTCAACAAGTGGCGCTTCCGTCCCGCGTCGAGAAATGGCAAACCAGTGCAGGTGGAAGTGTTGCTATTGATCCCGCCGGTTACGATATAACAGGACGAACCCGGCTGCGCCACGCGCGCAACGGACTTCCCATAGCGCCAATCTCAAAGGAACGCCAACCCATTCCGCCATGCCCGATACGCCCCACTGGACAATGCTGATCGCCGTCACCGTCGTTTGCCTGATTGGCGCCATCACGGATCTTCGCACCCGCAAGATCCCCAACTGGCTTACGCTGGGCGCCCTGCCTATCGGCCTGATCGCCGGCGGCGTTCTGGGCGGCTGGCAAGGGCTGTTTCTGGCGTTCGCCGGAATGCTGCTGGCTCTGCTGATTTACTTCCCCCTCTATTTGCTGAGGGCAATGGGGGCGGGCGACGCGAAGCTGATGGCGGCCATCGCCGCGTTCATCGGCCCCATCATGTGGATCCACCTGTTTATCTTTGCTTCCGTTCTTGGTGGCGTGGTGGCGGTGCTGTTCACCCTGGCAAAGGGCCAGTTCCAGACGATGCTGGGCAAGTCGGTGAGTATCCTCCGAAGCCTGGCTTACTTCCAGGCCCCCTATGCCGAGAACCCGGAACTGGACATCCGCAGCGCCAAGAGCCTTAGCCTGCCCCACGGCGCGGTGATCGCTCTGGCCTGGTTCGCGTTGCTTTTCGTCTGGGAGAATTT
Source organism: Bryobacterales bacterium (assembly GCA_034522975.1). Taxonomy (GTDB): domain Bacteria; phylum Acidobacteriota; class Terriglobia; order Bryobacterales; family Bryobacteraceae; genus JACTMJ01. The sequence continues at coordinate 11,032 of JAXHKT010000007.1, forward strand.
TGGCTTCCGCCTCGTTCGCTGGTAGCGCGCCTTTCGGGAAGGAACCAACAGCCAGATGTCTCTTTACGTCGTCACAAACCAGACCCGGGATAAAGTGCTCGCGGACCGCGCATTGCTCGCCAGCGATAGCAAGACGCGGCGCGAAGGGCTTCTGAAGCGCACCGAATTCCCGGCGGGCGAAGGGCTGATGATCTCGCCCTGCGAAGCCATCCACATGTTCGGGATGAAGTTCGCCATCGACGTGGTGTTCTACGATCGCAAGAAGGTCGTTCGCAAAGTGGTGCATTCCATTCCAAAGAATCGAATTGCATTTTGCTTCTCGGCAAGCGTTGCCCTGGAACTGCCGGCGGGCACGGCCAAAGCTACGGGCACGGTGGCGGGCGACCAACTCAGCGTCGAACCCCACGCCGGAGATCGCTAGGCGGACGGCGTTAGATTCGGGGCGGGGTGGTGATCACGATCGCTTCATTGGCTCCTTCGCTCGCTCCCCGATAGGCATGCGGTTCGCTGGCGTCGAAGTAGACGCTATCCCCCTCCTCCATCACATAGCGATCCTCGCTAAATAAGATCGACACCTTTCCGCGCATGACGTGCAGGAACTCGGCTCCGGGATGGAAATGGAAGTTCGGCTTCGGAGACTCTTCCGCGTGCGGAAAACTGGCCAGGTAGGCCTGCAAGCTCTTTTCCTGCGTAGAAAAGGCGAGGCATTCGAAGAAGTAGGCGGGGTTAGGCAGGTCAGAGCGTTCGGGAAAACGAATGCGGTCCTCCTTGCGCACCAGGGAAATCAAGCGGTTCTTGCGGCGGTCGGCGAAGAAGGAATCGAGCCCTACGTCGAACACCATTGAGATTCTGGCAAGCGTGGGAAGCGTAGGGATCAGCTTGCCATTCTCCAATTGAGACAGCATCGACGCCGATAGCCCGGTGTGCTTTCCGAGGTCTACCAGGCTGATCTTCTTTCGCAGACGAAGCTCTCGGATCTTCTCTCCAAAATCGTAAGGATTAAGGAAACGGCGGATGGTTTCTTCGCTATTTTCGTTCTTCCCCAAAGTTGATTTAGTCTCACTGAAGTTATCGGCCATAATTTTCTTGACTTTGAATCCTACTGTAAGTGATGCTGGGAATCAAGCTCAAGTGAGATTAAACTCTAGTTCAGCGGAACCAAAATCACCCAAAGGAAACAGCGATGCCAAACAAACCGTTCCCGGTCACGCTGGCCGAACTTGAAGACTCTACCCTGGTCGATCTGGCCCAGGAAGGAAATGACAACGCGTTCGCCGAACTGGTGAAACGCTACCAGGGAGCATGCTTCAAGCAGGCACTCTCCATCCTCCGCGACCGCTCCGATGCTGAAGATGAAGTGCAGAATGCCATGTGGAAGGCATTTCAGCACATCGGGCAGTTCAACAAAGAGGCGAAGTTTTCCACCTGGCTTACCCGTATTGTGGTGAACCAATGCCTGATGCGCCTGCGTCAGCACCGCCGCGCCAAGTTCCTCTACATGGACGACGTGATGGTGGGCGAGGAAGTGCAGACTCTGGAACTGCGCGATGAACGGATCAGCCCAGAAGACGCCCTGGCGCAAGATCAACTTGCGGGCGTGCTGGAACACGAAATCTCACGCATTCCCCCACTGCTTCGCAATGTTTTCGTTTTGCGCGACGTGAACGAACTGCCCATGCCGGAAGTGGCCGAGCAGCTTGGCATTTCCGTGGCGGCGGCGAAGAGCCGCCTGCTGCGTGCCCGTTTGGAATTACGAGAACGCATGGAGAAGCATTTTGGCCGTCTTGGCCCCGCTACCTTGATGGGTTAGTGCGCACACGGGCGGCGTTCGTACACTTTGGCGGGCGCTTCCCAACACATCTCATGTTTGCTTCCGATCGCGAGCCAGATAGCCTCTGGCTCGCTTTTTTTGTTCCAGCAGCGTTAGCCGGATTGAAACTTGTTGCCCAATGCGGGCTTTGTTGCCCTTGGCAGTAGCCGGTTCTGTTACCCTTGGCATTAGATAGTGTTCAGGGAGGCGCTGCCTCCAAGCCTCCATGTATTCCACCGAATCGAATTTTCCGCGACAGGCAATTCGCCGATCCAGAAGGGCGATTCCAGGTACGGCGAGCCAATCCCCGTCTGAGTCCAAACTCAACTTCGGAACAGCGCTCAATGCCACCCCTCTCCGCCCTCTTTCCCCTATAAGGAGCGTTCCCCATCGGATCTGACGTGAAAGCTACCGTGCTGCTGGGAAGTGGCGTTCAGGCATTGTTTGGCACACGCGACGAGAATCTGCGGCTCCTCGAACAGAGCTTCCATGTGGAGTTGCACCTGGACGACGAGGGCATTGGGATCTCTGGCGACGACGACCGTGTGGTGCGCGCCCAGAGCTTTGTCCAGAACTATGCCGACATGGTTCACAGCGGGCGTCATCTAAGCCCGGACGAGCTGAAGAGCTTCATTCTGGTGATTCAACGCGACCCTTCCATCAGCCTTAAGGAACTGGTTGAAGTCACCAACCGGTGCAGCGTTGGGAAGAAATCCATCCGCCCGAGATCGACGAACCAATGGCGCTACATGGCGGCTCTGGAACGGCACGATCTGGTTTTTGGCCTGGGCCCGGCGGGGACGGGGAAGACCTACTTGGCGGTGGCGATGGCGGTCTATTACAAGCTGGCCGAGCGAGTGAAGCGGATCATCCTCACGCGCCCCGCCGTCGAAGCGGGTGAGCGCCTGGGCTTTCTGCCAGGCACGCTGCAAGAGAAGATCGATCCATATTTGCGGCCCCTCTACGACGCCCTGCACGACATGCTGGATGGTGAGCGGGTAAAGCGCATGATCGAAAAGGGCGAAATTGAGGTGGCGCCCGTTGCCTTCATGCGCGGACGCACCCTCAACGACAGCTACATCATCCTTGACGAAGCCCAAAACTGCACACCGGAACAAATGAAAATGGTGCTTACGCGGCAGGGCTTTAACTCTAAAATGGTGGTAACCGGCGATCTCACTCAGACCGATCTCCCGCACTCCCGCGCCTCCGGACTGCGGAATGCGCTGGATGTTCTTGAGGGTGTAGACGGGATCAGCTTTGTGGAGTTTGACGAAAAGGATGTGGTGCGGCACCCGCTGGTACAGAAGATTATCATGGCGTATGACCGTCACTACGAGGGTGGCGCTTCCCAGTTGAATCTTCGCCTGCTGGAACCACATCCAGAAAAGAACCTCTAGCCTTGCGGCTGAATGGCCGCCGGCAGGCAATGACGCACCGGCGGGACGATGCGCGCGAATGCGCTTTGCAGAACGAACCATGCCAGAATCCAGTGAGGATCAACCTCCGAAACAATCTCCCCATCGGGCGCCGAATCGTGTTGTCTTCCGGAAGCGCTTTCAGGATGTCGCCCGGCGCCCCTTGCAGTCGTTTGCGGAAATCCTCTCCCGGGACGTGGCGGGCGAGCGCGATTTCACCTGCCTCCTCACCACCGCGGAAGAGATGGCCGAATTGAACGAGCGCTTTCGAGGGAAGCCGAGCGCTACCGACGTGCTGAGCTTTCCCGCCAGCGGCGAACCCGGGTATCTCGGCGACATTGCCATTTCCCTGCCCCACGCCCGCGCCCAGGCTAAAGAATTCGGGCACGGCATCGACGACGAAATCCGCGTGCTGATGCTTCACGGACTGCTGCACCTGATTGGCTTAGACCATGAAGCGGACGCGGGCCAAATGGCCAGGGCCGAATCCCGCTGGCGTAAGAAGCTGGGGCTGCCCAATGGGCTGATCGCGAGGGCTCGCCGATGATCGCGCTCTGCATCTCCGCGTTCGTCCCGCTGGTTGGCTTTATCGTGCTGGTGTCGCTGATGCAGCGCGTTTACCAGGAACTGATGCGCTTGCGCCTCAGAGAATCCGCCTTCCTCGACCATTTCCGCGAGCATCTCGAAGACCGCATCGGTGTGAGGGCGGAGCAAGGGGCGCTGGCCTTTTCGCTGGCCAAGCACGGTGCGCTGGTGCTGCTGGCCAGCGCGTTCACCATTTTCACGTTCGCCACGGATGAGCCCTTCTGGCTAGCCGCCGCCGAGGCCCTTGGCACATCGCTGCTGGTCTCTTTCGTCGCACTCTACATGTTGCCGCCGCTCCTCATCCAGCGCACCTCCGGACGCTGGCTTCTGCCGTTTTTACCGTTTCTGCTGGCCGTCGTATGGACCATGCGTCCCGTCGAATACCTGCTTGATTTCGTCGAATCTCTGGCCCAGATCGGGCGGCCGCTGGAAGTGAACGACGAGGGCCAGAGCCAGGACGAGCACCTGGAAGCGTTTATGGAGGCGGGCGAAGAAGAAGGCATTATCGAAGAGGAAGACCGCAAACTCATCCGCTCCGTGGTGGAGTTCGGCGACAAGACCGTCCGCGAAGTGATGACGCCCCGCACTTCGATGGTGGTGGTGCAGGCCGATCGCTCGCTGGCCGCCCTGCGCCAGCTTGTTATTGCCGCTCAATACTCCCGCTTCCCGGTCTATGGCGAAGACCTCGACGATATCGTTGGCTTCGTCCATGTGAGGGATATGTTCGAGGTGGGCGACAAAGATCTCGAAACGCGCACGGTGCGCGAACTGGTTAGGCCGATCCGCCCGGTTCCGGAATCGAAGCCGGTGAGCCGTCTGCTCAAAGAGATGCAGGCGGAAAGCACGCACATGGCAATTGTGGTGAACGAATATGGCAACACCGCCGGCCTGGTTACTCTCGAAGACGTGATGGAAGAGATCTTCGGCGAGATCCGCGATGAGCATGAGCCGGAGCACGATGTAGAAAGCGATTCGAACGGCGGCTTCATTGTGCCTGGCTCGCTGGATCTCGACCGCCTGGACGAACTGTTCGGCTACCAGCCCGAGCCCGAACCCGAATCCACCACCGTCGGCGGGATGATCGCGGAGTGGGCGGGCCACGTTCCCCGCGTGGGCGAAGTGGTGGAGCAGGACGGTTTTCAAATGGAAGTGCTGGCGGGAAATGAGCTCCGTGTCGATAAAGTGCGGGTGAGCCGCCGGGGACCTGATACCAACCATGGCTAAAAAAGCGAAGAGCAAATTCCGATCCGGTTTTGTGAGCATCCTGGGCAGGCCCAACGCCGGAAAATCCACCTTATTGAATGCGTTCGTGGGCGAGAAGATCGCCATCGTCAGCGACAAGCCGCAGACCACGCGAACCACCGTGCAGGGTGTCATCAGCGAGCCCCGCGGGCAGGTGGTGTTTCTCGATACGCCGGGCATCCATCGCACCGACACCCAGTTGAACAAGCGCATGATGGATTCGGTGCGCAGCGCTCTCGATGCACGGGACCTGCTGCTCTATGTGGTGGATGCTTCGCGCCCCGATCTTGAGAAGCAACGCCAGGCCCTGGAGTTCCTGCAACGTACCGAAACACCGGTGGTGCTGGTGCTCAACAAAGCGGATCGCATTGCGGACAAACGCGAATTGCTTCCCCTGATTGAGAAGTGCCTCGAACTCTACCCGTTCCGCGATCCGGTCCCGGTGAGCGCGTTGACCAAAGACAATCTCGACGAGTTGCTGAAGGTGGTGTTTGCCTATCTTCCCCAGGGTCCGCGATACTTCCCGGAAGATCACCTTACCGATCAGCCGGAACGCTTTTTGGCCTCCGAACTCATTCGCGAAAAGATCCTGAAAGCCACCCGCGCCGAGGTGCCCCATTCCGTCGCCGTGATGATTGAGCAGTGGATTGAAGAACCGAAGCTCACCCGCATTTCGGCGAATATTCTGGTGGAGAAATCGGGACAGAAAGGCATCATCATTGGCGCCAAGGGGGAGATGCTGAAGCAGATCGGCAGCGAAGCTCGCCCGGAGTTGGAGACCCTGCTTGGAACGAAGGTTTATCTGGAACTGTTTGTGAAGGTGGCCGCTGGCTGGCGCGACAAGGCCAACGTGCTCAACGATCTTGATTGGCGCACGCAGTTCACGATGGCGGCACCGGACTTGCACCGAGATCCGGAAAAACAGCCCACGGGAGAGGACTAAGATGCCCGACGGATACCGTCCCCAGCCTTTGGGTGGAGGAACGATGAGCAACAAGATGTTTCGGATGCACATGCTGGTGCCCGGATCGGAGGTGATCCAGGCCCAGGATTTTGAACTCACCCCCACCAATCCGCAGGGCGAAGAAGTGTGCGAACTCTTCCATCGTTTTCTGGTTGATAAACCGGCTGAATTCCGCTTAAGGCTCCCCTTCCTCAAGCATGACGAGATTGAGATGGAGTGGGCCGCCGCGCCGGGGGGCACCGCCTTGTGTACTTTCTACGAAGACGATTCGCCACTGGCCAGCGCGGTGCTGCTCTCCGGACTCGATAAGAGCTCCGACAACCAGATGGCCACCCTATATGAAGGCGCCATTCTCGACCCCGTTTTCGGGAAGGAATCGAAGAAAGTGCTGGCCTTCGAAAGCTATCCGAGCGTGGCTGTTGCCTTGCTTGGCGCGGCCCCGGAACGGGCGCCCGCAATTCAGCTTTTTTACGCCGCGCTGGCCAGCGTCTTCTTCCGGCAGATGTCGCAGCTACGCGGCGTAAATTGAAGGCCACGGAAGCGCATCGATGAACACCGGACGTTGGCAGTTGCTCGGTGCGGCTGTCCTCTTCTCCACGGGCGGCGCCGCCATCAAAGCCATCTCATTGAACAGTTGGCAGGTGGCTTCATTCCGCTCGGCATTGGCGGCCATCGCACTCTATCTGCTGCTGCCGAAGGCTCGCTCGGGATGGAAGCTATCTTACCTTGCGCCCGCCATGGCCTATGCCGCCATGTTGATCACCTTTGTCAGCGCGAACAAACTCACCACCTCCGCCAACGCCATCTTTCTGCAATCGACGGCGCCGCTCTATCTGGTTTTCCTCGGCCCGCTGATCCTCAAGGAACGCGTCCGCCGCGCGGATTGGCTGACGCTGGTTGTACTGGGCCTCGGCCTTTCCCTCTTCTTTCTGGGTGAGCAAGCGCCACTCGTCACCGCGCCAAATCCCTTTGCCGGCAACCTGCTGGGTGCCTTCAGCGGAATCATGTGGGCCCTGGTGATGATCAGCATGCGTTGGATGGGCACACGCGTCGCTGACCCTCAGGCCGGCATGAAGGTGGTGATTCTCGGCAACCTTCTCGCCTTCGGAATCTGCCTGCCGATGGCGCTGCCGGTGATGGCGTCGAACCCGGCCGATTGGCTGATCCTGGCCTATCTGGGGCCCGTGCAAGTGGGTCTGGCGTATGTGCTGATGACGATGGGCGTCCGCCAAGTGCCCGCCCTCGAATCGTCGATGATCCTGCTTGCCGAACCGGCGCTCAACCCCATCTGGACCGCGGCAATTCTTCATGAACTGCCCGGCCCGCTTGCTCTGCTGGGAGGCGCTTTGGTGCTGGGGGGCACCCTGGTGAGAGTGGCGATGGGCGCGCGCAAATGGCGTCCCGCCGCGACGGCATGAAGACGCTTTCCGCGCCTAAACCGCCACCTGCATCTGCTTCTGCTTGGCTTCCGCCAGAACCTCCAGCATCCGGGCGGTCTCCTCGAGATCCACGCAGGCATCGGTGATGCTGAGCCCGTATTCCAGGCTGCCCGGCGTCAGCGGCTGGTTACCGGCCTTGATGTTGCTTTCCACCATCATTCCGAGGATACCGTTTGACCCCGAGGCGATTTGACGCGCGATATCCTGCGCCACCAAGCCCTGTCTCCGGTAGTCCTTCGAGCTGTTCGAATGGCTGGCATCCACCATCACGCGCGAGGGCAGCTTTTGCGAGGCGAGCGCCTCAGCGGCCTCCTGCACGTGCTCCGCGGTGTAGTTGGGCACTTTGCCGCCGCGCAGGATCACATGCCCGTCCATGTTGCCCTTGGTATGGACGATCGCCGAGTGCCCCATCTTGGTGACGGAAAGAAAATGGTGAGGGATACGGGCGGCGCGCACGGCGTCGACGGCGATACGGATATTGCCATCCGTTCCGTTCTTGAAGCCCACCGGGCAGGAGAGCCCGGAGGCCAGTTCGCGATGCACCTGGCTTTCGGTGGTGCGCGCCCCGATCGCTCCCCAGGAAATGAGATCCGCGAAATACTGCGGCACGATCATGTCGAGAAACTCGGTGCCCGCCGCCATTCCCATGGCATTGACTTCCACCAACAGCTTGCGCGCCATGCGAAGCCCGTCGTTGATGCGGAAGGTGCCGTCGAGAAACGGATCGTTGATCAGCCCTTTCCAGCCCACCGTTGTACGCGGCTTTTCAAAGTAGACGCGCATCACCATGAGGATTTCATTCCGCAAGGGGCGTGCCAATTCCAGCAAGCGCCCTGCGTAATCGAGCGCCGCCGCGGGTTCATGGATGGAGCAAGGCCCGGCCACCACCAGCAGCTTCGAATCGTTCCCGTAGAGGATGTTGCTGATCGTTTGGCGGGTGTCGTGGATCAGCTCCGAAATCGCGTCGGAGACCGGAAATTCGCGTATCAGGTCCGTAGGCGCGATAAGCTCACTGATCGCTTGAATCCGTAAATCGTCGGTGTCGTGGTACATGGTCGAGCGGGTGACGTCTCGGAAGAGACGCCTGTTGCCGGAAGTGTTCATCTCATTAAATCACCAGAAGGGCCGCCCCGACATCACCCACTTTGACGTGGTGTTACGTCTTCGGCGTTGGGAGGGGTCGCGGACCTGCTACTCTCAGCAAAAGATGAGCAATCCCGAGAGCAGCGCCGCCGCCCATCACCGCCAGTCCGCCGCCCAAGGCGCCATCCGTTTGGCGGTGGTGACCGTTTCCGACACCCGCACGCCGGAGACCGACAAGAACGGGCCTTGGTTGAAGCAGCAGATCGAGGCTGGCGGCCACAAACTGGTGGATTACCGCCTCGTGAAGGAGTGATCCCGGCCAGATTGGCGAGGTGCTCGACGCGCTGGTTTCCACAGACGCCCAGATCCTGCTCTTCAACGGCGGCACGGGGATCGCCCCGCGCGACAACACCTACGACGCGCTTTCGAGCCGGCTCGACAAGACCCTTCCCGGTTTCGGCGAGATCTTCCGCATGCTGAGCTACGAGGAAATCGGTGCTGCCGCGATGCTCTCCCGCGCCATCGCCGGCGTCTACCGGGGCCGCGTTCTCTTCTCCACGCCCGGCTCCCATGCCGCCGTCAGACTGGCCTGGGAAAAGCTGATCGAACCTGAACTCCAACACCTCGCCTGGGAAGTGAAGCGCTCGGCCTGAGGAGGCTGTCGCGATATTCCGGTTCGCCAAAAAAAAAGACCCCGCCGGGGAGGCGGGGTGTTTGTGCTGGAGGCAACGCCACCAGAAGCGACAAACTCAAGACCCATCCTCTTTAGGGCATTTTCGTTACCAAAGCTAAGTGATTGAATCTAGGCAGATTCACTTCTCCGTTTCTACCGAACGAGGGATTCTTCGCGCATTCGTATTCCATTTTGCATACAGTGGCCAGATCCTCAAGCCGTAAACACCCGGGATCCTCCAAGGGAGAGAGAAGGGCTACCGCTAAGCGCTTCGCTCCGGATTGAACCTGTTGCCGTGGCTGGTACAATACGGGCAGATTGTGTCTTGGGCATTCAGCCATTGGCAGGAAGATCACCATGTCGGCAGCGGTAAGAAACACCAAACAAAGACGCGCTATCCGCGACGTATTCCTTGAGGCAAAGCGGCCACTCTCGCCGGAGGAAGTCTGCAACATGGCGCAGGACAAGGTGGAGGGCCTAGGGATCGCCACGGTTTACCGCACCATTCGCACGCTGATGGACGAATCCTGGCTGGTGCCTGTCGAACTGCCCGGCGAAGCATCCCGCTACGAGGTATCCGGCAAAGAGCACCACCACCACTTCCACTGCCGTAGTTGCGGCAAGGTGTTTGAGATCTTCGGCTGCCTGGGCGGCTACACCAATCTGGTTCCCGAGGGCTTTCAACTGGACAGCCACGAAGTGATCCTATACGGCTCCTGCAAAGACTGCCGGAAAGCGCAGCAGAACTAGCTTCGATTTGGCTTGACTCTCCTTTCCCGCCGTGATGGTGTTAGCAGAGGGAGACATATGGACACCACCGAAACCATCACCGTCACGCTGCCCGCAGACCTGCTGGCCCACATGCGCGAGTTCGCTGGCAAAGACTCCCACACCCTTGACGAAGTGTTCGTCGACGCCCTTCGGCAATATGAAAAGAAGCGCTGGTGGGATGCCATGAACCGCGCCGCCCCGCAGCCTGCCCGCCCGTAGGCGAGTTAAGCGAAGCGAGCACCCGATGCCGCCCCGATCCCGTTCCCTTCCCCGTGCCATAATCGCAATTTGGCCTTGCGCCGCCCTTTCAAGCGGCAATCGCGCGGAACGGAGAGAATAGAGGAATGAGAACAGACTGGGTTGCAAGACGAGCGAACGACGAAGCGCCGACACAGATGTACTACGCCCGCCAAGGCGTCATCACGGAAGAGATGCTGCACGTGGCGAAACGGGAAAGCCTGGAACCGGAGCTGATCCGCTCGGAAGTGGCCCGGGGCCGCATGATCATCCCGGCCAACATCGCGCCACATCGAACCTCGAGCCCATGGCCATCGGCGTTGCGTCGAAGTGCAAGATCAACGCCAACATCGGCAACTCGGCCACCACGTCGGATATCGAAGGGGAAGTCGAGAAGCTGCGCTACTCGGTGAAGTACGGCGCCGACACGGTGATGGACCTTTCCACCGGCGGCGACATCCCGCGGATTCGCAAAGCGATTCTCGAAAACTCGCCGGTGCCCATCGGCACCGTGCCCATCTACCAGGCGCTCTCGACGGGTCAAGCGCGCTCGAGGACCTGACGCCGAGAGTTGATGCCTGAACGTGATCGAGGAGCAGGCCGAGCAGGGCGTCGACTACATGACCATCCACGCCGGGGTGCTGATCCAATATGTGCCCATGGCGGCCAAGCGCATCACCGGCATTGTGAGCCGCGGCGGCAGCATTCTGGCCGAGTGGATGGTGAAGAACCACAAGCAGAACCCGCTGTATGAGCGCTTCGACGAGATCTGCAAGATCCTCCGCAAGTACGACGTGAGCTTCTCGCTGGGCGACGGTCTGCGCCCCGGCTGCCTGGCCGACGCCTCCGACGACGCCCAGTTCGCCGAGCTCAAGACGCTGGGCGAGCTGACTCGCAAGGCCTGGGATTACGACGTTCAGGTGATGATCGAAGGCCCCGGCCACATCCCCCTCGATCAGATCCAGATGCAAGTGGAAAAAGAAAACGAGCTGTGCCATGAGGCGCCCTTCTATGTGCTCGGCCCGCTGGTCACCGACATCGCCCCCGGCTACGACCACATCACCAGCGCCATCGGCGCGGCCATGATCGGCTGGCACGGCGCGTCGATGCTCTGCTACGTGACGCCGAAGGAGCACCTGGGGCTGCCCAACGCCGAAGACGTGCGCAAGGGCCTGATCGCCTACAAGATCGCCGCCCACGCCGCCGACATCGCCCGCCACCGCCCCGGCGCCCGCGACCGCGACGACGAACTCAGCCGCGCCCGCTACGCCTTCGACTGGAACCGCCAGTTCGCGCTCTCGCTCGACCCCGAGACGGCCCGCGAGTCGACCACGACGAAACGCTGCCCGACGAGGCCTACAAGGATGCCCATTTCTGCAGCATGTGCGGGCCGAAGTTCTGCTCCATGAACATCTCAGAGAAAGCCACGATCATCGACGAAGAGACGGCCGCGGCCGTGGCGGGCGCCTCCGCAAGGCCCGGCGGCCAACTGGTGCAGATCGGCTAAGGCCGTCTTTTTCCCGTATCGAAAGCGTCTACTGACTGTATGAAGCGATTCTTGCTGATCTTCGCCATGGCGGCCGCGTTCGCCGCCTGCGCCGTTGCGCAAAACAGCGACGCCTATAGCGCCGTGGGCACCATCGGGTTCGGCTTTGGTGGACGGGCCGACCGGGCTACGGATTTCGGCAAGCTGATGAGCTTTGCCGGTGCTGGCGAGGGCTACGTGTGGAAGGGCCTGGCCCTGGGCGGCGACGGCCAACTGGTTTGGAACCGGAGCGATTCGGAGAGCTACTTCGGGCTGCTCTCGATCGGCCCTTCCTATCACTACGACAATCGCGAAAACCCGCGGCGGGTGGTGCCGTTCGTCACGGGAGGATATGGGCTGGCTTTCCGCGATAGCGCCCTGAGCCTTTATCAAATGGGCGGCGGCGTCACCTGGTGGCCCAAAGCGCGCGTGGGCCTGCGCTTTGAATACCGCTACTACGACAATACCCGCAATGAATTCCAGATGAACCAGTTGCGCTTCTCAGTGGCATTCCGCGATTAGCCCACACTAAGACAGGCTGTAGGGCGCCCGGTAGGCCCGCGTGAGCTTTGCCGCCGCGGTGGAATCGTTCAGGATCGTTTCGGCCTTCGGATCCCAACGCAGATCGCGCCCCACGGCGAGCGCGATATTGCCCAGGTGGGCGATGCTGATGGAGCGATGGGCCACCTCGATGGGCGCCACCGTCTTCGTCCCTTTTAGCACGCCGTCGGTGAAGTTCGCACAGTGGACATCGGTGCTATCGGGCTTCGCCTTCCGCTGGGCATCGGTGATCGTATCTTCGGGTAACGGGAAGCTCGCTTCAATTCTGCCCCGACTCACCCAGACCCATCCGTCCAAGCCCACGAAACGCACGCCGCCGCGTTCATTGCTCGACACGATCATCTTGAGATCGTTGCCATAATCGCAGTCGAAATAGAAGTCCGTGGCGGTGTTGTAGAGCGGGTGATTGGCCCACTTGCCGTGTGCGTTGCGGATGGCGATTGGCCCCGTCCGCTCCTTGCCTAGAATCCACTGGGCGCAATCGATGTGGTGCGCGCCCCAATCGGTCAACTGGCCACCCGAGTAGTCGCGAATCCAGCGGAAATTCACGCCCACTCTGGCGGGGCAATAGGGCGCTTGGGCAGCCGGGCCTAGCCACCAATCATAGCGAAAGCCCTCTGGCACGGGTTCCGGCTGGTGACGGTGAGCGGTTTTGCCGAAATCGGGAATCCCGCCCGGCAGCCCCACCCGCACCAAATGAACGCGCCCAATGCGCCCGGAATCGACGATTTGCTTCGCCCGCAGGAAAGCCCAGTCGGAGCGTTGCTGGCTCCCCGTCTGCCACACCTTTCCCGCCTTCTCGACGGCCGTCACCATCGCCCGCCCTTCGGCCACGGTGGTCGTGAGAGGCTTCTGGCATAGGATGTGCTTCCCCGCCCTGGCTGCGTGGATGGCGTGCAAGGCGTGCCAATGATCGGGACTGGCGATGTACACGGCATCGACATCCGGCCGCGCCAGCACTTCGCGGTAATCCTCGTAGGCCTTGCAGTCCTCATTCCCATAGGTCTTGTTTACCAGTTGCCGCGCGGGCTCCCGGCCTCGGATTGTGTTATCCCAATAGCCGGGGCCTTCCCGGTTGACGTCGCAGACCGCCACCACACGAACGCGGGAATCCTTCAGGAACGGCTGCATCCATCCGTACCCGTTGTTGCCGGTGCCGATGAAGGCAATGGTCATTTGCTTGGAGGGCGCTTGTGCCCCCAGAACCCGCGACGGCACTACCAGCGGCGCGGCTGCCAGCGCTCCAAGAAACGCCCGCCGGCCGGAGAGGGGAGAATGCGATTGCATGGCTAGATCATATCGCGGCGGCGGCTTTTCTACTGCCGGCCCGTCTTCGTCGCAGTCGCGGAATCGGGTAGGCACGCCAAACATCTGGTAGCCCGGATGTCGCACGACGCCACAATGCGGCAGCAGTATCAAGCGCTCAAGGATCCGTTGCACGGGCAAGGGTGCAACGGGAACACGGGGTTCCGCGCCGAACTCCGCCTCGCTTGAACGAACAGGCTATGGCAGAACGCGGGCCACTTCGAAGTGCATGCCGTCCAGGCGGTTGCGGAAGTGGCCTCCCCAGTAGAATCCGTTCTGGTTGGCGATCGCTACCAGTTCGCGCACCGAACCCTCCCGCCCCGCCAGCGCAGGAACGGCACCGAGCTTGTTCCAGAGGCGGTTGACGTCGAAGGCGCTGCCGAAGGCGTGGTTGCTGAGGACGGTGCGGCTGCCGCGGACAAAGCGGGGGACGTAGCTGCCTTCGAAGGTCTGGACATGGGGGAGCAAGGATGCGTCTGCCCAGGCTTGCCAGAGCCGCAGGAGTTGGGGGGCGGCGAGGCGGTGGAACTGGATGTCGCCGTTGCGCTTGGCGTTCTTGAAACCGGCCAGTTGCGGCACGTTCACCCAAACGATGTTCTCTTGCTCCCAATCGCCGAGCACCCGGACGGCATCGGGGTCGTGGGGCAGCGGGGCCGCCTCAAACTCGTAACGGCCGAAGATCGACTGCCGTTCGGCGTTGCCGACGAGTGGGCCGAAGGCCGGGGGCGCCGGAAAATTGGGGCCGCTTTGGCTGGGGTCCTGGTCCCGGACGGCGTCGAAGCCCAGCAGCATCGCCTGGCCGTAACACTGGTTGCCGACGACGCCATCCACCTCCAGGCGCCAGCGGGATTGGAAGGCTCGCGTCGCTTCGTCAGTCGTTGGACCGAAAGCCCCGTCCGCAGCGCCTTTGTAAAAGCCCTGCCCCAACAAAAACCATTGCCAGCGCCGCACGGCCAGCCCGTTCGCACCCAAACGCAAGACACGCATGGGGCGATGCTACCAGATTGGCGGAGTACCGAGGTGGGGGGACTCCGACGGCGGTGATGGCTGGTGCCGGCTCTGCGTTGCGCGTTAGCGGGGGATGGGTGTAAAGTCAGTAATGTCGATCAAGTTAGGGGAATTTACTCGCCGCATGACTCCCGCGCTTTTCCCGCCCGCATCGGGCCAGTCCAATCACCCTCCCGAAACCGCCGCCGCAGAGGGCGCGGGCCGCTACCGGCTCAGCCATCTGCGGGCGCTCGAAGCGGAGAGCATCCACATCCTTCGCGAAGTGGCAGCCCAGTTTGAAAAGCCGGTGATGCTGTATTCCATCGGCAAGGATTCGTCGGTGATGCTGCACCTGGCGAGGAAGGCCTTCTTCCCCGGCAAGCTTCCCTTCCCTTTGCTGCATATCGACACCACTTATGAATATCCGGAAATGATCGAATTCCGTGATCGATTCACGGCGGAGATCGGGGCCGAATTGCGCGTTTATACGAATCACAAGGCCATCGACGAAGGGGCAAATCCTTACGATCTGGGCACGGCGAAATGCTGCGGTCTTCTGCGCACCCGCGCATTGGTGGATGGGCTTCGAGAGGGTGGATACGATGCAGCGTTGGGTGGCGCGCGCCGGGATGAAGAACGCTCCCGGGCGAAGGAGCGGGTGTTTAGTTTTCGCGACGCGCAGGGACAGTGGGACCCCAAGAACCAGCGCCCGGAATTGTGGAACATCTACAATGGCCGCGTGGATAAGGGCGAGAGCATCCGCGTGTTTCCGCTTTCGAACTGGACGGAGATGGATGTGTGGCAATACATCGCCGCGGAGAATATCCCCATCGTGCCGCTTTACTTCGCCAGGGAGCGGGAAGTGCTGGTGCGCGGAGAGACGCTGATTCCGTATGAGAGCGGTGTGAAACTGCTGCCCAATGAGAAGCCGCAAGTGGTGCGATGCCGGATGCGCTCTCTCGGCTGCACGCCCTGCAGCGGGGCGGTACGGAGCGACGCCGATACGCTGCCGAAGATCATCGACGAACTCTTCGCCTTTCGCCGCTCTGAGCGGGAGAACCGCGTGATCGACCACGACCAGGATGGATCCATGGAATTGAAGAAGCGGGAGGGCTATTTCTAATGGCCGTCCTCGCCGAACAAACCCTGTTGCCGGCCAGCCATTTTCTGGCGGGCGAAGGCGAGAAAGACCTGCTGCGCTTCACCACGGCGGGCAGCGTGGACGATGGCAAGAGCACGCTTATCGGCCGCCTTCTGCACGATACCAACGGGGCCTACGAAGACCAGATTGAAGCCGTGCGCAAGAGCAAGCTGAACCGCTCGACGGGCGCGTTCGATTTCTCGCTGCTTACCGACGGGTTGAAGGCCGAACGGGAGCAAGGGATCACCATCGATGTGGCTTACCGCTACTTCGCTACGCCCAAGCGAAAGTTCATCATCGCGGACACGCCCGGCCATGAGCAATACACCCGCAACATGGCCACCGGCGCCAGCACGGCGGACCTTGCCATCATTCTGGTGGATGCCCGCTACGGGGTGCTGCCGCAAACGAGGCGTCACGCTTACATCAGTTGGCTGCTGGGGATTGAGCACCTCGTCGTCACCATCAACAAGATGGATCTGGTGGGCTTCTCCGCGGGGCGCTTTGCTGAAATTCGCGCGGAGATGGAAACGCTCGCGAAGCACCTGCCCGGGGCGGCGCTGCACTTCATTCCGGTGAGCGCGCTTGAAGGCGACAACGTGGTTGTGCGCTCCGCGAACACTCCCTGGTATGAAGGCCCCAGCCTGCTTGAACTGCTGGAAACGGTGGAGGTCTCGCGCTACACCCCCACCAAGGCTTTTCGGTTTCCCGTGCAATACGTGGTGCGGCCGGACCTCGATTTTCGCGGATTTGCGGGACAGATCGCCTCCGGCGGCGTGCGTCCCGGAGATACTTTGCGCGCCCTGCCATCCGGGCAGCAGGCGCTGGTGGATCGCATCGTCACCTTCGACGGCGATCTTGAAGAAGCGTTTGCGCCGATGTCGGTGACGCTGAAGCTGGATCGCGAAATCGATTTGAGCCGGGGCGACGTGCTGGTGAAAGCAACCGACGCGCCGCCTTCAGTGAGCCGCCACCTCGAAGCCACCATCGTTTGGATGAGCCCGGAGCCGCTGCACGCGGACCGCACCTATCTGCTGCGCCACGGCCCGCGCGAAGTGAACGTGCGCGTGGAACAGATCCATCATCGGGTGGATATCGAAAACTACAGCGAAGTACCCGCCACTGGACTCTCGATGAACGAGATTGCGCGGGTGGCGATCGAATGCGCCTCCCCGCTCTATATCGATCCCTACCGCGAGATCCGCGGGATGGGGGCGGTGACACTGGTGGACGCGATCAGCAACAACACCGTGGCCGCCGCAATGGTCTCGCACACGCGGCTGGACGAGAGCGCGGAACGGCGCAAGCGCCAGACTGCCCTTGCCTTTCAGGTGGCCCGCGTGACGCCGCTCGAACGCCAGCACCGGCATGGGCATCATGCGGCGCTGCTTCTCACCGCGGACGATGCATTGGCGGAGTCGCTGGACCGCGCGTTTTTTGATCGGGGCTGGCAATCGATCCTGGTTGAGGGAGAAGCGCTGGACCTTGCCGCACCGCCCGCATGGCTGAGAGCGGCGCTTCACGCGGCAACATTAGTGGTGGTGGCCGGTATGAAGCCGGCAAACGCCGCGGTTACCCGGCTTTGGGGAGACTACACGGTGCTCAGCGTATCTCTCACCGATGGGATCGAAGCTTCTACCAAGCGAGCGCTGGACGCGCTGGCCGCGCTACAGGTGGTTCCGGCCGACGAGCAGGCCGGCTACGGGAGGACATTTCAGGGTGTAGCCTCCGGCCTTTACCGACTGGTTTGCCATCGCGTGCCGGGTTTTATGCTCCAAGTTGCCCGCCAGCGGCAATTCCGCGGGCCCGATGCGGTTCTGGCGAATCGTTCCAGGCTTTCTCTCGTATTCACACCAGGGGTTGCGCAGCGGGGAAATGGACGGAACGGGGATCTCTCCGGCCTGGGTGGCTCGTCCGGATTCCAGCGGTCTGCGCAGCTCTCCATCAATTGAAAAAAGGAGCGGAAGCGGAGCGGCGGCGATTGCAGCCGGGCCCTCCGGAATTCCGCCGGAAAACGAGAGGACCCGATGCCCTGCTACTTCCCCGTGTTTCTGAATCTTGAAGGCCGCCGCTGTATGGTGATCGGCGGCAGCCGGCTGGCGGCGGAGAAGGCGTTTAGCCTGCGTGCCTGCGGTGCTCGCGTCACCGTCGCCGCCGAAGTTCTGGTGGACGAACTGGCCGAAGCGGCGCTGCTGGGCCAAGTGGCGTGGATTCGCCGCCAGTATCTGCCGGGCGATATGGATGGCTTTTTCCTGGTGGTTTCAGCGCCTGACGATCGCAGCATCAACGCCGCGATCTTTCGCGAAGCGGAACAGCGCGGCATTCTTTTCAATGCCCTTGACGATCCGCCACACTGTCAGTTCATCTTCGCTTCGGTTCACCGCCAGGGAGACCTGGTATTGGCGATCAGCACTGCCGGCGTCGCACCCGCCCTGGCGGTGCGGCTGCGCCAGCGATTCGGCGCCGAACTGGGGCCCGAGTACGACGCGTTTCTGCGGCTAGCCAGCGAGTATCGCGACGATATCACCACGCAGATTCCCGCGTTCCCCCCGCGCCGCGATCTGTGGTACCGCATCGTCGATTCGGAGATCGTGAACCTGCTGAAGGTTGGCCGCGCGGAGGAAGCGCGTGCCCTGCTGGAACAATTTCTGCAAGAAGCGGGAGTGCAGCCGCAGGCCGCGGCAGCCACTTCATAGAATGAGAACGGAACTCGCTCGAGGGTTCCCGCGAAAGGCTTTGCATGTCGCTAGATCAAATGGAACTGGCCGCCTGGGATGGGCTGGACGCCGAATCGATCGTGGACCGGGCGCTCACCGAGTTGCCCGGTCCCGCCTGCTTCACGTGCAGTTTTCAGGCGGAAGACGTGGCGGTGCTGCACTTGCTGCGCAAGCGGGATCCGGCGATACCGGTGCTGTTTCTGGAGACTGGATACCACTTCCCACAGACTCTGGCGTATCGCGACAAGCTGGCCCGCGAGTGGGGCCTCAACCTCATCAACCTCGAAGCCGCGCAAAGCGTCGCGGAGCAGGAAAGCCAGTTCGGCATCCTGAACCAGAGCGACCCTACCCGCTGCTGCAACATCCGCAAAGTGGGTCCACTCTGGGAGGGGCTGCGGCACTACAAGACCTGGTTCACCGGCCTTCGCCGGGAGCAATCCCCCACCCGCGCCAATATGCACGTGGCCGAACTACACACGCTGCCTACAGGCGAAGCGCTCTATAAGGTTAGCCCCGGCGCGGCATGGAATTGGAACGAGGTTTGGGCGTATTTAAAGATCCACGAAATTGAGGCGCTGCCCCTCTACGACGAGGGCTACACCAGCATCGGTTGCGCCCCTTGCACGGCGCTGCCCAGCGGCGGCGATTTGCGTTCCGGACGATGGGGCGGCAAGAAGCTGGAATGCGGCATTCACACATTTACGGAAGCGAAACAGTAGGAAGCGAAAGGCATGGCGAAGGTGTATCTGGTAGGGGCGGGTCCGGGGGATCCCGATTTGCTGACGGTGAAAGCCGCGCGGCTGATCGGGCAGGCCGACGTCATCCTCTATGACCGTCTGGTTAGCTCCCAGATCCTCGCCCTCGCCAAGCCTGGCGCGGAGTTGGTTTACGTCGGCAAAGAGAAAGGCTGCGCGGAAGAAACGCAACGCCGCATCTTCGGTGAACTCGCTCTGAACGCCTTGCGCGGGAGGACCGTGCTTCGCCTCAAGGGCGGCGACCCGATGGTTTTCGGCCGGGGCGCGGAGGAGTGGGCCTATCTAGCGAAATTGGGCGTGGGTGTGGAAGTGGTGCCGGGCATCAGTGCCGCTGTGGCCGTGCCGTCGCTGGCCGCCATTCCGCTCACCGCCCGCGGCGTCGCCCGTTCCTTCGCCGTGGTTACCGGCCATGAACGCGACGGCTTTCACGACGAATGGAAGGCTTACCGGGACATCGATACGCTGGTCATTCTGATGGGCGTCACGCATCGCGCGCGAATCGCCCAAGCGTTGATCGACGCGGGACGCCCGCTTGAGCAGCCCTGCGCGTTCATTGAGCGAGGCTCCACCCCGGAGGAACGCATCGTCGTTTGCACGCTTAAGGATGTTGCTGCCGCTTTGGTGGAGGTAGCCTCCCCTGCCATCTGGATTTGCGGCGCAGTGGTGAATCTGCGCGAGACTCTGCTCTCGCCCCTCGCCGGCCCGGCGGATTCGTTGCAACCGGCGCGCTCCATCGAAATCCCGCTCGATCTGTGGGACACGGTCTAAACAATCGCGGTGTTCGATTTTCCCGGCATCCCGCATTGGCGACAATGAAGTGATGCGGATAATCTCCTCAAAGGAAACGTTAAAGACCCGCGTGTTTCGCGTGACGGATACCATCGCGCGCGACGCTGGCGGCTTTGAGATTCATCGTTCCATCGTTTCGCACGAGGGGTCGGCCGTGGTTCTTCCGGTTGACGAAGACGGGCGCGTTTTGCTGGTGCGGCAGTATCGGGTACCGGCGGAGAAAACCCTGTGGGAGTTGACAGCGGGGCGCCTCGACCCAGGAGAGAAGCCACTCGCCGCGGCCCGCCGCGAACTCGCCGAAGAGACCGGCCTTCGCGCCCGGCACTGGAAACGGCTGGCCCGGTTTTACCCCACCCCCGGATACGTCAGCGAATTGATGCATCTCTATCTCGCCAGCGGCCTGAAGCAAGGCGAAGCTTGCACCGAAGAAGACGAACGGATTGAGACGCGCTGGTTCACCCGTGGGGAATTGGAACAGTGGGTGGATAGCGGAAAACTTGAGGACGCCAAGACTCTGGCCGGCTTGTTGCTCTATTGGCGAATGCGCGGCAAGTAGGATTGAAGACGGAGCCCGAACAGCAGGGATTTCTCGCTTGAAGGGAGCACTTTCCCTCCTTCGCGCAACGGCGCGCCGAGCGATTCGACGCGCGAACAAGTTCTGCGCGAAGGGTGGAGGGTGCGCCTAGTTGCAATCCTCTCGGGCGGGACCGTTCCGTTGGGCGCCCTAATCGCTTTCAAGTATTGCTGGATCTGGCCACTTTCGTAGAGACTCCCGTCTATGTACCTTCCTGGGATTGAAGCGAACCCGAACCCTGGCGGCGATTATGGCGATGCCATCCGGATGGCGCGAAGCGGGGGCTTACCGCTTCCGCAGATCCTGCACCTGTTCAGTTATAAGCCAGAGGCGACCAAACACCTTGCTCAATACACACAGTCCGTCATGCGGGGCCCGTCGCCCCTTAGCCCGGGCTTTCGCGAACTGATTGCCGCCGTCACTTCCGCGGGGAATCACTGCCTCTTTTGACTGGGCAGCCACGCCGCGGTCGCGGCCGAACTGCTTGGGGACGAGGATCTCGTGTGGAGCGCCATACGGGATCTGGAACGCTCGCGTCTCAGCGCCGCTGAAAAGGCGATGATTCGCTTCGTCGGCAAGCTGAACAACGAGTGCGCCGCAGTGACCGAGGACGACATCGCTGCCTTGCAGCGCGAAGGGCATTGCGAAGAAGCGATCTACGATGCGATTTCCGTATGCGCGCTGTTCAATTTCTACAACCGCTGGATCGATGGAACGGGCGTGCCCGATATGGCGCCCGAGCACTACCGGGCGCAAGCGAAACGGATGGCGGCCGATGGATACGTGCGTGTCAAAACCAGTGGAGGCAATCGCGAATAGCGCATATCCTCGCAACTGGCAAGGCACGAAACGCCCGAGACGGAGACCGGCGCCATCCGCGCATGGGAACGCCCTGCCAAAGTGGAGTTAGTGCAGGATCTTTTCATGCTGCTGCCAGAGAATCGGCGAGCGATTCAGGCGGCTCAGCAGCAGGTGGAACTCGTGCAGGAACTCCTTGGGCAATCTGTCGTAGAGCTTGAGGAAGAGTTCTTCATGGCTCAACACCTCTTCCTTCCAGGATTCGCGCTCCACTTCCATCAGTTCGGAGAACTGCTCGAAGCCGAAATCGAGGCCTTCCATGTCGAGGTCCTCGTAACGAGGCATCCAGCCCACCGGGCTTTCAATCGCGTAAGCGCCGCCATGAACGCGATCCACAATCCACTTAAGGACGCGCATGTTCTCGCCAAACCCGGGCCACATGAAGTTGCCGTCTTTATCCTTGCGGAACCAGTTGACGTGGAAAATGCGGGGCGGGTTGGGGATGTGCCGTCCGATATTCAACCAATGGTTGAAGTATTCAGCCATATGATAACCGCAGAAAGGCAGCATCGCCATCGGATCGCGCCGCACCTTGCCCACCGCGCCCGCCGCGGCCGCGGTCATCTCCGAGCCCATGGTGGCGCCCAAGATAGACGCCGTGAGACCCAGTTGAAGGCCTGGAACACCAGCGGCATCTTTGGTCATGCGGCGGCCGCCGAAGATGATGGCGCTGATCGGCACGCCGTTGGGATCTTCCCAAGCGGGATCGATGGTGGGGCACTGGCCGGCCGGGCGCGGTGAAGCGCGCGTTCGGGTGCGCAGCCTTGCGCCCGCAATCGCGGCGTCCACTCCTTGCCCTTCCAGTCGATCAGCTTGGCGGGCGGCGTCCTTGGTCATGCCTTCCCACCAGACGTCGCCATCGTCGGTGAGGGCGACATTCGTGAAGATGGAATTGGCCTTGCACGATTCCATGGCGTTGGGGTTGGATTCGTAGGAGGTGCCCGGGGCCACGCCGAAGAAACCGGACTCGGGATTGATCGCGTAGAGGCGGCCGTCCGCGCCGGGCTTGATCCAGGCGATGTCGTCGCCGATCGTCCAGATCTTCCAGCCGTTGAAGCTGGCGGGCGGGATGAGCATGGCGAAGTTGGTCTTGCCGCAGGCGCTGGGGAAGGCGGCCGCCACATAGGTCTTCTCGCCCGCCGGGTCTTCGACGCCCGAGGATCAGCATGTGCTCGGCCATCCAGCCCTCGTCGCGCGCCATCGTGGACGCGATGCGCAGGGCGAAGCACTTCTTGCCGAGCAGGGCGTTGCCGCCGTAACCGCTGCCGTAGCTCCAGATGCTGCGGTCTTCCGGGAAGTGGACGATGTACTTGTTTTCCGCGTCGCACGGCCAGGGGACATCCTTCTGGCCAGGGGCGAGCGGCGCACCGACCGAGTGCAGGCAGGGCACGAACTCGCCGCTTTCGCCCAGCACGTCCCAGACCTTTGCGCCCATGCGGGTCATGATCCGCATGTTGGCGACGACGTAGGGGGAATCCGTCACTTCGATGCCGATGTGCGGCGATGTGGGAACCAATGGGACCCATGCTGAAGGGGATAACGTACATCGTGCGTCCGCGCATACAGCCGTCGAACAGCTTGCGTTGAGCGTTGGCCTTCATCTCGTCGGGCGCCATCCAGTTGTTGGTGGGGCCGGCATCTTCGCTGCGGCGGCTGCAAATGAAGGTGCGGTCTTCGACGCGAGCGACGTCGCCGGGATCCGAACGGCAAAGAAAGCTGTTCGGGCGCTTCTGCTCATTCAAACGAATGAAGGTTCCCGAGGCCACCATCTGCTTACACAGATGGTCGTACTCATCCTGTGATCCGTCGCACCAATGCACCTGGTCGGGTTTGCAGAGCGCAACGAGGCTCTTGACCCACGCAAGAAGCTTCTGGTTAGTAGTCTTGGATGTCTGTTCGATTTCAATCGTGCTCATCTGTTCCTCATATTTGCACGGCCACAACGCTGGTGATCCGGTTTCGAATTGTCAAAATGCACCACAGAAGAGGCCCCGGGATTCACCCGGGAAAGCGCTCTCGGCGCAAACGCGTACCAACAGTTAATCAGATCGTAAACGGTGAATATTTGTCAAATTACACCTAGGATAGGGCAGTATCCAGAAGCGTTCAAACACCTGGAGACTAAAGTATACCGAACTTTACGGAATCGCCCACAAGCACGGCACTCCGCGTTTTCGCATTCTCTTCTAGTATCAACCGTACTGGTACTTATGATGAAATTTGTAAACTTTCAAGAAATCGGTATCGGGGGATTCACTTGTGCCACTAAGCTATTGACACAAATCCACTTTTGTCGTTTCTTAAGGAGTAGTGCATCGAGTGTGGAACGCAAGGAATTGAGCTTGATCGCTTCTTTTTTGCGATTTGCTTCTCATTTTAGGCGCTCCGATGAAGGAAAAGGACCGCGTGTTTTGGAAAGGGACCTCAACTCCGCTTCTCGCCGAAAGGGCGGGGACTTCCTTTTCCGATTCCGCTATCGCTTCGGGCCGCGCAAGCCGATAGAACGATTGCAGGCGGGTTCAATCTCGCTCGCTGAGCCGGCAATTTGCCGGGATGGAAAAAGAAACAGCCACCCATGGACGGTGGCGGGCCAATGGGAGCGGTGGGGTGTGCATCGGTGGGAACCGGTTGGCGCACCCGGCGCAGCCTTTGAGACCGGTGATTGAAGGAA
Organism: Bryobacterales bacterium; assembly: GCA_034522975.1. Classification (GTDB taxonomy): domain Bacteria; phylum Acidobacteriota; class Terriglobia; order Bryobacterales; family Bryobacteraceae; genus JACTMJ01. The sequence continues at coordinate 35,137 of JAXHKT010000007.1, forward strand.
TACGAAGATGGAAATGATGGTTGCATTCGTCACGTTGCTTCTCGGCTTGGCCGTGGGAGCGTTTCTGGTTTGGTTCTCCAAGGAAGGACAGACTCAGCAGGCGGTTGCCGCCGCGCAGGGTGAGAACATGGCAACGATTGCGGCTCTGGAGGAGAAGGCGTCGGCACTCTCCCAGCGGGAGACGCAACTGAACCAGGAACTGGCGGCAACCCGCCACGAAATGGACCAGCACCGGGTGCGAGCGGGCGATGAGATGAACCTGCTTCGCCAGGAGATGACGCGGCTCCGCGAAGAGCAGGCGCAACTGCATGCCCAGCTATTCACTGAGCGGCAGATGGCGAGCGAAAAACAGCGTTTGGTGGCGGAGCTGGAACAGAGATTCACCGAAGCAATCGGCAATGCATCCCAGCAGGCAATGGAGGCGGCCTCGCAGCAAGCTTTCGCCGGATTGTCCGAGAAGGTGATCGAGAACGGCTCGCAGGGCTTTCTGGAGCTGGCCAAATCCGCCCTCGAAGAGTTCCGGCCCTTGGTGGAGATCGCCAGAGGGACCAATGGGCATGCCAGCGGCGATGCCGTTTCCCCAGACGCCGGCGCCCCCTATCAGGAGAACCGCGGCCAGGAGCTTGCGGAGATGGTGAAGCCTCTCGACGAGACCCTCCGCAAGGTGGAAGAACAACTGAGAGAGATGGAGCGCGAGCGCAGCGGGGATTACCGGAATCTGCTTGAGCGGGTGAAGGAACTGGGCGAGAACCAAACCGAGCTTCGCGCGGAAGCGGGCAGGCTGGCCAGCGCCATGCGGACTCCCGTGCAGCGGGGGCTGTGGGGCGAAGTGCAGTTGCGCAGGGTGGTGGAGATGGCCGGGATGCTGGAGCATTGCGAATTCCGCATGGTCCCGGCGCCCGCGCTGGAAACGGACGAAACCCTGGAGCTGCCCACGGTGGAGAGCCTGCTAAACGGATACCGGCCTAGCGGCAACCGAATTGCCCAGGCAACCTCGGACCTGACCGTGCATCTACCGGGTGCCCGTTCGATTCCCATACACGCCCACGCTCCGGTGGACGCATACCTGGATGCGCTCGCATCGGAAACCGAGCAGGATCGGGATACTAAGATGGCACTGCACGCCGCGGGACTGCGCGCCCATGTCGACGCTCTGAGTGCGTCTTTGGCGGCGCGTTCCCAAGCGGAACATCCGGATTTCGTGGTGAGCTTCCTGCCCGGAGAAGCCTTTCTTTCGGCGGCGCTGGCGCAGGATCCCGCGCTACTCGAATACAGCCTGAGCAAACGCGTCCTGCTCACCACACCCACCACGCTGGTATCGCTGTTGAAAACAGCCAGTTACGGGTGGCAGCAGGAGGACGTGGCGGAGAATGCCCGCCAAGTCCGTGAGCTTGGCCAGGAGATGTACGACCGCCTTCGCGTGCTCACCGGCCACTTCAACGGCATCAAACGCGGCCTGGAAAGCACGCTGCGCGCCTACAACGACGCCGCGGGATCCATGGAATCGCGCGTCCTTAGCACCGCGCAACGCTTCAAGGAATTGGGAGCCGCGAATGGCGACGGTATCGGCGCGCCCGCGCCGGTTGCTTTCGGCCCCAAGGAGATTCACATGCCGGAGTTGCGGGCCCTTGTGGGCGCCTCCTCCAACGGCGATGGAGACTGAGCGGAAGGTTCAACTGTTCAACGATTCCTTCACGGGGTGGCCCAACGGGACAGGGCCGCCCCTTTTTTTTGCGCCCGCCTATCGGGACATCCGGCATGTTAAGCTTGCCGATGGATTCCATTCCAGCAAATTCCCTGCCAAGGCCGGCCCACGATGACACTACCCGATTCCTATACCCAAGCGCTTCTGCTGGCGGTTCTCTCCATGATTTGCTGGGGCTCGTGGGCCAATACGAAAAAGCTAACCGGGCAATGGCGTTTTGAGCTCTTTTGCTTTGATTATGCAATTGGCGTCGCCCTCACCATGCTGGTCGCCGCTCTTACTTTCGGTTCGGTGGGCTTTGACGGCCTTACATTTTCCGACGAGCTGCTGATCGGCTCAAAACGGAGAATGGTTTATGCACTAGCCAGTGGCGTCATTTTCAACCTGGCAAACATGCTGCTGGTGGCCGCCATCAGCATCGCCGGGATGGCGGTGGCGTTCCCGGTGGGCATCGGACTCGCGTTTGTGATTGGCGTTGTTCTGAACTACGCGATCAATCCCCAAGGCAACCCGGGGCTATTGTTCAGCGGGGCACTTCTGGTGACCGGCGCCATCGTCTTCTGCTCGCTTGCCTACCGCGAACTGGCCAGGCAGAAATCTCTCGAAGCCATCACTTCAGGACAGACCCGCTCGACGAAGGTGGGCAGCGGCACAAAGGGGCTGGTGGTAAGCACGATCGCCGGAGTCCTGATGGGCTTCTTCTATCCTCTCGTGGAACTGGCTAAGGAAGGCGAGACCGGCATCGGACCCTATACCGTCGCCTTTCTCTTCGGACTCGGCGTACTGGGCTCGACATTTGTGTTCAACATCTATTTCATGAACCTACCGATTGAGGGAGATCCAATCGGATTGAAACCCTACTTCAGCGCCCCCAAGGTCTACCATGTGTGGGCGATTCTGGGCGGCATCGTCTGGGCGATTGGCGGGGCGTCGAATTTCGTTGCCTCGAGCGCGCCGCAGGAGGTGCAGGTGGGTCCGGCGATTAGCTACGCGGTGGGCCAGGGGGCGACGATGATCAGCGCAATCTGGGGCATCTTCGTATGGCGTGAGTTCGCCGGGCGCCGGGGCGCGCGAAGATGCTGCTGGGCTTGATGTTTGCGCTCTTCTGCCGGTCTCGCGCTGGTGAGCATCGCGCCGCTCTATGCGGGCCCAGCCGTCCCGGCAGGCTAACCCGCTTCTCGATGGAGTTCGACGGCCGCCGACGGAAGCGCCGCGATCAACGCCGGCACTTGTTCGGCGGATGCCAGTCTGCCGCTCACCATCGCTTCGGTGCCGCCACCCTTGGCTCCCAAAGTGGGGCCGATTCCGGCCAGCCAGCCCTTGGCATCGAAGCGCGAATCCGCGCTTGCGGAAAGCAGAAACGCACCGGATGCGGTGGCGATCGTGAGGAGCACCGACCGATTTGGCAGCTCCGCGGCGACGTCGCAAAAGCCCTGGGCAAACGCTCTATCCTCATCGCCGATCGCCTCTGGCACGCGCCGCACCACGCAAAGCGGCGACTCGACCCGCAACCCCAGAACGGATCGCGCTTCGCCCCCATCCCGCTTCGCCTCTTTCACCGTCAGCGCGCGGAACTGCTTCGCGAGCTTCGCCAATTCCTCGCGCTGGGCGGCGGCAAGAGCGGGCACCTGCTCGGCTCCTGTCTGAAAGAGCGCCGCCAATTGATTCACCGAGTGGCTTCGTGCCCGAGCCATGCGCACCGCGCGCATTCCGCAGTGGAATTCCACTCGTGTATTCTTCCGAATTCTCTCCGTGCGGCCAAAGAACAGACAGCCGATCTCCCCGGTAGCGCGCACATGGGTGCCACCGCAGGCGCTCCTGTCAAGGCCCTCAATCGTCACCACTCGCACCGGACCCTCGCGCCCGGTCGCTTTGCGCAAGGGCAATCCCTGGGCCGAAGAATGGATGGCAATCGAGACCGGAAAATTGCTTTGAATCCTCCGGTTGCATTCCTCTTCCAGCGCACTGAGAGAAGCGGAATCGATCTGCGCCACGGCAAGTTCGACCGTGGCATTCTCCGCGCTCATGTGGACACCCTCCGTGCTCCAGCCGAAGAGCTCTTCGGCGACGGCGGAGAGCAGGTGCTGGCCGCTGTGATGCTGCATGAGGTCGAATCGGCGCTCCCAATCGATCTCTCCGTGGACCACATCCCCAGGGGAGACGGAGAACTGCGCGTAGTGCAGGACGCGGTCTTCCCGTTCGAGCACTCGCTGCACGGGATGGCCGTTTAGCGAACCCAGGTCGTGAGCCTGCCCGCCCGACTCGGGATAGAAAGCGCTGCGATCCAATTCGATGCCGCCGTCTTCATCCACCGCGATGACGGTAGCGCTGAAGTCGCGCAGATAGCAATCGTCGTAATAGAGGCGTCCGGTGGGCATTGGCGTCAATTCGAGTGGTTCTCCGAGTGGCGCTGGTATTCCTCCAGGACGTCCGCCGCATCGCCATCCATGGCGATCCGGCCGGCCTCAAGCAGAATGGCCCGGCGGCAGAATTCGGTGACATCCCGGGGCGCATGGCTGACGAAGAGGAAGGTGCAACCGGCGTCGCGCAGTGCGAAGATGCGCTCCCGGCAACGCGCCTGGAACCGGGCGTCGCCCACAGCAAGCACTTCGTCCACCATCAGGATATCCGGGCGGGAGTGTACGGCGATCGAAAAGGCAAGGCGCATCGTCATCCCCTGCGAATAGGTACGGAGGGGTTCGTCCATGAAATCGCCCAGTTCCGCGAACGCGATGATCTCTCCCTCGGCCTCCCGTGTTTCGCTGCGGGAAAACCCAACCAGCGCGGCGTTCAAATGGAGATTTTCGCGGCCGGTGAGGTCGGGGTGAAAGCCCGTGCCCAGTTCGAGCAGGGCCCCCACCGTCCCGCGCACGACGACGCTTCCCTGCTCCGGCTGGCAGAGCCCGGCCACCAGGCTAAGGAGCGTGCTCTTACCGGCCCCATTGCGCCCGATGACTGCCAGGCTCTCCCCGCGCATGAGCGTGAAGGAAACATCCCGCAGCGCATAGAAGGGGGCGGAGCCTTGCCCGAAGACCCGCCCCGCCAGGTGGCGAAGCAGGGATTGGCCGCCGTGGCGCTCGAATCGTTTCGACACTCCATCGAAGGCAATCAGCGGCAGTGCCGCGTTGCGCGAAGGCGCAAGTCTCGCTTCCGGGCCGGGGCTAGAGGTATTCATAGAACCTCCGCTCCAGAGTCCGGAAGAGCCACACGCCACCCAGCAGGCTGACCAGGGAGACGAGCGCCAATTTCCAGAGCAAGCTGCCCGCCGGACTCGTGTCGTACATCAGAATCTGCCGCAGCGCCAGCACCAGCGCCGCCACCGGATTGAACTGGTAGATTTCGCGAAACTCGGCGGGAATCGACGAGAACGGGTAAAAGATGGGCACCAGCCAGAACAGCACCAGATTGGCCGATTCGACAATGTACTTCACATCGCGCAAGAAGATGTTCAGCGCCGCCGTCACCAGCGAAACGCCGCACGCGAACAGGATCGTTAGCAGCCAGATCAGGGGCAGCCAGAACCAGTGGATGTTGGGCCGGTAGCCGAACGCGAAAACGAAGGCCAACAGCAGACTGAATTGGATGCCGAGGTGAAGCGCGTTGCCGATTACCGTGGAGAAGGGAATCAGCACCCGGGGAATGGCAACGCGCTTAATGAGGCGCGCATTGTCGACGATGGATGTCGTCGCGGTGAGCCAGGAAAGAGTGAAGAAATTGAAGGGCACGATGCCGCAAAGGACGAAAACCGGGAAGTTTGGAATGTCGGCGGCGCGATAGATGCGGGTGAAGACGAAGGTGAGCAAGCCCATCATCACAAGCGGATTGAGCAGGCTCCAGAACATGCCCAGAGACATGTTCCGGTAGCGCACCCGGAAGTCCTTGAGCACCAGTTGCCAGAACAGGTTGGTCGCGTTTCTCCAGGGATTCGGCATGCGCTTGAAGCACCATCGCCATCGCGGCAACCGGCCACGCCAAGCGAAGCCGCCGCGCGCCGCGGGCAAGGACTCAGCGTAGCATAGCGATCTCCCGCGGAGATGGGAGGGCGGGGCTAGAGAAGTGCAGTATGAGGAGACGGGCGCCGCACATCCACGGCCGCGATGCCCGGGCAACCGAGCCGCTTAGCGCCGGGGGTTCCGCGATGTTTATTCCATCCGGCGAAGCAGCGCGAAGCCGGCAGTCAACTGCGGACGTCCACTCGATATCGACGTTCGCTTCCAAAGCACGGCAAGGCGCGAACGGCCCACGTTCGCCAGCAGCACCTTTCCGGATGAGCCGCCGGGGTCTACCCATGGTCGCCAGCCGCTGCCCGCGGAGGTGGTTATGAACCGGAACCGGAGATTGGACGCCATCGACGCCACAGGAACGCGGTAGCTCCCGGAGAAGTGCCCTTCGTGGCCAACGCCGTTGCGCGCCATACGCAATTCCACGTATTCCGGCACCACGCCGCCCTCCGGGCCTTTTGCTCCGGGGGATAGCACCCAGAGGCCGGCCAAATCTTTGGGCGCTTCGTCGGCAAACAGTTGCCATTGCTGGCACGCATGGGCTGGGCTCGCCGAGCCCGGCAGCCAGCTCAGCCATTCTCCCGCGGCCCCACGCCCTTCGAGCATCCCGACCGGATCCGAATCGCCACCCGGCAATCGCAACCGGACGCTCTCCCCCATGGGCTGCCCGCCGGAAGGAAGCTCTATCTCGAATGTCTTTGTGCCTCCGGAAGCGCCGGTGCCAAGGCTTCGCCACCGAAAACGGGCTCGCTCGCGAATGTCCAGCCAGCCCAAATAGAGATCCGCCCCGCGAGCGGCGACGCAGGTGGCCACCCATCGACCTTGCCAACGGTTCTGCTCGAATGGCGAGGGCGACGGCCCGGCGGGAGAAGACAATCGATGAGGAAGCGATTCATCGGCTAGCGATTCATCGAGAATCCGCGCTTGCCGAATCGACGGGGGATCATTATCCCTTGCCGTGTTCAGGCGGTCGAGCGATGGGGCATTGCCGGTTGCGGCGGGATACCTGGCAGCCGCGCCGTTGCGGATCGATTCCGGAAAATCCGCGGCTTCGTCGAAACGCCCTCCGGTTTCCGTCCGCTTGCTACTTTGCGCAATCGGGGAAGGCAGCGCAATTGGGGAAGGCTGTACATTTGGGGAAGGCTGACCCGTCTCCGCGCTTTCGGGGGCAATCGAGACCTGCGGGGGCGGAGCTTTAGACCCCGCTTGCCGCTGATGGCGTGGCGCGATCGGGGGTTCAGTTGCGGGCGTGACAGAAGGAATCGCCGTCACCGTTGCGTTGCCGTCGCGCCCCGCTCCAAAGGGAATCAGCAGCAAGGCGAGCACAAAGCCGCTCAGCCCCAACCAAACATAGTCTCTGTTTCTGGCGAGCGCGCCGGCAAGCGACGGCAACCACGTTCCTGAGACAAGGGCGCCTTGCCGACGGCGGGCCGCTTCCGGCGGGGGGGCACCCAACGCGCAGAAGTGCTGGGTTGCGTGAGGCCAGCCATTTCCGGATGGGTTCTCTTTGTCGCGCTCGGCTTTCTCCCAGGCGGCGCGAGCCCAGCGGTCCTGGAGTGTCAGAAACGCTTCTTGGATTTCGAGAAACGGCGCGACGTCGTCCGCGATGGCCCGCGCTCCCTGAGGATCAACCGGCGGCTCTTCAACGCGGTGCATCACATCCGGGTGGTACCGCGCGCAAAGGCTTCGATAGGCATGCTTCACCTGTGCGGCGCTGGCATCCGGGGGGACGCCTAACACGGCGAAGGGGCTTCGCCTGGAGGCGGTTCCAGCCGGGCGATCTTCGCGATCCGTTCCGGAGGGCGTTGCCGGTCCGCCCCCTCCCCCGCTTCGCCGCTCCATGGCTTCCTCTCCCTCCGGTGCAATATTCCGGTCGCTCTTCGCAATGATCGGACGAGATAGCCGAATAGATTAGTGCCCATACGAAAGAGAGAAGGCATCCCGGGTTTAGTAGCTCCCGGAATTAAAGCTAGAGCCCCACTGCGCCGATATCAGTATTGGGCCGGTTAGGGCCGAAGCCATAGCCGAAGCGCGGACGCGGATTCTCAAGACTGGCTCAAGGCTCGCCCGTAAGTTGCAGCAAAACACACCCGGTTGCCCCACGGGCGGGCACGCGGGCCAAACCGCCGTACTAGGAGGCAACGTTGAAACCCCTGATCTACACGACTCTGTTCACCCTGTCGTTCGCCGCGCTCAGCGCCGCCGCGACGATCGGAACCATTACATCGAGCGGCCGCTTCGAGCTGGAAGGCGCCACCATCTGGAACCAGGGCACGATGCTCGAAGGAGCGCGCGTCGCCACGGGGACAGCGGCTTCGCGCCTGCAGTTTTCCGGCGGAACCGACCTACGGCTGGGCGCCGCTTCCCATGCCCGCGTTTACGCAGACCGGCTGCTGCTTGAATCCGGATCCGTGCAGGGCCATCTTCCGGCGAACTTCCGCATGGAAACCGCCACGCTGGGGCTGCGCGTGGAAGGTGCCGGCGCGCAGGCTCAGATCAAGGTAAACGATCGCGGCAATGTGATCGTCGCCAGCCTGACGGGCTCACTCGCCGTGCGCAATCCGCAAGGGGTTCTGCTTGCCCAATTGCAGGAAGGCAATGCCGTGGAACTGAGCAGTTCCCAGGGCGGAGCTACGGCCTCCACCAAGCTCACCGGCAAGCTCAAGAACAAAGACGGCAAGTACTTTCTCACCGATGAGGTAACCGGCGTAACGGCCGAACTCCACGGCGCGGACCTAGCCAAATACGCAGGCAAGCGGATCTATGCAACGGGAAATCTTGATGCCGCCAGCACCCCTGCCGCCGGCGCCGAATACGTCGTGCAAGTGCAGTTGATTGAACTGCCCGACGACGACCCGGACGCCGCAGCCGTGCTCCTCAAGAAAGGTGGAACACTCTCCCCCTTGGCAAAGGTTGGCATCGTGGGTGGGATTGCCGTTGCGGGAGGCGTGACTGCCGGCGTCGTCGCCGCCGGAGAAGACAGTCAGCAGACCGTGAGCCCCCAACCGTAAGGATATTGGCCAAGCGCACACGCAACGTTCAAAGGCGAAGCGAAATTAGAAACTCTCCTGCTAAGGGGGCCAGTGAACCTGGATGCATGCCGGGTTTACCGGCCCCCATTTTTCGTTGCGTACACGCGTCGCTGCGCGAGGGCGTCCGCATTGATCGCGCACAGGCCCACCGTGCGTGGAGCCAGAACAGGGGGTGGCGTCGCAGGGTGGATGGCCTCACCGGTGCATGGCCTCACGGCGCGCGGTATCCCGATGGGCGACAAACGGGTTGTCTATCCACATCTGATCGCTGCGCGGGAGCCGGTCTACACTGGGTCCGCTTCCAGCGATACGCGGTCCCGCAATTCGATGGCGGAATCCACGCAATCCCGGAGAGCGCGGACATGGATCGGCTTGCTTAGGATCCCGTCCATCCCCGCCTCCAGGCATTGCCTTCGATGCTCGTCAAAAACGCTGGCCGTTAGTGCGAAGATCGGGGGGATCTTGCGTGCGGGGCCTCGCCGAGCGGAGAGGATGCGCGCTGCTTCCAGGCCATCCATAACGGGCATGTGGTAATCCAGCAGAATCAAGTCGAAGGTTTGCGCGGCTGCGGCGTCGACGGCCTCGGCGCCGTTCTCAGCGACGGTCACCACGCAGCCCAGCTTCTTGAGGATGCTCGCCGCCACGCGTTGGTTCACGGGGTTATCTTCCGCTAGCAGCACCCGCAAACTCGGGTTTGCATTCGCCGCCGCAGCATCCTCAATGCTCGCATCGCCAACGCCATTGGCTACTGCGCGCAGAGCGACTCCCAGGCTGCTTAGTGCCGACGTTTCCGTCCGCCTGACACCCGCGGGGCCGTCCAGCAAGCGCTGCAGCGTTTCCGTTTTCATGGGGCGAAGCACCGCGGCTTCCGCGCGAATCGCTCGTAAATCAGCCGGCCCCCAAACACGGCCATGCCCGTGGAGCACCACCAGACGCTCGCCCATCCAAGGCACCTGCGCCACTGCTTCCCGGATCGCCAGCTTCGGGTCGTCGAAGCCCAGTTCGTCGAGCAAGACCAGCCGCAG
>JAXHKT010000008.1:0-4575 GCA_034522975.1 Bryobacterales bacterium
ACGATCGCCGAAGTGGACTCGCCCCGCCAAGGGTTTTACACCAACAGTCTCTGGAGGAGCGCCGTTTTTCGCGGTCTGGTTCGACGACGGAGAAAGGAAGGCTGCCCGCGTGCTGGAAGGGCCGCTGCCATTGAGAGCCTTTGAAGGCAGCCACGGCAGTGTCGACCCAACGCACAACCTTCCCCGCTTTGCGAATGCCGGGTTTCTGGCGGCCTGGCCCTTGGGGCGCGTCGAGTTGAGCGACCCCAGCCTGCCCATCCGGGTGTCGCTGAAAGCATTTAGCCCGTTCATTCCCACGGATGCCGATGCCAGCGAATGGCCCATGGCCTCGCTTCGCTACGAAGTGACGAATCTTTCGGCGAAACCCATTCGCGTTTCCGTGGTGGGATCGTTGCCTAACTTCGTGGGGATGGACGGATGGGAAACGACGCGGGATTGGAAAGGAGACCGGCACCCTGCCGGTGCCAGCGGGAATCGCAACCATGCCGGAATGCGTTCGCGAGGGGCCGAGGGCGTGTACATGGATTCCGCCGGAGTCCCCTTCCAAGCCGAAGCGTGGGGCAGTCTGGCCCTGGCCGCGTTGGGCGTGGAGCCGGATGCGAAGAAGCTAAGCTTTCGTTCCTGTTGGAGCGATCCTCAATGGGGCGGGGCGATCCTCGATTTCTGGGACGACTTTGCCGCCGATGGCATGCTGGATCCACGGCCCGGCAGCGGCCAGGAGGCGCCGATGGCTTCGGTGGCTCACCTCGAAACCATTCCCGCTGGGCTTTCGCAATCCTTCTCGTTCGCCATCGCCTGGCACTTCCCCAACCGCTATGCCTGGAACGCGCGCGAAGAGGCTCGCACCGATGAGGACCGCATCGGGAACCATTACACCACCCGGTTTAGCAACGCCTGGGACGTTGTACGGCGAGCAGCCGAGCGATTGCCCGAATTGGAGCGGCGCACGGTTGCCTTCGTCCACGATGTGGTCTCGTCTTCGCTTCCCGACGTTGCCAAAGAGGCGGCCCTCTCCAATGCCAGCACTCTCGTGACACAAACCTGCTTTCGCACGCCGGACGGCAACTTCTACGGCTGGGAAGGCACCGCGGATTCGAAAGGCTGCTGCCACGGTTCATGCACGCATGTCTGGAACTACGAGCAGACCACGCCGTATCTATTTGGCGAGCTTGCCTGGCGGATGCGCGAGGTGGAATTTGCCCATGCCACCGATGAGATGGGCCTGATGAGCTTCCGTGTGCATTTGCCGCTCCTGCGAGCCACACAATTCGGCAAACCCGCGGCCGACGGCCAGATGGGCTGCATCATGAAGCTCTATCGCGACTGGCAGCTTTCGGGGGATAGCGCCGCTCTAGAAAGGCTTTGGCCCTCGGCAAGACGGGCGCTCGAATTCTGCTGGATCGAAGGTGGTTGGGACGCGGATCGCGACGGCGTGATGGAAGGCGCTCAGCACAACACCATGGATGTGGAGTATTACGGACCGAATCCGCAGATGGGCTTCTGGTATTTGGGGGCTCTACGCGCCGCGGAGGAGATGGCCAAACAGATCGGGGATAGTGCGTTCGCCGCCACCTGCAGCAGTCTCTACCAGAAGGGTAGCGCCTGGATGGATGCCAACATCTTCAACGGCGAATACTACGTCCAACTCGTCCAGCCGCCGGGCGATCCCGCGAAGGTGGCGCCGATGCTGCTGGTGGGAATGGGAGCGCGCGATCTCGCAAATCCCGATTTCCAGCTTGCCAGTGGATGTCTGGTGGATCAGCTTGTGGGCCAGTACATGGCGCAGATCTGCGGGCTGGGTTACCTGGCGAAGCCTGAGAACGTGAAAAAGACGCTTCGGTCAATTCTCAAGTACAACTACCGCGAAAGCCTAGCAGATCATTTCAACTCCATGCGCTCATTCGCGCTGGGGAATGAGAAGGCACTGCTGATGGCCTCATACCCAAAGGATCGCCCGGCCAAGCCTTTCCCCTATTGGAGCGAAGTGATGACGGGCTTTGAGTATACGGCCGCAGTGGGAATGCTCTATGAAGGGATGACTAACGAAGGGCTGACTTGCATCCGCAATATCCGCGACCGTTACGACGGGCTCAAGAGGAGCCCTTTCGATGAAGCCGAGTGCGGCCACCATTACGCACGTGCCATGGCAGCGTGGGCGGCGGTTCTCGCGCTGACTGGGTTTCACTACTCGGCTGTGCGCCAGGAGATGGCGTTCACGGTGCCCGCCGGAAAGCACTTCTGGTCGACGGGCTATGCGTTTGGAACCTGTTCAGTGGTGGCAACCGGGCAGGGAACGGAGATTGAACTTAACGTCCGTGAAGGTCTTCTCCCGTTGCGGACGCTACAAGTCAACGACGCACGGTTGATTCGCGGCGAGAAGCCGCCGATGCGCGCGGGAGAGGTATGGAACGCGACCGCAAGCCCCGTGGCCTGAGCATGAGGCTGCTCAGCGCTTCCCGCTGAGGCCTGGGTAGCCCCCCAATGTGGGCGCGGCTTTGACGGCACGCACAATCGCTTGGCCGACTGCTTCGGCGGCCGCGGCGCCAAGCGACATCATGCTGGCGTTGCGATCTCCCGCGCTTACGGCGACCACCAGGTCTCCATCCACCATCGTGTGGGCAGGTGAGATCGCATTCGTCATGCCAATCTGAGAAAGCTGCGCCAGCTTGCGGGCTTGCACGCTATCCAGCTTCGCATTGGTGGCCACCACAACCAGCGTGGTGTTCTCGCCCTGGGGCAGCGCGGCCTGAATCGGGTTGGTGACCAGCCCCTGCTGGCGGCCTTCAATCAGCAGTCTCGCGGCGCCAACGAATTCCATGCCGCCGGGCGCCGAGCGCGTACCGGCGATAATCTTTCCCGTTGCGGGGTCTTTCACGTCGCCATAGGCGTTCACCGCGGCCAGGGCGCTCACCATCACACCTTCGTGCTCGCCGCCCAATCGCACGGTGAACGAACCGATCCCCGACTTCATGGCATGATCGGCGCCCTTCGCCTTTCCAACCGTCGCGCCCGTCCCAGCGCCCACCGCGCCTTCGAGCACCGCGTAGTCGCTTGCCGCTTCGCAGGCAAGCACGCCCATCTCCGCGTTGGGGCGCACGTTCGCTTTGCCGATACCCAGGTCGTAAAGGATTGCCGTGGGCACGATCGGGACCACAGTGTGCGAGGTTTGGAAGCCGACGCCGCTGCGCTCGAGAAAGTTGCGAACACCCGTGCCGGCGTCCAGCCCGAAGGCGCTTCCCCCAGCCAGACAAATCGCATGGATTCGCCCGGCAATGTGTCCGGGATCCATCACGAAAAACTCGGCGGTGCCCGATGCGGAGCCGCGCACATCATAGCCCGCAACCGCCGCTTCGTTAAACAGAATCACGGTGCAGCCGGTGATGGCATCCAGGTTGGTGGCGTGCCCCACGCGGAGGCCGGGAATATCGGTGAGGCCCTTCATTGGAACTCGATTCGCACTCCTATTCAATGGGCTGCGTTGCACGGGATGAGGCGAACCTTCGCTAGTATAGTAGCATCACGCTTCCACGGAGAGTCGCCGTTTGCTTGATTTTCTAAAGGGCCCGGTTCAGGCGGTTCAGGACATCTTCATCCTGGGCGGCAAGGCGATTGCAAACATCTTCCGTAGGCCCTTTTACTGGTCTGACCTGTTCGTCCAGATGGACATCATCGGCGTGGGCAGTTTGCCAATCGTGATTCTCACGGGTTTTTTCAGCGGCGCGGTGATGGCGCTGCAGATGTCGAAAGCGCTTTCCACCTACGGCGCAAAGGAACAGACGGGCGTGGTGGTGGCGATTACGCTAGTCCGCGAGATGGGTCCGGCGCTGACGTCGCTGATGGTAGCCGGGCGCAACGCTTCGGGGATGGCCAGCGAATTGGGGTCAATGAAGGTCTCTGAGCAGATCGACGCCATGCGCGCTCTAGGGACCGACCCGATTCAGAAGTTGGTGACGCCGCGCATGCTGGCCACTGCCTTTACGCTGCCTTTGCTCACCGTCATCGCGGATTTCGTGGGCATTTTCGGCGGCTACCTGGTGGCGATCAGCATCCTCGGCATCACCGGCACTCAGTATTGGACCAGCGCCTGGCAGGCTCTGGAATACGCCGACATCGTGCAAGGTCTGGTGAAGCCGTTTGTGTTCGCGTTCGCGATCTCTCTGATTGGTTGCTACTACGGGCTGAACACCACGGGTGGCACCCAAGGTGTGGGCCGCGCTACCACGCAAGCCGTGGTGATGGCATCCGTGCTGATTTTTATCCTCACCTTCTTTATCACGAAGATGTTCGTGGGCGAGGTCTACTAAACCATGGCGGAGCGCCGGCCGATTTTGGAGTTTCGCGACGTAACCGTCTCGTTCGGAGAAACGGTGGCGCTCGAAAACATCTCGTTTCTGGTGCGGGAGGGCGATTCCAGAATCATCCTCGGCGCGGCTGGCAGCGGCAAGAGCATCCTGATGAAGACGGCCCTTGGCTTGATCAAACCCGACCATGGCGCGGTGCTGCTTCCTGAGCAAGATAGCGTCCGGCTTGAGCGAAGAGCCGTTCGGGAGATGTAAGTTGAACGTACATCCATAA
>JAXHKT010000009.1:0-50555 GCA_034522975.1 Bryobacterales bacterium
TTTTGGGATGTACTTGGTTCAGTTCGTGTACTAGATCGAGGCGCTGCGCCCGGACGCTCTATTCCTCGATATTCACATGCCGGAGATCGACGGGTTTGCTCTGCTGTCAAGGCTGAAAACCCCGCCGCATGTCGTTTTCACCACGGCCTATGATGAACATGCCGTGAGAGCTTTTGAAGTGAACTCGGTAGATTACCTGCTGAAACCCGTGACCAGGGATAAGGTGAGCCGGGCGCTAAACCGCCTCGCGGACCGGCTGGCCAAGGCCAACGAGAACCCGGCGGGGCTCGATGCCCTCCTCCGTATGGTGGCGGATTCCCTGCGGCGGAAGGAGTGGCTCAGGAGAGTCTCCACCCAGGTGGGCCAGCACCTCACGCTGATCGATGTGGATGAGGTGACCCACTTCGTCTCAGAAGACCGTTACACCTACGCCTGTACGGGGCAGGGAAAGCACCTGATCGCACCGTCCCTGGTGGAACTCGAAGAGCGGCTGGATCCGGCGCATTTCTTGCGGATCCATCGCGGTGCAATCGTCAACCTCCGCGAAGTCGCGCGAATCAGCCGGTGGTTCCAGGGCCGACTCCACGTGCAGATGAAGAACGGAGGGCAACTGTCGGTAAGCCGCGAAAAAGTGGCGAAGCTCCGGGATGCATTGGGGCTTTAGAAGATACAGAAGAACGGGCAAAGCCACTATTCGCGAACCAACTGGAATGATCCTGCCGGTGCTTCAAGCGGTTTTTGGAGCCGCGAAACTCTCCCCTGGCCCGGGTGCGCACCGGATTCCCGTGCGCTGACCCTGTTCGGCGGTTTGTTCGCTTATGCGCGTTTGGTTTTGGAGGCGATTGCAAGGTACCCTCGCGCCATCCTCCGAGTTTCGGGGACGGAGTTTGAGTTTCAAGGACGGAGCACGCAACCTCGTCGATAAGTCCGAGCCTCCGGCCTCAGGGGTCTGATTTTGCTTCGCTGCCCCTGGTTTCTGGCCGCGCTTGTGCGGCAACAGTGCACGGGCTGGCTTCAATTCCGACTCCGCGAACAAGCCCAGCTAACGAACTTGGCCGAGGACCTGAAACTGCGATCGCTAAAACGGCAGCTTGCCAGGCGGGTGGAGCGGTGGATGAAAAATACCGGAGACCCCAGGGCCAATGGCCCTACGGGATTTTGCGACGAGGCCCCTTACACCGGAGCGAAGTTTCAGGGAGCCCCCCGCGACTGAGGCAAAAGACGTAAGGGGCCGGTGTTTCGACACCAAACGGATCGCTTCTCGCCTTCAGGTATTCGCCAGACTTGTAAACCTCAGCTAGAATAGAGAATTGCGCCTTTACGCAGATTCCGCTGGCCAACACGAAACCGGGGTTACGCGTTAGCCGTCTCGGGGTTCGCTATTCGGGAAAGGAAGCTCGGCCTTCATGGTGTTTTTCAAAGCCTCTGGGGCTTGTTCGGGATCGTCTTGTGCGTTCGCCTCTTGTCTTGACACTGGCGGCCCAGCAGCCCCAAGCAAACTCCGCAGAATCAGCAAAACCCCTTCGAGACGGTCCCCCAGAATCAACCTCCCGCGCAACCCGTTCCCGATACGCCTCTGAAACCAAACCGGAAGCTACCCAGGAGCAGACGGCGGATCGGAATCGGATTGAGGCGATTGATTTTCGTGGGGCGCGGCGAATTCCACAGGCAACCCTTCGTGCCCTGATCTACGGCAAGAAAGACGATGTTTTCGATGAGCAGGCCCTGCGGCGGGATTTCATGCTGCTGTGGAACACCGGGCGCTTCGACGATATCCGGCTGGAAGTGGAAGATGGCCGCTTCGGTAAGATCGTCCGCTTTGTGGTGACCGAGCGCCGCATCGTTCGCAGCATTAAGTACGAGGGCCTCAAGTCAATCACGATGTCCGAGGTGCTGGAACGCTTCAAGGAACGGCGTGTGGGGCTGAGTACCGAAGCGAACTACGACCCCAACAAAGTACAGCGCGCCATCGTCGTGTTGCAGGAGTACCTGCCGAGCGCGGGCGGCAATATGCAAGGATCGAGCCCGAAGTCTTCCAGATCCCTCCTTCTTCAGTGGTGATCACGTTCATTGTGGATGAGGGGCCGAAAGTAAAGGTGGGCGAGATCACGTTCGAAGGGGTGAAGGCCTTCTCCCCCCGCGTGGTGCGGCGCTCCATGGCGAACTCGAAACCCATCGCGGATCCCTACCTCGATTTTCTTCTCGAAGTCTCTTTTCCGAAGAGCTTCGATTCGGTGAAGCTCGAAGAAGATAAACAGCGCCTGGCCAACTACTATCAGGAGCGCGGCTACTTCCGCGCCCGCGTCGTGGACACCCAGGTGACGATGCGGGACGTGGGCGGCGGCAAGTTCAGCGTCCCTCTTTTTTATCCCAACAAACCGGGCAAACGGGCCGACCTGCACCTGACCGTGGAGGAAGGCCCGCAGTACAAGCTGAACGAAATCAAGTTTGAGGGCGTGAAGCTCTTCCGCACGCCCGACGCGCTGATGCGCCCGCTCTTCGGCATGGACAAGGGCGATGTTTTCTCAACCAAAGAAACTGCCGCAAGGGCCTCGATAACCTGCGCAAAGCTCTACGGCGAGTTCGGCTACATCGACTTCGTTCCCGAGCCCTATTTTGACCCGGCGTGCCGAGTAGCGACCAGATGAACCTGACGCTGAGCGTGGATGAGGGCAAGCAGTTCTTCGTGCGCCGCATTGAGTTCTCTGGCAACACCACCACTCGCGATAAGGTGATCCGCCGCGAACTGCTGGTGGACGAAGGCGATATGTTCAACACCCGGCTTTGGGAAGTGAGCATCCTGCGGCTGAACCAGCTTGGCTATTTCGATTCGCTCAAAAACGAGGAAGCCACCGACATCAAGCGCGACAACCGCACCAATACGGTGGACCTCACGCTTTCGGTGAAGGAACGCGGCCGGAATACCGTCGGCCTGAATGGCGGCGTCTCGGGCATCGCCGGCAGCTTCGTCGGTTTCGGCTACTCCACCAACAACTTCCTCGGCCTGGGCGAAACGCTCAGCATCAGTTCCCAGTTCGGTGACCGCATCCAGTACTATGATGTTCGGCTTCACGGAACCCTACTTCCTCGACAAGCCCATCCAGGCCGGTTTTACCGTCTACACGAGGCGATTCAACTTCGATCAGGGCCGCGAAGTTTCGCTGTTCTCCGGCGCAACCTCAACCCACATTCGACGTTGCTGGGATCGGCCAACCGGTTGAACTATAGCCAGAACGGGTACGGCGTGAGCTTTTTCGCCTCCACGCAGTTGAAGCGGTCGTTTGCCCGGGTGGGTCTCAGCTACGGCTACGACAATTCAAGCATCGACCCGCGTAGCGACGGTGCCCGCATTCAGTTTGAGACGATCAACTTCCTTGGATTTTCCGGGCAGCAGAACCAACTGGATGGAATCGTCACCAGCCGCATTGTTCCGTCTTACACCTACAACACGGTGAACCATCCGATCACGCCGACGGCGGGCCGCAGCCTGTTCATCAGCACCACCTTCGCGGGGGGTCCGCTGGGCGGCAATGTGAAGATGTTTCTGCCCACGCTGGAGGCGAAGTTTTTCCGCAAGGGCTTCTTAGGACGGCCACGTGATCGGTATGCGTGGCATGGGGCTCCTGGCTCACCGGCTTCGGCGGACAGGCGGCGCCGCCTTTCAACCGCTTCTATATCGGCGGCGAGCAGGACGTCCGCGGCTTCAACATCTGGGAGATCTCGCCGATCGCGTTCATCCCGAGCGAAGTCGGAAATCCAGGTGCGCAACGCGTGACGAGGTCGGCCGTGCAGCGCCTCGGTCGACAGCAACGGCAACGTCCAGTTGCAGCCGGTGTCGCAGACGATTCCGATTTACCAGATCTCCTTCCCGGGCGGCGACACCATGGGCGTGGTGAACTTCGAATACCGCGTCCCCATCTTTGGCCCGGTGACGCTGGCGGGCTTCTTCGACGCGGGCATCAACCGGGTTTCGCGCACCAACCAGTTCCAGTTAAACCCTGACCGTGTGAACTTCCTGAACGGGCAACATCCAGCGGCAGCGTTTGAGAATGAAGCGTTTGTCTATGCGCCCAGCCAGCGCATTCGTACTTCGACGGGGATTGGAGCTTCAGGTGATGATGCCGGTGGTAAACGCGCCGTTTCGCTTATACTGGGCGTATAACCCGACCATCGTTCAGGGCGTGGCCCAGGCGCCGATCGTGTTCGACCGTTCTCAGTTTGCCAACGATGCCACGTTCAATGAGGCTGTTCGCGTTGCTCACGAACGCGAACGGGTTCGGCGGCGGGCGCCTCACGGGTGCCGTTCTTTGAGCGGCGCAGCCAGTTCCGCTTTACCGTCAGCCGTACCTTCTGAGGGCAGTGGCGGTTCGTTTAAAGTTTTCAGGTGGCCGACCGTTTCCGGAAGGAGCGGCGCCGGGACATAGTAACGTGAAGCAGAATATCGTGATTCGCAGCCTTCTGGTGTTGGGCCTTGCCTTCGCCCTGCAGGCGCAGACGGCGCCTACTAAGGTGGGCATCATCAACATCCAGCAGGCCATCATCAGCACAAGGGATGGCCAGACTGCGGTGGAAAGGCTCTGCAGGAGCGGTTTAATCCCAAGCAGAAGCTGCTTCAGGATAAGCAGGGCGAGATCCAGCAATTGCAGCAGCAATTGCAGCGCGGCGTTAATACCTGAGCGCAGGAAGCTCTGGGTAAGCTGCGCCAGGATATCGACGATAAGCAGCGCGATCTGCAACGCGCCGGCGAAGACGCCCAGTTGGAGTTCAACCAGGCGCAGCAGAGTACGTTTGCCGGCATCAGTGAAAAGATGCAGGCGGTGATCGACAAGTTCGCCCGTGACAACAGCGTACGTCCTGATCATCGACGTGAGCACGCCGCAATCCGGGCGTGCTGCTATGCCTCAAACAGCATCGACGTGACGAAGGACGTGATCACGGCCTTCGATGCGGATAGCGCGACGGCTGCGGCGGCTCCCGCGGCCGCCGCACCTGCCAGCCGCCAAACCGGCAGCGCAAAGCCCGCCGCCCCGGCCAAGCCGTAAGCTTCGCCCAACGGCAACTCCATCCTGTGAAAGACAGTGCGGCCCGCTTCATTGCGGGCCGTTTTCCGTGATGCCCCACCTGAACTACTATCTCGATTTCACGATCGCGGTCTTCATCGTCCAGGAACGCCGCGTCCTGCTGGTGCGCCGTGGCGACCTTGGCGATCATACGCGCTGGCGGGCGTATTGAACACGAGGAAGATCGTTCGTCGCCGTTCACCGCGAGGCCCGTGAAGAAAGCGGCCTCGAAATCGAGTTGCTCCTCGAACAGCCTCTCCCCGAGCTGCCGGACGTGAAGGTGCTGCCGCCCGGTCTGCTGGACGTACAGCCACTGAAGGCGGCGCCGCCACCCTGGGCATGGTTTATTTCGCGCGGCCTATTCGCGGGGATGTGGAGCTGGCGGCGGGGAGGACGCCGCGCCAGTTCGCTGGTCTGCGGCGACGAACTGGACCACCCCCACGGAGTTGATGCCGGTGAATGTGAAGTTCTACGCGCTTGAGGCCCTGCGCCGTCATGGCAGCTAAGGCTTCGGACGCTTAAGGCCGGCCGGCGTCTCATGGACGCGTTCGCGGAACTTGCCTTTCATGGAAGCGGCGAGGGAAACCGAAGCTTCGCCAAACCGGTCGCGCAACCGGTCAGCGGCTTCCAGAGCCTGCTTCCAGCGAGCATTGCTTTCCCCGTCGAGCAATTCAAGTTGGCCCTCGCTGTGGTCCAGCCCGGAAGCCTGTAGGCCGATCAGCCGTACCTTAGTGCCCGGTTTCCAGTTCTTGCGTAACAGATTCCGCCCCGCCTGCAGCAGTTCCGTATCCAGTTGGGTACGGTGATTGAGCGTCGAGGCGCGGGTGATGGTATGGAATTTCTCGTCCCGCAGTTTCAATTGCACGGTACGGGCGTGCAGCCGCTGCTCTCTGAGGCGCCTCCCTACCATTTCCGCCATCCTTGCCAGCACAGCCTCAATTGCCGCCTGGTCCGCGGTATCGACGTCAAAGGTATGCTCATGGCTGATCGATTTCGCGTCTTCCCCCGCGCCGACGTCACTATCGAACCAGCCCCCGGCATCTTCTCCCCGCGCTTGCAGCGGCGCCCGGCCCCGCTGCGAAGTCGCGCTCAGCACCCGCTCGTCCAGCATGGCCAGGTCTCTCACCCGATACACTCCCAGGCCGGCCAGCTTCTCTTCCATCACCTTGCCCACGCCGGGGATCCTGCCCACGGGGAGGGGGGCTAGGCAGAGCGCTTCCATTCCCGGCAGCACTTCGAAGATGCCGTTGGGCTTGGCGGCGTCGGAGCCGATTTTGGCGACCAGGCGGGAGGTGGCGACGCCGATCGAGCAGTTCAACCGCGTCTCCGCTTTCATCGTTTCGTGCAGGCGGTGGGCGGCGGCGAGCGGCGGGCCGTAGAGACGCCCGGTGCCGGTCATATCGAGGTAGGCCTCGTCGATGGAGGCCATCTCCACCTTGGGAGAGAAGGATTCAAGTACCGTGCGCACCATGCCGGAGTGCTTCGAATAGCGGTCACGATGCCCTTCGAGGAAGATCGCCTGCGGGCACTTCTGGTAAGCCGTGCGCAGCGGCATCGCGGAGTGGACGCCAAACTTGCGGGCGGCATATGAGGCCGCGGAGACCACGCCGCTCATCGCCCTTCACCACCACGACGGTTTTGCCCTTCAGAGAGGGGTCGTATAGCTCCTCCACCGAGACGAAGAAGGCGTCCATATCCACGTGAAAGATTACGCGCCCGGCTTGCGCCCTGGCCCCGGAAGGATCCATGGATTTTGCGCCCGATGCCATTGCGATCCTCAAGTCCTCGCCCCCGCTTCTCTATTTGAGGCGGATCCCCGGTCTACCCGTGCCGGATCATCAGCACATCGCCATCCTGCACGATGTACTCCTTGCCCTCCAGGCGCATCAGGGCGGTACCTCGCAAGCCGCTCCAGCCGCCGTGATCGACAAGGTCTTTCCAGTTGGCCACTTCGGCGCGGATGAACTTCTTCTCAAGATCGGAGTGGATTTCGCCGGCGGCATGGACTGCTTTGCAGTTGATGGGGATGGTCCAGGCACGCACTTCGGGTTCACCGGCAGTGAGGAAGCTCATCCGCCCGAGAAGGGTGTAGCTGGCACTCACCATGCGTTCAAGGCCGCTCTCGGTAAGGCCGTAGGTCTCCATGAAGTCTCTGGCGTCGTCAGGGTCCATTTCCGTCAACTCCGCCTCCACCTTGCCGCAGACGCCGGTGACGCCCACATGCTTTCTCCCCGGCAGGATCTTCGCGGCATACTCCTTCTCCACTTCCGCCAGCCTGGGGGCATCTTCTTCGCCCACATTGAGCACGTATAGAATCGGCTTCTGGGAGAGGAACATGAAGCCTCGAATAAGCTTCTCTTCCTCTGGATCGATCGCGATCTCGCGCAGGGGCTGGTTGTTTTCAAGCGCCGTCTTGAAGCGATCAAGCACCTCAAACTCTTTATCGAGCTTGGGGTCCTTGATCTTCTTGCGATCCTTGTCGAGGCGTTCCAGGCGCTTTTCCACCTGCACCAGGTCGCTCAGAATCAACTCGATCTCCACGTCTTCCAGGTCGCGCATCGGGTTGACGCTGCCTTTTTCGTGGGGCACGGTGTCGCTCTCGAAGACGCGCAGCACATGGGCGAAGGCGTCGGCGAAGCGCAGGCTGGCCAGATAGCTTGGCTCGCGCAACGACTCCTTGGAGATCGAAGGCACATCGAGGAACTCGATGGTGGCGTGGGTGAGCTTCTCCGGGCTGAAGACTTCGGCAAGGGCATCCAGGCGTTTATCGGGCACCTTTGCCATGCCCACGCGCACTTCCATCGCGCCCATCCGGAACGATTCGTGCACACACCGTCAGGATGGTAAACAGGGAGGTCTTCCCTACCATCGGGAGACCAATGATTGCGGTTTTCATACTCTTCTAAAAGGGTAGCGCGATGCGGGGTGGAGCGCTCTGCCAGTGGCAAAATCGGCCCGCGCTAGTACTGAATGGGCCATTACCAGAGGGATTCCTGGTACTCTACTCCATTTTTGGCTGTTTTGTTATACGAACAGGCCGAAAAAAAGAGTATCCTGATCCTGATTCCCTTTTTGGAGACCATCGAAATGTTCAATCGCACCCGCGCGTTTTCGCTCACACTGCTCCTGATGATGACGCTCGCTCTGGCTCCGGCGCTTTTCGGCCAGGAGGCCGCTGTTGAGGATAACAGCACCCGGAACCAGTTGATCTTTGGCGGCGCTGCCGTGATCATCATGATCGTTTACCTGAAGCGCCGGAACAAGCGGAAGAGCGGGAACTAACCGTTTTCCGTTGGTAGGCTCCGTGGCCCCTCATCGCTGCCGACGGGGGGCCAAGGCAACACGCCGCGTCGCAGCAGATCGGGAAAGATCTGCCCGGAGAGGCTTGGCGCCAACATCTCCCAGGGATCGCTTGGGCCAAACCAGACGAGCGCCCCGATTTCGTTGTGGGCTTGCGGGTCGCCTTCCAGCGTGCCTCCGTAAAGCTCGATTTCAATCGTCTTGGGAGCGGCCCACGCTTCACTGGCGGTTTGGTCGAGATAGGTGCCGAGCAGCCTCGGATTCGATAGGTGTACGTGCTTTCCCAGTTCTTCGCGCAGCTCTCGCGTGAGGGTTTCGAGCGAGGTCTCGCCGGCCTCCCGCTTGCCGCCGGGAAGGATGAGCCGCTTACCCTTCTTCTTGCGGCAGAGCAGCACGCGGTTCTGGCGGATGGCGATCAGGCCCACTTTGCGGATCTCGGCCATTGTCGATGCGTCCTTATTGCAGGATGGGCAATTGCAGGTAGTTGGAGGGCACGAAGAGGCTGCCTTCCGTCACCCCTTGGGGAGCCGCTGAACGAAGCCGTTCTTCAAGCTCTCGAAAGGGAATTGCGCCGTCGAACGCCTCCCGGAACGCACTGCTCACTGCCGCCACTTGCTCGCCAGATTCATGGACGAACTCCAGCCGGAAGTGCCGGATTCCCTCCGAGCGCCATGCTTCCAAATGAGGGCCGGCATTCTGCGCTTCGGCGCCAAACACCGTGTTGCGGCAGCCAACGTCGGCCATTAGAGGATGGCTTCGCCCCTGCTCGTCGCGCAGCGCGACCACATGCGTTTCACAGGGTCGCCCACAGTCTTTGTAGCTGGTGCCGGTAGAAAGAAAGCGGCAGAAGACGCAGTGCTCCGTATGGAAGACGGGCAGGTGCTGGTAAGCCACCACTTCCAGGCGTTCCGCCCCGGCATCGCGGGCTAGCGCGGCGATTTGCGCGGCGTTCAGATCGTGCGTGGGACTGACGCGCTCCAGGCTGAGATCCAGGTAGAGGGCGGCGGCCATCGAGTTGGCCACGTTCAGGCTGAAATCGCCATGGAGTCCCGTACGTCCGCGCTCCCGGAGCGCTTCGAGCATCCCGGAGGAGCGAACGAGGAGATCGCATTCCAGCCGTTCGAGGAACTCGAGAATGCGCTCTTCGCCCGGCTTGAGGATGCGTGGGCTGGCCACTCGTGCCGGGATGCCGCTTTGCTTTACGCGGTCTACGGAAGGCTTGAGGCCGTAGAGGTCGAGATAGTCGAGGGTAATGCTGGCCGGGTTGGCGGCGAGCGCGGCGTCCAGTTGCTGGGGGGTGCGAAGCAACAGATGCAGTTGCGCGGGCTGGCGGTTCTCCGGGCGCCACGCTTCCTGGCGGCGGGGGCGCAGGCGGGCTACGGCAACCGCTGCCGCTTCCGCAACGGGATGGCCGCCCTTGCCTTGCATCGCTTCCAGGGCATCCACCGCTTCGCGCCTCAACCGGTTTAGCAAAGAGACCGGCGCGAATGGCGCGCCGCCTGCTTCGAAGCTCAGCTTCGCCAGCGCGTAGGGCGTATTCCCCAGCCGCTCCAACTGGAGGCGTGCGGTTTCCGCCGTGAGCGGATGATGCGCGGCACGGGGTAGGGCTTCTTCGGAGATCGTCATGGCGGCGATCTCCGGACGCTTCGCCAGGCTCCAAGTGAGCACGAGGGGTGCGCCTTCGTGGGCGGCCACCTGGACGTCAACGAGTTGCCGTGCCACCGGCGCGGCGGCTTCGGTGAAGCGGCGCAACCGCTTGGAAAGCTCTGGGTCGTCCGTGCGCCAGAGCCCATCGCCCGGGCGGATGCGGTTGAAATCGATGGCGCGATTGGCGAAGCGAAGTTCCAGCATCGCCGGGCCGTCTGCTGAAACCTCATACAAGCGCCCGCCCTCTTCGGCTTCGCCGGGACTGCGCCAGCCGGAAGCGTCGAAGACCACGCCGTCGCCAGGTTTCAGGGGGGAGATGCGATGGCCCTGGGCCGCCTCCACGCGTACGGCGTCCGCTAGCACCGCCACTACTTGGCCGCAATAGACGCCCCGATGCCGTGGCACCTGCCCGCGGACCACCTGCTGATGGTTGGTGCCGGTGAGGAAATACGGTCCCATGCCACGGGAATAGACCTGCTCCAAGCTCTGGACTTCGGCTTCGGTGAGCGTGGAAGCTGTTTGCCCCCACGCCTCATCCACCGCCTTGCGATAGGCGCTGGTGGCGGCGGCCACATAGTCGGCATCTTTGTAGCGGCCTTCGATCTTCAGAGCCGCTACCCCTGCATCCATCAATTCCGGCACCTGGCGCAGCGCGAAGAGATCTCCGGGGGAGAGCAAATAGCGCGCGTCGCCCAGCGGTTGCAGTTCGCCATCCACGATCAGTTCGTAGGGAAGCCGGCAGGCCTGCGCGCATTGGCCGCGGTTGGCGCTACGGCCGCCCCAGGCTTCCGAACTGAAGCACTGCCCGGAGTAAGCCACGCAAAGAGCGCCGTGTACGAAGACTCTCGAGTTCGAATGTCGGCCCCTGCCGGCATCTGGCGGCAATCTCCTCGAGCGAGAGTTCCCGCGCCAGGGTCACGCGCGATGCGTCAAGATGCGCGCTGGGCAGACCGCCGCCCCTTCCGCGTCGGTGACGCTCATCTGCGTGCTGGCGTGGAGTTCGAGGCCTGGTGCACGATCTGGCGCGCCCAGGGAGATCGACGCCAGTTGTCCTGGACGATGATCGCGTCGTCACCGGATCCGTTGCGATGCGGGCCAGTGGCCTCGGCGGCCTCGCTCGATTTCATGTTCGAAGACCAGAGTGTTGAAGGTGACATAACCGCGCACGCCACGACGGTGGAGGGTCCGCATCAACTCCGGAACCTCGTCCAGCGTGAAGCCCACTTTCGCGCGCGCGCTGAAATGGCCCAAACCGAAATACACGGAGTCCGCCCCGGCTTCGACGGCGGCATGTGCCTGCGGCCAATAGCCGGCGGGGCTCATCACTTCGGACTTGCGCCGGGAGTGGGCGCGGGGGGGAATGGGCATCGTTCCTTCTAGGGTAACCCGGGATTCCGCCTATCCTGTGCGGTTCTTGAGGAAGGTGGCGACGTCGTGGAAGAAGGGACGCAGGGTGGCAACGGCTTCTTCGGGAAGCTGTGTTTCTTCGAGGGCGCGGTCCATGAGGGAGACCCAGCGGTTGCGTGCGGCCTGGTCCACCGGGAATGGCGCATGGCGGGCGCGGAGGCGCGGGTGGCCGCGCTCTTCGATGTAGGTGGGGGGACCGCCAAAACGGAAGATCAGGAAGTCGCGAAGGCGCTTTTCCGCCCCGGCGAAGTCTTGTCCGGGGTACATGGGTCCCAGTAGGTCGTCAGCGGGAATCTGGCGGTAAAATGCCTCCACCAGGCGCGTAAAGCCGTCCTCGCCAATACATTCGTACACTTGATCGTCGGCTAAAGCCATCGTACTTTCAGGATACGGCACAACGGCAAAAGCCCCGGCGACGCCAACCGATGTTCGATTTTCGAAATCGATTGGCGTCCGGGGAATCTAACAAGCTAGGCAAGCATGTTTATCGGCCTTCCCGTATCGCGCGAAACCTTTTCTGGCCGGGTCCACCGGTTCAGAGTGATTGCGCTTTTGTATAGCATGGCGATGGCGGCGTTGCCCACTTGGGCCGCCAACACCGCCGCTGAGCCGGCACAAGGCCTGCCCTCCAAGAGCGAGATCCGCAAGATTCTGGGGATCACGCGGGATCTCTCCTGCCAGTTGCGCAAGGGCTATCCCGTGCCGTTGTTCGACTTCCGCATCCACTCCCCGTATCAGGTGAGCATCCCATCGAACGATCTTAAGGAAAGCGAGCAGATTATCCTGCGCCTGTTCACGGAACCGCTGAAGGACGAACGAGGGCGCCCCTTCTCGCCACCCCGCCAAGCGGCGAGGCAGGAAACAGTCTCTTCGCTTGCCGGGATGGTAACGGGGCGGAATAAATTTGTGGAGGTGAACGGCTCCGTGGCCACTGGCGCCGGGGAATACCGCCACGTCGTCACGGTGGACGATGGCAAGGGGTTAGGATGCGTGGCGGAGTGGAAAGTGAAGGCGAAGGCGGGCAACCTTCTGCTCGAATCGCTGTCGCTCGATCCCGGCGAAGTGGCAGACCCCCGTGGGATGGCCTTTGCGCGGCAGCGGGCCGTGGCCAAGACTCCCGACGCGCTCAGAGTAGCGGTCTTCCTGAATGCCGACAATCGCTCCTGGCGGCGTACTTTGAACGACAACGGCAACATGGTGGCGCTGGCTGCCAGCCTTCGCAAAGTTGCCGAAGATGCCCGGGTAGGAGAAGTGGCCGTTACCGTGTTCAGTCTGGAAGACCAGAAGGTGCTGTTCGACCAGGATTTTCAGCCCACCGTGAGCTTTCGACGGGTGGGCTCCGCTTTTCGGCAACTGAGGCCGGGGGAGGTGGAGTTTAGCGACCTTGCCACCCGCAGCGAAGCGCGCTTCCTGGCAGGAGTTCTTCGCGAACGGGAGGAGCGCATCAGCGAGGCCGACGTTTTGCTCTTTCTGGGGGCGCGCAGTCCGGTTACCGACAAGATTTCGGCGGCGGATCGCGAATCGATTTCCCCGCGAAGGGCGCGCAGCACTGCCTATCTGGTTACCAATCCGTTTCGCTGGCGATCTCCGCTGGAGCGCGACGTGATCGGCCATTTCGTGAAGGATTTCAATGGCAAAGAGCGGGAGATCCGGCTGCCGGAACAACTCGCCAAGGCCGTGGATGGGCTGCTTGAAGAGGCGCTCCGCCGCCGCCAGACGGCAGGTAGAGCGCAATAGGGCGGATTTCCGTGATGTTGGGCGACTAGCTGAGCAATTCGCCGATGGGGCGGAATTCGAGATTCAAGGATTCCGCCACGCCATCGTGGGTGCAATAGCCGCCGTAGGCGGTTTACTCCGGTGGCCAGCGCCTGGCTTTCGTTCAACCGCGCGGGCAAAGCCCTTTGAAGCGAGTGCCAATGAGGTAAGGGAAAGTCGCGTTCGTGAGCCCGAAAGTAGAGGTGTGGGGCACCGCCGCGGGCATGTTTGAGACGCAATAGTGCAGGACGCCTTCGACGAAATAGATGGGATCCGTATGGGTGGTGGGTTTTGCGGTCTCGATGCAGCCGCCCTGGTCAATGGCGACATCCACAATCACCGCGCCCTTCTTCATTCTGGCCACAGTCTGGCGCCGTACCACGCGGGGGGCGGATGCGCCGGGGATGAGCACCGCGCCAATCAGCAGATCTGCTGCCGCCACTTCTTCGTCGACGGACCATGGATGGGCGGCCACGGTGTGTACCGCGCCGTTGAAGATGTCGTCGAGTTCGCGCAGGCGGGTGATGTTGCGGTCAATGATGGTGACGTCCGCACCCAGGCCGAGGGCCATTTTGGCGGCGTTGGTGCCCACCGTGCCTCCGCCCAGGATGACAACCTTCGCGGGACGCACGCCAGGAATGCCGCCAAGCAGAACGCCCCGGCCGCCGTTGGGCGCTTCGAGGTAATAGGCGCCAATTTGCACGCTAAGCCGTCCGGCCACCTCGCTCATGGGGGCGAGCAGGGGGAAATTACCGTCGGTCTCGCGCATGGTCTCATAAGCGATCGCCGCCGTCTTTGCGTCCAGCAGCGCTTGCGTGAGGCCGGGCAACGGGGCCAAATGCAGGTATGCGAAAAGAATGAGATCCTTCCGCAGATAAGGGTACTCAGAGGGCTGCGGTTCCTTCACCTTCGTGACGAGTTCCGCGTATTGCCAGAGGTCTTCCGCTTTGTCGACGATCTGCGCGCCAGCGGCTCGATACTCGTCGTCGGTAAACGAACTGCCTGCCCCGGCACCAGATTGGACAATCACTTTGTGGCCGGCCTCTTCGAGGAAACGGACACTGCCAGGCACAAGGGCGACACGGGTTTCGTGGTCCTTGATTTCTTTCGGTACACCGATAATCATGTGGAGTTCACCTTTTCTGGTTGAAAGAGATGGAGAAGGCTATTCGCGTTCGTTGGATTCGGCGTCGACGGCGGGCTGCGCCGGCTCAAGCACAGAAGTGCTTCCCGGGGCCGGCCCCCGCTTAGGCCCCAGGCCAAGGGCGATCAGCGAGAGCGCGTTGATCTTGCCGGTAGGCGAGATGTCGTGCTGTTGCTGGAAGCGCTTCATGGCGGAGGCGCTGGTTTCGTCCCATTTGCCGTTGGGTTCCGCATCGAGAAAGCCGTTGCTCTGCAAGGCTTGCTGAATTTCGCGGTAGCGATCGGTGGTGGGCGATTTCTGCCCACGAAAGCGGGCGCTGCGAGTGGGGGCGCGCCGGCGAACGGTGCGTGCGCGTCGCGCGGTGGTGCTTTTTTTTGCCGTCGCCTTCTTACGCTTGGCGGTGCTGGCCCGCTTGGCAGGGGCGCGTTTGGTTGTGGCCTTCTTTGCTGTGGTATTCCTGGCCGATGTCTTCTTTGCGGGTTTCTTGGTTGCGGCGTAGGACGCATCGATCCCGGCGCCCAGGCCTAGCGCCAATCCGAGAAGCAGCAAGGGACACAGAGCACGGAGAAACCCGAAGAAGAAACTTTGGCGGACCGTGCCAGGAATGGTTGCTTCAGTCAATGCGGAAGGCCTCACTGGATTCATTTCTCGGATTCGTTTCGCGGATTCGTTTCCCGGGCGGCTATGAACGGAGCGTCGACAATCGACGGCCAAACTCACCCTCCCTTCTAGCGGGAGAAGCGAGGCGAGGCCCCGGCCTGAAACCCAAGCACCATGCTACTACGAAACGAGGGCAGCGGTACTCGCATTTCACGGCTGCACTGGGGATGGATATTGGGAAACGCTAAGGCCTACGGGAGCGTTCCCGCGGCAAAGAACGGAGACCAGGAGGTGACGCCAGGCCGGGGATTGCCGAGCTTGCGAAAGACGCGGAAGGCGACGGCATCGCCCGATTTCAGCCCCTCGCGGAAGCGCAAAACGTCCTCCATTGATTTCATCTCCCGGCCGCCCGCTGAGACGATCACATCGCCTGTCCGCAGCCCGACGTTCGAAGCGAACGAACCGCCCTCCACCTTGGAAATCAGCACTCCGGATGGGGCGGGGAAATTCCATTCCTTGAGCGTGGCGGCATCGATGTTTTGCACGGAGAGGCCGAGGCTCACTTCCCCAGGAACCGATTCCTTTTCCTCGGGCGTTTCGGGTTCCACTCCGCCCGGAATGCGCCGTCCATTGCCACCGGCGGCCAGCACCTGCGCGCGGTCCCCGATAAGCACCTGGTTGGCCATGCGGCGTCCGCCGCGGAAGTATTCGACGGGCACCTCCGCGCCCACCGGAAGTGCGGCTACGCGCTCGATCAGCTCCGTGCCGTTCTTCACTGGTTTGCCGTCCACCGAAACGATGACGTCATCCACCTTCAAACCGCCTCGCTGGGCGGGCCCGCCGGTGGTGATGCCGGCCACGATCACGCCGCTCATCACCCCGTAGGCTCGTAGCGCCTCTGGATCGTCTTCCCGGTTGAGTGAGATGCCGATCGAGCCGCGGGTTACCTTTCCCTGGCGCACGATCTGGTTGTAAACGGAAACAGCGGTGTTCATCGGCAAGGCAAAGCCTACGCCCTGATATCGCCCGCTGTTGCTGGCAATGGCGGTGTTGATGCCGATTACCTCGCCCCGGATATTCAGCAGCGGACCCCCGCTATTACCGGGGTTGATGGCGGCGTCGGTTTGCAGGAAGCGCTGGAAGGCTTGGGCGTCGGCCAGTTCCCGCTGCTTGGCGCTCACGATGCCGGCGGTGACGGTGGCTTCCAACCCGAACGGCGAGCCGATTGCCACCACCCAATCCCCCACCTGGACGCCGTCGGAATTGCCCACCGGAGCCGATTCAATCGTCCGCCCGGCGTCGATCTTCAATACGGCGAGATCCGTCTCCCAATCGCTGCCCACCAGCTTGGCGGGATAATTCTTGCGGTCTCCGTGAATCTTCACCAGAATCTCGTCGGCGTCCTCCACCACATGCCAGTTGGTAAGGATGTAGCCGTTTTTATCCACCACCACGCCGGAGCCGATATTGTTGCTACGGAACGGGCTTTCCTGCCCGCCAAAGGGATTGTCGAAAAAGCGGCGCATCGAATCGTTACCGCCTTCCTCCTGCGGCGCACGCTTGGAGTTGCTGGCACCGCCGCCCTTGCTGGTGGTGATGTTTACGACGGCCGGCTCCAGCCGCTGGGCCAGTTGGGAGAAGGCATTGGAGAGCAGGACGGGGTCTGGAATCACCAAGGGCGACGCATCGGGTGCCAACACCCGTGGCACGGCGCGGACATCGCCGTCAATGAGGGTGCCGATGACGATGCCCACCGAGAGCGCGCACAGGAGCAGCGCCACAAACAACAGCCGATTCTCTTTCCACATCCCCATGATTGCCCTAATCCAGACATTACTATGATGACTGGAATCTGGATCTCGCGCTATAGCCATGTGTTCCGCGGACATAGGGCTTCGGTGTTTTCCGTTGTTTCCTTGGCCTCCGGCCTGTCACAATGAAACAGACTTGGAGCCCCAACTTTCGCTCAGGTAGGCAAGCATGGTGAAGGATGGCATCATTCTCGCGGCTGCGTTCGCCCTTGCAGGCATCGGCATTGGCCAGTTCTTCGATCCGCGTTTGGCTCTGCCTTTGTTCGTTGTCGCGGCGTTCTTCCTCTTCTTCTTCCGCGACCCTGCTCGAAAGATCCCCGATGGCGATGTGATTGTCTCTCCCGCCGACGGCAGCGTGGCAATGATCCGTCCGCTGGGGGACGAGCAGACGCGCATTTCCATTTTTCTCAGCGTTTTCGATGTCCACATCAATCGAAGCCCGGTGGCGGGCACCGTCACAGCGGTGGATTATCGAAAGGGCAAGTTTGTGAACGCCATGCGCGCGGACGCCTCCGACGAGAATGAGCGGAACATCGTCGAAGTGCGGGCCGATGATGGAAGCACGGTGGTATTCAGCCAGATCGCCGGACTGCTGGCGCGCCGCATCGTTTTCCGCCCGAAAGCGGGAGACCGCGTGGAGAAAGGCGAGCGTGTCGGTATGATTAAGTTCGGGTCCCGGACGGACGTCATCCTGGGACCGGAGTGGGAGATCGTCGCGCAACCGAACGAGGTGGTGATGGGCGGCAGCAGTATTCTTGCCCGC
Organism: Bryobacterales bacterium; assembly: GCA_034522975.1. Taxonomy (GTDB): domain Bacteria; phylum Acidobacteriota; class Terriglobia; order Bryobacterales; family Bryobacteraceae; genus JACTMJ01. The sequence goes on from JAXHKT010000009.1 coordinate 17,488, forward strand.
CGCACGGCCACTGCTCTTGTGCGTGGTGCGAAAAGGCCCTTCAACGAGGGGGGGGCGGAGGCCGAACGGTGAGTGCATCCACAAACGACATCGCTGGGGCACCGGTGCCCTTGACGCGCTCGCGAAAAGCCGCCTATGCCCTGCCGACTCTGTTCACGGCGGGTAACATCTTCCTCGGCTTTCTGGCCGTGGTGAAGACAATCCAGGGTGCGCTGTATGCCTCGGGCGGCGACCTCGGCTTCAATGTCCACTTCGAGATTGCCGCGAAATGTATCGGCATCGCAGTGGTGCTGGATGGCCTGGACGGGCGGATCGCCGCATGACGAACACGGTCAGCGATTTTGGACGCGAACTGGATTCGCTCGCCGACGTGATCACTTTCGGCATCGCCCCGGCAATCCTGGCCTTCTTCTGGGGCGTTCAGTTTGTCTCATTGGGTGGGAGCCCGGAGTTGCTGCAGCACCTGCGCCAGGGCGGTTACTTCGTTGCCTTTCTTTACCTGATGTGCGGCTCCGCGCGCTTGGCCCGCTTCAACGTGCAAACCGCGCCACCGCCGGGGAAGAAAAAAACCGACCATCGCTATTTCGTGGGCCTCCCCATCCCCGCCGCCGCCGGCCTTGTGGCGGCCCTGGTTTACGCGGGCAATTCGCAGCCGCTCGTGGATCCTCTTTTCGCGATTATCTGGCTCTCTTTGGTGGCCGTCATCGCCCTTCTAATGGTGAGCACCTGGCGCTACATCAGCTTCAAGGATCTTGCGCTGCTTCAGCCGCGGCGCCCGCTTTCGCTCATCCGCTTCGGTATCCTTATCTGGGCGATTTGGAATTACTCGCACGTGGTTCTGCTGCTGATCGCTTCCACCTACCTGCTTAGCGGTTTTGTTCTGAGGGCGGGCTCCCTTTGGCGGCGCATCCGGAAGACCGAAGAGAAGCCCGAGGGCGATTCTCAGGAACCTGTATCTGTTTAGCAATCTATGAGTAACAACAAATTCGCCATCGTCGGCGGCGACACCCTGTTGGGCCGGGAGTTGCGCGAGGTCTTTGAATCGCTCCCCGGCAGTGTGGATGTCAAGCTCATTGGCGCGGAAGAGGGCGGGACGGTGGGCATTGTGGAAGGCGCCGGAGAGCCGATTGTCGTCAGTCCGCTCGACGAAGAGAACCTCATCGGTGCCGAAGTTGTGATGATGGCCGGTGGCGCGGCCAGTTCGCGGCGTGCCTGGGAAATGCTGGCCCTGCGCAAAGACCGCCCCTTCGTGATCGACCTGAGCGGCTCGCTCGCTAGCGTGCCCGGTGCTCAACTGCGCGCACCCAGCGTGGAAACGCCAGGCTTTTCAGTGAACCGGAGCGCGGTCCAGGTGATCGCCCATCCATGCGCGATTGCGCTTGCCGTCTTTCTGCGCCGCGCTCTAGCCGTGGGCCAGATACAATCTGCGGTGGTGAACGCCTTTCTGCCAGCCAGCGAGCAGGGAAACCCCGGCCTGGATGAGTTGCACCAGCAAACCGTGAGTCTGTTTGGGTTTCAGTCCATGCCAAAGACGGTTTTTGATGAGCAGCTTGCCTTCAATATGCTGTCTGTCTGGGGGGAAGAGGCGCCCGCCGGCAGACTCGCCGACGTGGAGAAGCGAATCCGCGAAGACCTTCTGCGCATTTTGCCGGCAGTCTCGGAAACCGCACTGTCTTTGCGAACGGTGCAGGCGCCCGTGTTCCATAGCCTCAGCTTCTCCGTATGGATGAAGGGCAACGCGGCCAGCGATCCCGCAGCCTTGGCCGAGGGGCTCCGTGGCGATCTTGTGGACGTTTGGGAGGCCGCCAACGGCGCGCCCAATAACGTGAGCACGGTGGGGGATGCCGGCATCGGCGTAGGCGATATCCGGAAGGACGCCGCGGTTCCTCAAGCCTGCTGGCTGTGGCTTACCGCCGATAACCTGCGGCTGCGCGCGAGCAACGCTATCGGCGCCGCGCGAATTTGGTTAATCTAGGCGCCATGGGCACCTGTGAAATTTACTTCCTTGCGCTTGGAATGATCGTGCTGGGCGATGTCGCCATCATGTTGAACGCCCACCGCTTCGTGAAAGCCCCGGCAGACGATTCCTTGCGCCACCCGGAGGCCGGCAGTTCTCCGCGTAACCGTCAATTGGCGATCATCCGTTTCGCCATTGGCATGTCGCTCGTAACCGTTGTCGGCATTTTCCTCTATCTGCTCGCCCAGAAAGGCTGCCTGGTGTAGAGGGCGCGTTTTAACTACTCCGGCCGGTAGTAGTAATTCACCGTCCCCCGTTTCATCGGCTTCAAGAGGATGCTCTGATAATCGGAGTTTCCGTTCACTCCCTGGATGTCGTCGCCATTGATTTCCACCGGCACGAAGTGGTGTACTTCGGTTCCGTATTGCACGCAGATATCGCCTACCTGGATCCCCTCATTCCCTGTGATCTTGGTGGCGTTGGTGGGACCCACTCCTGCGATCCACTTCGTTTCCTTGCCCGCCTTGCGCCAGCACCAGGTTCCGAAGATGCCGCACCAGGAGACGCCGCTCGGTTTACTGGGCCCCTGCGGCACGCGCTTGCCGGGCAACTTCACGCCATCCAGATAGCCAGGAGCCTTCCAGTGGTTTTCCGTCCAGCCGGCCACCGTCTCATCGAAGAACGCCTTGTAGTTCTTCCACCCCTTGCGAATCTTGCGGGTGCCACCCCAGGAGAGTACTTCGATTGTCGTATCGAGGTCGCTCACAATGCCATTCGGGGCGTTGCCGCTGATTTCTCCGTAAGGACCATTCGCTCCGATCAGCGCCCATTTCTTGATGCCCGCGCGCAGCGTGGAAATGCCGCCAGCTGGGGCGCCTCCACCGCCTGGCGCCACCGGCACTTGCGGCAATGGAAGCCCTCCTGGTGAACCTGGAAGCAATTGCGAGAGCACGCCCATAGCCGCCAGAATTTGTATCAGCGTGTCGAGGGTCTTATAACCGGGGTCGATGCGTCCATCCGCGGAGCCCAGGTTCACGTTTTGAAAACGCGAGATCGAGCCGCAGGTTTTTGGTCCGCACATTCCGTCCACGCCTAACAAGGGGTTGGGCCCTCCCTTGCCGAAGGGGATGGCATTCAAAAGGGTCTGGATCAACTCTACATCCGGCTTTCGGTTCGCCCCTCCCAGGCCCACCGAAGCAGTAATCAGATTCGCGGGGAATGACAAGCGCGAGGATCCTCCATGCCGAGGGATGCGCAAATCCAGCAACGAATGGCTCAAGGGGGGATAGTCCCCACCGCTCTAGTACGATGACGAGTCCTTCAATTTGCTGCGGTTCTGGAGTATGCTTTTCCGGTAATCGTCTCCAGCGGAATGTAAACCCATGAACCTGCCCATTGAGCCCCCCCCGCCCGGCTGGCTTGTTTCCCAAGCCGGCGAAACTGTCAAAATCGAACGCGCTGGCGGGGCACCATTATTGCGAACGCAAGTGACCTCCATTCTCGGCGCCGGCCTTTTTGTGATCGCGTTTGTCGTGGCAACACGATTGCGGTCTAGCGACGGATTGCTGGATGCAATCCTCGGCTGGCCGACACTGATGGTGCTGTTGATTGCTGGGCTGATGATCTTCCTGGTCCTTCACGCAAGGCGGAATTTTGGCGGTGACCGTCGTTTCGTCATCGAGCCGGGCAAGCTCACGGTCCATGCCCGCTTTGGTTCCTCCCGGGAAACCCAAGCGGTGGAACGCAGCCGTATTCTTCGCTTTCTGCGCAGCACCGAAGAGACCCCGGAAGACGAGAGCGATCGCACGTGGTGGCTCGACTTCGAGGCCAGGGGCGCGGGCTTCGAAACGGAGGAAATCTACCTTGGCGGGTTCCATGATAGAGACGAAGCGGAGTGGTTCGCGGCACTCTTCGAGCGCTGGAGCGGCCATCGCGTGAAGGACGTGTTTACCGAATCTGAGGACGAGGATCTTGCCGAAGAGGCAGCAGAGGAAGAGACACCCTGAACCGCGCTGCCCGCCGCCTGCGATCAATCGCTACTGCTCACAAAACGCGGGCTCCGCTTTGCTCAGCACGATGGTCCTTCGGGTGGCGGCCTCATAGCGGTAAACGCGGCATCGGCGCATTGCCCGGCAACGCCCGACGAAGCGCAGGAGGTCTTGTTTGGTGTTCGGCACCGGCTCCACGATGGGGTCCTTCACGGCGGTCTCGGTGCGGTTCCCCGATCCTGGACATTCGAGCGCCGGCACGTCTGCGTAACGGATGAGCGCCCCCGTCTCCAGGCGGATCCATCGCCAGCCGGGCCTCGGCGCGACGTCTTCCCGCATAGCATCCGGATCCGCCCCATCCATTGAGGGGCCTTTCCAATTCAGGTCCTGCGTCTGGCTGAAGATATGCATGGTCTCCGCGCCGGTCATCAGCACTTGGAAGCAGTTGCTGAAATCCTGCGCCCGTTCGTAGCGGCAGTAAAACTTGCCGGCGAAACGAAACTCTTCATCGCCCACGTATTCGAGCACCGCCCCCAGCGCCTCTGTCTTTGAAAGCCTCACCAGAAGGGCGAGATCAAGATCGCGATCGCCATCCAGATCCACGTTTGAACGATACAGATTTCGCGGTGTGAGGGAGAGGTTGGCAAACACCTCGGGGAGATCCTTCGCCAACTCCCTACGGTTCTTTTTCGGCAGCGGCAGGTATTCCACCATCTCGGCGTCGAAGTAGGGCTCGGCCATCGTGGCATCTTCGTTTAGCTCTCGCGGATCCTGATCGTCGAAAAATTTCACAACGGCGCTGGCAAAGTTGTTGGCCAAGCCGCCGCTTGATCGAGAGCCGGCGAAATCGTCGCTGCCTCCCGTTTTGCGGCTTACCGGGGCGTGCTGCATCGTCCACAGAAAGACGAGCCACACACAGCAGGTCACCACAAAAGAGACCGGCAGCGAGATGGAGCGATTCGAACGCATCCATCTCCACGCTACGAGGGGCACGCGCCGCACGTCAACATCGCCATGCTCGCCGGTGCGGGATCGGCCCCGGCGTCGCCCTCCCACATCCATCCACGGTGATATACGATGGCATCGATGCCATCCCCTCCTCTTCCCCTCGCTCTGTTCGCGGATTTTTCCATTCCTCCCATCCGTTTCGGTGCGGGCGCCGTCCTGCGCGCACAACAACGCCGCGGTGGAGTGGCTGGCGAGCACTCGCTCGCCGCACTCCCATCGAGCGCCGCTCCCATGCGCATTGCGGTCGCCGCTACTCCTGGGGAATCGGCCCGTCTCGCAGCCAGCCTCGGCGTCTCGGCGCCGGCCAGCGACGCCTCGCAGGCCTACAGTATTCGGCGCGCCACGGCGCAAGGCATTACCACGGTGGCCGTGCTTGGCGCGGACGCCGCCGCTGCCATGTACGGGCTGCTCGATCTTGCCGAAGCCTTGGAAATTGGCAGCTTCGATACCCTTGCCGATCGCGACGCCCGGCCGCATCTGGAGCGTCGCGGCATCAAGTTCAACATCCCTCTCGACGCCCGCACGCCCAGCTACTCCGACAACAGCGACGCTTCGCAAGGCAACATCCCGGAGATGTGGAGCTTCGACTTCTGGCGCGAGTTTCTGGATGAAATGGCCACCCACCGCTACAACGTTCTTACCCTCTGGAGCCTTCACCCATTCCCCTCCATCGTCCGCGTGCCCGAGTATCCTGACGTTGCTTTGAACGACGTCATGCGCACTACCCTTGCCATGAACGAGACCTTCTCCCACAACGGCGACGACATGGTGCGGCCGGCGATGCTGGAGCGTCTGGAAACGGTGCGCCACATCGGCATCGACGAGAAGATCGCCTTTTGGCGCGACGTGATGCAATACGCCAAGGACCGCGCGATTGAGGTCTACTGGTTCACCTGGAACATCTTCGCTTTCGGGGCAGAGGGCAAATACGGCATCACGCCAGAGCAGGATAATCCCGCCACGATTGCCTACTTTCGAGCGAGCGTGAGGGAACTCGTGCTTACCTACCCGCTCCTCGCCGGTATTGGCATCACATCCGGTGAGCAGATGGAGAACCGCAAGGACGAGTTCTCAAAAGAGAAATGGCTCTGGGCCACCTACGGCCAGGGAATTCTGGATGCGAAGAAGATCGATCCGCAACGCAAGGTGCGCCTGATTCACCGCTATCACCAGACTTCTCAAACGGAGATTCTGGACGAGTGGAAGGCATACCCCGATACGTTCGAACTCAGCTTCAAATACGCCATCGCCCACATGTACTCGATCCCCAATCCGCCCTTCGTTCACGATGCGCTGAAGGCAATGCCGGCGGGCCGGAAGATGTGGCTGACCGTTAGAAACGACGACGTATACAGCTTTCGCTGGGCGGACCCCGATTACGCCCGTGCGTTCATCGAATCAATTCCCGAACCCGAGCGGATCGCAGGCTACTATATGGGTCCGGATGGCTATTGCTGGGGGCGCGAGTTTCTCAGTCTCTCGCCGCAATCGCCGCGCGAATCCGTCATTCGCAAGCAGTGGTTTTCGTTCCTGCTTTGGGGCCGGCTGAGCTTTTCGCCGAAGCTGGGGAACGCACATTTTGAGCGCATCCTGGCTGCCCGCTTTCCGCAGGTGGACGCCGCCAATTTGCTCGAAACCTGGGCTGCCGCCTCGCAGGTCTTTCCCCTGATTACGCGCTTTTTCTGGGGAGACATCGATCTGCGCTGGTTCCCTGAGGCCTGCCTTAGCCACCCCAGGGTGAAGCACTTTTACAACGTCTACGATTTTGCCGACGGCATCACCATGCCGGGCAGCAACGTTCTCAATGTTCGCCAGTGGCGTCTCACCGAACTCGCGGGCGGCAAGCACCAGGGCGTCACTCCTCCGCAAATCGCCAACGCCCTTGGGGACGCTGCGCTCAAGGCTCTCGGCTACGTGGAATTGCTGCACCCCAAAGCTGCCGCCAACAAGGAGTTGAAGGCCACGCTGCTCGATATCGAAGCGATGGCCTTTCTGGCGCACTACTACGCCGCCAAGATCCGTGCCGCATGCGAACTTGCGCTCTTCGATCAATCGAAGGAGCCCGCCCGCCAAGCCAGCGCCATCCGCCTGCTGCATGAAGCGCGCGGCCACTGGCAGCGATATGCCACGGTCTACACGCGGCAGTATCTGCAGCCCCGCCTCTATAACCGTGTGGGCTTTGTCGACCTCCCGAGCTTCCTCCGATTCGTCGAGCAGGATATTGAGATCGCTCGCGATTGGAAGCCGGGCTCTCTGCCCGACGACCCCTCGAACATCAGGCGCGGAGATCGCCCCTTCGTCAACTAGAGTGCTCTTCGACTAGCCCGGCGCTATTCGCCGGCGGGCGGCGTCGTAGCTCATCCGCCGGCCCTGGGTGAGTGCGGCATCGGCCATCAGCACGGCAACCGAATGGGAGAAGCCCGCCTCAATGGGCGCGATGGGCTGCTGGCGGTTGCGCACGCAATCAAGGAAGTTTTGCATGTGGCTGACAACTTCGCGCGGCTCGAAGAGCGCGGGCTCAGTTAACTTATCCGCTTCGTCTGAACCATCGCCGGTCATCTCCCAGGTGGCCCGGGGCGAGAGGCTCTTCGCATCCAGGGTGCCCCGAGTTCCAAACCACTTTGCGAAGTTTCCCGCGCGGTTGCCAAATGTGGTGGCATAGCGCACCAAAAAGCCCTCTGGATACTCGTAGGCCACTTCGATCGAATCCGGCACGTCGTAGCCATCCTGTTTCCAGCGGTAAGTTCCGCCCAATGCAACGGCGTAGCGAGGAAAGTCTACGCTGGTTACGTAGTGCACCAGATCGATGAAGTGCACCATCAGGTTGGTCTGCGGTCCCAGAGAGAACTCTCGAAAGCCATACCAGTCGCGGTAGCGCAGCGCATTGAAGGGCCGCTGCCTGTCCTCGAGTAGGAACGCGCTCCAATCCACATCCCCGGCGGCTGGCGGCGCGTCGCGATAGGGGTCTCCGCCATAGCCAATCCAGTAGGGCTTATAACCATTGCGTGCCTGCTCCACCTTCAGCACTGCTCCCAGGCGTCTACCCGCGAGCGCCTCTCTCACCGGCGTCGATTGCGGATAGCTGCGCATTTGCGTGCCGATCTGCACCACGCGGCCGGAACGCTTCACCGCGTCGAAGGCGCGGGCTAGCTCTTCCATATTCATCGCTAGCGGTTTCTCGACATAGACGTCTTTGCCTGCGTTCACCGCTTCAATCAATTGCGTGCAGTGAAGATGGTCGGGCGTGCCGATCACTACGGCGTCGACGTCCTTGCGAGCGAGCACTTCGGCCAGGCGCGCTGTGGCGAAAGGCGTGCGCGCCGTGGCCTCCTTCACCGTATCCACCGCAGCCTCCCGCTTCTGCCGCCAGGTGTCGCAAACCGCCACCACATCGGCGCGGGCATTCTCTTTCTCGGCTAAAATCTCCTTCAGCAGGTTGCGCCGCCCGCAGCCCACGTTGGCCACGCCAATACGGTCGTTGGCCCCGAGGACTCGCGAATAGCTGCCCGCTGCCATGGCGATGGCGGAAGTCGCCAGAAAGCGCCGTCGATTCCATTGGCCATTCATCCTGGATGAACCTCCCCGATGGTGAATCCCGTTTATCACGGGTGCGGGCCGTTCGCCCGCTGAGCGAGCCGGTATTGGCGATTTTTTCGCATAAACAGAAGGTACCCGCTCGCTTTGAGATTACGTCACAAGCGCAGGCAGCCGTGCAACCTCCACGCGGCAACCGGTAACCAGCACCCCGAAAGGAAACAGTTTTCTCTATGAAGCGCCTCCTCCTCGTTTTCGCCGCGATGGCTCTTGCAAGCCCGTTGTTCTCGCAAGACCGTGGCTACGATTATCGTTTGCTGGCCACCAATAAGACTTCCACAATGGAAAGGGAATTGAACGAAGCCGCGGAAGCCGGGTTCGCATTTGCCGCCACCATGGGGGGGGAGACCGCATTTGGGGGCAACGAGACAGTGGTGATCGTGATGAAATCGCCCATCCCCGTGCGCCGCCGCTACAAGCTCCTCGCCACGAACAAGACCTCTACGATGCAAAAGGAAATGACCGCCGCGGGCAACGAGGGCTTCAGGTATTGCGGACAAACTGTGTTCAATTCGAGCTTCGGGGGCCGGGAGGTGGCGGTGATCATGGAATTGGACATGGACCAATCCGCCAAGCGCTACGAATACAAGCTGCTGGCCACGTCGAAGACGTCGACGATGCAGAAAGAACTGATACCGGCGGGGAGCGAAGGCTTCGCGCTGCAGGGGCTTACCGTGGCGCGGACGGCCTTCGGCGGCAGCGAACTGGTGAGCATTCTGCAGCGCGAAATGGAATAGCTCAATTCGGCCGATGCCGAACGGTTTCCAGCGCCCGCCGGACTTCCGCCACCTCAACGGGCTTGACCAGATGTGCGTCAAAGCCGGCATCTCTCGATCGTTCCCGGTCGCTCTGCTGGCCCCACCCGGTGAGCGCGATCAAGGCGACATTGGCTCCCCAGGGAAGTTTGCGGATCTGCGTGGCCGCTTCATAGCCGTTCATGTTGGGCATCCCGAGATCCATCAGAATCGTATCGGGCAAGAAAGCGGACCCGGCTTCGATCGCCTCCGCGCCATCATGCGCGGTGCGCACTTCGTGCCCCATCTGCGTGGCGATCATGGCCAGCAGTTCGGCGGCATCCCGGTTGTCGTCAACGATCAGCAGCCGGCGCGGAGCGCCCGTGTAGGGCTCGTCGCGCGCGGTGCCTTCATCCTCCGTTATCGCACCCGCTGGCGAGTTGGCTTGGCCGCCTTCCGCCACCGGCAACGATACAGTAAACACGCTGCCCCTGTTCTCTCCCTCGCTGCGGGCTTCCACCTTACCTCCGTGCATTTCCACCAGACGCTTCGCAAGAGTGAGCCCAATTCCCAAGCCGTGCTCTCTGCCGGCTTCGGGATTCAGCCGGGCGAACATCTCGAAGACCTCCCCGATCCGGGAGGCCGGGATGCCCACGCCCGAATCCTCCACAGAGATTGCCACCATACCACTGGAGACCTCCGCGCGCACTGCGATTGCGCCTCCATCGGGAGTGTACTTGGCCGCATTGTTTAAGAGATTCGACAGTGCCTGCGTCATCCGGCGCGAATCGTGCCGTAGAGTCACGGCAGATCGCTTCCGGGAAGCGAGACCGTCAGATGATGCCCGGCCTTCCGGATGACCGGCTCACACTCTTCGACGGCGCTCCCGACGACATCGGCAAGTGCAACCGTGCGCCGGCGTAATTCCAGCTTCCCGTGCCTGATGCGTGAAACGTCCAGCAGATCGTCGACCAGCGCGATGAGCTGATGCGTCTGCCTCTCCATCATGGCGCGCACTTCGGAAACTCCGACAGCATCTTCCGGCCGCAGGCGCATCCATTCGAGGCCGCTGCGAATGGGCGCGAGCGGATTGCGCAGCTCGTGGGCGAGCATCGCCAGGAATTCGTCCTTTCGCCGGTCCTCTTCCTCCAGGCGAGCGGCGGTGTTCTCAAGCTCTTCCCGCAACATCTTCAAGACGCTCACGTCCGTGCTGGTTCCAAACCACCTGACGATCTTGCCCTCGTCGTCCCGCTGCGGGAGCGCCATGGTAAGGAAAGCCCGGAATTGCCCGGCCACTCCCCGAATCGGCAGTTCCATTTCAAACGATTCCCCCCGTTGCCAGGCACTCTTTCCAACGTTGTAAAGCAACTGGAAACACCTTGGGATCATGCGTTTGCGCCCATCCCCATCCGGCAAGCTGCTGGTGCGAGAACCCCGTATATTCAGACCACCGCTCGTTGAACCATTCGGCATAGCCATCCGGCCGAGTGATGAAGACCAATTGGGGAATTGCATCGGCCAACTGCGTGAAGCGAAGATCGCTGTCGCGCAGCAGCTTAGCCATCGCCTTCTGCTCAGTGAGATCCAGCACTTCGATCACAGTGCCTTTGCCGGATTCCCCGTCCCGAATAGGCCGGGCGTTGCAGATCACGGGGAAGAACTCGCCATTCTTGCGAATGAACAGGTCCTCCCAATCCTTCACTTCAAACCGCTCGGGCAGCGCCCGGTCAATGGGGCACTCAGGCATCGGGTAATGCGATGCCGTCGGCGAGGGCACGCAATGCCGGGTTCTCGACGGGCTGCCGGGTTGTCGCGTTCACGATCTGGAAGACCGCCGGAAGCGGCTGTCCCTCCGCCAGATTCTCGCTCCATCCGGTAAGTTCTGCGGCCACGGAATTCAAGCTGGTCACGCGACCATTCACGTCGGTGGTGATCACGGCATCGCCGATGCTGGTTAGCGTTAACCGGAACCATTAGCGCTCCGCTCGCAATGTCACATTTGCCGCGGTGAGATCGGCAACTCCAGCCGCCACCCGTCTCTCCAGCTCTTCGTTCAAATGCTGCAAGTGCAGTTCGGCGAGCTTTCGCGCCTCAATTTCCCGCTCCAATTCCTCCGGGCTCCGCAGCCGCAAAGCTTGGGGCACCACACCCGCCAGCGCAAAAACCGCGGTCCAGGAAACGATTGCCGTCGCCAGTTTGAGCAAGCCAGCCAGCCGGTAAGCGGGCCACCAGAAAATCACCGCCTCCATCAGGTGCGTCGATCCGCAAAACAGGATAAATGCGGAGAAGAGAAAGAACAGCTTCCGGAAGGGGACATCTTTCTTTCTGAAAACAAAATAAGCCAAAAGGCAGGGAATGGTGAAATAAGCCGAAGCGACGCCGAGGTCCGAGAGGATGTGGAGCCACCCGTGAGCTTCCGTCCAGCGTCCGCAGTGCCATCTCGCCGGAAAATCGGCTACGCTAATCAGAGTTTCCCACCACCCCATAGGCTCCCCCCGCATCTTTTGCTTCCGGGGCCAACTTAGCCGCTTACAGCCAAACCGCCCTGCACCGTCCCATAGACCTCGATTATAAGCAGCCGACTTTCTATCCGGCGGAACAACTTGAATCGGTAGCCGATGGATGAGCGGCCTGAACCAGATTGACGCGCCTGTAGGGATAAAGTACACTTCTTTTAACGCAAGGGTCGAAAAACATGATCAAGTCTTCGCTGATGCTCCTTCTTGTATGTTTTGCAATTAGCTCTCCGGTTTGGGGGCAGGGCACGGTAACCATCTTTGGGATTGTTCAGGATGGCAGCGGCGCTCTGATTCCCGGCGCCGAGGTAAGTGTGACGAACACGCGCACGGGCGTGGGGAGAACGACTGTTTCAAACGAGTCGGGCAACTACATCGTGACGCAGCTTCCCATCGGCGATTACAACCTCCGGGTGCAGGCGGAAGGGTTTAAGGCCTATGTGCAGCAAGGGATCAGCGTTCAAGTGGATGACAACCGCCAGATTAACGTCGCTCTTGAACTCGGCGCGGTCACCGAAAGCGTGGAAGTGGCAGCCGAACTGGTGCAGGTGGAAACGCGCACCGGCGCGCTACGGGAAGTAGTGGATAGCAAGCGTATTGTGGAATTGCCCTTGAATGGTCGCAATCCGCTCCAGTTGCAATATCTGGTGCCAGGAGTGGGAGGTATCGCCGGGCAAGGCCAGGCGCAAAATGCATCTGTATCCATCAATGGTTCACGAACGAACGCAAACAATTACCAATTGGATGGAGGGGACAATCACGATCCCTATTTCAATACGCCCTCCGTATTTCCTTCGCCCGACGCGCTAGACGAATTCAGCGTCCAGACAAACGCCTACGGAGCCGACCGCGGGCGCAACGCGGGGGCGTTCATGTCGGCCGTCACCAAGAGCGGGACCAACCAGTTTCACGGAACGCTGTTTGAGTTTCTTCGCAACGAGAAGCTAAATGCACGCAACTTCTTTTCCGCCGGTACGCCCCCATTCCGCCGCAATCAATTTGGGGGCACGGTAGGCGGGCCTATCATCAAGGAGAAGACCTTCTTTTTCTTTTCGTGGCAACGCACCATAGAGCGCAGCGCCCCGGGTGCGATCACGGCAGTGGTGCCAACGGCAGCCCAGCGCGAGGGCAATTTTTCGAATCTCAGCGCGGCGCTGCGAGATCCGCTGGGCGGGACGTTCGCGGGCAATATCATTCCTGCAGCCCGGCTCAATGAATCCGCCAGGCGATTCCTCGACGCCCTGGTCCCGCTGCCGAATGGTGCCAACGGACTACTTGCCACAGACAGCCAGCAGAAGCTGGACGACGACCAATACATCGTCAAGATCGACCATCGCTTCGGTTCGTCGAATCAGCTGTCGGGCCGCCTGTTGCGCAACTCCAACAACTTCGACGAAGCCACCGGAAACCTTCCGGGCTTCTTTGCCAGGATCAACTACGAGAACTGGAGCCTGGCTCTCAACGACAACCACATTATTTCGCCCACGATGGTGAATACGTTCTCGTTCTCGTTCACCGATATTGACCGCCGCCAGCTTTCTATCGTGCCGGGAGACAGCACCTGGAACGATTTCGGCGCGGGGTTCACCCGCACCTTTAGCGAAGATGCTCCCGCCGGATTGCACACTCAGGTGGATGGCTATTTCAACGCCTTTTCGCGATTCCCCCTGAACCACTTCCGGCAGAATTTCCAGTTTTCAAACACCCTTAGCTGGAGCAAGGGCAACCACTTCCTGAAGATCGGCGCCGATGTCCGCCGCTCTATCCTGGACCTGCAGGAGTTCTTCCGCGGCGACCCCTTCGTTCGCTTCCGCAATACCTTCACTGGGGACGCGGGTGCCGATTTGATGCTGGGCCGGCCGACGCAATATGAACAGATTGCCGAGGCTGCCAACAAACCGCGAGTGACCGAATTGGGCATGTTTATCCAGGACGACTGGAAGATGACAAAGCGCTTCACCCTCAATCTCGGGTTACGATGGGATCCCTGGTTCCCCTTTGAGGATCAACTGAATCGTTTCGCCCAGATTCGGCTTGGCGAACAGTCCACCGTTTATCCATCGGCGCCGCGAGGTCTTGTTTATCCCGGAGATCCCGGCACCACTCCGTCGCTGCTTCAAACTGCCTGGGGGAACCTCGGACCCCGGTTTGGGTTCGCCTTTGACCCTACCGGTAATGGCACCAGCAGCATCCGTGGCGGCTACGGTATTTTCTATTCCCAGATCCGCCAGCAAGCCAACAATCAGATCTCCACCAATCAACCTTTCTCGTTGAAATTGACCGTGAATAACCCTACTGGGGGGGTGAACAATCCGTATCAGGGCGTTGGCGATCCGTTCCCGTTCACGCCACCGGAGACCCCGGAAGCGATCGCAGCTTACCAATGGGTGACGCCGATGGCGATCACGCAGTGGAACCCCAACTTCCGCAATTCGGTGGTCCAGCAATGGAACCTCAACATGCAGCGCCAATTCTTTTCAAGCTGGATTGCCACAGTGGCCTATGTGGGCAGCAAAGGCAACCACCTCTTCATGGCTACTGAGCTGAACCCGGCGATTTTTGGCGCGCCCGGGAATAACGTCAACGCGCGACGGCCCCTCTTCCCAACGTTTGCCAATGTCACTGACCAAAGCAGCCGGGGCAATTCCATCTATCACGCCATGCAGTTGAGCATGAACAAGCGCTTTTCCAGCGGACTCACATTGCTCGCCAACTACACCTTTTCAAAGATGATCGACGATTCCTCCAACGACGGCGATGCGCCCGCCAACCCGTTCAATATCCGTGCCGAGCGCGCGGTCTCCGATTTGGATCGCACGCACCGTTTTGTCGGCTCGTATATCTACGAGCTGCCGAAGTTCGCCGGTGCCAACGCGCTGGTGCGTCATGTTTTTGGCGGCTGGGAAACCAACGGAATCGTCACGCTGGTAAGCGGAAGCTGGATGACATTCAGCAGCGGCCGCGATAACTCGCAATCCGCCGTCAACCAGGATCGCGCCGATCTTGTGGGGGACCCCTTCCTCGATACAAGCCGTCCGCGCGGGGAACTGATTGAACGTTACTTCAACACGTCGGCCTTCGCGGTGAACGCCCCTGGCACCTTTGGTAATACTGGCCGCAACATCATGCGGGGTCCTGGCGATGCTGTGGTGGACGCCGGCGTCACCAAGAATTTCGCGATTCGCGAGGCGATGCGCATCCAATTCCGGTCTGAGTTCTTCAACATCCTGAACCGGGTGAATCTGGGCAACCCGAACGCCACATTCGGCGCGGCCCAATTTGGCCGCATCACTGGCGCGGGATCGCCGCGGGTGATTCAATTCGCCTTGAAGTTCATGTTCTAGATCCAAAGCGGGCACGTTGCAGGAATCCGCACGGTACGGCGCTCCCGGAGCGGGGGCGCCCCCCCCTTTTCCAGACTTGTCGCGCGACCTGCCGGCTCTGCATTCCGCCGGTTGACGTAAGCCCGCCGCCACTCATGAAACACTCGGACATCGGACGGCCCTCTCACAACACGGACGCTTCGCTCTCCTATGTGCCCTCCCGATCGGGCGTGAGCTTGTGAAAGCAGGCTTGCTGGTGAAGTTGGGATGTGATCGAAACGCCAGTCGAGTTGGAGGCCGCGGATGGCAGAAGCTGCCAGCATCGTAACGATTGTAAAACGGACCTTCTCCGACTTCTTCGCCGACGATTGCCTCACCCTGGCCGCATCTGTTTCTTACTATGCCATCTTTTCCTTGCCTCCCCTGCTTCTGATGGTGATCTGGTTGGCGGGCTCACTTTTTGGCCAACAGGAAGTGAAGGAGGCAATCTATTCTCAAGGTACGACTCTGGTTGGGCCTGCGCCCGCGGCACAATTGCGCACGATGTTCCAAAGCGCGAGCGAGAGGATATCTGGCGGTGGACTTCCGATGCTGGCGACAATCCTGGCGCTTCTCTTTGCGGCCACTGGCGTTTTCGCGCAGGTGCAGACGGCTCTCAATCGCACTTGGCACGTGCAGCCGGATCCCGAGCGCAACGAAATCTGGTATTTCCTCACCAAACGTGTCGTTTCGTTCGGATTGATCCTGGGGATCTCATTTCTGCGCATCGTCTCTCTTGTTGTCAGCACTGCGGTGAGCGCAGTGGGCGGCGCTTTCGCAAGCCTGTTTCCCGTGCCCATTGAAGGTGCCCTGGCCTGGAGCGCCGATCTCTTGCTGGGAATCCTTTTCTTCACCATTCTTATCGCGGCCATCTTTAAATGGATGCCAGACGTGGACATCGCCTGGCGGGAGGTGTGGTTTGGTTCCTTTGTCACGGCCGTCTTCATTTTGGTTGGAAAGTACCTCATTGGTTTCTATCTCGGCCAGTCCGACGCTGGTTCAATGTACGGTTCCGCGGGTGCTCTGGCGCTTATCATGATTTGGGTTTACTACACTTCGGCGGCGCTGTTTCTGGGCGCGGAGTTCACTGAAATCTGGTCGCGGCGCCAGCAAGGGCTCCCGCCGATCCCCAAAACCGCTCATCGGGGCGAGCGCCGTGCTCCTGATCGCGCGCAAGCAATCCAGTAGATAGTTGTCCACTAAGGGCGCTTCGGAGTTATACTGAATCAGACTAATCGATCTGATACTGCCGCTCCGAAGCGTCGCCGTGCCAGGGTTTCGTGGCTTGGCTTGCCGGAATGGCAGGGAAGCAGGAGACGCGATGTTTGGCAGAAAGAAGCCCGAAGTCTTAGTGGTGGGTGCGGGTCCGGTGGGGCAGTTTGCCGCCTTGGCCCTGGCGAAGCGCGGAGTGCAGGTGGAGATTGTCGATACCGGAATTTGGGCGTGCAGCCATAGCTATGCGCTCGCCCTGCATCCAGATGCCCTCGCGCTCTTTGACCATTTTGGGCTGCGTGACGCCGCTCTCGAAAAGGCATACCCGGTGCGCACGGTAGGCGTCTATGACGAAACCCGGTGTCGCGCTCAAATCGTTCTCTCCCCGGACGGCGATCCGCCAGAGTGCCTTGCCGTCCTTCGCCAGGACGCCATTGAAGTTCTGCTCGAGAAGGCCCTCACGGACGCCGGCGTGAAGATCCAATGGCGGCATGAGGTGGCGGATATGGCCTCCAACGTCGACCACGTGCTCGCCAAAGTGAACCATCTCAAGCGCGATTCCCGCGGCTACGTGGTGGCGCACAGCGAATGGGTGGTTGCCGGAACGGAGCGAATCGACGTTCCTTTCGTGCTGGGCGCGGACGGCTATGAAAGCGAAACCCGTCGTAGCCTGGGGATTGATTTCGAAGAGGTGGGCGAGCCCGAATACTACGCGGTCTTCGAGTTCCAGACCGATGCGGATCTGGAAAACGAAATGCGCGTGTGCTTCGCCGCCAACACTGCCAACGTGCTTTGGCCGCTACCCGGCGGAGCGTGCCGATGGAGCTTCCAACTGCCCGAATATGCTTCTCGCGAGTCTCACCGGGACAAAGACCGGCTCTTACTTTCTGGCGGCTTGGAACGCTCAAACATGGTGGACGACGCCCATTTGCGGCAGTTCCTGGAAGAGCGCGCCCCGTGGTTCAAGGGGAGCATCGACCATGTTGCCTGGCGCATGGTGGTCCGTTTCGAACGGCGCCTTGCCAAGAGTTTCGGCCAGCACCGGATGTGGCTTGCAGGCGACGCGGCGCACACCACGGGTCCGGTGGGCGTGCAGAGCATGAATGTCGGCATGTTCGAAGCCTGGGAGTTGGCCCACATGATGAAGCGCGTGCTGCATGAAGGTGCGCCGTTGAGTGAAGTGGCGGACTGTTCCTCGCGCTGGCACCAGGAGTGGACACGCCTCCACGGCGTTGGCGGAGGGCTGAAGGCGGGGCCGGAAGTTGACCCTTGGCTCGCAGCCCACGCTCCAGCACTGCTCTCCTGCATTCCTGCGCACGGCAAGAAGTTGAACGAGCTAGCCGCCCAAATCGGCCTCTCGTTCTAGTGGCCGCCCCGGCGTTCGAGCGTCACAACTAGCCCGCGGGCTTGCCGATTGTCCGGAAAACGCTGTCGCGCGATTCGGGCGAGGGCTAGCGCTTCTTCCGTGCGTCCTCTGCCGCTAAGGAAGACGATCAGGTTGAGCAGGGCGTGCTCGTTCGACGGGTCTTTTTGCGACGCGGCGCGGAACTGCTCCTCCACTTCCGAGCCCCATCCTTCCTGCAGCAAGAGAAGCCCGATCTGGTTGCGCGCGCGCGACTCCGCTTCGTGCGTCCAGGCCGGCGCGAACGGCTTGGCTGAGGCTGCGAATGGCCAGATGGCGCTTGTCGATGTCCTTTTGCGTGGCACCCAGCAGACGCCAAGCCTCTGCGCGTGTAGGGTCCAGTTGCGTGGAACGGCGCAGTTCACGTTCCGCTTCCAGGCGACGACCGAGCCCGGCCAAGGCGGCGCCCAGGTTGTAATGATGAATAGCGGAATGGGGTTCCGTGCGCGCCGCCATTTCGAGTGGGCCAAGGGCCTCAGCGTAGGCGCCGCGGGCAATCCGCAACGCGCCCAGGTTCATGGCGGCAACGGTGTTCCCCTCCACTGCGGCGAAAGCGTGGGCGAACGCCGTTTCGCCGTCGCGCCAAGTGGAAACCTGCTGGTGCGTGCGTACGCTGAGCATCAGAATAGCGGCACAGGCGAGGCCAATTCCCAGCAGCTGGCAAGTTGACTGGCGGGAAGCGGGCGCAGCGTTGAGCAGCACCGTAAGCGCGGCCACCAACCCCAAGGTGAGGGGCAGGGAAGCGATGTAGGTGAAGCGATCCGCGTAGGGCTGAGAGCCAGCCTGCAGCAGGCCGATCATGGGAACGAGCATTCCCTGGAACCCAAGCCAACCAACCAGCAACGAGGGCAAGCGGTGGCGCAAGTAAATCGCCGCTGCTGTGATGGCCGCCACAAGCATTGCGCTGCCGACCCACGCTAATGCGGGAACGGCGGCTGGGTAAGGGTAGATCACCGCCAGATCCGTTGGCCACAGCGTCTTTGAGAGATACCAGCCATAGGCGGCGATGGCGTTTTGCAGGCGCTCCAGCAACGTTGTTTCACGCAGCATGTCGAGCGCGCCTGCTTGCTTCTGGGAAAAATAGGTGAGCCACGCGACGGCCAGCGAAAGCGCGAAAAGCGGCAGTTTTTCGATGAGCAACATGCCACGAACGGAACGGCGGAGCGGCCACCAATCGAAGAGCAGCAGCACAAAGGGCAGCGTCACTATTGTGGGCTTGGCGAGATAGCCCAAGGCAGCCGCGGCCAGCATCGAAGCATAACGGGCGACGCTGGGCGACTTTGTATAGCCAATGTAAAGCCATACGCAAAGCAGAAAGAAGAACCCGCTAAGCACGTCCTTGCGCCCGGCCACCCAGGCCACGCTTTCCACGCGCAAAGGATGCAGCGCCCACAGCAACGCGCAAGCCAGAGCGGCCCATACCGGCAGCGCCAAGAGTCGCGCCACGCCGAAGAGAAGCAGCGTCGCTCCCACATGCCAGACGATATTCTGCAAATGGTGCGCCCCGGAATCGATGCCAAAGAGCGAGACGTCCAGCATGTGCGATAGCCATGTAAGCGGCTGCCAATAGATGCCGCCGTCGCTCGCGAACGCCGTGGCGAAGCCCTGCCACCTAAGCCCCGCGCGCACCCAGGCGTGCTGCATTACATAGGCGGTGTCGTCGAAGCCGATGAACGCAAAGCCTAACGACGGCGCATAAAGCCAACCAATCGCCACCGCGCAAAACGCCATCGCGGCCACCGGCACAAACGGCTGCCCGGTCGGCACGGCTCGCACCGAATCGGAATCTCTCACCAGGGCCGCATTCCCATTGCCGCCGCGTGCCTTACGGGTAGTCTTCACCGTATTCAAAGTAGCACTCGCGTGCCTGCGCACCGGAACCGCGCCCACTCAGTTGGCAATCGGCGGGCTCCAACCAGGGCAGTGTCGCCTCATCGGGCTCAACGATCCGTGTTCGCGCACGCAGGCAGCGCCGTCAATTCCTTGCTGTACCTATCGAGCAGAAATGCGCGGCCCCCCAGTTGAGGGTGAAGTTCAGGGCGAAGCTCACGGGGCGTCGCCATCGTCTATGGTCATCCGCAGGGGGTTGCCGGGAGGGCGAAAACGGAAGCAGCCAAGGCCGATGTCCAACTGCGTGAAGAAAAGTGTCGACGAAATGAAGGGCGCCGCCCCAGGGATTTCGTCCCCAGGGCGGCGCGATAAAGCATCCGATCCGTTTCCGCGCGGTAGGAAGCTTCCTGCCACGCCCGATTCCTTGGCGCAAAGCGCGCCGGTTAGAAGGTGAGGCGCAAGCCGAAGCGGAATTTCCGCTCGTCGCTGGCGCTGGTGATGGCCATGAAGTTGTTCGGGTTGACGATGGTGCCGTTGGCGGCCAACGCCATGTTGCTTACGTTAGACGCCGGATTGCCGAAGCGCGGCGAGTTAGTGAAGTTGAAAGACTCCGCCTTGAACTGAAGCACGAAGCGCTCCGTGAAACGGAAATCCTTGAACACGGCGAGATCGGCTTTCTGGAAGCCGGGTCCGCGAACGGCGTTGCGGCCCATGCTGCCGAAGCGGAAGGTGCCCGCCGGACGCTGGAAGTTGGGGTCGCGGAAAGATTCCACGGCGTAGTATTGGGCTCCCGGACCGACATCGCCAATTTTGACGAGTTCGCCAATCTGGTCGGCCGTCTGGTTGGAACCGGGGGCGTTGAGAGAGGCGCTACCGGCACTGACAGTGAATGGAGTGCCATCGTAGGCCGAGTAAATGCCGTTGAGACGCCAGCCGCCGGCCACCCAGTCTGCGATGCCGCGCAGGGGGACGGGTCGGCCCTTGCCGAACGGGATTTCGTACACCCAGCTCATCACGAACATCTGGGTGCGGTCATAGCCGGCCAGAGCGCGGTTACGGTCAAGAGCGGATTCGAGGTTGGTGAGCGGCAAACCGGCCCATCCGTCGTCGTCGCTCATGTTGATGGCCTTGGAATACGTATACGCGCCCTTCATGAAGAGCCCTTTGGAGAACTCTCTATTGATGGCCACTTGCAGGGCATGGTAGTTGGCGTTGGCCCAGCCATCCCACATCAGCGCTTCAATGCGGCGGTTCTGCGTGGCGACCAGCGGCCGGCCGAGCGGGCCACTGCCGATGGGGGCGGCGTTGATGTCGCGATCAAGAAACTGGCGGACAGTCTGGTTGCCCACGTAGCCGGCCGATACCAGGAAGTTCGCGGGCAGCCTACGTTCCAAAGTGAGGTTCCAGCTCTGGATGTAACCACGGTTTATCTGCCCGCCCCACGGGCTGCGCGGACCCATGTTGACGGTGGAAGGAAGCTCGATTACACCCGAGGTGACATCGGGCGTGGGAACGTCGGGAATGCCCGCGGTGAGGGTGCCGAAATAGCCGAATTGCGTGGGTGCCACCCAATTTGCGGCGATCGTCGAGGGATACAGACCGCGCAGCGGCCGGGAAAGCACCATGGGGTTGAAGGTAACGCCGTAACCGGAACGGAGCACCATCTTGTCTCCCAAGCGCCAAGCGAAGCCAATACGGGGGGCGAAGAGCTTCTTCGACGTGCTCATCCCGTTGTTGAGCGGCACGTTGCCCACGCCGCCGAGGGTGACGAGGTTGGTGGCGGGATCCCAACGTTCAAGGCCGCGTCCGTCCCCGCGGGTCATCAGCGGGTAGAACTCGTAACGAACGCCCAGGTTAAGGGTGAGGTTGCGAGCCACCTGCCAACGGTCACGGAAGTAGAGGCCGTTCTGCCATTCGCGCGTGGTCATATCAAAGAATTGGACGGACTTGTTGGCGCTGCCCAGAATATCCAGCAGTCCGGCGGCGTAAGCGTGGTTGGTTCGGGCCACTTGGCCCTGCAAGACGGTAGCATTGCCGGTGGGGGTGAGGTTGCCGCGCGGGTTGGCGATTTCCGGCTGCCAGTGGTTCATCGCGTGGCGCACGATGTCGATGCCGAAGCGGAATTCGTGAGCGCCCACAACTTTTGAAAAATTGGTGGTGTAGGTGTAGCTGCGGTCCGCGTAAAAGTTGGGATTCGATGAAGAGCAGTTGCCCCAACTGGTCATACCGCTAATGCCAATGCAAGGCTGGCCGGAATAGCGGATATCGCCGGCGAAGACGTTGCCGCCATTGGTGCCGGGGATACCCCAAATTTCCGAACCCCAGTTCTGGCCGTAGTCGGGGCCGGTGGCGACGTTGCTGAAGCGGGTGTGCCCGAAGACACCGTCGATGAAGAAGCTGGGCGAAGCGGTGTAGTTGAAACCGACGGTGGGGATCTTGACGCTGATGTCTGCACGGCCAAGCTGCCCGAGCGCCGGGCCGGTAAGCTCGCCCAACGCGCCGGCGCCCTGCACGGGTGCCTTCATGTGCGAATACTTGCCCCACATCATCAACTTCTCATTGACGTTGTAGTTGGTCTTGATGTCGAACTGGTCTCGGGTGAGCTGGAGTGTGGCGGAGCTGAAATAGTTGCCCGAAAGACCGAATGCATCCTGGGCGGGCTGGTTGGGCAGCGGTGCCAGAGCCTGGATCTTGCTCCAGGTGGGCGAGAAGCGCGATTGGGGTATCCGGTTACCGGAAAAGGGCAGACGGCCCGCGCCGTTCGCATTGCCGGTGAGGGGATCGTAGATGGCGCCGAGCGCCGAGTAAGCTGAGAAATCGCCGGCTCGCATGTCGGCGGGCGGCGTGGTGAAATTACCAAACTGGCCCGTGCGCTCAGAGGTGCGCTCGTAGCTGAAGAAGTAGAAAAGCTTGTTCTTGACGATGGGTCCGCCGATGGTGCCGCCGGGGATGTTGACGATGGATTTCGGAAGATCCGGACGAACTTCCGCCTGGCGGAAGAAGTAGGGCCTGGAGTAGAGATGCTGGTTGTCGTGATACCAGTAAGCGGAACCGCGAATCTGATTGGTGCCGGACTTGGTGGCCACGGTGACGGCCGCGCCGCCGGCCATTCCCTGCTCCGCGTCGAAGGAGGACGTGGAGATGTTCACCGTTTCGATGGATTCCACCGGAGGATTGTAAAGCGTGTGGTGCGGTAGCCAGATGTAGACGTTGATGGCGCCATCGACGCGGGTGTTGTTGTTGTTACGGTTGGTGCCATTGATGTTGGTGGTGAGGGAGCGTTGCGGAGAGGCGCCCACGGAGTTCTGCAGTGCCGCCGGGGTGGCGCCGGGAACCAAGTTGATCATGCTCTGGTAATTGCGGTAGGAGGCGAGGGGCAACTCCACCACGGTCTGCGAACTGATCTCAGCTCGAGTATCTGAGCGGTCCGTTTGCAGGGTGACCGCGGAAGCCGAAACAGTTACCTGCTCTGTGACCTGCCCCACTTCCAGGCGCGTATTAGCGCGGGTGACTGTGTTGATGGTTACAACGATGCCGGTGCGGGTGAGGGCGCGAAAGCCTGGGAGGGCAACGTCCATATCATAGGTGCCGGCCGGCAAGCTCACCGCGTTGTAGCGGCCCTGCTCATCGGAGCGGAACTCCCTGACAGCCCCGGTAGCGGTGTTGGTGAGGGTGATAGCGGCCCCCGGGAGCACCGCTCCCGACGGATCTTCCACGGTGCCCACGATGGAACCGTAGAGCACTTGAGCACTCGCCGGCTGCGCGGCGACAAGCAGAAGAAACAAAAATGCCAAGCTCGCAAAGATGCGGCCAAAAGATCGATCTGTCTTCATAGCGGGGACTCCTCTTTCGTGTGGCAATGCCCGTCATGCAGCAAAGCCGTTCGAATCGCAATCGTAGCATAATGAAACGAAGGAGTTAAGGCGTTGTAAATGCGAAATTGCTTTTCAGCTTTCTGTAGCAACATCGTTAGAGTGCAAAGGCGATATGCTGATGGCGATGAGTTCCGCGCAGTATGGGAAAGGCGCGACGTTTCCCCCAGAGCACGCGAGCTTTGACGACCCCGCCACTGGCGCGCGCATCCACCAGCTCACCGCACACCCTTCCACGAATCACCTGAGCTATTTCCTGCAGAGTTCGTTCACGCCGGATTCGAGGCACGTGATCTTCACCTCTTACCGCTCAGGCGAAGCGCAGATCTATGAGGCTGGTTTTCCCGAAGGGCCGATCCGGCAACTTAGCGGCGGTGCGCCGGTACACGCCTATTCGCCGACGCTTACCCCCGATGGCGAGGATCTCTATTTCGTGCGGGGTGGGGGTATTTGGCGGTTGCAGCGGGCCAACCTTGGCGAAACGAAAGTAATGGAGATGGAGGGCGCCCAGTTGGGCGAATGTACGCTTGGCGATGGCGGCCGATGGCTTACCGCGGCGTACAAGCGAGGCAGCGAACAGGGGATCGTGGCCGGTCGCGCGGACGGAATGGATTGGCGAAGCATCCCCTTCAGCCGGACCGTGATTCATCCGCAGTTCCATCCTTTGGAGCCCGAGTGGATTGAATTTGCCGGAGACCCTGCGCCACGCATGCATCGCGTCAAACGGGACGGCACGGGCATGGAGTGCCTGCTTGAGAACCCCTTTGAGGAATGGCTTACGCACGAGACCTTTCTCGGCTCCACCGGAGACCTGATCTTCGTCCATTGGAAGCATGCGCTTTACCGGATGGACTGGACGACGCGGGAGATCTCGCGGGTCACGGTATACCCGGTGTGGCACGTGAGCCCCAACCTCGACGGGCGGCGCGTGCTCTGCGATACCAACCTGCCAGATGAAGGCATCTTTGAGATTGAGGTCTCGAGCGGCGCGCGGAGAGCGGTGTGCAGACCAGAAGCGACGAACGGCGGTTCGCAGTGGATGGAGAGCAAGCCGGCGGATTGGAAATCGAAGGACAGTTCCGCGCTCAGTTGGCTGGAGGTGCCACTCGATTCCATCTACGGCCCGCAATGGACGCACCCGCACCCCTGCTACGGGCCGGGAGAGCGCACGGTCACGTTCACGAGCGACCGCAGCGGCCACGCCCAGGTTTACGTGGCGGAGAACACCGTTACGCGGTAGCGCAGCTTGAGCGGCTTGCCGGGCAGCAAGGTGACTGACTCGAGGCCCGGATAGTTCGCACCCAGATAGCCGTAGTGGCGCAGACACCAGCCCACTGGCCCTTCACCTGGGTTGCCCGGCGCGTCCTCAATGCGCATTCCGGCGCGGCGATCCCCGAAGGTGGCTTCGAGTTCGGCCCATGAGTGTGGCACCATATCGGAGTCTTTTTCCTCAACACCCGCTTCGGTACGAAGCACCGTATTGGTGCGGGGGGCGAAGCGGACGCCGAAACCGCCGTAGCCTTTCTTTTCGCGGCCGGCGATTTGCACGGGTTCATCCACCGCTTCGAAAGTGAGAGCGATGTCAAAGACGCGCTTGTTCCCCTGGGCAGGTTGCACGGTGATTTCGACGAGTTCCGAAACGGCCTTGCGATCACCCGCATACCAACCGTTCTCCAACGAAAGCAGCGCGGCATCGGGGGAGATCTCCCGCTTCTTCCAGTTCACGAAGCGCTGGTGCATGCCTTCAACAGCCCAGACATCGTAGGTTTTTTCAAGGAAGCGGACATCTGGCCAAGCCCAGCAGGCCCCGCGATGGTGGGGGTGGTCTTCGGGGAAATCGGCGGTGAGGACCGTGCCGTCGGGCGCATGGATGGGGTGCAGATAAGAAGAGCGGCGAAACTTCTCGTCCACGCCATCGGCAAGCACCATACCGTGGTTGTAGACGAATACGGGCTTACCGCCTTCCAGAAGCTCGAGCGAAGCGGGAGTGGCTTCGCGGAATTCGAAAGTGCTTCGCCGCTCGCTCGCGCAAGCGGCCAGCAGCAGCGCGGAGGCGGCTATTACGCCAACGGGGACGAGTCTCATGCCTCCACGATCCTTTCGTTGGCCACGTCCCACTTCAAGTACTTGCGGCGCTGCTGGGAAAGGATGCCGAATTGGCAAGCCACCACTCCGTAATAGCCCAGCATCTCGTCGCACTTAAGCGCTTCCTGGCCGCGAATCGCCTGCATCAGATTCCGCAGATGGAGTTCCGTATCTTCACCGCCGCTCTTGCGGTGGACAATCTCCTTCACGGAATCGGCGTAGAGTTTTTGCGGGCGAATCACAAAACCCGTCGGGGTGAATTCGAGCGTGGCTTTGTGGCCGCGGAGGGTGTGGGCAACAGGGGTGTCGTTGGCCAAAGAGGAGATTAGCATCACGGTGGGCCCGCCCGGGTAATCGAGCATGATGTTAATGGTGTCTGGCACTTCGGCGGTACTTTCGGTGAACTGGAACTTGCCGCCATGGGCAGAACCGTAGGCGGGGAAGGTGAGGCCGAGCGATTTGATGATGCGGGTGGCGCGATGCACGAAAAGACCGGCCGGTACGCCGCCCGAGTAGTCGAAATAGCGAATCCAATTGAAGTAGCGCTCGGCGTCGAATGGCCGCTTTTGGGCGGGGCCCAAGAACAGATCCCAATCGAAATTCACGCCTGGCTTCAACTCGGGGTCGACGGGCTTCAACCAGTAATCGCCATCGTAGTTGCGAGAATAATCGATCTGCGCCAGCACCACTTTGCCAAGGTCGCCGGCCTTCACATGCTTGTAAGCCGTCTCGTAGGAATCGTCGGACATGCCTTGCACGCCCACCTGAAATTTCACACCCGTTTCGCGTACCTTGGCGACAACGCGCTTGGCCTCTTCGACGCTGTGCGTCATGGGCTTCTCGCAATAGACGTGCTTGCCGGCGCTGGCGGCGTCGATGGCCATCTGCCCGTGCCAATGGTCCGGCGTGGCGATCACCACTACATCCACGTCGCGGTTCGCGAGCAACTCGCGATAGTCGCGATAAGGCTTGCCTCCAGTAAGGCTGGCGGCATGCTGAGCGCGCTTGTCGAAGACGTCGCAAACCGCGTTGACGGCGACGTTGTCGCTTTCCTTCATAGTGAGAAGCGTTTTAATATGGGCACCCACGCCGCGGCCGCCACAACCGATCACGCCCACTCGGATGCGGTCTGAAGCTCGCTGGGCGGCTGCCAGGGATGGCGCTGAGGACGCTGCAAAAGCAAGGCCGGAATTGAAGGTACGGCGGGAAATCATCTCTACCTCGAATGAAGAAGTGGGGCGGGAACCGCGCCAATCGCGCCTCCCTGTCTTTTCGACGAAGAGTATACAACAAGGGCCAGGGACCGCTTCGCTAACGGTTTCGGGTCTTGCCCGGGCGCGCTCCCGCTGTAACCCAGGGGAAGGCCTAACGTTTGGGAATACAGAGCCAGTTGTTACCGTCGGAGGAGGGGAAGATGCGGTCGCTCGGTATCAGGCCGCCGGCTGTAATGTTCTGTACAGCATAGCGATGTTTGGCGAACAACTGCACCAGCAGGGTGCAATCCATATCCTCGTTCACTTCGATCACCATTCTCGGCCTTGTGACGCTTAGCATTTGCTCACCACCGCTCAAGACCACATCTTCAAAGCCTTCCACATCCACCTTCACCAGGTCCGGATGGAAACTCTCTTCCGTCAGCAACTGATCCAGCGTAGTGCATCTCACCGAAATTACATTGCCTTGTTGTCCCTGGTAGCCTTTCGTGTTCAGGCTGCCCATTGTGCAATCCTCTGCTTCGTGAAAATCGACGACGCCATCGTGATCGGCCAGAGCGAGTTCTTTGATGCGGATGCGGCCTCCAAACCCATTTAACGCGACATTGTTTCTGAACATCGTGCATTGGTTTGGCAACGCCTCCACGGCGATCACTTCCAGGCGGGAATTCGTGGCGCATCCCGCGATCGAAAACAGGCCAGTGTTCGCACCCACATCCAGAAAGCGTTCACAGCGCGCGAGCTCTTCTAGTAGGAGAACCGTTTCGGGACGGCGCATCGCCCCGTGCCGCAATCCACCAAAACAAAGCTGATAGCCAATGCTATCCCGAGGCCCGCCACACCAACGAAGCTCCGCGTCGCCCAAATACACCGTAAATGGACGATGAGCCCATCTGGTGGGAAGGCTCTTGGTCAGAAATGCAGGGAATGGCATGCACTGCGAAGCGCGAAGCAGCGGATCGCGAAGGGGTTCGATCAAGGTGCGTATCGCGGGTTTCAAGAAATCCGGTACGACGGAGCCGATAACCACACGACGAGACTACCACGATCCCAATGGGGGTGATCCCCGGCCTCAATTTGGGAGGAACGCAATGGCTCGCAACTGGGTACGATCTGCCGTCGATCTCCGGGCTTGCCCTGCTTCAAGGGCTTGGGAGGGTGCAAAACACGGTATGCGTAGTCTGGGTCGGGTTTTGGCCATGCGCAATGAGCAGCTAGCTTGGGGCCGGCTGCTTGGTCGTCCGCTCGGCCAGCACTGAATCCCGGTGGGCCTGGGCTTGGTGGCGGACGGCTTCGAGCTTTTCTGGAGTTAGCCGATCCAGGTTGCGGAGCTGCATTCCCATACGATGGTTGCCTGCGAGGGCTTCGCGGTGGCGGGATAGAAAGTCCCAGTAGAGGGTGGTGAATGGGCATGCGGTTGGGCCCACCGCTTCCTCCGGACGGTAGCGGCAGCCTTCGCAATAATTGCTCATCCGCTGGATGTATTTGCCGGTGGCAGCGTAGGGCTTGGAGGCCATCGTGCCGCCGTCCGCGTACTGGCTCATGCCCAATGTGTTCGGTAGTTCCGCCCATTCCACTGCGTCCACATAGACGGCGAGGTACCACTCGTGAACCTGGCGCGGATGGACGCCGAGCATCATGGCGTAGAGTCCGGTGACCATGAGGCGCTGGATGTGATGCGCGTAGCCGTGGGCTAAGGTCTGCTCTATGGCCTGGCGGAGGCAGTGCATCTGGGTGTCGCCGGTCCAATAGAAGTCCGGCAAGGGGTGCTGGGCATCCAAGGCATTTCGTTCCAGGTAATCCGGCATGGCCAGCCAGTAAATGCCGCGCACGTACTCGCGCCAGCCAAGCACCTGGCGGATGAAACCCTCCACCGCGGCCAGGGGGTAGCATTGGGGGCGCTGGCGCCATGCGGCTTCGGCCCCTTGCACGACTTCCAGAGGGTGTAACAGCTTGAGGTTCAAGCTGGTGGAAAGCCGGGCGTGAAACAGGAACGGCTCTCCAGCCCACATCGCATCCTGGAAGTCGCCAAAGCGGGGCAGACGCTGCTGGAGAAAATCGTCCAAGGCGAGAAGCGCTTGCTGGCGCGTCACCGGCCATCGAAAGTGGGTGAGGGTGCCGGGGTGCTTTGGGAAGCGCGCCTCCACGTCGGCGATCACGTCCCGCGTAAGGGCGTCGGGCTCGAAGAACGCGCCTTCCGGAATGTCTCGGGGGCCTGGATTGGGACCCTGTTTGTCGAAGGCCTTGCGGTTCTGCTGGTCGTAGTTCCAATCGCCGCCGACGGGCTGGCCTGCATCCATCAGGATGTCGTGCTTTCGGCGCATTTCCCGGTAGAAGTACTCCATCCGCAACTGCTTACGGCCATGGGCGTGGGCGCGGAACTCCGCCATGGTGCAGAGGAAATGGGTGTCTTCGAGTATTTGCAGCGGGCGGTCGGCCGCGCTGGCGGCGAGGCGAAGCGCTTCGAGCACTCGATGGTCTCCCGGCTGCACCACCCGCAACGCTTCCGGCTCAAGCCGCTCGCAATCCGCTGCCAGCGCCTGGGCGAAGCTGCCGGACTGCGCTTCGCCCAGCTTTGTATAGCGCACCTCAAAGCCCTGCTCCCGGAGCCATTGGGCGAAGTGCCGCATGGCGCTCAGGAAAAGAACGATGCGGGCCTTGTGGGACCAAACGTGGGTGGATTCTTCCACCACTTCGGCCATCCAAACGACATCGCTATGTGGATCGGCATCACGCAACAGAGGGGAATCGCAATCGAGTTGATCCCCAAGCACTAAGAGCAAATGGCGGCAATGCAGCATATCCGTAGGATGCCAGGAATTGGGGTAAGGGGGTAGGAAGGAGGGGCGATTTATACAGGACAAAAGAGTCTGAAAGTGATAAATTAGCTAAGAGTCGCCACCGTTCGCCGGGTCGAGGCAGGGAGGCCGCGTCTCCAACGGACGGTGGCGATACTATCTTTGGGGGAGGACCTAATGCCAGGCACGAGCAAGATCGCCCGAGAGACGCTGAAAACCTTGCCCGGAGACGAGGTTCGGCAGATCCTGTGGCGGTTGACGGATCGCTACGACCTGCAGATGCTGGTGCAATCGGCGCGCGGCGTGGCGAGGGGTCCGGTGGCGCGGCTGGTGGCGGGCGGGGCGCGGAACACGCATGAGTGGACGCCGGAAAAGAACTCGCTGCTGAAGGACTATGACGCGGCCGGGACAACCGGGGTGTTCCTGGATCCGGCCTATGGCGGGTATCTGGAAGGTCCGAAGAATCTGGCGATGGCGCTGGTGGCTTTTGAGCTGGCTTGGGTGGATGGCGGCGCGGCTACGGCGAGTCTGGCTAGCGGCTTGGCGCTCGCGCCGATTCACGAGCGCGGTACGGTAGAGCAGAAAAATACCTATATGCAGCGCTGCTCGCCCACGTTGAATGCGGAACCACTGCGTGGGGCGTTCTGTCTTACCGAACCGCTGCCCTATGTGGGCGTGGAAACCGGGCTGCTTTCCGGCAAGGTGCGGATCGCCGAATGGAAGGAAGGCGAGGAGCCCTGGATTGAGGTGGATAAACGCGGACGCTTTATCACCAATATGGGATTTGCGAACTTCGTGACGGCAGCGGTGTCGTCGGGGGACCCGAGGATCAAGGGCAGTTGCATGGTAATTCTTGAGGAATCCGACGAGGGAACCTTCGACCGTGGCGCGCCCACGAAGAAGCTGGTGCATCAGCTTTCTTCCACCACGGATCCGGTGTTCAAGCTGAAGGTGCCGGCCAACCGGATTATCGGCGGCTACACGGTGAAGGACGGGGTGATCATTCCCAACTTCGACTTCACCGGCGAGATCATCGAAGCGGTGTTCAGACGGACGCGGGTGACGGTGGGATTGATGACGGCGGCGAAGCTGCTCTCGGCCATCGAGCCGCTGCTGCGCTACCATCGCGATCGCTTCCGTGGCGGAGAAGGCATCCCGCCGGGGACGCCCCGCTACGAGTTAGGCTTGCAGCAGAAAGAAGACGTGCTGCACCGGGTATTGGAAGTATGGTCCAACGGCGAGGCTGCGGCTTCGCTGGGCTTTGAAACAGCGCGGCTGTTCGACGAATTGGATCCGCTGGAGAAAGAAAAAGACGAAGCGCTGGCTGCACAGGGCGTGGGTAAGGGAATGGCTACGCTCAAGGCGATGCGCCGTTTGGAGGCGGATGCCGTGGAATTGCTGCGGCTCGAATCGCGGGGCGGAAAGGACGGCCTCAAGGGAGCGGGCGACGAAGCGCGGCTGGCGGAACTTCGGGCCAACCCACTGCTGCACTATATGCATTTAGATTCGGTTGCCAACGTGCTTTGCCCGGCAACCAAGCTCTGGAACACCGGTCACGGGGCGAACGAACTGCGCGAGGCCGTCAGCTTGATGGGCGGCTACGGCATCACCGAGGATTGCCCGGGCTTCCTGATCCAGAAATGGACCGACGCCCAGTTGGAAGCGACCTACGAAGGGCCGGAAGCGGTGCAGCGGCGGCAGCTTTCGCTGACGATGACGAACGAGGTTTTTCTGGCGCAGTTTCAGAACTGGATCAGGCAATTGCGGCAGACGGCGGGGGATTGCCCCGAATCCGGTGCCTGTGCTTTGGCAACGGCGATGGAGCTGTGGCTTTGGAGCCTGCGGCATCTTCTGAAATCAAAGGATGCGCGATGGGACGCGACCTCTTACCAGAGCGCGCGCCAGGGGGTGAGCTTCCCGATGGCCGATGCGCTGTGCTGGCTGCTATCGGCGCGGCAGTTGATTCTGGATGTGCGGGAACTGGACGCGACGGGCGCGGATAACCCTGCGATTGGCGAGGGCTTTGCGGGACTGCGGCAGTTTTACTTCGACCTCTGCACAATCCAAAGCGCACGCACGGCGGGCGAAGTGGGACGCATCTGCGCCGAACTGGTGTTCGGCTACAACCGGCATCCCAGATGGGACGACGATGGCCCGAATTGCTAT
The DNA here is from genome assembly GCA_034522975.1 of Bryobacterales bacterium. Lineage (GTDB taxonomy): Bacteria > Acidobacteriota > Terriglobia > Bryobacterales > Bryobacteraceae > JACTMJ01. The sequence continues at coordinate 49,226 of JAXHKT010000009.1, forward strand.
GGGCGGGAGGAACTGATCGCTCTCGAGAGCATCATGCCCGGCATGAGCGCGATGGCCACCAGCATCGTCGTCGAGATGGATGGTTCGCATCCGCCTAAGGCGGGTTCCTGCGTGAGCTTTCAGGGATACGAGCAGTTCCGGCTGCTGCGCACGAAGATGGATGGCTGCATCACGGGTTCGCAATTGGCCAAGGACCGCGCCGCGCAGTCTCTGGTTTCCGTGATGATCCCGGCGGCATTGGACTACCCTGTATAAGCAATGGCACACGAAAAAATCGAACGCGAGCGGATGGACGTGGACGTGGTGTGCGTGGGCTTTGGGCCCGGCAAATGGCGGGGTCTTCACCACCTTTTGCGTGGTATTCATTAACATAGACCCGGGCTTTCGAGGGCGAGCGTGCTACGAACGCGCCGACGATATCGCGTTTGGCGTCTCGGGAGTGGTCACAAAGGCCCGGGGCATCCGCATGTCGTTTCCGGAACTCGAGCCCGCCGATATTCCCATGGCCGTGCCGGTGGCGAAGGAAGAGGTCTACTACTTGCTGGACCCGGTCGGGGCGAGCCGCCGGTCGGGGATCCTGCGGGCCGCCGATGCCGCCTTGACGGTTTCTGGAGAGTGCGGTAAGCATGCTTTCGACCCTACCTTCCGCCTGTTGAAAACATGGCCGGATGGGCGGCAATGTCGATCGGCCAGTTCAACCAGTGGGTGGGCCAGCAGGTGATGATGAGCGGTGCGGCGCAGATTTGGCCGGGGACGCCGGTGGCGGCGCCGCTGGTGGAAGGCAACGCCGTGAAGGGCGTGCAATTGGCTGACCAGGGCGTGACGCTGAAGGGCGAACTGATGAGCGCCTTCCAGCCGTAATGGAGATTTACGACTCGACCGCGGCGGCGATGGTCCGGTGGGTCCGGTGGGCAGGGAACTGGATGAGCGCTTTGGGATGCCGGAGCGCCACGAGAATTCGCGATGCCGCGGCATGGAAGACTGGTGTATCCATCTGCCGGAGAGGGTCGCGGCGCTGCAGCCGGAACGGTGTTCCACACGTTCGGCTATCCCGAGCCGGAGATTTTCGGCTTTTTCTACGTGCATCCCGATAACGTGGCCAGCGTGGGTATCTTCATTCCATCGTGGCTGGAGAACCCGGTGCGGACGTCGTATCGCTATTTGCAGCATTACATCCTGCACCCGTTTCTCTGGCAGTATCTTGAGGGCGGGCGGCTGCGCAGTTGGGGCGCTAAGAGCCTGAACGAATCGGGCAAGCGCGGGGAGCCGCATCTGGTGGGCGACGGCTGGGCGCAGCAAGACAATGTACGAATCGCGCCCCTACAAAAAA
>JAXHKT010000010.1:0-50643 GCA_034522975.1 Bryobacterales bacterium
AGATCGACAAGCGCCCATTCGCCGTCGTCGCTATACATCGGCCCGGAAGCGGACGATCCCGGAGGGCACCTCGGCCTTGCTGGAATCGAGCTTGAGGCGCTCTGGGGCCTGTTTCACGGGGCTTTGGTTGTCTTCAAGGAAGAGCGGCGCCTTGCGCCGCGATGCCCGGAACGTCGACGACGGGACGAGCGCGATGATGCGGGTGGGATCGGGTTGAGGGGCGGGCGGAACTCGCCTGCCAACGGCGCCTTCTGGCCGGTGACGACACCGGGGTAGCGCTGCCCGGCCTGGGTACGGAGGCCGCTTCCTGGGCCGTCGCGACGGAGGCTGCCAGGAGGCAAACGAGAACAAAAGAGACACCGAGTGAATACAGCCGCAAATAGGCGTTCATCTCGACCTCGAATGCGAACGAATATACTTCTGAGACATGGATTCGGCACTGATCGCCGAATCCGTTTCTATTTCGGACTCACAAGTCGATTTTGCCCCCGCGTTTTCGTAGAAAAGTTTGTAAACTGTTTCGGCGTGCGACAAGCAATTGCGCGGTGACGCCAATCCAGGAAACAATCACCCGCACTAAAAGTGAAAGGGTGCTTCCCGAAATTCTGTCCCCGTAACTCATATTGTTTGATTTTTGGGGTTACCTGGGGGTTACAGTTTCGTGCTGGTTCTGCCGATGGATTCGATGAGACAGAGTGAGGCCCGCGGGGCGAGCGGAGCGAGCCAGTCTGTAGCGGCTTCCGGCGTCCGGCGGCGAGTTGGCGTTTCTGCGTGGAGAGGAGGACGGGCATCGCGGTGGCGGGAGCTGCGGGCAGTTCGAACCGCCGGACGGCCGCAGCGGGGCCGCGGTGTTCCATGGTCGCCGCAGGCGCGCAGGTGCACTGGTTTCCCCGGCCTTACGACCGGGGCTTTCCTTGGCCAGGCGCCCTCCGGGCTCAATATGGTGGCGCTGTGCGCGGCGGATACGTTCTGGCTTGGGTGGGGGGGCCGGGCGCTTCCATGTCCGGCTCCCATGCAGCCCGCAGCACTGACGCTGGCCACTTTCTGTTTCGATTTCGTAGGCCTCACAGAGCGAAACAGCTTCGCGCCCTCATTCTGCCGATAGATTCGATGAGACAGAGTTGGCTCGCGGCGGGGCGAGCGAGAGCGAGCGGGGAGGGGACGGACGAATTCCGTCAATCTGTTGCTGCCGATCAATTGATGCCTATCGATTCACTCGGCGGGTTGGCGGTGGGCGGTCCGCTTGAGCAGCAGCGGCGATGGGTGACGTCGTGCGGTGTTCGAAGTCAGATGTCCAAACGGGGCCGTGTTCCATGGTCTCGCTGCGCCAGGCTGCTTTTCCACGGGCTTGCGCCGCGTGGCAACACCATTCTGGCGCCTCGGGGCTAGCAAGGACTGCGGACTCTTTTCTCCTGAAGGTGGCCAGAAGCTGCCGGGATCTGCGTGGGGAAGGAGCGCCCTCCTGGGGCAGGATGCGCGATTGGTGCCAGTGGGCGAAAGATTCCCTGGCGCCCTTTCGGGACTCTGGGGATGGTGCAGTTTTTTGTCTACGCGCTTACGCCCACCGCAACCGATACTGGCGGCCTTTCAGGCCTAATTTGGATGGTGCGGACTGTTTTTTCCTGAAGATGGGGCTTACGCCCGTGGCAACAGCCATTAAGGCGGCCCTTCGGGGCTCGGCAAGGACCTGCGGACTGTTTTTGCCGGGGGAGGTGTTGGCGTTTTCGCTCATGCGGGCGGCGGCGGTGGAGGGAGCGGATTGGGGATGCGGGGATTTCGGTTTTGCTTGGCTTTGGGAGATGGATTGGGAGGGCCGGTTTGCCATGAACGGGTATTGATCTACTTACGATCAACGAGTCTCAGTGGCACCACTTACGTGGTGCGCACGTTGGGGGCGGAGCGGACGGGGTCGAGGCGTGTGAAACGCCTGGCTGTTCAGGCTGCCTGTCGCTGACGCGACCGTTTGCCGGCATTCGTTGGAAGCGGTCCGAAGTGCGCGTCAGCGGGCTTAGGAAGAAAGGCTCGTCGACACAATGCGGTTATGATGCAACTGACGGCTCTTCAAGACAGAAAGGCGGGAATCGATCTCTGATGACTCCGGGCAGTCGGCATCCCCGGCCGCGCCCTGAAGTCTCGGCTGAAGAGGGGCTGCTTGGAGTCCAAGTACAGGAATTTTTTATCTCTTTGGGGACCGCAGGTGTTCTTCACGCTAATGCTGATTGCCGGAGGGGCGGGTACGCTTTGGAGCCAAACGGAGACGCAGAGCGGGGAGAGACCGGAGGGGGATCGAACGGAGCAGGAAGAAGAACCCGTGGAGAGGCCCGCGGCCGCAGCGTTGAGCGCGCCCACGACGGAGGCGGTGCAACTGAATTTGCTGGGCAATGCGAACACGGCCGCAGGCGAAAGCCGCAGAAACGAGAATATTCAGTTTAATCTGGTGGATAATAACGCCCTGAAAGAGCTCGAATGCGGCGCTTGGGGGTGAGCGCCACCATTCTTACGGCGAAATGCAGTCGGCCCGGCGGTTACTTTGGAGCTGAGTTCGGCGGGACGCCTTCCGCACCGATCCACGTAACGGTTCCTCCGGTTTCCGCGTGGCATGGGCAAGCATACTATTCCCATCTCAACAGTGCGTTCAGCGCGCGGAGCTTCTTCCAGGTGGGCGACGTGAAGCCGGCGCGCGAACACGACTATGGGTTTCGCACCAGCTTCCTGTTGCGCGAAGGAACAGCGCTTTCTTTCGATGGCGCGCAACAGCGGTTGCGAGGCAACGTGAATGGCAACGTACTGGTGCCGAATCTGGAGGATCTCGTGACACTGCTCACGCGGGATCTCGTGGCTGGTTCCCAGAACTCATCGCGTTGCGCTTTCTGAACGCCTATCCGGCGGAACTGCCCAACCGCACCGACATCAATGATCGGGCGCTGAATAGCAACGCGCCGCAGGTAATCGATAACAACAGCGCGGGCGTCCGGCTGAACCAGAGCCTGGGCGGCGCGGATTCGCTGGCGGCAACTTACCAATTCACTTCGCAGAGCGTGGACGCCTTCCAATTGGTTGCGGGGCAGAATCCGGACACGGAGACGAAATCCCATCGAGCACGATTGACATGGTTGCGCGCCTGGAGCGCACGGACGCTTTTGGAGTTCTCCGCCGGGTTTGACCGCGTGGGTTCGTTGCTGATTCCGGAGCCGGACGCGGTGGGCCCGATGGTAAGCATTTCCGGATTGGCGACGCTTGGCCCGGCGGGGGGCATCCCGATCGACCGGGCTGAGAACCTGTTCCGCTACGCGGCGCAAGCGCGGCAAACACGGGGCAACCACGCGCTCAGCGCCGGAGCGCAGTACACACGGCGCCAGTTCAATGGGGTGATGACGGACGCCCACCGCGGTTTCTTTTCGTTCGCGCCGGATTTCGGCACGACGGCGTTTGAGAACCTGCGCCTCGGGCGGCCATCGCAGCATCTGCTCTCAACGGGCGACCCGCATCGTGGCTACCGAAACAACGAGTATCTCTTCTATGCGGGCGATACCTGGAGGGTGAAGCCGGCGCTGACAATCTCCTATAGCCTCCGCTATGAACCCACGGCGCGGCCCACGGAAGTGAACGGCCTTGAGCAAATCGCGTATGGCGCGGATCGCAACAATGTTGGCGGGCACTTCGGACTGGCGCAGCGGCTGCCCGGCGAATGGGGCGTGCTGCGAGCGAGTTACGGGCTGGAGTATGGCCAGATTTTTCCGGTGACTTACCAACAGGTGCGGTTATCGCCGCCGAACAACTACAAGATCGTGCTGCCCGCGCCGGACCTTGCCGATCCGTTGCGGGACGTGAATCTGAACGACCTGTCGAGCTTCATCCCCACGACCTATCCTCTCGACCCGGAACTGGCGACGCCCTACGCGCACCTCTATAACTTCGCTTGGGAACGGGAGCTTGGTACGCGATTGCGGGTACAGTTGGGCTATGTGGGGAGCCGGTCTCACAAACTGTTGCTGATGTGGTATCAAAATCGGGCGCAACCCGTGCCTGGCATTCCGCAGACGACGGCGACATGGAATTTGCGACGGCCCGACCCGACGGTGGCGGAGATTCGCACCATCCTCAATGGATCGCGAGGCTTTTACGACGCGGCTCGGGCTTGGCTGGGGATGAACGACTGGCACGGGTTGAGCCTGTACGCCAGCTGATTCGGTAGGAGCAAGGCGATGGCAATCTGGGTTCGAGCTAGGTCTGGAACACCGCCTTTGATGGAGAGATACCCGCATCTCGCGGAGCCAATCTGAGTTCGATCAGCACAGCGATATGCGTCGGGCCGAGCAACTTCCACCAGCCGCACGCGTTTCTGGCTCCCGCGCATTTCCGCATACCTTACGCCGTCGGCTCGTTCTCCGCCGGGATGGGCCCCGGCGTGGCTTAAGCGATTGGAGTTTTTCGGCGATCGCGCTGTTGAAATCAGGAACTCCCTTCACCGTACAGGCGGGCTCCGACGCGCCCGGGTTTGGCAATGTAGACGCCAACGGCGGCGACCGGCCCAACCTGGTGGACCCGGGAATCCTGGGGCGGACGGTGGGCAACCCCGATAACTCGGCCGAATTGCTGCCGCGAGGCGCGTTCGCGTTGATCGCACCCACGGACGAGCGCGGCAATCTTGGAAGGAACACGTTCCAGAAGGGCGCGATCCGGAACGTGAACGCCAGCCTTTCGCGGCGCTGGCTCTGGCCTGGGCGAGTGCCTACCGGTGGCTCACATCTTTCGGCGCGGAATCGATCAATTTGTTCAATACCCCTCAATTTGCCGAACCGGGATTCGAGCTTTCCAATCCGAATTTCGGCGCGATCACGAACACGTTGAACGACGGGCGGACCTTTCGCTTGCGGTTGGAAATGGGATGGTAGGCCCGGCCTGAACGCCTTTCTCTTTCATGGCAATCCTCGCGCACGCGGATTGCGGTCGAGGTGCAGACTGAGAACTTCGCGAAAACTACGGGTCATCACTTGCTCCAAGCGGGTTTTCACCTCGTGCTCATCCCAGTAGTAGTGCTGCTCGTTCTGGCACCACTCGAAAGAAGAGACGGTGACGCCGCCCTTGCCGCCGCCGAAAGGCACGTTCACCACCGCGCACTTCCAGGTCATCCACATGGCAAGAGCCATCACCTCTTCCTGGGTGAAGTTCGGATGATAGCGGATGCCACCTTTCGCGGGGCCTCACCCCGCGGGCCGGAAGCACGCAAAGAGATGGAGGATTGGGATGTGGGGGGCACCACTGAACGCGATGCACCGTGGCGGAGGACGAGCGAGGTTCGCGGATCCGTGCGGGGGATGGAGCTATACCGGCCTACGATGCCGCGCGCCACGCTTCGATGAAACGCCTGAGATCTTCGAGGTATTCCGTCTCGCGCTGTGCGGATCGGTCCATATCCATTCCCATGCGGGTGCCCACCATGGTGGCCTCTTCACTGTTATGCACGGCGACCAGGCTCTCACCGAAGCTGTTCATCAGCCACGCTTGTGCCGCGAGCCGGTTCCCGCGTTAGATGATGGCTCGAGCGTGGCTCTGCGCGCGTGTCTGCACGTCTCGATATGTGGCACATAGTTTTCGAAGGTGGGCTGGTAGTCGCCTATGGTCGCAGGCAGCGTTGCTGTAGGTAACGCACCGGCCTCGCCGTACCCCAGCTTCCCAGGATCGACGGCAGATCCATACGGAGAGATCGCGTACCGCAAAACCCAGAGTGATCGCCCACATCCAAATGTTGCAGCTCGCTCCCAACGAACCCAGGAAGCCGCCCAGCCGGGGCGTTGCAGCCAGCCCAAGGTTAGCGAGCGACGCAGCCAGGCGGTTCCGCAAGGGCTGGAAAAACCCGTTCAAGGCCTGGGCAAAACGGGTGGTGACGGGCAACCGCGTGGCCACCCTTCCAATCAGCAGCGCCCAGCCAGCCTCGCTCAGGCCTATCTTCAGCGCGCCCTCGTATTTGGTGTGGAGCCGTGGCCCGTCGAGAGCCTCCGCCGGCGTCACCGGTTGAGTGAGCTTGCAGTTAATCCTGAAAACGCAATAGTCCTCATCCCACGCGATTCCCGCGGTTAGCTCGGAAAGCTCATCTCCAGCGCCAACGCCCGCGCCCCATCCATCCGCAAGCTTCCAGAGTGCACCTTCCAAGCCCTTGCCCTCGATGATTGCCGAGCCCATCTCTTCGATCCGGTTGGAATTGAGTTCGCTCTCCACTCCACCAAGCAGGGGAAACGCCCGCACTTCGGTTCGAAGCTTCTTCCTGCCCTCGAACCGCGGTGCTAACCGCTTCCGTCGAGCGCCGGGTCGCCGCCCGTGAAATAGCATGCGAGTCTTCGCCCTGCCGCAATCGATCGTTTCCAATTTGGAATCGTTCTACCTTCACCAGTACCGGCCAACGGAAAAAAAACCTCGGGGGCACCTTCACCTGGTGAGATCCCCCCACCCAATGTCCCGCGGACTGAGCGAAATCAGAGCCATACCGGCGATCCTTTCCCTTAGCTACAGCTAAATATGAAATTGGATTAATATTTAAATTAGCGAGAAGGAGTTTCCATTCGGGTCAGCGCGGAATCTCGTATCGCGGGGAATTTCGTGCTTCGATGGTGGCGGGCATCTCGGGGTTGGTATCCGAATCGACTTGGAGAACGCGGAATTGCGGGGACATGGTTGCGAGCGGCGCGGGCTGGGCCGCGTGCGATTAAGAGACGCGGCGGCATGGGGCGGGACAACCAGGGCGCAGGGATGTTCCCGATGAATTCACCGCCGCTCGAACCCCGGTGGGGAGACGCTACTGCCGCAAGCAGCGTGGGAGAATTGCGGCAATGATCGATCAGCCGCTTGGGCGACTCGTTCATTGGGTGCGTTTGAGGACATCGAGGGCTTGGCTGGCGAGTCCGGAGAGGACGGTTGAGGCAGGAGCGTGCTATTCGGGGACGGCGAGGGCACGCCTTAGCCAAGCTCTGGCTGCGCGCAAATCGTGCCGTACGGCGTGAGCGCTTTGAGGAACTACGGCGGCGATTTCTTCGGCGGTCATCCCACCGAAGTAGTGCATTTCCACCATGCGGGCGAGTGCGGCATTCTCGGCGCTGAGACGATCCATGGCGAGGTTGAGGTCGAGCAGCCTGGCTTGTGCGGCAGGATCTTCGACCGAAGCGGCGTGGTGATCGTGAAGAGAAAGGGGTTTGACGCCGCCACGTTTTGCGGCGGATTGTGTGCGCGCGCATAATCGACCAGCACGTGGCGCATCACGCGCGACATCACGGCAAGAAAATGAGAACGGTCGAGAAACACGGGGCCGGCATCGCCGGACACCTTCAAATACGCTTCATTCACTAGAGCGGTGGCCTGCAAGGTATGGCCCTGCCGCTGGTTGCGAAGCAGAGAACGGGCCATTCGGCGTAGCTGGTCGTAGAGCGCCGGAGGGATTACACGTCCGCCAGGTCCCCTTGGCTGCCCAAGTCGCGCAGCAGCATCACTACTACAAACAGCATCGAAGTTCCTCTATGATGAGAGGAATTCGGTCTGGGAACACCGATGACAGAGGAAGTCCGGCGGCTGTTTGTGGAACTGGCGGATCTTGGGCCGGAAGCCCGGCAGCGGGTTTACCGAAACGGACGCGCCGGTGGCATCCGGCGGGAAGTGGAATCGCTGTTAGGTTTCGATGGGGGCGGCGAATCGTTCACGGGCGAGGTGGCTTTAGCAGCCGCGGAGTTTGCGAACGCGGGGGAATTGCGCGAGCGACGATGCGCACCCGCGGCGGATTGCGCCCCTACACGATTGAGCGAATCCTTGGCCGGGGCGGAATGGGAGTGGCTGCTGGCGCGCCGGGTCGGCCGGGAGGATTCGGGCTGGTGGCGTTGAAACGGCTGCACGCGACCGGGGCGGGTGCCGGCATTGAGAAGCGATTCCTGCAGGAGCGTCGAATCCTGGGGTGGCTGCAACATCCGGGGATCGCCCAGATGATCGACGCCGGGCAAACCGATTCCGGTGAACCCTACCTGGTGATGGAATATGTCGCCGGAGCCGCTGGACGATCTGCCGCGGGCGGAGCCTAGCGGAGATTGTGCGGTTGTTCATTGGCGTTTGCGAAACGCTTTCCTTCGCGCACCGCAATCTGGTGATCCCATCGGGACTCAAAGCCCTCCAACATTGTGGTGAACGGGGAAGCGGAAGCGAAGCTGCTGATTTCGGTGGAGTTAACGATCTTTCCCCTAGCCGTCACATTGGAGCGCGCGTTGACGCCGGAATTCGCCAGCCCGGAGCAACTGCGGGGCGAGCCGCAAACGGTGGCTACGGATATCTACTCGCTGGGGGCGGTGCTCAAGAAGGTGACCGCGGAGCGGATTGCATCCGGGGAGCAATCGAAGGACCTTGAGGCCATCATCGGGATGGCGACAAGGGAGGAAGCGAGGGATCGCTACTCCTCCGCCGATGTGCTGGCGGCGGATTTGCGGGCGCTGTTGGAGCACCGGGTGGTAGAGGCGAGAAGAGGGTGGACGGGCCGTATAAACATCTTCGGCGGCGGTGATGAGCTCCCGCTGGCAGCGTGACGGTGGCGGCGCTGGCGGCACAGCTTCTGGTGGCGCATGCGGAACGCGCGGTAGCTGAGCGCCGATTCAACGAAGTGCGCCAGCTTTGGAGGAGTTGTTCGATCTGGACGGCGAGATCAGCGCGCTTCCGGGCTGCAACGCGCGGCACCGGTCGTTCCACCTCGCTCGCCTATCTGGAGCGGCTGCGCCCCGACGCGCTTCAGGATCGTTCGCTGGCACTCGAAATCGGCAGCGGCTATCTTCGAGTGGCGCGGGCCCAGGGTGCTCGTCGCTGGTGGGCCAGCCAGAGCGAGACGCAGCTTGGCGGAAGCTCGCGAGCTACTGAATCTGGTGAGAGGAGTGGAGCCAGAGAAATCGAAGCACTGCTGCTTCATTGCAGATCGCTCGGGTGGCATGATTCTGGCCGAGGTGGGGAGGCGTGAGGCGAGGCGAAGAGCCTTGGCAGGGAGACGATTTCTCTGGCGGCGGAGCGTCTGCTGGCGAGCAGTTTGGACGGGCGCAAGCGGCCTTCGCTACTGGCGACATTCGCGAACGTTTCGCTTGCGCTGAGCGAATTCGGGTGACTGGGCGGAAAGTGCCGCGTATGGGGAACGCTGCGGCAGTTTGGCTATGGAAGCTCCCCGGATTCCCGCGGGCGTGGCTTGCCAGAGCACGAGCGCCAATGCGTACCGTCATTTGGGAAGACTGGACGAGGCGCTGGCTGCGATCGAGGAGGCGGGAGAGATGTTGAAGCACGTGGAGTTCGCCGGGGAGACACAAAGGAAGGGCTTGGAATTCGGCGTGCTGTGGCGGCGTGGAGTGATTTTGGGCGAAGCGGACGCACCGAATTTGGGGCGGGATAAGGAAGCAATCGCTTCCCTGCGGGATGCCTACAGCATGATGGAAGAGATTGCCCGGCGCGATCGAGCCGAGACCTCCAGCCGCATCCGTCTCTCGACGGCCGGACGCGAACTTGCCGAAATTCTCGTGAAGACAGACCCCGCCGGGGCGCTGGCGATTCGCAAGCACTGTCTAAGCCGCCTTGCCGAAGTAGCCACAGGACGTGCGGCGAGGACCGCCGAGGTTTGGCATTTGGCGGGTTCGGCGGAAGCGCTTCGGAAGCTGGGTGATGTGGCGGAGGCGGAACGGAGCCTGGCGCAGGCATTTGAGCGACTGGGTGAGTTGGGCGTGTATCCCGTGTTGCAGGGCCGGTTGGCAGACGAGGCGCGCTTCGCACTGCGGACGAAAGCGGAGCATCTGGCGGCGACTGGCCGCACTCGGGAAGCCGTGCGGACATCTGAAGAATGGCTCCACCTGGAAGCGCCCCTGGCGGAGCAACGCACCGAACAACTTCCCCTCGCGTTCCGGACCTGGAGCCAATGGCTTCGGCTGGCGGAATGGAACCGTGCGTTGGGGCGGACCGGAGAGGCGGAAGAGTATTATCAGCAGGCTGTTGTGCTTTGGGGCATATGGAAAGCAAAGCTGCCTCAGAATCAGTTTGTTGCCGCGCAAAGCCGTTATTTTGAGGAGCGATCCGCGGCCAGGCGATGAACGGTGACGGGGGGAGACGGGGTTCTTAGTACGATTTTGACTCCTTCGCCATTTCGACGCCTTCGCATTTCAGTCGAAGGACTATAGAGTTTTGACAGTTCCGTCCGATCTGATTTCGAAAGACGGCAAGGGATGTGATCTGAAGGGGTGGTAGTTATCGCTTTTCACATTGAGTTGATTCCGCGATCTCAGAGTCAAGGAGCGAGAGCGGCGCTGGGAAACGAGGTTTTCAGATCTTGACAACCGGAACCGATTTGCTTATACTCCGTGATCCGGCAACTTGAGGGCCAAACGGCGGGCGCGCGATGGTGAAATTGATCGTCGTTGCGGCATGACGGCAAAAATCGCCGGGATTGTGGCCAAAAAATGGCCACGAAAGTGCATGCGAAATCGGGAGAAATCTCTTCCGATTCGTGAAACTTTCCCAAAAAGTTGCCGTCTATAGTTTGTGGTAAAGGAACTGCGGGGGAAAACAGCTCCCGTGGTGGATGTTGGGTTCCCTGTGGCGGGTGTGTGAAGGTCCTGGAACTGAGGGTTCGGTTTTTTGAAACCAGGGCGAAACGGCCGACAACCGGGAAGGTTCGAAACATAAAAAAAGACAGGTTGAAGGAGTGAAGCCATGACGAAGCAGCAAATGGACCGCTTTAGGAAAATCTTGCAGGAGAAGGAAGCGGATCTCTTGCGACTCGTTCGGAACCGCGACGAAATTGTGATCGAGAAGACGCCAGATGCACTCGACGAAGTACAGCGAGCGGCGGAGCGCGAGTTGGCGATCCGCAACCTCGATCGCGAATCCAGGCTTCTGCGGGAAGTACGCGCCGCATCGAAGCGGATGAACGATGTCTACGGTATCTGCGTTTACACAGGCGAAGAAATCAGTCTGAAGAGGTTGGAAGCGGTGCCCTGGACGGCCTTTTGCATCCAGGCGCAGGAGATGTTCGACAAGAACGATGTCGAAGCCATCGAGGTTTTTGAAGACGCCATAGCGGCTTGATCCCTGCACTGGAACGGCTTCTTTCTGGTCTGTCTTTCGCGAAATTCGCTACTTTAGCAATCACAAAAAGGCCCGGAACGAATGGTTCCGGGCCTGGCGTTTGGCCTTTGACGAGTCTTTCGTTCAAACATTTCCTCTTGTGCCTGTCTTTTGTTTGGGTTATTATCTAGTTATATGACTAGAGTGCAAGGGAGGCCCATGCCCTTTCCCACCAAAGTCCAGCTCATCAAACGCAAGGCCAGCGAGCAGTGGTACATCAACTTCCCCTCCGCTCTTGCCCAGCTATGGGATTCGTCAAAGGGGAAACCGTCGAGTGACCCGTCCACGACAAGGCTCACCTCATCTTGCGCCGCCCGGACGCGCCTCCTTCCCCAGTCCCTTTAAAAACTCCGCCCTCCTCTCTCCGAACTGCCTTCCAGCAGCTCCTTGGGGAGGCTACTGCCTATCTGCTTGACCCGCACGCGTTCTGGCCTGGCCCGTCACGTCCTGGCTCAGATCGTCTGCCTCGGCACTCACCGCGGACTTCCTTGCGCCAGCTCTTCGGGGCCGTCTGCGCAGGACTGGACCGCCGACTACCGTATGTACTCGCTATCGCATCAGCCCACGCGCTGTTTGCCTCTGTGCGCCAGAATCTGCTCGATCATCTCCCTCAGGACCCTCCCGCCGTGGTCGCCCTCGACGATACCCGCATTCGCAAGTCCTGGCCGCAAGGTCAGCGGCGCCAAGTATACGCGCGATCCCTGGGTCCCCTCCAGGTCAATCTCATCTGGGCGCAGCGTTTCCTGCAACTGTCCATGGCCAGCGCTGCCGATGGCCAGGCCCGCATGGTTCCCATCGGATGGCGGCACGCGCCCCACCCGCCCAAACCAACGAAGAACTCCTCGGAACAGGAGCGGCAACGCTACCGGGAGGATTCCCACAAGCAGTCCCTTGGCGTGGTGGCCGGCAACGAGATGGCCCGTCTGCGCTCCTGGAGACGAACCACCCCGGCAGGCCCAAAGACCGCTGTGGACGATCGTCGATGGCGGCTACACCAACCGTACCGTGCTCAAGAATCTGCCTTCCCGCACGATCAGCGGGTCGCATCCGTTCGGGACGCCAAACTCTACTTCCTGCCCGAATCGACGACATCCAGGCAGGCGCCGGGTTTATGGCGAACAGGCTCCGAACCGAGCAGTTGCGTACCGACGAGTCCATCCTGGTAGACAGTCGCCGTTCGAATCGGCGGCGAGCAGCGCGAGATTCGCATCAGCTCGGACCCTTGCGCTGGCGACCGGCAAAGGACGACACCCGCAGTCATTGTGATTGCTCCGCTGCGCTACCGCGTGACCACCGAGGGGAAACACTCGATTCGCAGCCGGGCTTCCCCATCGCCACCTGACCCGGGCGGCGAGTCCGCAGAAATTGTCCAGCGCTATATCTACCGTTGGGACATCGAATGCAATTTCCGTGACGAGAAGACCCGCCGGGAGTGGGGGAGGCCCAGGTGCGCGATCCCCACTCGGTGGAGAATGTCACGGGCGTCGCCGTCGCCGCCTACGCGTTGCTGCTCGCCTCTTCCCACAACCTCGATCCCAGCCGCGATTTCACGCTGCCCAATCCTGGCTGGAACCGCCGCCACCACTCCCGCGCAACGACCAGGCAGCTCATCCAGCAGCTTCGTCAGGATCTACTCGGGGCAAGCCCTGCATTTCTCCGGCTTCGTCTCCGCCAAGACTCAACGACAAAATGCCGAAAACTTAATCGCTAATCCCTATCACGCCGTTATCCACGCTTCCCGCTTCATAACGGGCCAAACGCCAGGGCCCGGAACGAATGGTTCCGGGCCTTTCTTCGTCTGGGGTTGAGAAATGGGGTCAGACAACCGAATCACGGCCGATGAACCGGAAGCATACGCCCGGGATCGAAAATCGCTCGTCCCGGCGGAAGGAATGGAACAATTCCGGCTCTGCGAAGCTGCAGCGCCCGCAATCGAAAATGGCCGATTGCGGGATGCCCAGGGCGCGCAATTGACGGGTGCAGGCCTCGGCGAGATCGAGGTGAGTTTTCCGGTTTAGATCGTCGCGTTCGGGAAAGATGTGCTGAAACTGCAGGGCCACTTCCGGCCCCACTTCGAACGTGGCGAGACGGATGCAGGGGCCGATTGCCACGAGTAGGGACTGCGGCTGGCTAGCATAATTCGCTTGCAGGGCTTCCACGGCGCGAGGCAGGATGGGCGCGACGGTTCCTCGCCACCCGGCGTGAACGGCGGCGACGGCGCGGTGGATGGGATCGGCAAGGAGCAGGGGCACGCAATCGGCAGTGCGAATGCTGAGGAGCGCGCCGGTTGTATTGGTGACCAGCGCGTCGGCCTCGCCCAGAACGCCCTCTTCGCCGCGCGCGACAACCACGCGATCTGAGTGTACCTGGCGGAGGGTGGCGTGACGGAAGCCGTCAGGAAAGGGCTGGCTGACGCGGGTTTGAAAACCATGTTCCAGCCAAGGCAGCGCGCTGAGCGCGGCTGCGCGAAGGATGCCTTTGGGATCGAGCGTAAACATGCGGGGGAGCGGCGGCTAGACCGGGTTCTGCACCTGCGCGATCATCACCTGCTTCTTGAAATCGGCCAGCATGGTTTCATCCAGGCGAACCTCGGTGGGGCGCTTGACGAGGTTGGGGGTCGCGTCGATTTTCTCCTGCAATTTCAGCAGACCGTAGAAGAGATTTTCCGGGCGGGGAGGGCAACCGGTGATGTAGACATCCGACGGGGACGATGCGGTCGACCCCCTGCAGGACGGCGTAGGTATTGAACGGGCCGCCGACGCTGGAGCAGGCACCCATTGAGATTACCCATTTGGGCTCTGGCATCTGATCGTAGATCCGCTTGAGCACGGGAGCCATCTTCAGGGTGACGGTGCCCGCGACGATCATCAGATCGCTCTCGCCGGGGACTGGGCCGAAAGACCTCGGCGCCGAAGCGGGCGATGTCGTAACGGGGGCCGGAAGCGGAAATCATTTCAATCGCGCAGCAGGCAAGCCCGAAGGTGAGGGGCCAGAGGGAGGATTTGCGAGCCCAATTGAACACGTGGTCCACGGACGTGGTGATGAAATTGCGTTCAAACTCGTTCTGCAGGATGGACACAGCTTTCGCTCCCGGGTGATTCTCTCCGAAGAGTATCACAGCGGCGTCTTTTCAGACAATAGAGTATGGAATTGAAAGAGCCCACGGCTGCCGCTTTTCTTTGAGTAATCGGAGGGGCTACATGGGGTTTTTTCGTCCCGCTGGATATAATTCAAACAATGAAGCACGCACTTCGATGGATTGTCCTTTGCCTGGTGGCGGCGTCTTTGCTGGGCATGCTGGCAGGGTGCCAGAAGGCCAGTATCGATACCAATGAAGCGGTTCGGGAGGCGGTGCTGCGGCACCTTTCCGCCCGTGGGGATCTGGGCCTGGGCGACCTGGAAATCCAGGTTCTGAATACGAAATTTGAAGGAGATCGCTGCCAGGCGGAAGTGCAGTTTCTGCCCAAGGGCCAGCCAGCCGAAGCGGGAATGACGATGCAATACACGCTGGCGCGCGAGGGCGACGTCTGGAAGGTGCAGCCGAATCCCAATTCCGGGCACGGCATGATGCCGCCGCCAGCCAGTCCGGAAGCTCCCGCTGGGGAAATGCCTCCCGGCCATCCGCCGGTGGCTCCCACGCCGAGGTAAGCTGCGATGAAGTCGATAGCCGTGATTGGCGCCGGACCTGCGGGGGCCACCGCCGCCGAGCAGTTGGCGCGGGCCGGTCATCGCGTCCACCTGCTTGATGAGAAGCTGGCCTGGGAGAAACCCTGCGGAGGGGGCATCACCTATAAGGCGTATGAGCGCTACCCGTATCTGCAAGCGAACTCTACGCCGCGGCGGGATGTTTCCGTGTGTGAGTTACAGGCCACCGGTGCGAAAGCGTTTCGTTTCGAACTAAACCGCCCGGTGCTGATTTACTCGCGGCGGGACCTCAACGCGATGTTGATTGAGCGGGCCGCCGCTGCGGGCGCTTCGGTGGAGAAGGTGCGCATCACGGGTGCGGAGCGGCTTTCGAGCGGCTGGCGGCTGGGCACCGCCAAAGGCAACATCGACGCGGATTCCATGATCGTCGCCACGGGGGCGCGGAACCCGTTGCGGAATTTTGGCACCGAGTGGGATGGCCGGAACACGATGCTCGCGATGGGTTATTATATCCCCGGCAATCTGGAATCGGTGGTGATCCGCTTTTTTCCCTGGCTACAAGGTTACATCTGGCTTTTCCCTCGCGGAGATCATACTTCGGCCTGGCATTTGCGGCCGGACCACGAACCGGCGGGACCTGCGGAAGGCGCTGGAGAACTACCTGGACGAATCTGCCATCGCATGGCGTGGCTCCGCGTTCTATGCTCACCTGCTGCCTTGCCTTGAGACGAAGCACTGGGGCGGGAACCGTCTGGCTGGAGATGGCTGGCTGGCGGTGGGGGACGCGGGCGGGCTGGTGGACCCGATCACCGGGGAAGGAATCTACTACGCGATCCGATCCGGAGACCTGGCGGCGCGAATTCTGGCTGATGATCGCATCCCGGCCCCAGAGAAAGCATCCTCTTACGTAAGTGAAATCCGACACGATTTTGCTGCCGATTTGGAACTTGCTTCCCGGATTTGCAGCGTTTTCTATTTGGGGCAGACGGGCATCGGCACCGTTCCCCAGAGAATGATTCAGTTCGCCAGGCGCAACGCTCGCATCCGGGAGCTATTGCAGGACCTGATGAGTGGCACGCAGGATTACGCCGGGTTGCGGGAACGCCTATCGGATAGCATCAGCGCGCGGGTATTCGGCGCCATTGTCCGCTTCCTTCGTGCCAATGCCGTATCCCGGGAGGAATTGGCGCACGACACGGGGCAGCGCTAACGGATTGTGCACGATGCATTCGTCCGCTCGCAGATCAGACCAGGAAAGACAGCTATGAACACCACCCAATCCGAACGGCTTTTTGCCCGGGCTCAGAAATCGATTCCGGGCGGGGTGAACTCCCCGGTGCGCGCCTTCCGTAGTGTGGGCGGCACACCACGCTTCATTGAACGGGGAGAGGGCTGCTATCTGGTGGACGCCGATGGCAACCGCTACATCGACTACGTGGGGAGTTGGGGTCCGCTGATCCTTGGCCACCGTCCGGCGGTGGTGATTGAGGCGCTGCGCGAAGTGCTGGAGATCGGCACAAGTTTCGGTGCGCCGACGGAACGGGAGATCGAACTGGCCGAGGAGATCCGCGACGCCGTTCCCAGCGTGGAGATGGTGCGCCTGGTGAACTCCGGGACGGAAGCGGCGATGAGCGCGCTGCGTGTGGCGCGCGGATATACCGGCCGCGACCTGACCATCAAGTTTGAGGGTTGTTACCACGGGCACGTGGATTCGCTTCTGGTGAAGGCAGGCTCCGGGCTTGCGACGCTCGGGATTTCCGATTCGGCGGGAGTGCCAAAGAGCTTCGCCGAGACCACCATCACGGTGCCATTCAACAATCTGGCGGCGGTGGAACAAGCCTTTGACGCGCATCCGGGGAAGATCGCTTGCGTGGCCGTGGAGCCGATCGCCGGCAACATGGGCTGCATCCCTCCGGTGCCCGGGTTTCTGGAGGGGTTGCGGGAGCTTTGCACCCGAAACGGGGCGATGCTGCTCTTCGACGAAGTGATGACGGGCTTCCGGGTGGCTTATGGGGGAGCGCAGACCCTATACAATATCCGCCCGGACCTCAGCGCTTTCGGCAAAGTGATTGGCGGCGGCTTGCCCATCGCCGCCTACGGAGGCAGTGCCGAGGTGATGCGCTACGTCTCACCCAGCGGGCCGATTTACCAGGCCGGGACGCTATCGGGCAACCCCATGGCGGTGTCAGCGGGACTGGCAATGCTGCGCACGCTGAAGGCGCACCCGGAGTTCTACACTCAGCTTGACGAGGCGACGGCGGCACTGACTGCCAATCCGCCAGCGGGGGTAACGGTGAACCGGGTGGGTTCGATGTTCACATTCTTCCTTACGGATACCCCGGTGACCGATTTCGAGAGCGCGAAAACCTGCGACACCGAGCGCTTCAAACGGCTCTTCCACTGGATGCTCGAGCATGGGGTCTACATGGCGCCATCGCAGTTTGAAGCGGGTTTTGTCTCCATCGTGCATGGGGCGGAGGAGATCAGGCGAACCAGGGAGGCGATGGGCGCCTTCTTCGAGAACGAAACGCGCGGATAAGAGGGACGCCGCAAATCGCCAGCGTGGTCCAAAGAAAGCCGAGACTGAATACGGTGACGGCAATGCGCTTCTCTCTGGATAGCGTCTTCACGGGAGGAGGCGGCGGCGCGGCTGGCTGCCGCAACTGCACGTGGAGCGTCACTCGCGCAGGGCGGCTCGCCCGGCCTGCTTGCCGTAGTGCCACTACGTAATCCCCATCCTCGGGCACCCGGTAGTTCAACTCCCCTTGCATGGCCAGCAACGAGGGACGCATCGAGCGGTAGCCCACCTTGCCCTTGCCCAATTCGTCCCTGCGGAGGATCTCGATTTCGACGGGAACGCGCGGGCCATCGGCCGCGGCGGCGGGACGGAATTCCACCAGCACGATGGCACCCTCGCTCAGCCTTGGCAGACGGACCCGCCGGAGGTCGTTTGGGGGGATGTCCACGGTGGCGTTGAGTACGGTGGTGGCTTGCACGGGCCTTTCCTGTTCCGGCGAGCCGATCTGGGCAAGCAGAGAGGAAGCGGCGGACATGCCGATAAACGCAATAGCCAGCACCAAACGCATGGATTCACGCCCAGGATAGCGCAGCCGGAACGGCAAGCGGCGCGGGCTTAGACGAACTCCGTGTCGGGCATGCCGGTGAGTTCGCGCAGGCGGCCCATCTCTCGCTCAATCTGGTGGTTCACCTTCGCCTCAGCGAAATCGGCGGCAACGCGAATGGCGTTCTTGATGGCGTTGGGGTTTGAGCGCCCGTGGCAGACGATGGTGCAGCCCTGTACTCCCAGGAGCGGGGCGCCGCCGTATTCGGAGTAATCCAGGCGCTTTTTGAAATCTTCAAAGGCCGGGCGGGAGAGCACATAGCCCAGTTTGCGGGTGACGGTGGCCTCCATCGAATCCTTGAGAATGTGGCGGATGGTTTCCACCAGACCCTCACTCACTTTGAGGGCGACGTTGCCGATGAAGCCGTCGCAAACCACCACTTCGACATCGCCGCTATAAAGGTCCCGGCCTTCTACGTTGCCGATGAAATTGATGGGGAGGTCTTTGAGCAGAGGCGTGGTGGCTTTGGTGAGTTCGTTCCCTTTGTGCTCTTCTTCCCCAATGGAGAGAATGCCCACACGCGGGGAGGCATAGCCAAAAATGGCCCGGGCGTAGATCTCCCCCATCAGCGCGAACTGGGCGAGCATGGTGGGGGTGCAATCGACATTGGCCCCGACGTCGGCCATCACGGCGGGATGGTCAGGCCCTTTGGCGGTGGGAAAGACGGAAGCGAGCGCGGGGCGCTCCACGCCGGGGATTGGCCGCAGCACCATTTTGGCGGTGGCCATCACGGCGCCGGTGTTGCCGGCGGATACGACGGCATCCGCCTCGCCATCGCGCACCAGGCGGCAGGCGATCCGGATGGAGCTATCCTTCTTGGTGCGCACGGCTTTGGCCGCGCTATCGTGCATCGTGATGAATTCACTGGCATGCACGACGCGGATGGGCAAGCCCGCCGCTTCGCGATGGTGCTTGAGGTGTTCGCGCAGCACGGCTTCCTGACCCACGAGGATCACCTCATGGCCCAGTTCCCGAGCGGCAAGAATGGCGCCCCGCACTTCTGACTCAGGTGCGTGGTCCCCACCCATGGCATCAACAGCGATTCGCTTAGTCATTCACTCCCCGGCGAGTTGTCGAGACCGAACGGCAGTTTGGTCGGGAAGATGGGGAAGGGGGCAGCCCCCCTCTACCACCAGGAGATTGTTTAGACTTCAGCGACTTCAATCACTTCGCGGCCCTTGTAAAAGCCGCAATGGGGGCAGGCGCGGTGGGGGAGCTTCCGCCCGGCGCAGTTGGGGCACTCCGTGAGGCCCTTGGGCGTGAGGAAATCGTGCGCCCGGCGGGTGGAGGAACGTTTCTTGGAATGGCGTCGTTTTGGA
Source organism: Bryobacterales bacterium (assembly GCA_034522975.1). Lineage (GTDB taxonomy): Bacteria > Acidobacteriota > Terriglobia > Bryobacterales > Bryobacteraceae > JACTMJ01. The sequence continues at coordinate 19,205 of JAXHKT010000010.1, forward strand.
TTCGGCATTTCTTCTCCCGTCGCCATCCCAATGCGAACTCCCTATGTTTGGGAGCCCCATTCTCGGGTGGCGGCATCTTTCGTAAGCGATATCAGTCGTGCGGCTTCGGCGCCAAAATCCCATTTCGGCGCCGGGCCTAAATTTCCTAAAGCCTGCGGGCATTCCGCCCGCCTGCTAGCGGGATTCGCTGTCAGGCGGCTTGGCCGGACGAAGTCCGCTGAGTGCCTCCCAACGGGAATCCAGCCTGCGAGTTCCATCGGAAGCCAGAGGCACGCCTAGGAGCTTTTCCGGCTCCGTTGCGCACGCTGGCTCACAAACCCGCCGCATGGGCAAATCCAGAATTACCAGTTCCCGCAGCAGGTCGTCGAGTTCCATCCCGTCGCCGGAGTAGAATCCCGTATCTGCTTCCGTCTCGCCAATTTCTCTCGTCCTCAATGGGACCAAGATCTTCCGGCAGGTAGAGCAGGCTAAAATCCTTCCGCACCTGCATGCGCACCCGTTCGAGGCATCGGTCACAAAGAAACGACACATCGACAGAGAGATTCCCTTCGACAAGAATCTCGCGCGTGGAAGAGCGGAAAGACGCCGTCCCCTGGGCAACCAGGTCTGTCTCCTGAATCAACGAGTCATCCAAGAGATTGAAAGACCCCGGAGCGATCCGCAGATCGAAATCCAGTTTGCGGAGCTGAAGCTCAAGTATCGAAAGGAACATGGCAGCGCGAACCGGACGGCATAAGCCAATTTCTTAGTATACGAGACTTTCCCCAGTTTCGCTTTGCTGGTTCATCCTAAGCGAGGGCTCTTTGCGAAGCGGCGCCGCGGCTGCCTTGGCTAGCGGCGATTCGAGAGCCGGCAACGGTAGCGGACCGCCCGGCGGAACGGGATCTCCCGGCGCGAGATCGCCCGCGAAAAGAAGCTCTTGCCGCCAGCCACCCGGGCATCCGCCCGCCCGCCATGCTGGCGAAGGGGAGTCTGGGAAACTTAGACACTTCCCCTACAGCTTCAGTTCCCAACCTTCGCGGAATTGGGGCTTAACGTATTTGTTGGCTTCGGCGCTGTTGGTGAAGCGCATTTGTTTGGCGTCCCAATCGAGCTTGCCCCCTACTCGCATGGTGATGGCGGTGAGGGCGAGCCACTCGGCGTAAGGGACGGCGATCTTGAAATCGGAGCAGCTTGCATCGCCACCCTTGGCGGCGCGCACCCAATCCGCCATGTGGCCGGGCGAGCGGGTGAGCAGTTGGGGCGGGAGCTTGTATTCCTTCCAGCGGGCCGAGGGCAGCAACCATACGCCTTCGCCACGGTTGGAGGTGGCCATGATGCCTTTGGTTCCCACGAAGACCGAACCGTTGCCGGTGAGGACGCCGGGTTGGGGCTCAACGCGGTTGTTGCCAAACACGCGGACGCCAGCGCCGCCGGCGCCTGCCCGCTGATTGGCATTTTGCGCGGGAGCGGGCTTAGCGGGAGCGGGACGGGCGGGAGCCGGATTGCCTTGCCGGGCGCGGGCACCGGGCAGCAGCCAGCGTCCGGTGGGCCTACCCTTTTCCGCCAGATTGTCCATGGGCGGCAGGATGGGTTCGTCGCCCACGCCCGGCACATGGAACGCATCGGGATCCGTGGGACGTGCCGAATCGTGATAGTAAACCTGCACTGCCGGCATCCCGCCGCGGGCCGGGAAGTTGAGCCGCACGGTGGCGCGGTTGGGATAGGTGATCTCGCTTTCGCCATCCACACTCAATCTTTCAAGAGAGGCGGGCGCGTCGAGTTGGAGCGCGTGATGCGCGGGTCCGGCGGAGTGGGTGGCCCAGTTGCCGATTTGTCCGGTGCCGAAATCGTAGAAGCCGCGCCAGTTGTAGGGCACATACCAGGAGCTATAGGCGCGCATGGGCATTGGGCCCAGCCACGCTTCCCAACTCAACGTGTCGGGAACGGATTCCCTCCGGGAGCTCCTTGAGGCCGGTGGGATGCGTGCCGGGCGTGGTGGAAATATGCACTTCGGTGACATCTCCAATTTCGCCAGACCACAGAATCTCCGCCGCCACGCGGTGGCACTCATGGGAAAAGCCCTGGTTGCCCATTTGCGTGGCCACTTTATACTTGGCCGCGGCGTCCATCAAAAGGCGCGCTTCCCAGGGGGTGCGGAGGGCTCCCGCAATGAGACGTGCTTGCCGCGCTGCATACAAGCCAGGCCGATGGTGGCGTGCATGAAGTCCGGCGCAGCGATGATGCAGGCGTCGATGTTCTTCGATTCCTTATCGAGCAACTCGCGAAAATCGCGATAGAGCGGGAGATTCGCGTAGCGCTTCATGGCGCCCGACGAGCGGTCGAGATCCACATCGCAGAGCGCGACGATGTTCTCCGTTTCCGCCGCTTCCTGCAACAAAGCGGCGCCGCGGCCGCCGCAGCCAATTACCGCGACGTTGAGCTTGTTGTAGTAAGGCTTGTAGCCCAGCACCCGCAGCGACGTAACGCTGCCGAAGCCACCCGATGGAACCGCGCCCGCCAGCAAAGATCCGAAGAAGAAATGACGCCTGGAAACGCCGTGTGACACGATTCGACCCTCCGCAATGAGGCCATGCCCGCGAGCGAGCTAGACCTCGAACTGATCCGCCTTCTTGTACGCTTCGAAGCACTTCATCAGGCCGGGCATGCCCTTTACGGTAAGCCCGTGCTCCATGCCAAGGATGCCCTTGTAGCCCAAATCATAGATCGCTTTGAAGACGTTCTGGTAGTTGATCTCACCGCTGTAAGGCTCGTTGCGGCCAGGAACGTCGCCCGTCTGGAAGTAGCCGATCAACTCATAGTAATGGCGGATGTGATTGATCAGGTTTCCTTCGGTAATCTGCTGATGGTAAATGTCGAAAAGGATCTTGACGTTGGGCCGGTCCACCCCGCCGATGATCTCCGCGGCGTGCTCAATGTAAGAGACGAAATAGCCCGCGTGATCCACCTTCCAGTTGAGCGGTTCAAGCACCAGCACCAGCTTTGTGCTGGAAACGATGTCGGAGGCGCGCTTGAGCACTTCGATGGCATTCTGCGTTTGCTGAGCCGCCGTCAGATGGGGCACCTGCAGGCCAGAGGTGACGGTGGCGCATTCGTTGCCCACCATCTTGTGCAGCTCCACAGCCCGCTTGCAGTCTTCCAGGAACTCTTTGTGACCACCGCGATCGCCCATCGCGGTGGGCTTCCATCCGCCGCGATTCACCACAAAGACGCCCATGCTCATCTTGAGCTCGTCCATCTTCTGGCGAATGGCCTTGATCTCTTCGGGAGCCTGGTTGGGCAGGCCGTTGTGCTCAAACTGAAGGAATCCGTTCTTGGCGTAGATCTCCAGTTGCTGCGGGACGGTGAGCCCTTGCAGCAAGCCGATGCGCGGCCCGTAGCGCAGCTTAAACTTGTAGGGCGCCGCCTGGGCTGCCGCGCCAGGCGCCAGCGCGGCCGCTCCGGCCATTGTCATCGATGTTCCGAGAAACCCTCTGCGATTCATTGCTTTGCTCAACTCCTTCACGGATTTTCCTTTCGCGAGCGCGGATGAGGCTGGCGCATTCGCATAGCTCGGGAATCAAGGGATCATCGTATCACTGCGGCTAGGCCGTAGGATGAGGCTCGCCGGGGCGCCGGCAGGGCGGGTTGGCAATCCGCGATCGGATGAGGGGAGAATGGTAACGGCATGGTTTTCAAAAGGGCGCCTCTGCCCACGCACTCCTCGCCCTTGCGGATCGTCTCCATCGGCGGCGGCACCGGACTCTCGGCGCTGCTTTCCGGCTTGAAGAAATGCACCCGAGCCTATCGCGAGAATCTCCCCGGTTCGCTGCCGCCCGAAGACGAGATTGAGATTGCCGCCGTGGTTACCGTCACCGACGATGGCGGCTCCTCGGGGCGATTGCGGCGGGAGTTGCACGTGCCCCCGCCGGGGGATATCCGCAATTGCCTGGTGGCGCTATCTGAGGACGCCGATCTGCTCTCCCGGCTCTTTCAGCATCGCTTCGACGCGGGGGAGGGGCTGAAGGGACACAGCTTTGGAAATCTGTTTCTTACGGCCCTCAGCCAGGTGACGGGGGACTTCACGCAAGCAGTGAAGGTTTGCTCAGAAGTGCTTGCAATTGCAGGACGTATCTATCCATCCACCTCCGCCAATGTACACCTCGAAGCCGACCTTGCCGACGGCAGTGTGGTGGAGGGAGAGACCGCCATCAGCGCTTCCACGGCGCCTATCCGGCGCTTGCGGCTGATGCCTTCCGATTGCGAACCGTTGCCCGAAACGCTGGAAGCAATCGCCCGCGCGGACCTCATCACGATGGGTCCCGGATCGCTTTATACCAGCGCTGATCCCCAACCTGCTGGTGACAGGAATCGCGGAGGCCATTGCCGCTTCGCGAGCGCACAAGGTTTACGTTTCGAACCTGATGTGGCAGCCCGGAGAGACGATGCACTATGCGGCCAGCGACCACGTTCGGGCGATTCACGAACACGCCTGCACGCGCATCCTCGATAGTGCCGTGGTGAACATCGGCGAGCTGCCCGAGGCTTTGCTTGAAAGCTATCGCGAGCAGAACGCGGAACCCGTGCTTCAGGATGCGGCGGCTCTGGAGGCGATGGGCATCCGCGTGGTTGCGGCGGATCTGCTGGGCGGCAATGGGAAGATCCGCCACGAACCGGACCTGTTGGCCGCCGTCCTGGTTAGCCTTGCCGGGGAGGCGCGAGCGGCTTTTTCAGCGAAGCCGCACGCCCTCTGAAACGGGGTGGTAGACGGGCTCCACCCAGTGAGCATAGGCAGCGTGCCGCCCCCGCGCGGCGTCGATGTATAACTGCCGCAGGCATTCGGCCACCGGACCCACCACACCTTCCCCCACCGGGCGGTGATCTACTTGCGTGATGGGCGCCAGTTCCACCGCCGTTCCGGTGAAGAAAACCTCGTCGCAGATATAAAGCTCGCTGCGGTCAATGGAGCGCTCCACCACGTCTAGGCCCATTTCGCGGCGGGCCAGCGTCATCACGGCATCGCGCGTGATGCCCTCGAGGATGTTGTCCGTGGCGGGCGGCGTGATCAGTTTGCCGTTGCGCACGACGAAGATGTTGGCGGTGGCGCCTTCGGCCACATGGCCATCTTCGGTGAGGAAGATCGCCTCGTCGAATCCATTGCGGCGGGCCTCATCGCCGGCCAGGGCGGAGTTGACGTAGGCGCCGCAGATCTTCGCCCTGCCGGGAATGGCGTTATCCTCCACGCGCCTCCAGGAAGAGACACCCGCATGGATGCCGTTCTGCGAAGGCAGATAGGCGCCGAAGGGAAGTGCGACGATGGCGATGGCATCGACATCGTCCGGCTGCACGCCGATGCGCGGGGAAGCTTTCCAGGCAAGGGGCCGCAGATAGAGATCTTCACGGAAGCCGTTGCGCCGGCAGAGATCGGCGGCAATGGCAACAAGCTCGCGGGGCTCCTCCGGGAAGCGTATCCGAAGGATGCCGGCGTTGCGCTTCCAGCGGGCGAAGTGCTCTTCGGCGCGCAACAGAAAGAGGTCCTGCTCATCGGCGTTCCAATAGGCGCGGATCCCTTCAAAGACGCCCGTGCCATAGTGCAGGGCGTGGGTGAGAATGCCGACGTTGGCATCGGCCAGCGGACGAAAATCGCCGCGAAACCAAACGGTGAGATTCGGGTTGGGTTCAGCAGTATGCATGGCAGGCTCCTTTGCGGGCTTCGTCCCAGCCAAGATGGATTGCTTCACGGTCAAGGGCGAGCCAGCGCTCCGATTTCACGATCGTGGCGAGCGCCTGGTCCACGGCTTCTTCGGGCAGGCAGCGGGTGGCTTCAAGCAGCGCGCCCAGCATGACGATGTTGCCCACTTTGCTGGCACCCAAGCCGTCGGCGAGTTCGCTGCAAGGCATCGCCAGCACGTGAACGCCCTCCGGCGCATGCAAGTCCTCAGGCAGCGCGGTGCCGTTGTAGACGACCGTGCCGCCCGGCTCCACCGTGGGCAGGAATTTGCGCAGAGAGGGTTCGTTCAACGCCAGCAGCACGTTTGGCTTGGCCACCAGCGGCGAATCGATGGGCTTGCTGCCGATACGCACGTGGCAATGCGAGGTGCCGGAGCGCATCTCCGGGCCGTAGGAAGGCAGCCAGCTCACTTCGAGATCGAGCAGCAAACCGGCTTCGGCCAGCACTTCGCCCAGCATCAGAACGCCCTGCCCGCCGAAACCCGCCACCTTGATGCGGAGGTCCACATCGCTGGGGGTTGCCACACGGAGCGGCGCTATCGCGGCGTCGATATCGAGCAGCCGGGGAATCTCATCGAGTGCCGGCGCGGGTGGCGCGGCGGGACGCGCTTCGGTCTCGGCCGTGCGGTCTCGGTAGACGCCCGGCGGGAAGGCGGCGATCATCGCTTCGCGCACATGGCGCTGCGCCTCTTGGGGAGGCATCTTCCAGATGGTGGGGCATGGCGAAAGGATCTCGACGAGCGAGAAGCCTTTGCGCTCCACCTGGTTCTGAAGGGCCTTGCGGATGGCGCGCCGCGCGGTTTGCACCTGCTTGGGGTTGCCGAGCGCCACGCGCTCCAGATAGACAGGCGCTTCGAGCGCGGCGAGCACCTCGCAGACCCGGATGGGGAAGCCCTCATTGAGCGCGTTCCGGCCGAGCGGACTGGTGGTGGTCTTCTGGCCCAGCAAGGTGGTGGGGGCCATCTGGCCGCCGGTCATGCCGTAGATGCCGTTGTTGACGAAGAACACCGTGATGTTCTCACCGCGGTTGGCCGCGTGGACCGACTCGGCTGTAGCCCCATGGCGGCGAGGTCGCCGTCGCCCTGGTAAGAAAAGACGATCGATTCGGGCCGCGATCGCTTGACCGCCGTGGCCACCGCGGAGGCCCGCCCGTGGGCCGCCTGGACGTTGCCGGTATCGAAATAGTAGTAGGCAAAGACGCTGCAACCCACCGGGCTGATGGCAACCGCGCGATCCTGAATGCCCAGTTCGCCAATCGCTTCGGCGATCAGCTTGTGCGCCGTCCCATGCCCGCAGCCGGGGCAGTAGTGGGTCTGGTTCTGCAATTCTTCCTTGCGCTCAAAAAGGGGATAGATGGCTTTCGAGCGCTCAAGGTACACGTCGTAGCCTTGGGGCACTGGCATTGTTCCGGCATCAGCCATGGCACACCTCCTGGGCCGCGACGTGATCGGGAATCAGCACCGGGTGCGCTCTTCGCGCCACCTCCCGGGTCACCCGCAGCAGTTCTTCCGCGGAGGGCACGTTGCCTCCGCAGCGTCCGTAGAACTCCACCGGTTTGGCGCCGTTGAGTGCCAGCCGCACATCCTCCACCATCTGCCCGGTGGACATCTCCACGGTGAGGAAGACGCGCGCATGGCGGGCGAGCGACCGTAGCGCCACCGACGGGAATGGGAACAGCGTGACGGGCCGCAAGAGGCCCACCCGCAGGCCTTCCGCCCGCGCCTGCTCCACAACCGATTTCAGAATGCGCGCCACCACGCCATAGCCCACCAGAACTACTTCCGCATCTTCCGTGCGGACATGTTCGGCACGCACGGCTTCACGCTCGGCGCGGATGTACTTTTGCTCCAGCTTGCGGATGTGGGCTTCCAGGTTGTCGGGCTCCAATTGGATGGAGGAGACGAGATTGCGGCGGGTCTCCACCGTACCCCTCACGGCCCAAGCCGGCGATGGTGGCAACTTGGCAACGGAGGCAAAGGCCACGGGCTCCATCATCTGTCCGATAAAGCCATCGGCCATCACCACCACGGGGTTGCGGTATTCATCGGCGAGGTGAAAGGCCAGGGTGGTGAGATCCGCCATTTCCTGGCAGGAATCGGGGGCCAGCACGAGGGTGCGATAGCAGCCGTGGCCGCCGCCTTTCACCACTTGAAAGTAATCGCCCTGTTCGGGCGCGATATTGCCCAGGCCCGGGCCGCCGCGGGTGATGTCCGCCACGACGCAGGGCAGTTCGGCGCCGGCCAAATAGCTCATCCCCTCCTGCATCAGCGACATGCCGGGGCCGGAGGAGGCGCTCATCGCCCGCACACCGGCGGAGGCGGCGCCGTAGAGCATGTTCACCGCGGCGGTTTCGCTCTCAGCTTGCAGAAACACGCCTCCCGCCCTTGGCAGATACAGTGCGGCAGCTTCGGCAATTTCCGACGCCGGCGTGATGGGGTAGCCATAGTAAGCACGGCAGCCCGCCAGCACGGCGCTCTTTACGATGGCCTCGTTTCCCTTAATCAGTTGTCTCGCACGCCTGTTCGCATCTCTCGACATCGCGATTCTCCTCTCACGGCGCGCCTGTGGTTCAGGCAGCCGCTCTCTCGCTTCCCGCCAGCGTTTTCGCCTGGCGGTAGACGGTGATCGCGCCGGGTTCGGGGCATGCATAGAAGCACAGCCCGCAGCCGTTGCAACCTTGGCCCGCGTATTCCGCCGGGTGGTATCCCATGCGGTTCAGATGGGCGGCTAGCGCCAGCGCGCCCGGCGTACAGGCTTCCACACAGAGCCCGCAGCCCTTGCACTCATTCGCATCGATGGTGACGAAGCCCCGGTCGGGTTTTGCATTCGTTTGCGGCATCGTTGCACTCCTCTTTCGGTTTTCCCGCTAGGCGAGCGTTGTCATTCGCGCGCCCAGGATGCGATTCTCCGTGGCGGCGCGGGTGAGTTCTTCGCGGAACTGGGGGGCGGCAATGGCGATTAGGGCTTCGGCGCGCTGCCGCAGGTTTTTGCCGTGCAGGTAAGCCCTTCCGTATTCGGTGACCACGTAGTGCGCATCGGCGCGGGAGGTGACCACCCCGGCGCCCGGCTGGAGGCTGGGCACGATGCGCGAGATGGCACCGAGCTTGGCCGTGGCGGGCAGGGCGATGATCGGCTTGCCGCCTTTCGAGCGAGCCGCTCCGCGCACGAAATCCACTTGGCCGCCCACACCCGAATAGGGCTTGAAGCCGATCGAATCCGCCACCACCTGGCCGGAGAGATCCACTTCAATGGCGGAATTGATGGCAACGGCGCGATCGTTTTGGGCGATCTGGAAGGGGTCGTTCACATAGCGTGTGCGCTGCATTTCAAACAGCGCCGATTCGTGCATGAACTCGAAGAGCTTCTTTGTGCCCAGCACGAACCCGACGAGGCACTTGCCGGGGTGTGTCGTTTTGCGGCGGTTGTTGATGACGCCACGTTCGATCAGCTCGACGACGCCGTCGCTCACCATCTCGGAATGGATTCCCAGATCCTTGTGATTCGTGAGGCACTGGAGAACGGCGTCGGGAATGGCGCCGATGCCCAGTTGCAGGCAGGCGCCATCCGGGATGAGTTCCGCCACGAGGCGGCCGATTTGCGTTTGCACCGGCGTCCCGGGTTCCTGGGCGATCTCCTGCAGTGGGCGATTCGATTCGACGATGGCGGCAAGTTGCGATACGTGCAGAAAGGCGTCGCCATAGGTGCGGGGCATCTGGTGGTTCACCTCGGCGATCACCCGACCCGCGCATTCGGCCGCCGTGAGTGTGGCATCGACGCCCACGCCCAGAGAAAGGTAGCCCTGCGCGTCAGGGGGCGAGGTGCTCAACAGCGCCGTATCGATGGCCATCGCACCGGAGGTGAAGAGGTCTTCGATTTCATGCAGAAAGATCGGGATGTAATCGGCGCGGCCATCCTGCACCGCCCCGCGCACGTTGCCGCCGAAGAAGAGGGCATTGTGGCGGATGCGACCTTCCATACCGGGGTGCGAATAGGCCGCTTCCCCCAACGTGAGCATGTGCAGGGCTTCCACGTTGTGCAGTTCGGGAGCCCGCGCGGAGAGGGCTTCCACGAGCGTCAAGGGCGTGGCGCAGCCGGGGTGGATATAGACGCAACTGTTTGATTCGACGAGGCGAAGCGCCTCATTTGCCCGGCAGAGCTTGCTCTGGTAATCGTCCATCCAGCGCATCGAAGATGCCCCTCCCAGCGGGTTGCTTTTGTGAGCACCACTAACAAGAGGTGCTAGGTATAAGCTCCCGTTATCAGTGTATAAGCACTTCGCGACGAAATAAAGGGTTTTCGGATGCGGTGGTCTCAAAAAAACGCCTAACCGGGTTTCAGGGAATCGCCCTCCGGCGAGGGTGAAAGCGGTGCCGGGAGACGTTAAGCTGGACGAGAGGATTTCATGAAGCGCTTCGTCCTTTTTCCTTTCCCTCTGCTGGCAGTTCTCCTTTTCGCCTCAGCGGCCTGGGGCCAGACCGCAGCCGCTAAACCGGCGGCGGCCAGCACATATCGCAACCCGCTTCCCGTCGCCATAGGAGACCCCTTCGTGCTCTACGACGAAGCGGAGAAACGCTACTTCATGTATGGCACTGGAGGCGTGAGGGATGGCTTTGGCGTACACTCGTCGCCGGACCTGGTGCAATGGAAATTCGAGGGGCCGGTTTATCGGGGCAACCTGCCGGAGACTTGGGGGATCGGCGCGTTCTGGGCTCCGGAGGTCTACAAAGTGCGGGGGAAGTATTACCTCTTCTACAGCGCCCAGTGGCGGGACAACCCGACGAACGAACTGGAGAATTTCCGCATCGGCGTTGCCGTCTCAGACCGCCCCACGGGACCCTTCCGCGACCTGCGGAACGGTCCGCTGTTTGACCCGGGCTACCCGGTTATCGACGCCAACGTGCATTTCGACCTGGATGGCCGCATGTATCTTTACTACTCGCGCTGCTGCTACAAGCACGCGGTGGAGAGCGAGATCGCCGATTGGGCGCGGGAGCGCGGCTGGTACAAAGAGATCGAGGAGAGCTGGGTTTACGGCGTGGAGCTGAAGCCCGATTTCCTCGGCGTGACGGGCGAGCCGGTGTTGCTGCTGCGGCCCCCGGCCACGATGGGCGACCGGCAGGCCGAGTGGGAGAGCCGTTCGGTGACGTCCCGGGAAGTGAATCGCCGCTGGACGGAAGGCTCTTTCACCTTCCGGCGCGGCGACACTTACTACATGATGTATTCGGCCAACCACTTCGCCGGGGAGAACTACGCCGTTGGCTACGCGACAGCCAGTTCCCCGCTTGGCCCTTACCGGAAGGCAGCCAACAATCCCGTGCTTGAGAAGAACACTTCCCGTGGCGGCGACGTCACCGGCACCGGGCACAATAGCGTCGTTTTCTCTTCGGACGGCAGCCAGATGTATTGCGTCTACCACGGACGAACCAGGGCAACGGGCAACCAACGGGTCGTCTTTATCGACCGGATGGAGATTGCGCCGGATGGCCGTTTGAGCGTTCATGGCCCCAATACCAGTTCGCAGCCGCTGCCGTCTCTTGCGGGCAAGTGAGTATCCGGCGTGGAGACGTGGTTTTGGGAGACGTGGAGCGAACTCAATCGGTGTAATCGATCTCCGTCCGCTGCACCCGCCGGGAGCCGAGAACGAAGAGCACCGTGATCAGCAGCAGCAACCCGCCAGCGGCAACGGCGCGGCTGATGGGTTCGGGCGGCACCACAATCAGGGCCAGCGCGCCGTCGGCGGGAACGTCCACCGGGCTTAGCGATTTCAGGTAATAAATGACGCTGATCTTTTGAAGCACGCTGGGCAGGAAGACGTTGATCGCTTCCCAAACGAAGACCACCGCCCCGGGGATCAGCGGATTGCGCACGTAGAGGCTGAACAACAGGAAGACGGCGCCGTAGCCGGCACAGGCGAGGATGGTCACCAGCAGGTAGTCCACGAGATTGGCCATTCCCTGCCCTTCAAACAGGAAGGTCCAGAATTCAGAACCGCGGTGCATGAGGATGAGGAAATACGAGGCGGCGACGCTGACGATGAAGACCACGGAAGTGGCGATCACCCCCACCAGATAGCGGCTGAGCAAAAAGACATCGCGTCGCAAGGGCAGCAGGAAATAGAAGTGCAGGGTCTTGCCCAGCACCTCTCCCCGCACCAGGTAGGTGCCGACGGCCAAGCTTCCGAAGAAGATGAGGAAGCGCAGATAGAGGATCTGGAAGATTCCCGCGAAGGCGAGAGAATCCGCGCCCAGCGAGCCGCCTCGATCTTTGAACATCTGCACCAGATAGTAGATGCCAGTGATGCCCACGGGAGCCAGCGCCAGCAGATGCAGCCAGATCGCGCGGCGAGTGAAGAAATGCCGCAGCAGATCCATGCGGACCAGCACGAAAATCTGGCTGAACCAGCGGCGCCAATTGGCCGGGTGGCGGATCAGCTCAGGCAATGGTGTCGCGGTGGTCATGAAACAGCTCCGGGCTGGCCGATCAGATATTGATACACGGAATCGGCGTCGTCGTCTACGGGACGAACGACATCGATCTGAATGCCGGTTGCCAGCACGATCTGCTGGAAGGCGTTGTAGAAACGGTCGGCATCGGTGGTCTTGAAGAGCACGCCGATTTCGTCGGGCAGCAGGCGCGCCTCCACAATCGTTTCGGTGGGGAACAATTCCTGGGCCAAGGCGCGCGGGCGGTCGCATTGCACGAGGATCTGCATTGGCTGATCCTTCACTTCGCTGCGCACGCCGCGGATGTCGCCTTCGGCAACGATGTAGCCCTGGTTGATGAGCACCACGCGATCGGAGATGAGATCCACCTCATGCAGGATGTGGCTGGACACGATGACGAACAGGCCCTCGGCGGCGAGCGCCCGGAAGAGCGCGATGGTTTCGGCGCGGGCCATTGGATCGAGGCCGTTGAGGGGTTCGTCGAGGATCAATACGCGTGGCCGGTGCGCGACGGCCTGGGCAAGCTTGATGCGCTGGCGCATCCCCTTGCTGTAGGCGGCAACGCGGCGGTTGGCGGCATCGCTGAGTTTCACGCGTTCGATCGCCTCCCAAGCTCGCTCTTCTGCCTCCTTGCCGCTGAGCCCGTGAAACAACAGCGTGGTGTGAACGAACTGGAAGCCGGTGACGCCGCGGGGGAAGGAATCGAACTGCGTGCAATAGCCGAGCAGGGGGAAGAGCCGTTCCGGATCGCGGGGTGAAACGCCCAGAACCGAAACGCTCCCCTGGCTGGGAAAGATCAAGCCCGACATCATGTTCATCAGCGTGGTCTTGCCGGAGCCATTGGGGCCAACCAGACTGGTGATGCCCGGTTCGACGACAATGTTGACGCCGTTCACGCCCAGCACGTCGCCGTAAAAGCGGGAGACGTTGTTGAACACGATCGCTTTGGTGTTGGGCGATACCGGGCTTTGGGTGGAAGGAACTGCCGGGGCCGGGGATTCGGGGACCGGGGGGCGGGAGCCACTCTCCAAGGCAGCAGCGGTTGACGGATTGTCGTGGTTAGGGTGGCCCGCGGCCGGAGGGTGCCGATCGCTCATCGCACCACCTCCACGCCGCGAATCCGAATGGCCAGCAGGCGGATGCAGAGGAGGCAGAAAAGCGCGAGCATGGCGAAGGCGGCGGATACGGGGATCTCCTGATTTTCAAACACGTAAAACAACCCAAAGCCGCTGCCACCGGTGGCTTTGCCTTCGATCAGCCAGGCCCAGGCGGTGGCCATCAGCGTGCGCATATTGACGAGATGCCCCCAGCGGGTTTCGAGCAGGGCGTTCAGAATTTCGCCAAGCGCCGCGGCGATGAAGAAGACAGCAAACATCAGCGCGCCAGCCACCGGCTTCCACTTTACCCACGCGGAAAGCGCAATCGCCATCAGGGAAAGAACGGCCACCCAGAGCATCCCGCCGGCGAAGAGGCCGAAGGCGATGCGCCAGTTGGCGGTGAACCAATCCCAACCCACCAGCGAAGTTTGCAGTAGAAAGATCACCAGCCCGGGCACCCAGGTGATCAGGGAGAGCATCGCCGCCAGCGGCAACAGGCGGCCGAGCACATAGTCGGTGCGCCGGACGGGCCGGGCAAGGAGGCTGCTGAGCGCACCATTGGCGAGGTCTGGCGAGATCAGCCCCGGGCCGGCCAGCGCCGCGACAAAGAACGAGATGGTGCTCTGGAAACTGAGGAACACATAGAAGAAACGTTTGTCGATGGCCAGAAGCTGGTTGACGCCCACATCCATCATCCGAAGCGCATCCAGGTTGTGATGCAGATAGACGATGAGCAGCGAGACCATCGGCCAGATGAGGCCGACGTAAAACACCGGGCCCAGAATGCGCGATTTCCGCATGTCCTCAAACGTGAAACGGGCCAGGGCGAGGAGCCGCGTATCGAGGCTCAGCATGCGCCCGTCGTATCGCTGATAGGTGCGCTGGTAGACGGCCATTGGGGTTACTCCATCGCCTTGAGGAAGAGATCTTCGAGCGAATCGCGGCGGCGGTGCATACTGCGGATCTGCACGTTGTGGGTGGCGGCGAGTTGGAAAATTTCGCGGCGTTCGTGGCCATCGGGTAGCACCATGCGCACGCGCCCATTGCCTGACCAGGCGGCGTCGCAGCCCTGCAGCGCCAGCGCCGTGACGAAGGCCCCGGCGTCGTTCTTCAGTTCCAGTTCAAAGACGTTGCGGTTGGCGATCCGCTCGCGTTCGAGATCGCAAAAGGCCGCCACGGCGCCGTCCTTTAAGATCAGCACCTGGTCACAGCACTCTTCGACGTCGCGAAGCAGGTGCGAGGAAATGATCAGGTGTACGCCCTCTTGCGCGTGGATCTCACGGACGAGCTGGATCATGCGCTTGCGCGCCATGGGGTCGAGGCCATTGGTAGGCTCGTCGAGAATAACCAGCCGCGGGCCATGCACGATCGCCTGGGCGAGCTTGGTCATCTGCCGCATGCCTAGCGAGTAAGTGCCGATGGGGCGGTAGCGCTGCTCGCCGAGGCCGACATAGTAGAACACCTCGTGCGCCCGCTCAAGCGCCTCCGCGGGGGGAAGCCCGGAGAGTTCGGCCATCAGGCGAACGAAGCGGACGCCGCTCATCCGGGCGATGAACGAATCGTTTTCCGGCATGAAGCCGATGAGCGCGCGCAGGTCGCGGGCCTGGTTGCGGATATCCATGCCGAAGACGCGGGCGGTGCCGCCGGAGGGCTGGTAATAGCCAAGCAGGGTGTTGATGAGAGTGGACTTCCCGGCCCCGTTCGGGCCGAGAAGTCCAATGGATTTGCCAGTCAGCGAAGCTTGAAGCCCTTTGAGGATTACCCGCTTGCCGAGCGTCACTTGCAATTGATCCAGTTCAATAATCGCCGGCATACATCGCGAGTTCCTAATTGAGCTTACGGGATTCGCCCGGTCTTTGTTCGCCGAATTCTTTCGGCTCTAGTCGATTGTCGCGCGTGGGGCTTGCGATTTCACATTCCCCATCATTTCCATCAGCATCCCCATGCGGAGCAGCGAATTGCCGCCCAGCCCGAAGAGGCCGCTCTTCGACGCGACGGTCACGGACCGCGAATCCGCGTAGGCCGTGCACCAAGGAGGGCTTCAGTTCTTTAGCGAGTTGCTGCATCGCTTCAGCCTGCTGGGGATTGCCGCCCTGCCCTGCCGCAAGTTGAGCCGCCAGCGACCCAAGCGCCCCAGCCGCCTGCTGGAAGAAGACGCCGGAGAAGCCCGTGTAGGCATCGGCGGGCAGGAGTTCGCGGAACTTGGCATCGGTGAGGATGCTGGTGCCGCTGGCCTGGGTCTGGATGGCCTGCCGCAGCAAACCGCGATCCGGCCCGGCGATCAGGTACCCGTTGGCAAAGACATAGTGCAGGGTGGTGAGCCGGCTGGGAGAGCCGCTCTCCGCGTTGTCCGCGCGCGGGGTGTAGGCAATGGTGTGGAAGGCGATTCCGTCGACGGTCTCCGCGGAGAACTGCGCCACCGGCTTGCCTTGCAAAGACATCTCCCGATTGAAAGCTTCGACCACCCGCTGGATGGCCGTGTTCAGACGGACAGGGTCGTTCACCTGCACCACCAGCTTCCAGGACGGCACGGGGATTACCGGGCCGTCGATCGCAAAAGCAACCTCACTACCCAAAGGCTGGGCGAGATCCTCGCGGATACGGATGCCGAGCTTTGTTTCGAGATCGCCAAGCTTGCCGGCGCTATTCTCTCCGTTAGCCGCTAAAGCGAGCACATCTTCGAGCATCGCCACGGGATCCTTGACGGTTGCCGCGGAGACGGCCGCTGCCTGGCTCGATACGAACTCGAGGGCGCGCAGGGCGCCGGGGGCAGCCAGCCAACTCGCCACGCCATGCCGGTCAGTGCCAAAGGTAAACGTGGAACGAAGGTCGGCCTGCTGGTTCACATGCCGTTGCTCAATTTCGAGGAAACGCAGATCGTCGATGCCCGTGAATTCGGCGCCGCGATCTACTGTGCCATCGCTCTTGCGGATGAGGTTGTTCAGGTCCGCCGCCAGGAAGAAACCGGCGCCGCGCTGGTAGGTCTGCTGCACGCGGGCGCCGAAGGCGGTGGCCGTGAAGCCGCTGGGTTGCGCGCTCATCAACGATCCGCCGATGGCGCGCACCGCCGCCACGGATGGGGATAGCACCAGCCGGTCGTTCGACAGCAGGACGTGAACACCATCGCCGGTTGGCGCGTTGGCGAGTTCGGCGAGCGAGTGATAGAAGTGGAGCGCTTCGGGAGCGGCACCCCCGGCGAGCGCCGCGAAGCGCTGCCGCAGATGATCTTCAAAGCCCGGTTTCGCCAATGCGGCCACAAAGGCGATGGCCTCCGGCTCACCCTGCGCGCTGGGAATCGCCACCAGGAGCATCTCGTCGCCGGCAAAGGCGCTGAAGCCCTGCAGCTCGCCCAGCAGCATTTCGGCGCTGAACTTGCCGCTGGCGCTAGTCATCCAATCGCGCAACGCGGCATCGGACTGCAAACGGGTGCCGATGATCTCGCGGGCCTGCCGGATGGTGTCTTCGAGATTGGGCACACTGGCGTAGACCGTGGTGTTTGCGGGCACCGCCGCGAGCAGCTCGCTTTGATACCGGAGGGAGGGCAGGCGCATCTTGGCCAGTTCCGCGTCGAGCGCCGTGAGCGATCGAAGCAGGGCGAGATGCCGATCGAGGTTCTCGCTCCAGGCAACCTGGTCTTCAAGCGATTGCGACGTGACTCCGGCACTGCTTGCGTATTGCTGGCCGGGGCGCAGGGATTGCTTATTCCCGCGGTGGGCTACAAGCACCGAACCTTCCAACACACCCACACGGGAGCCCTTCACGCCGGTTCCCACCGCGAAGACCGTGCCCGTGACCGCCACTTCCAGATCCTTGGATGCCACGTACAAGCGGCCGCGCGAACGCTTGGCCGCCTCGACGATCACATCGCCTCCCAGAAGATTCACGGTGAGATCGCTGCCAAAGGAGCTGAGCGTGAAGGTGGAGCCGGGACGAACCTCGACTAGCGATCCATCGCGCAGCCGGAGTGTGGCGCGGGTACCCTCGGGAACCCGAACCTGCTGCCGGGGCAGAATACCGGCGCCCGTCGCCAAAGCGGCCACGCTGTCGCCTTCCACCAGATAAAGGGGACCGTTCGCCGCATGGACGGTGGCCTGCGGTCCGCTTTGTTCGGGGCCCCAGGCGTTCCATCCATACCAGCTCAGCCCGGCCACGGCGACCAGCATCGCCGCCACCGCCGCCCATCGCACCAGCAAGGGATTGCCGGCGAAACGCCCCTGAACCCGGGCATTCGCCTGATTGCGGACTCGCTGCGCCGCTGCTTCAAACTCCGTGGGCCTGCCTTCGGCCCGGGCCTTGAAATCTAGCCAAGCTTTGCGCGTGGCGACTTCTTCGTGGATGCGGGCTTCGAGCAACTCGCGGCGGGCTTCCGGCAGAGTGCCGGCGTGGTAAGCCGCGAACAACGCTTCGAAATCGCTTTCCGTGGAAAGCACGGCGTGAACAGGAACTGCGGATGCCCGCCCCGCCGGCGCGTTTCGTTCGAGCGACGCCCAAACCCGGTCTGCCGCGGCCCGCATCTCCGCCTCCGGCGCTTCGGCCCCGCGAACGTGGTCAATCGTTTCGTCAAGCAGACGTTCGGAGTAGTCTTCCCGGTTATTCATGATTCCCTCCCAAGTACTGCCGGAATTGATCCTTGAGGCGTTCACGGCTGCGATGCAGCGTTACCGCCACGGTGTTGGTGCTGGAGCCGACGATGCCGGCAATCTCCGCATTGGATCGCTCTTCAAAGAAGCGCAGCGCGAAGATCTCCGCGGCCTGCTGGCTCAGCTCACCCACGGCGCCACGCAACCACTCCACCCTCTGCTGCATTTGCAGGCGATGTTCGGGAACATCTCCCGGTGGTGCCACCTGCTGATCGACCAGCGCCTCGCTATGGCTGCCGGCGGCCCGGCGCTGCCGGATCAGATCCAGCGAGGCGTTGACGGCGGCGCGTCGCAGGTAGCTTTCGGCGTGGTCAACCGGTTTGGCAAGCAAATCCCGCGAGGAGAGCCGGAGGAAGACCGTTTGCAGGACATCCTCCGCGTCGGCGCTATTGCCGGTGAGGCGATAGGCTGTCCGGTAGACCATCCGGTTGTGATCCCGGAATAGCGTTTCCAGATCCGGCGCTTCCGTGGGGGCAGATCGGATTTCCATTGATGTGCTTAGCATGAACCAATTCCGTTTCTATTTCCAAGGACGCCATCTGGGCGCGATTCTTAACGGGCGCGGGCGGCACTCGGGAGAATTCTCGCGAAGCGATGGGAAATTGAGGGCTGGAGTGATTCCGGGAAGCTTGGGAAGGGGGGAGGAGAGGAGAGATCGCGGGTTGTGAGGGCGGAAACGGCCGGCCACGGGTATCTCGTTGGCCGTAGCTGGACGTCTCCGCTTGCTCGCAACCCGCTGTTTCCGAGGCTAGCCCGTTAAGGCACGCGCCTGGGAATCCAAGAAAACGCGGGGATAGAGAATGAAGGTGGTTTTAGCTGAGCGACTTCCGCTTGCGGCGACGGGCAAAATAGAGCACGGCCACGATGGCGGCGGCAACCCAGATGATGGTTGACTGCAGTTCCATGTTCGTTCCTTTCCGGGAGCCTGAACTCCCCAACAGCCGCCACCGTTGGTGGCTGGTCTAATCCCTTGTGGTTGGCCGCGGACAGCCCCGTTAGTGGAGAGGCGGCGAGCCTAACTGTTCCCGATGCCTTGCATCATCGGGATGAGCACTTTGAACACCCGGATCATCGCGGGGCCGGTGGAGACGGCGAGGATCGAGGGGAGAATAAACGCAAAGATCGGGAAGACGAGTTTGACGGGCACCTTGCCGGCGCGTTCCTGGGCGTCCTGGCGGCGCTTCACCCGCATGAAGTCGGAGTGAGCGCGCAGGGCGTCGGCCATGCTGGTACCGAATCGATCGGATTGCGCGAGCACCTGCACCAGTTTGCGGATATCCGATTGACCGGTACGGTCCGCCAGATTGTGCAGCGCCTCGATACGGCGTTTGCCGGCGCGGGCTTCGAGCACCACCATGCTGAGCTCTTTGCAGATGTGCTTGTGAGTGATCGCCAATTCCTGCGAAACCTTTTGGATCGCCTGGTCAAGACCCACGCCGGCCTCAACGCAGATTACCAGCAGATCGAGCGCGTCGGGAAGGGAGAGACGCAGCTTCTCCTGGCGGCTGGAAATGATTTTGCTGAGGATAAAGCTAGGGATCCACGCTCCCAGAAAGGCGGCGATAAACGGGAAGAGCATGTTCATGTTCGCCAGACTCATCCGCATGGTCATGGCGATCACAAACGCACCCACACCGCCAACGATTTGCATTCCACGGAAGATCGGCAGCGCGGATTCTTCCCGGAAGCCGGCCATCATCAGGCGCTTCCGCACATCGCTTGCGTCCTTGGGCGAGGTGGGGATCTTCTCACCGAGTTCCTGGATCACGCGGATGATCGGAGTGTCTTTCTTGGCTTGCACGCCGATCGACGTGGTCATTTGCGGTGCCGTCAAGACGTCCGTGGTC
Source organism: Bryobacterales bacterium (assembly GCA_034522975.1). GTDB lineage: Bacteria > Acidobacteriota > Terriglobia > Bryobacterales > Bryobacteraceae > JACTMJ01. The sequence goes on from JAXHKT010000010.1 coordinate 38,941, forward strand.
AACTGCTCAACGAGACGTCCGGGGCGGACGTATCGAAAGTAGCCAAAGACCACGATGACGCCAGCCAGAAACATGAACATTCCCATGCTGATGATGATCGGTAGTATTCCTGCCATTACATTCCTCTTTGTTGCTTGCTCTTCTTCCGGCAGCCCCCTTGGGGAGCCCGCTTTACGGTCCGGGCAGCATACCCGGAGCAACAGACCGAAGCCCGAACCTTAGACCTTGATGTCGATGATCTTCCTCATCACGAAGTATCCGACCACCTGGGCGACGCAAACGAAGATGATGATGACCTTGCCTTCCGGGTCGTTCACCAGTGTGTCCAGGTAACCTGGCGCCAGAAACGAAAGCCCCACGGCGAGCGCGATGGGAAGGGCGATCAGCACCCAGGCGGTCATCCGTCCGGATGCGCTCACCGCTTTCACCATGCCCTTGAGCTTGAAGCGTTCCCGGATGATGTAGGCAAGATTGGTGAGGATCTCGCTGAGGTTGCCGCCGGTATCCTTTTGCAGCAAGACGGAAGAGACGAAGAATCGCACGTCGAGAATCGGCACCCGGTTGCAGAGATTGCGCAGCGAATCGTCGAGCGAACTGCCGAGATTCTGCTCGCTATAGACCCGGCGAACTTCCATCCCAAGGGGGTCCTGCGATTCCTTGCCGAGCATTTCCAGGCTCACCGAAAACGCATTGCCCGCCTTCATACTACGAGCAAGAAAGTCGAGCGCGTCGGGAAACTGTTCTTCGAAAGCGGCCATGCGGTGGCTTGCCTTGAAGCGCAAAATCACGAGGGGAATCACCGAAAAGGCGATCGCGAAGAGCGGCATGCGCGTGCCCAGCGGCAGCAACTTAGCCACATAGAGGGAGAGGGCCGCACCGCCCAGAGCGCACGCCAAGCTCATCCCGATAAACTGCGCGCTGGTCCAATGCAAACCCGATTGCTGGATGAACGCCTGCACGGCATTCATCGGCTTCAACTTGGCCGCAAACTTTTCGATCTGCGAGTCCCCGGGAAGCTGGCGCTCAATCGATGTCTTCTTGATGGCCGACTTGACCGCCGACTTGCCCTGGAGGGTATTGAGCATACCCACCACCTTTTTCTGGCGCTGCCGTTCCACCACGGAAACGCCAATCATGGTGACGCCGAACACCACCAGCAGAAGCACGCCGAAGATGACGAAAATGATCACTGGCATCGAGAAACTCCTTTCCGCGCCATTGCCCCGGCCGCGGCGCCCATCGGGTGGGTGGCCACATCCCTGGGTTAGGCATTGCCGGGCGCTCCGCAAGAGCCCGGCAACCCGCTCTAGTTGATCTCCATCACGGTCTCAAACACCGACGCCGGCAGCCGGATTCCCGATGCCGCCAGCCGCTCATAAAAGCGGGGCCGCACCCCGGTGGGCTGGAAGCGCCCCAGCACCCGCCCATCTTCCGACAGACCGGTGCGAATGAAATTGAATACGTCCTGGGTGGTCACCTGCTCGCCTTCCATGCCCACGCACTCGGTGATGTGGGTGATCCGGCGGGTACCGTCGCTCATGCGCGAAACCTGGACAAAGACATCGACAGCGGAGGCGATCTGCTGGCGAATGGCGCGCGCGCCCATGTTGGCGTTCGCCATGCCGACCATCACTTCCATACGGCCGATGCCGTCGCGAGGGTTGTTGGCGTGGATGGTGGTGAGAGACCCGTCGTGGCCGGTGTTCATGGCCTGAAGCATGTCGAGCGCTTCCTCGCCGCGGACTTCGCCGACGACGATGCGATCCGGGCGCATACGGAGGGCGTTGATCACCAGTTCCCGCTGGCGGATGGCGCCCTTGCCTTCCACGTTGGGCGGCCGGGTTTCCAGCCGCGCCACATGCCATTGGCTGAGCTGCAACTCCGCCGCATCCTCGATCGTGACAATCCGCTCGGTTTCGGGAACAAAGGACGACAGCGCATTGAGCAGCGTCGTTTTTCCCGAACCCGTACCGCCGGAGATGATGATGTTCAGCCGGGCGCGGACGCAGGCCTTCAGCAGCTCCATCATTTCGGCGGTGGCCGAGTGGTTGGCCACCAGCTTCTCGGGGGTGAGCGGCGAACGTCCAAAACGGCGGATCGAAAGCAGCGGTCCGTCGACGGCCAGGGGCGGGATGATCGCGTTCACGCGGCTGCCGTCGGGCAAGCGCGCGTCCACCATCGGCGAGGATTCATCCACCCGGCGCCCGACCCGCGAAACGATCTTCTCAATAATCCGCAACAGATGCGCGTTGTCTTTGAACTGCACGCCCGTGCGTTCCAGGCGGCCATTGCGTTCCACCACTACCAGGTAGGGAGTGGTCACCAGAATGTCGGAAATCGTCCGGTCCTGCAGCAGCGGTTCGAGCGGACCGAGGCCGAAAACCTCGTCGAGGACCTCCTGCGTCACCCGCTCCTTTTCCATCATGCTGAGCGGGGTTTTTTCCTCGTCCACCAGACGGCTGAGGATCACGCGGAGATCCTCGCGCGCACTCTCCGTGTCGATGGTGGCAAGCACTTCGAGGTTTACCCGTTCGAGCAGCTTGCGGTGCAACGTGAATTTGAGGTCCTGGTGCTCCAGCGAGTCGCTGGCGGTGAACAGCCGGTTCACCCAGTTCGCCTCGTTGGGATTGTGCCGGTTCAGTTTCGTGGGCATTCCTGCAGCCATGTGATTTCACGCTCCGCTAAATACTTGCGAAAAGTAAACCCGTCCGTTGTGGCTTCTTCTCTTCAGGAGATGCCTGCCAGATCCGCGCGCCAGGCCTTCAAAAACTTCGCGACAGCTTGCTTTTCGCCGGTAATAAGCCGCCCTCGGCGTAAGCTTCGTAAAGAGGGAAATAGTCGTTCGGAATGGTACCGAAGACCGGCAGGCCCATCGCCCGCTCCAACTCCGGTGGAGTGACTTCCGGGGTCTTCTGCATGCGATTCAGCAGAAGCTGCAATTTATCCTGGCCGAAGCCGTAATCCCGCAGCGCGGAGATGATCAGCTTCGCCTGGTGGAGGCTGGGCACATCGGCGAACCGTCACCAGGAAAGGCCTGGTCCACCAGTTCGAGAGAGCTCAGCGAAAGCCGGTTGAGGCCGCGTCCCAGATCGAGAATCGTGTAGTTATACATCGACCTGGCAAGCCGCAGAATCGCCCGCACTTCATCCTGGCATCAGGAAATCGACTGTCGAGTAGAGCGCCGGGGGCGGCGCTTTCAGCACTTCGAGGCCCGTGCGGTGCTTAAAAACCATCGCCTTCCAGAAACTCGGATCCAGGCGATAGACATTACTTGGCCGCATCAAGCACCGTGTAGCGCGATTGGCACTTTCATCGAGAAACCCAATGATGCCGGCGTCCAGATCGAAATCCGCCAGTAGTGTCGGTCTGGAGCCGAACCCCGGTGCAGTTCCACGCCAATATCGCAGGGCGAGAGTGGCTGGAATTCACGCGAGCCGCCCTTCACGGACAAAAAGCCAAGCACTTTGCCGTCTAATCATGGCGCGGATACTTCGACTGCGCCCGTTCCGCGCCCAGCCGCTGCAAAGCCGATTGGAGGGGTGGTATCGAAGGGCGGAAAGAGGAACTCGCTCGCCCCGGCCCGCATCGCATCGAGGATGATCTGGGTATCGGAGGTGACGTGCATCGCCACCACCAGGGGCGCCACCGCCGTGCTGCGGATGCGCCGCACCACGTCGCTCAACGAATCGCCCACCGCCGAAACATCGAGCAGAATCACGTCCGGCTGGGCGCGTTCAATCTGCAGAATGACCTCGGTCCAGTTCTCCACCTCGGCCGATTCGAGCACCACGCGCGTACCGACATTTGCGCGAGAAGAGACTGAATCTAGCTGCGAAGCGGAACTTTCGCGAACGCATGATCTCCTGAGTGGTGATCGGTTTCAATGTTCTACCCCGTTATAGCCCGATTCCGCCCGAAGCTTCCGGTTTTGCCGAATCGAGTGGCGCAATTGCATTCAGGACGCCCAATGTCACAAACACCTCTTCTCCCGTCCGCCATGCGGAAACCGTTGCTGCTTGGGCTTCCCCTGACCCCGTTTCCAGAGGTCCGGAAAGCCGTCGCGCCTTGCCAGTCGCGGCGACGGCGCGAAACAGAAGCGGAGCGCCACCCGATGGCTTCTTCGAAGGGATGCGGCCTGGATCGCTCCGCGCCGCATCCTTCCCGGTGCAAAGCAATCAGGCTAGGGGTTTCCCCGCTTACGCCCGCCGAGTGCGGGCACACCAAGTGACCTGCATCCGCGCGTTCCGCCGAACTCCGCGCTGGAAGCGATTGACTTCAAGCAGGGTCTCCACAGCAACCGGACGCCGTGGCGCGCTGAACGGCATCTGCTCGTCTCCTCCATCGAAGGATGACGCGGCGACTCGGTGGGGAGCACCATCGAGGAAGGGCTCCGGCATATCGAGAGCGGCACGTTGCCGCCCGCGATCGGACGCACCAGTTCCGGGGTGATCAGCACGAGAAGTTCGGAGTTGGACTTCTGCAGGCGTTTGGACTGGAAAAGCTTCCCGAAGAATGGGATATCGCCAAGGCCGGGAATCTTGCTCAACTCCTCGGTCACGCGGTTGTCGAGCAGGCCGGCAATCGCGAAGGTCTGGCCATCTTCCAATTCCACTTCCGTTTGCACGCGCCGCACCGACAGTCCGGGGATCCGGAAGTTCTGGATGGTAAGCCCGTTGACAAGATCGAGGGAGCTGACTTCCGGCTCTACAGCCAGGCGAATGGTTCCCCGCGCGGTGATCGTGGGAACGAAATTAATGCGGATTCCAAACTCCTTGAACTGGATGGTGATCTGGCCGACACCGCCCGCGCCGCCTTGCAGGATCGGGAACGGAAACTCGCCACCGGCGAGGAAGCTGGCCTGTTTGCCATTGATCGCCAGCACGTTCGGTTCGGCCAGGACTTCGGCGAGCCGCTTGTTCTGAAGCAGCTTCAGCGTTGGGCCCAACTCCGAGGTCGGGCCGGAACAGGAAGACGTTAAGGGCATCGGAAATCGTGAACGCTGCGCCTTCCCGGTCTACCTCCACCACCGGGGGGGCGTACATACCCGTGCTGATCGAACCAATGTTCCCGCCAGCGCCCGTGCTCAGGTAGTTCGCGCCCAATTCGGTCGCGGCGTTCCGCTCGACGTTGGCGAACTTCACCCGCAACAAGATCTGCGGTTCCGCTTCCGGCGTCAGCATGCTGAAGGGATAACGTCGACCGGTTTGCCCGAAGGTGGCCACCATCGATTCGGCACGCTTGGCGCCAACCAGATGCGTCGGGAACCGTCCCCTTGGCAACATCACCTGACGGGTCTTGGATCGAGACCCTCGACGCGAATATCGATATCGGAATCGGGGGAATCCCGGCGCAGATCGATGATTTTGCAATCATTGCCGATCCAGCCGATCCGTTGGCCTGCACCTCTAGGCTCAACAAGACCCGGCCGCCGCCAGCGGTCCACAGATCATAGGCTGGTTTCACCTTCCTCGCGGCCGTGCAGAACCAGTTCCTGCTGGGTGACGGGCAGCGCTTCGGCAACCTTGGGGTCGCTGATGACCACGCGCTGGATCACCGAGGGCGTCTAAATCGACGATCGATTTGCCGGAAATGACAAACAGATCGCGGGGCGCGGATCGCGCATCGTTTTGCGCCGTCCTGGTAGCGGCCACCGCTTCGGCGGCAATGCCGGAGGCGGGAAAATGCCGCCAGCAACAATCCGGCTGAGACGAGTCGAAGGCTCCGCATCGGAAATTCCCCTTTCGCGATCTTCACAAGGATGGGTATGCGCGCATTAGAGGTACTGACGTTTGGATCATTTCATTGGCAAATTATGGAATTCCAGTAAGTTTTGTTACAAGGTTGCCAAAACCACAGTGCAACAACTTGTACAAATGAACTTAGAGGACTTGGAGTTGATATAATGTAGATATTGTTTATGGAGGAGACCGTGATTGGATATCGACTCTTATAAGTGCAGGCGCTCGTTAGTCGTGCAAGTAAGGTAATTTACGACAGAGCAAACTCTGCAATTGCAGATATTAAGCCTGGAATGATTGATTGGGACAAAGTTCTAGATAGGACAATTAAAATCTGTTTTCATTGGACTGGAGTTACCCCTGGTATTTTCGCAGAGAGCAGCCGATGTATGCCTTGAAGGTATTAAAGCTGCCAATTCAAAAGGAATTACTAGTTTCAACTGACTTGAATTTCAGATAAAAACTTATGAAAGATATGAAAAGAAAGCTGGTGAAGTGATGCCTTTGCTACGTGGAGGTATGCGACGTAGTACTAGGAAGTGAAGAAGATGCGCTATGGCTTTGGGATTCCATCCTGAAGGAGTTGATGATAACTTCTGGTCATGTTGAAAATGCGGAAGCGTATTGCTCAGTATCTCAGCAAATTACTGAAAAGATTCCCAAGATGCTAAAAAGTTATCACTAACACTGAAGAGATTCTATGCCAGTGACAAATCACAATAGCTCGTCTGGTGTATTGTATGATGGAAAAAGATTATTTGAGAAATAAGCTCCAACTACCAAATTACCTATTGTTGACAGAGTTGGCGGAGGCGATTCTTTTATGGGCGGTCTATCTATGGATTGTTAACTTATAAGGCAGAATGTTGGAAAAAGCCTTGAATTTTGCAGCTAGCAGCATCGTGTTTAAAACATACCATTTACGGAGATCATAGCTGTTAGTAGTATCAGAAGTTAGAAAGATTGATGGGCTGGAGATTCTCTGGACGTGTATCAAGATAAATGTTTAAAGTTTGGAGCTAGAGTTTCCTTTTTGGAGTTTCCAGTTCAAGAACTCGAAATTTAAAAGTTAACTCTAAACAATAAACTTGATTGAGATAAATTAAAAGATATTCAAGATAATAGGAAATGGCACAATATTCAAGAATTGAAGTAGCAACAGTAATGAAAGAAAAATGGTCTAATTCCTTTGTTCTGTCCACAAAGATATTGAATTAGGAAAAAAGATCCTTAAAGGCTTGCTTATGATGGTGGTGGAGAGGATTCTGGAATTTACAAGCCGAGGTGATTTTGCATTTGAAATTTTCGGGGAACTCAATAAGTACGCCATTAAGAGAATTGCCAGGGCATGATTATGGGCGTTGGTTCAGTTACTGATGCAGCTGCAGCTTCATTTGTACATGCAACTCGGTGCAAACTTTATAGTTACACCTGTTTTATGAGTAGGATATTGCAATTGTCTGCAATCGTATAAAAAGTATTATGGTCACCAGGTTGCGGTTCATCAACAGAAATAGCAAAGGCCGAAGAACTAGGTGTGAATTGTGAAATTATTTCCAGGTGGAACATAGTGGCCAGATTCCTAAAAAGCAGAAACGGGCCTGGTTCCCCGCAAGCGTTATGCCAACTGGAGGCATTTCACGAAGAAAACCTAAGATGGTTTGGTGCAGGAGTTACATGTGTTGGAATGGGTTCCAATCGATCTTTAGCGAAATTATTGCAATAAAAAGATATTTTTAAGCATTGAAAAGTAATGTTCAAAATGCCTTGGAGATTATCAAAAAAGTTAAGAAATAATAGATGATAAACCGTTTGCATCCAATAAACAGGCGGCTTTTTTACTTTTGAACTCGAATTATTACTACAACCTGAAAAAATTAACTAATTACAAAAACAAAAAAGCATGGACAAAGTAACCCCTAAAATTGGCAATTACAGATATCGAAACTGGCCATGTTGATGTTTGCAACAACAATCAACTATTTCGACCGTAGTATAGCAGGAGTAACTGCCAACACTCGAAAAAATGTTTGGATGGACCAATAACGACTATGCAAATATCATGATATCTTTTAAAGTAGCCTATGCATTGGTTGCTTGATATGGGAAGTATAATTGACAGAATTGGAACAAAAAAAGGTTATACCCTCTCAATTGCAATATGGAGCTTATTCGGTATGTTACATGCGCTTGTTCGCCCCGCTTTTAGTATCTTGGTTTTGCTGCCGCCCGCTTTGGATTGGGATTTGGTGAAGCTGGTATTCCTGCTGCTATTAAAACTGTTGGAGAACGGTTTCCCAAAAAAGAACGTGCTTTTGCACCTTGTTTAATGCCGCCACCAGTTTTGGTGCAATCTTAGCTCCGTTTGTTGTTGGTTGGATTGTTTACGAAGATGGTACAACTGGTAAAATCCCATTTTTAATTACAGGTGTTTATTTCATCACTTTGGGTGTTGTTACTGGTTTCGTATTGATAAAAAGCCTGAAGTTCACCCTAAAGTTTCAAAGGCTGAACTAGAATATATTACGAGCGATTCTATCATTGAAAATAATGAAAAGCTTCCATGGAAAATGGTTTTACCTAAACGTCAAACCTGGTGTTTGCATTGGCAAAAACTACTGATGCAGTTTGGTGGTTCTATTTATTTTGGGGCGCAAAAATCCCTGGGTCTAAATTGGAATTGACCTTAAAAATATTGGCGTCCCTTTCTTTATCATGTATGTTTTGGCTGATTCTGAAGTATTTTTGCAGCATTTTGTAGCTTTTATGAATAAAGGTTGGAGCGTTAATAAAGCGCGAAAATTAACTTTGTTGATTTGTGCACTTATCATATTACCTGTTAGCTTTGTTGCGATTACGGATATTAAATGGCTGGCAATATTTCTAATTGGCTTGGGGCTGCCGGACACCAGGCATGGTCTGCAAATATATTTACACTCGTATCTGACGTATTCCCTGAAAAAAGCTACAGCCTCTGTTGTTGGGATTGGAGGAATGGTTGGCGCAGTGGCTGGTATATTAGGTGATAAGGCTTTGGGATCTGTTTGATCAGGCCCGGGAATACTGGTTATTTCTGGGCTTTCTCTATTGCTGGTTCACTTTATCTGGTAATTCTTGGTTGGTTCATCTAATTATGCCAAAAATAATACTTTAGATGAAAACCTTAATCCTGTTATTGATTTAGAAACTTCAACTAAAATTAATTAGTTTAAAGGTAAAAAGGCATTTTTCATAATCGAGCAAAGATAGTTTACACTTGTCATGAAGTATAGGACAGCCATCTGCCAATGGGCAGACCAAAAGTTTTTAAGATTTTTAATATCTTATAAAATCATGACAACCATTATTTACTTAGGCAGAGCCAATCTCGCCAAAGATATTCAATATACTATCATTGAAAAGTGCAAACTAATAAATGAATGATGCCGATAAACTCTTAAATTATATATCGTTTATTAATATTAAGTATAAATAAAATGAAACTTTCAAAATACTCTTTCGGACTTGGCGATTCATTTGGTCATCAAGGAGTTGCACAATTTAAAGGCAATTCTGGAAGCAAAAAGACAATCTATTGAGATAACACCAGTTTGGAATAAATCAAACCGCGAACACAGCATTATACATACAATGCCCATTGATAACAGAAAAGCGGCAGAAGATGCGGTTAAAAAACTTGGTTGGACTAATCAATATTGCATTTGATGCAGATTAGATATCAATATGTCGAATGTGGATAAATTTGTTGATTGTTCTGATTTTTTCACTATTGATGTTGCCGATTTTATTGGGAAGTCAGCATATTTCGCCCTTATAAAGAAATCAATTGAAAAAACAAGGAATTTAATTGGCAATATTCTCAAATTGATAAATTTGTACTCCAATTTCTATTACCCAGCAAGAACTGGAAAGCACTACTGAAAATATTTATTTGCTGTTTCAGAAGCAGGTGCTATTTACAGACATATTGAAAATAAGAAAGGCAACGATAATTTATTGCCAAAGTATCAATGGACGAATAAAATGAACCCCAAACTCCTATTGAATGTCTTATTATCTCATTATTATCAAATGAAAAAGTTCCGCTTCAAACCATTGCATCCTTGGTTTCAGGAAGATTCAACAAAGGTGTTGATTATGTGGGTGACTTAACAAAATTTAGTAAAGAATTTGAAGAAGATTCTTCAAATTATTGATTATGCAATTAAGAGGTTCAATTTTCCATCGTAACTGAAATTAAGTATTCATTCTGGTAGTGATAAGTTTTCGATTGATCCAATAGTTAAATCATTAATTGAAAAATACGACAAAGGAATCCATGTCAAGACTGCTGGCACCACTTGGCTTGAAGAAGTTATAGGATTAGCAGAAGCAGGGTAATGAAGCACTTCAGCTTGCCAAGACAATTTACATTGAAGCCCTTGCAAGAATGGACGAACTTTGCGCTCCATATGCACAGGTAATTGATATAGATAAATCAAAGTTGCCGTCTGCCAGGTACAGGCATGGAATAGTGCTAAATTTGCAAATACTCTTAGGCATATTCCAGGTCATAAGGAATACAACCCAAATTTCAGGCAATTAATTCATGTTGGATATAAAATGGCTGTTGAACATAAGGTTGAATATTAACACTGCCTTGAAAAATATGCAGATATTGTAGGAAAACAGGTATACGAAAATATCTTCAACAGGCATTTGTGCAGATTATTCAATCTGGCATAAAATTTCTGTTTTGAATTTATTAAAAAGAGGCAAAGTACCGGTTACTTTTGCCTTTTTTTCAATAAGCTTAACAAAAACAAAACTTTAGCTTTGGCGTTTAGTGAAAATGATAAAGCTGCTATCTTTCAAAAAAATATTATCTTTTGATATTTAATTTATTGCAAAGAATCATTAATTGATTTTAATCCATTTTTAGCTTATAATTCAGTTAATTGTTTAGTTTCTCGCCACTCCAGGTAATTTAACCCTTAATTCGTATGTTTAATTTACTGTGCAGATTTTGAAGTAGACTTTCTGATAAATAATCCACGTGCCAAAATTACTTTTTGTTCAATTTTCACACTTCCTTTCTTCTCTTACCTGTTTGAAGAACACTTTTGCTGCAATTTTGCCCATATCAAGAGGTGATTGATCAACAGAGGTTATTGAAAGTTCCAAAAATTTAGAAAAGGTTCATTACTAAATCCCGCAACGCGGAAATCATCCGGTATAACAATGCCCTTTTCGTGTAACTTCCTTAATAGCACCCAATGCAACCCAATCGCTCGCTGAAAATATTGCATCTGGAGGATTCTTTAATTTGAGAAGTTTTTAGCAGCATCTTGAACCCGCTTCAATATTACTTTTTGCTTCAAAAACATATTTCGAATTCAACTCAAATCCATTGTCTAATAAGGCCTGCTTATAACCTTCAAACCTATCTTTAAAAAAACACAACACCCATCTCCGGCAAGGTGCGCAATTCTTTTGCATCCTCTGTTAATTAAGTGTTGTGTTACTTGATATCCTCCTTCAAAATCATTGATTGTAGAATGAACCCCATCCAAGTTTTTTTTTCGGTCAAAAAAAACCATTGGTATACCTTTTTTTATCATATTACCAACAACGTGATCCAATTGAGTTGTAACACTGAAATTGACATCAAAATACCATCAACCTGCGCATTTAGCAAAGTGCTAAATAATCTGAGCTCTTTTAATTCAGTATTGTAACTTTGGCAAATAATTACCTGGAACCATGCGCCTAATCCCAACTCCTCCTCAATTCCTCTGATTATGGTTGAAAGAAATTTCGGTTAATATGTGGCACTATTACTCCAACATTATTGCTTTTACCACTTTTTGAGTGCTAATGCCAGCCTGTTTTGTTTGTAATTTAAACTTGCAGCAGTTTCTAAGACGAGTTTTTTGGTTGCTTCGCTTATTTTACTGCTGTTGTTCAATGCCCTTGATACTGTAGC
>JAXHKT010000011.1:0-52227 GCA_034522975.1 Bryobacterales bacterium
GATTGAAGGCAATGCCAAACCGGCGCGATGTCGAGCGCGAACGCCAGGCTGGCCAGAAACTCCTCGTTCCGCTGGGCGCTCCCCTTGAGCACTTCGGCGTTCACGAACGGCTCTCCGCCCGTGAAGTAAATTCGTTGCACGCCGGCCTTCGCCGCGTCTTCAAGGTGCGGGCGAAGCTCGGCGAACGCGATCTGCTCAAGCTGCTCGTTTTGCGGCGAGGATGCCGTATAGCAGTGCTTGCACTTCAGGTCGCAAATGGAGCCCTGCATCACCCATAGATCTTCGATCACCGGGCCGCTCTCGTCTCGTTTGGGGTCGACAAAACCGCGCTGCTCGCCGCTTGGCTTGGTCAACAAAAGCCCATCAGGATGTTCGCCCCGCACGCTCATCTCATCGAATTATAGCAACCGGCTTTTGAACAGCCCCTCGTTTTCAGGACCGGTTCTCAGGACCGGCCAGCAAGCCAATGCAGAGCCCAAAGCACGGCCGCCCGGCTGTCGGGGCCCCCGCTTCCCCGCATTGCTTATAGTGGAAGAAACACTTCTTGGAGGCGGGTTGTAACAGATGCGGATGAACTTGTACGCGGCGGCGCTGGCGATCTTCACGCTTTGGGCGGGCTTGGTGGCTGGGCAGAAAGTCCATGCCCAGGCATCCTCTCCCGCGCCATCCCCTGAAGCAGCGGCCCCGGCCTGGAACGCTAATGAGATGCTGGCCGCCTACGACCGGAGCGCCCAACTCATCGAGAGCACCGCCATATTGATCCCGAATCTCTCCCGCGCGGGCGAGCCTCTGCTTGAGCAGGCCAGGCAATCCGTCCTCAACCTCAATGCCAATGGCGAATCGCAAAACGTCGTGCAGATCCACCGTCTGAACGCCGCCATTCGGGCCTACCTCCAACTGTTGGATGCGATGGAGAAGCCCTACCCGTTGCCGGAAACCACCCAGAAGCAGGTGGCCGAGTTGCGCCAGCTTTTCCTTGAGCTTGACGCCTGGGAGATGGAACTGCTGCGGCGCAACCAAAGCGCGATACGCGGCTCGGATCGCGATAATTTCGCACGCTACCGCGAGGCCAACGCGAAGCTTTCCGCTCCCAACGCAAAGGTGCCTCGCGTTGTCTTCCTGGGCGATTCCATCACCGATGGCTGGCGTCTGGATGAGTATTTCCCCGGCTACGATTTCGTCAATCGCGGCATCAGCGGACAGATCACAGGCCAGATGCTGGGCCGCTTTCAGCACGATGTGATCGCGCTGCGGCCCAGTGCGCTGGTCATCCTCGCCGGAACCAACGACATCGGGCGCGGCGTACCTTCTGAAGTCATCGAAAGCAACCTGGAAAGCATCTTCGACTTGGCCGACAAATATCGCATCAAGGTCGTCGTGGGCACCGTTATGCCGGTGAGCGACTATGCCAAGGACCGCGGCACGCGCTACATCCAGACGGAGCGCCGCTCGCCTTCCCGCATCGCCGCCCTCAACATCTGGCTCAAGCAGGAAGCCTCCCGGCGCCGCTACAAACTGGTGGATTACCACGCCGCCATGGCCGATAACACGGGCGCGCTTCGCAAAGAGTTTTCCGATGACGGCCTGCACCCCAACGCTGCCGGCTACCGGGCTATCGCTCCCTTGGCGATGGCCGCCATCCGCGATGTCGTGAAGCTGCCGGGGCGCTGAGCGTCCGTTCCTGGAATTCGCGGGTTTGCGCAACGAAGCGCCTCCCCGCTAACGTCAAGAGAGGGTATGCGCCATTTTCTCGCAGTCGCGTTGTTCCTGGTTCTGGCTTCTGCGGCCGGCGCTCAAACGCTCACCCTCGAAAAGCTCGAATCTTTCCTTACCTCGTCGGTAAAGCTGAACTGGAAAGACAAAGACGTAGCCGATTACCTCGGCAAAGTAAAACTCACCACCCAGTTGCCCGAAGACTTTTTGCTGGATATGAAGGCCGCGGGCGTCGGTCCAAAGACAGACGAAGCGCTGCAAGCGCTCGCCGCGCGCAGCAAGAACCTTCCGCGGGCGCCCGATCTCAACGCCAAGGAAGTAGCCCTGCCTCCCGCGCGCCCCGCCCCCTCCGCGGCTGACCAGAAACGCCTGCTCGATTGGATGCGCGAATACGCCGCCAGCTACTCCAAGAACCTCCCGGATTTTATTTGCGTCCAGGTCACCCGCCGGTATGCCGATCCCTCCGGTCTCGAACTCTGGCAGAAGCAGGATACCGTCACCGCCAAGCTCAGCTATTACGAAGACAAGGAGGATTACGACGTCATCCTCGTCAACAATAGTCCCGTGCAGAATATGGCTGTCCAGCAACTCGGCGGCGCCACCAGCACGGGTGAATTTGGCACCATGCTCAAGGAGATCTTCGAGAAGGAATCGCAGACCGAATTTCAGTGGCTGCGCTACGGCACCCTCCGCGGCCGCCTGATGCACGTGTTTTCCTACAAGCTCCCCCGTCGCTACTCCAAGTGGACCGTAAAGTACGACGACCTCGACCCCGTCATCGCCGGCCAGGAGGGGCTGATCTACGTCGATCACGCTACCGAACTCATCATGCGCATCGCGCAGAACACCACGGACATTCCCGCGGGTTACCCCCTCTCCAAAGCCTGGACCACGCTCGACTACGATTTCACCAAGATCGGCGAATCGGAATTCGTGCTGCCCCTGAGGGCGGAGATCCGCATGCGCGCCGCCAAGCTACTTACCAAGAACGAAGTGGAATTCCGGCTTTACCGCAAGTACAGCGCCGAAGCCACCATCACCTTTGACGCCGAACCGGAAGCACTCGACCAATCCCAAACCGAGGAGCAGCCCGTCCCGCCGTCCTCGCCGTCCATGCCGCCCCCGCCGCCTCCGGCTCCGAGATGAGGCCGCGCCGCGAATTAGCGCCATAATACGGGCATGCGTTTCGTTCTTTGGGCCGCGCTGCTCGCCCTTTCTGTTTCCTCCACGCATCTGCTGCCCGCCGCGGACGCGCCGGCTCTCGCCGATGGATACTCCGGCATCTGGTATTTCAACCAGCCCTCCAATGACCAGTACGTCTACAAATACTCGGGCGGCTTCGCCACCTACCCGCAACAGCAATCGCCCATTGCGATCTATGTAGCCTCGCAGAAGAAAACCTTTTTCTGCTACGGCGGCACGGTGGAAGGCAAGCGGGAACTGCTCCACATGGTGAGCTATTTCGACCACGCTACGGGAATGGTTCCCCGGCCCACCATCCTGCTGAACAAGCAGACCGAGGACGCCCACGACAATCCCGTGATGGCCATCGACGACGCGGGGCATATCTGGATCTTTTCGAACTCCCACGGCACCTCCCGCCCCTCATTCATCCACCGCAGCCGCACGCCCTACGACATTCGCGATTTCGTACTTGTATCCACCACCAACTTTTCTTACGGCCATCCCTGGTGGCATTCCGGCAAGGGCTTTCTTTTCCTGCAAACGCTCTACGAAGACAAGGGCCGCAGCCTTTACTTCAACACCAGCTCCGACGGCCGCGAATGGCAAGCGCCACAGCTTCTGGCCCGTGCCGGGCTCGGCCATTACCAGATCACCGCGCACCAGGGCGACCGCACCGCCAGTGTCTTTAACGTCCACCCCGAACCAATCGGCCTCAACGCCCGCACGAACCTCTACTACGTCGAAACCTCCGATATGGGCAAGACCTGGAAGAATGCCGCCGGGCAGACCCTCGAAATCCCCATTCGCTCCGCCGCCAACGCCGCCCTCGTCCACGATTACCAGGCCGAAAAGCGCCTGGTGTATCTCAAGCAAGTGGCCTTCAACAACGACGGACATCCGGTGATTCTGTACCTCACGTCCACCTCGTACCAATCCGGCCCCACGGGCGGCCCGCACAACTGGTACACCGCCCGTTGGACGGGCGCCTCCTGGGAGATCCTCGAGTTCGCCCGCTCCGATCACAACTACGATTTCGGCTCTCTCGCCATCGAACCCGATGGCGCCTGGCGCATCGTCGCTCCCACCGAACCCGGCCCCCAACCGTACACCACCGGCGGAGACATGGCGATGTGGCTCAGCCGCAACCAGGGCAAGCAGTGGAAAATCGTGAGGCGGCTAACGGCAGCCAAGCTGCACAACCACACCTACGCGCGGAGGCCCGTGAACGCTCACCGGGATTTCTATGCACTCTGGGCCGATGGCAACACGCTGAAGCCTTCGGTCTCTTATCTCTACTTCACGAACAAATCGGGCAGTGCCGTCTGGCGTCTGCCGCCGAAGATGAGCGGCGATTTCGCCAAGCCGGAGAAGCTACTTCCGCCTAAGTGAAGGCGCATCGATTAACGCGGCCCACCGGTCGCCGCATAGCCGCCAAACCACCGGCAGAGCTACGCCACCGCCGCTGCCGCATTCACCGAAACTCTCGCCAAACTGAGGCAACTAGCGGAGACCGATCTAAGACAAATCGAGCCGGAGGAGATTGGCGAAATAGATCCGAAATCCTGCTTCCCAGCCTAATCTGCGGGGGTTCTTGCCGCTTCCCTCTCGTACCTGGCAAGCTGCGAACGGATTTTCTTTTTGATCTGCGCCGTCATCGTCGCGCCTTGATTCGGATAGAAGGGTAAATCGTCGATCGCGACGCCCATTCGTGCGAGAGCGAGACGCCAGGAATCGGCGTCTCCGGAGTTGTGCGTGATCGGCGAGGGCCGCATCAGGAAGAGCTCCCGGATGCGCGGGATGGCGGGTGCCGCCTCCGGACCCAGACGGATGAAGCCGTCCTGGATGGCCTTGATCGATTCTCGCTTCTTGTTCCAGGGTTCTAGCGGCACGGCGGCTTCGAGGGCGTTGAGAAGGACGGCTACCCCCTTTTCGCCGCCAAGGTCGGCCGCCGCGGCCAGAAAGGGTGCGGCCTGCAGCCGGTGCTCCGCGTCAGTCCAAATCAAGGTATGCGCCGCGGTGGGATTGCGGAAGGTGCCGGGCGGCATCGACGCCAGCGCTCGAGCCAGATACAACCGGTCTTTCGGGGACGTGTGGGCCATCAGAATCCGCTCGGCATACGCTTGCCGCATGGCGACAGGCGTCTTGTCCTTGCGAAAGACGTTTTTGAGCGGGCCGTTCAAGTCGCGAATGCGCTCGTCGCCAACGGTGAGGGCAATCAGCGCATAGTCGGCAGGTTGCGCATTGAACCAGAAGAGGGATAACCAGCGTCGCGCCAGATCCACCCGGGCCGGGGCTGCGGACGGATCCCGCAAAGCGCGTTCGGCGGCCGCACGAAGAGCAATCGGTAGCCCGAGGTTTGGGGTGGGAATCGATAATCCGATCGCTTCGATCAGCACACTCTCGGCGTTGTCCCTCACGATGCTGGCGCCGGACTTCAGGGTTTTGCGCCCGACGTGAAACCGAGCTCCACCGAATCCATCCGACGACGAACCACCTTGGAATCCGAAATGAAAGATCGGCGCGGGAACGTCGTGCTCCACATAGCTCTTCCGGAACCGCACGCTCCCCCCTCCCGCCAAGTCAAGGATTTCTACTCGGGAGACTCTTGGCTCGCCCGGATTCCGCGTCTGTATGCGTTGAATTACCCAGTCGGCGGGGCTTTCGGAGGCTGCGGGCTGCGCCACGAGCCGTTCGTCGCCGGCGAGGCGTAACGCCCATTGCGCCTCGAGGGCCTTGCCGGCGGTCTCTCTCTCCTTAAAGTTGGAGATGCCCTTCCAGTTCAGGATGAACCGGCCAGGGTCCCTGGGAAACACGCCCGTTCCGGAAAACTGGGAGGACGGCACCAAGGCGAAGCGTGCCGCCGATTCACCGCGAACAACCGTGAGGCTGCGGACGCCGGGCAAATCGAGAATCGGGGCGCAGACGTGATCGCAGGCAGCTTCTTCTTCGCGACGGGCGAATCTCACTTGCTCTTCCATTCGTATGTCGCCACGAAGCGAGACCGGGCTGGCTGGGGCGACATCCGGCTGGATGGCCTGCTGATATTTTGCGATCTCAAGATATCGAAATGGCTGCATGACAACCCAGCCAAGAAGCAGCGCAAGGATCAAGGAAAGGAGATAGGCAACATTTCCCGCGGGCATCCCGGGGATGAGCCGGATGAGCACGGTGGCGGCGAGATAGGCAAACACGGTGGGAATCGCGGTAAGGATGAGGCCTGGAACGATCAGGAAGAAGTACCCCAGGACAACCAGCTTCGGGGCGGCGAGAACGATCGCCGTCAAGATGCCGAGCAGTACGAGTGCGATGCTAAGTGCAAGCTTCACCACACAATCGTAGCTTGCCGGGGCAACGTCATCCACAAAACCGGGTACCAAACACGGAAAAATTCGTGTCCCGATTCCTTACGTATACCGACAAGCCGTTGCCCCCGCCTCCACCAGCCGATATCCGCCGCGCCGCTCCTGCACTGAACCGATTCGCGGGGGACGCTCCGGGGCTTTCGCTTGCGCCGGGCTACTGTTCCTCGTCTTCGCTTTCCGCCTCATCCTCGGCGATTTCGGCAAGCGTCAGCCGTTCAATCAGTACTTTGGCGATGCGGTTGCGGTCCATCTCCAGAATGGTGAAGCGCAGGTCTTCGTATTCGGTAACGTCGGATTCCTTCGGGATGTCCTCAAAGCGGTCGAGCAGAAATCCGGCCAGCGTCTCAAAGCCCGCGTCCGTGGGCAGTTCAATCCCGTACTGGTTGGCCAGGTCGCGAATCGGAACGGTGCCCTCCACGGTGAACGACGGGCTTTTGAGCTTCGGGCGGGCCACGCGAAGGTCGTGCTCATCCTGGATTTCTCCGACGATCTGTTCGAGCGCATCCTCCACCGTCACCAGACCCACAATCAGCCCGAACTCATCCACCACCATCGCCATCTGCACACGCCCTTCCAGAAACTCCTCCAGCAGTTCGTCTACCGGCTTGCTCTCCGGTGCAACCAGGTGGCGGCGCAACAAATGCCGCAGCTTAAATGGGGGCGTGGGGCGCTTCACCCGGTTGGCGGCGCGCCGCGAATCCCACACCCGCAGCAAATCCTTAAAGTGCAGGATGCCGATGATGTTGCGGGGGTCGTCCTCATAGACGGGGATGCGGGAATACTGGCTGGTCATCACGCAATCGAGCACTTCGCCCAGTTTGGCTTCCACGGGAAGGGAAACCACATCGTTCCAGGGCACCATGATTTCGCGCGCGGAAAGATCCTGTAAATCGAGGGTCTGGTGAATCACCCGTTCTTCAAAATCCCCGTATTGCTCGCTCGCCTTGCCCGCCGAAGTGATGGACTTCAGTTCTTCAATCGAGTGCGCGCCACCGCCCGCGTCGGAGCGCACCCCCAGCAATCGGGATAGCCGCGTGGAGGAGGTTTCAATCAGCCAGACAAAGGGCTCCACCACCCGGTAAAAGACCAGCAGGACGGGGGCAACCAGGGTCGCAAAGCGGGCGCTGTTTTCGATGGCGACGTTCTTTGGCACCACCTCGCCAATCACCACCGTGACGAAGGTCATCAGGCTGAACGTGAAGGCAAGGGCGACGCCCCGGAGCGCCCATTGGGTGGCTGGCGTCACCAGCGGCCCGGCCAGGGCCATCAAGCTGGCGAAGATCGTTTCTTCCCCCGCCCATCCGATGCCCAGGCTGGCCAGCGTCACGCCCACCTGCACCACGGATAGCAATCGCTCCGTATTCGAAAGCAGGCTCAGCGCGGCGATGGCGCCCACATTGCCCTCGTCGGCCATCTCCTTGAGCCGGGAGCGCCGCACGGAAAGCAGCGCCACTTCCGCCGCGGCGAAGAAGGCGTTCACTGCCACCAGAAAGAAGAGGAACGAAAAGCGGTAACCGTAGTTGGCGTCCATGAATATGGGGGCAAAGGGCCGCGGCACACCAGAGCGGCCTGCGTTGGCGCTACATGGCGATGTGCCACAATTCGAGTGTGTCCAGTTCGAAACTGTTTGAGCGGTCTCTTAAATATATCAACTTCCTCATGCTGGCCTTGCTGCTGGCGGCCCTGGGCCTGGTGGGGTGGTTCGGATGGCGCACCCTCCCCACGGTGAGCGGCAGCGTGGAGGCCCCTATCGCGGCCGCGGGAAAGATTTCCCGGGATTCGCTCGGCGTACCCCACATTGAAGCCGCTTCCCTGGACGACGCGTTCTTCCTGCAAGGCTACGCCACGGCCCAGGATCGCCTGTGGCAGATGGACGCCATCCGCCGTTCCACCGCCGGGGAACTGGCCGAGATCGCCGGCAAAGCCGCGCTCCCCCTCGACGTGCTTGCCCGCCGGATCGGCTTCGCTCGCACGGCGCGCGTCCAGCAAACCCGCCTCAGTCCCGAAGACCGCACGATCCTGGCCGCCTATGCCCGCGGCGTCAATCACTACATCGATACCCATCGCGACCGGCTGCCGCCCGAGTTCGCCATGCTCGGCTACCAGCCCCGCCCTTGGAGCATCGCCGACAGTCTCCTCGTGGGCCTCCGCATGACCGCCGATCTCACTAGCACCGCTAGAGACCGACCTCGACAAAGAACGCATGGCCCGCGAGATTACTAAGACCTTCCCGGAACTCGACGAAACCCAACTGCGCCCCCTACTGGATGGCCTCTTCCCCGTCCGCGCCGGTAACGAAGTGCTTGCGGGTTCGAACGCCTGGGTGCTTTCGGGCGCCCGTACGGAATCGGGCAAGCCGCTACTGGCCAACGACACCCATCTGGGAGTCGCCTTCCCCTCCACCTGGACAATGGTGCACTTGAAGGCGCCCGTGCCGGGAGGCGAACCGCTGGACGTTGCCGGCCTCACCCTGCCCGGCATTCCCGCCGTCATCATCGGCCACAATCGCCGCATTGCCTGGGGCATCACCAATCTCGGCGCCGACGTGCAGGATCTCTACGAAGAACGGATGGATCTCAACGCCGGCGTCTACCAGTTCGCCGGCGAGGTGCGGCAAGCCAATCGCATCGTGGAAAGCATCCGCGTGAAGGGCGAGCCGGACCTTCGCCTTACTGTCTTCGTCACCCAGCATGGCCCGTTGGTGAGCGCAGCCGGGGAGGAACCGCACAAGCGAAACCTCGCCCTGCAATGGACCGCTCTGGACCCCGACTTCTTTACGTTCCCCTTCCTGGAGCTGAGCCTCGCCCAGGATTGGAACGCCTTCCGCAAGGCGCTTTCGCGCTTCAACGGGCCTGGGCAGAACTTCGTCTATGCCGATGTCGATGGCAATATCGGATATCAGGCCGCCGCCCGGATTCCACGCCGCGCCCGCGCAGCCGGAGACATGCCGTTGCCGGGCTACACGGGCCAGCATGAGTGGGAAGGCTACGTCCCGTTCGAGGAACTGCCTTCCATCTACAATCCGCCATCCGGACGCATTGTCACCGCCAACCAGAATCCCTTCCCGCCCGGCTTTCTTCACGCCGGTTCCGGGCGCTTTGCCCCGCCCAACCGTGCCGGCCAGATTCTCGCCCGCATCGATGCGAAGCCCAAGTGGAACGCCGCTGGGATGCTGGATATCCAAAAGGATGTCTACAGCCCCTACTACGCATTTCTGGCCCGCGAGGTGGTGGCCGCGGCGGGCCGCAAGAAGCCCGCTGCAGGTCTCACCGCGGACGCCGTCGCTCTCCTGGGCGCCTGGAACGGCCAGGCCGAACTCGACGAGCCGGGTGCCACCATCGCCCGGTTCTATGCAATCGGGCTCCGCGGCGCGATCCTCAAGCGATTGGCTCCGGAATGGGCCGAAGCCGATCTCGGCATGGACGACGCCGTCGTGGAGCGCTTCGTCCGCACGCGCGATCGCATGGTTGCGGAAGACTTCGACGCCTGGCTACTCGACGTACTGGGTAAGGTTCTTGAAGAGCACCGCCCGCAGCTTGGGGGCACGCTCACGAACTGGAAGTACCGCGAAGCGATGCGATGGAACGTGGAGCACCCGGTCTTTGCGCGCATCCCGCTCATCGGACGATATTTCAATATCGGGCGCGTCCCAATGAGCGGTTCTTCCAGCTCGCCCAAACAGGTTGGCCCCGCCAGCGGTCCGTCGCAACGCTTTGTCGCGGACCTGTCGAACTGGGATGCCAGCTACTGCAACGTCCTGGCCGGGCAATCCGGGCACCCTCTTTCCAGTCATTACAAGGACCAATGGAAAGCCTTTTACTACGGCACCAGCTTCCCATTTCCTTTCACCAGGCTGGAAGCGGAAGACACGCTGGAGTTGATCCCCGCGGGAAATTAGGGCTGCGCATTCCGGTGCAAATGACGGCATTGACAGCCCATGGCGTGTTCGCTAGCCTGCAACACCGGCAATGCAATACCAAACAATTGCCTAAGGTCCTGATGCTGGGGTCAGAGGCTGCCCCCTATGCGAAATCCGGCGGGCTGGCCGACGTCCTGGGCGCGCTACCCGTTGCGCTGGCCCAGCGAGGCGTTGAGACCGCGGTGCTGCTGCCCCGCTATGCTTCCATACCCCGGGATCGCTTGCGCCGCGTCTACGAAAACTTTCCGATAGCGCTTGGCAGCGACGTTTACCGTGGCGAGATCTATCTTCAGGAGCAGCGCGGCGTTCGCTTCTTATTTCTCGATATCCCCGCGCTCTACGACCGTCGCGGCATCTACTTTGAAGATGGCCAGGATTATCCCGATAACTTCCTCCGCTTCGCGGCCCTTAACGTCGCGGGCTGCGAAGCCATCCGCCGCCTCTTTCGCGCGGATATTCTCCATTGCCACGATTGGCAAGCGGGCCTTGCCCCCTATTACCTCCGCAAGCGCTATGGGGTGGACCCCACCTTCACGCAAGTGAAGTCCGTCTTCACCGCTCACAATCTCGCCTTCCAAGGCATTTTCGGACGCGAGATCCTTCCCCGAATTGGCCTGAAAGATACGGCTTTCACCTCCGGAGAACTGGAGTTCTACGGCAAAATCAGCTATCTGAAGACCGGGATCGCGTTCGCCGATGCCGTCACCACCGTGAGCCCCACCTACGCCAAAGAGATCCAAACGCCCGCTGCGGGATGGGGCCTCGACGGCCTCCTTCGCGGCCGCTCCGAGCAACTGCATGGCATCCTGAACGGTGCCGATTACGCAGTGTGGAACCCGGCCACCGACCCTTTCATCGCCGCCCCCTACGATGCCACGAAGCCCGAAGGCAAGACAGCCTGCCGCGAGGACCTGTTGCGGACCGTGGGCCTCGACCCGGAAGCGCTCAAGAACACTCCCGTGATCGGCATCGTCGCCCGGCTCTCCTCGCAGAAGGGCTTCGATTTGATTGCGCCGGTTGCGGACGAATTCATGGCGGAGAACCTGGCATTAGTCGTATTGGGCTCGGGAGAGGCCCGTTACGAAGAGCTGTTCCGCTCCCTCGCTGGGCGTTATCCCGGCCGGGCGGCGTTCCGGGCGGGCTACGACGAATCGCTCTCCCACAAGATCGAGGCTGGCGCCGACCTGTACCTCATGCCCAGCCAGTACGAACCCTGCGGCCTGAACCAGATTTACAGTCTGCGTTACGGCACCGTGCCGATTGTGCGCGCGGTGGGCGGCCTGGAGGATTCGGTGACCGGGGAGACGGGCTTCAAGTTTGCCGGTTACAACAGCGGCGAGATGCTCATGGCGGTTCGCGAGGCGGTGAAAGCGTTTGAAAACAAAAGGACGTGGAAGAAACGCATGGTTGCGGGAATGAAACAGGATTTCTCCTGGGCCGCTTCCGCCGATCACATGCTGGAACTCTACCAATCGCTGATCGCCAATCCCTGATAACCTGAAACTTTTGCGGGGATTTTTCATCCTAACGAGTGTCACATTTTGGGGGAAATTGAATGGCAGGAACGAACACCCTTACCTTTACCGATACGAACTTCGACACCGAAGTGCTGAATGCGGAAGTGCCCGTGCTGGTGGATTTCTGGGCCGAGTGGTGCGGCCCATGCCGCATGATGGGTCCAACCATCGATACGCTGGCCGAAGACTTCGCGGGAAAAGTGAAAGTGGGCAAGGTGGATGTCGATTCGAACATCAACACCGCGGGCCGCTTCCAGATCCGTGGAATCCCCACGCTGCTTCTGTTTAAGGGCGGCAAGGTCGTGGACCAAAAAGTGGGTGCGATTGCGAAGTCGGAAGTCGAATCGATGCTCAACGCCCACGTCTAATCCGTTACACGCCCGCGCCGGCGGATATCGATTCTTTCAAGCCTCTATGACAGGGAGAGTTTTGCGACTCTCCCTGTTTTGGCGCTTCCCACCTCGTCTGGAAACCGCGTGAGCGAAACAGCCCCGCGCACCGGCGAATGCGCGGGAAGCGTTTCATCCCTCCGTTTACTCCAGGTCAAGGTCTCTCAAACGGACTGCCGAATCCAGGGTTACAGCACCCTCCATCTGGCCAGGGCCGGACGCCCCTCGCTGAAACTAGTGAATTCCCCCTCCTGGATTCGATACGCTGGTGCATACCCAAACACGACAGCCGGGGGAATGACGTGAATCGACGATCCGTATTGAAGACCGCTCTTGGCTCTGGAATCGCGACCGGGACTGGCCTGGCACCCGCCCTTCTACAGGGGCAGCGCCGCACCGTTTCCAAGCCAAACATCCTCTTTCTGATGGACGACCAGCATCGTGGCGATTGCACTCGCGCCGATGGCAACCAGGCGATTCACACGCCGAACATCGACCGCATCGGCGCGGAAGGAGCGCGCTTTCGCCGCGCCTACTCCTGCACTCCCACCTGTACCCCCGCCCGATCCGCCCTGCTAACGGGCCTCTCGCCATGGAACCACGGGATGCTGCATATGGTGTCGATGGCCGAGCGCCACCCCTTCACCAAACCGCGGGCCCTGCGCGATGCCGGCTACTACACCACGGCCATCGGCAAGATGCACTATCACCCGCAACGCAACACGCACGGCTACCACCAGGTTCTTCTCGATGAATCCGGACGTGTGCAGAATCCCGAATTTCGCAGCGACTACCGCGCCTGGTTCTGGAGCCAGGCCCCGCACTTAAACCCGGATGCCACGGGAATCGGCTGGAACGACTATCCCGCCCGTCCGTTCGCGCTGCCTGAAGACCTGCATCCCACGCAATGGACCGGACAGACGGCGGTGAATTTCTTAAACGGCTATAACCGGCCGGAGCCGTTCTTTTTGAAGGTCTCCTTCGCGCGCCCGCACAGCCCATACGATCCGCCCGAGCGTCTCTGGAAGAAATATCGGAACGCACCGATACCCGAAGCCAAAGTGGGCAATTGGGCCGCGAAGTACGAGCCCCGCAGCTCAGACCGGCCAGACATCTGGCACGGCGATTTAGGCGCGGCGCAGGTGCGGGAATCGAGACAGGGCTACTACGGCTCCATTGAGTTTGTGGACGAGCAGATCGGCCGCATTCTAGAGGCATTGGAGCGTCGCGGCTGGCTGGAAGAAACGCTGATCGTCTTCACCTCAGACCACGGCGACATGACGGGCGACCATCATCTCTGGCGAAAATCCTATCCCTATGAAGCATCGGCCCGCATCCCAATGGCCTTGCGCTGGCCACAGGGGCTGGTATCCGCGCCGCGCGGCCAGGTGCTCTCCCAAACCGTGGAACTGCGAGACCTGCTCCCCACTTTCCTCGACGCTGCTGGAGTTACCCAGACTCCTCCCCTGGATGGTGCCAGCCTCCTCAATTTGCTGCGCCCCGGTGCGCCCGCGTGGCGGGACTATCTCGACCTGGAGCACGGCGTTTGCTACAGCCCCGAGAATAACTGGACCGGGCTCACCGACGGCCGCATGAAGTACATTCACCACGCCTACCACGGCAACGAACAGCTCTTCGACCTTGAGGCCGATCCCCACGAATTGGAAGACCTCGCCAGCAGCGCGCCGCATGATCCGGCGCTCCGTTTGTGGCGGCAGCGAATGGTGCGGCACCTGGAGATTCGCGGCGATGCCTGGGTGAAGGGCGGGCGATTGCAGACGCGGCGGGAGCCCATCCCCCGCTCCCCCCATTTTCCAAATTCGGTAGCCTGACGCCGCTCTGTTAGGAGCCGGGGCGGCATTGGTTTTATGCTATGAACTTGCCGCCCGGTGGACGAACGTCTTTGCGGCCCCCTTGGCAGGAACCGATTTTCGATGAAGAAACTTTCTCTCCGTCTGCTCTGGATCGCCATCGCCGTGCTGGGCGCTGCGGCGATCGCCGGTATCGCACTCAACCGAGGCGAGAGCGTCAATTCGATGTGGCTGATCGTCGCGTCGGTCTGCACCTACCTGATCGGCTACCGCTTCTACGCCAAGTTCATCGCCGCCAAGGTGATGATGCTGGACGATTCCCGGCCTACCCCCGCCGTGCGCCTCCAGGATGGCCACGACTATGAACCCACCAACAAATGGATCGTCTTCGGCCACCACTTTGCCGCCATCGCCGGACCCGGCCCGCTCGTGGGCCCAACCCTTGCCGCGCAGTTCGGATACCTGCCCGGCACGCTCTGGATCATCATCGGCGCCGTGCTGGGCGGCTGCGTTCAGGATTTCATCATCCTGATGGGGTCTATGCGCCGGGACGGCAAATCGCTTGGCCAAATGGCCCGCGAAGAGATCGGCAAGCTGGGCGGCTTCACGGCTCTGGTGACCGTGCTGCTCATCATGATCATCCTGCTCGCCGTGATCGCACTGGTGGTGGTGAACGCGCTCAAGGATTCGGCCTGGGGCACCTTCACGATCGCCGCCACCATGCCCATTGCCATCTTCATGGGCCTTTATCTGCGCTTCCTCCGCCCCGGCAAAGTGCTGGAGATTTCCGTCATCGGTTTCGGCTTGGTAGTGCTGGCCATCTTCGGCGGCGAGATGGTGGCGCAAAGCCCCACCTGGGCGCCTTGGTTCACTTTCGGTGGGCTGGCCCTGGCCTGGATGGTGATTATCTACGGCTTCTTCGCCAGCGCCCTGCCGGTGTGGCTGCTGCTTGCCCCCCGCGACTATCTCTCCACCTTCGTCAAGCTGGGCGTGGTGTTGCTGTTGGCCGTGGGCATTCTGGTGCTGCGCCCGGAGATGCAAATGCCGCCCCTCACCCGCTTTATCGATGGCACCGGCCCCATCTTCGCGGGTAAGATTTTCCCGTTCTGCTTCATCACCATCGCTTGCGGCGCCATCAGCGGCTTTCACTCCCTGATATCGAGCGGCACCACGCCCAAGTTGATCGAGAAAGAATGGCACGCCTGGCCGATTGGCTATGGCGCGATGGCGCTTGAATCCTTCGTTGCGATCATGGCGATGATCGCCGCCTGCGTGCTCGAACCGGGCGTGTTCTTTGCCGTCAACTCCCCGGCTGGCGTCGTCGGCGCCACGGCGCAGGAGGCCGTGGCCACGATATCCGGGTGGGGCTTCCCGGTCACCACGGAGGCAATGGCCGCACTTGCCCGCGACGTGGGCGAAGAAACGCTTTTCTACCGCACCGGCGGCGCGCCCTCGCTCGCCCTTGGCATGGCGCACATCTTCGCGGCTAGCGGCGGCGGCAGCGCGATCCTGGGTTTCTGGTATCACTTCGCCATCATGTTCGAGGCGCTCTTCATCCTCACCATCATCGACGCCGGCACTCGCGTGGGCCGCTTCATGCTGCAGGATCTGCTGGGCCACATCCACCCCAAGCTCGGCCGCATTGGCTGGGCCCCCGGCGTTGTTGCCACCAGCGCCATCATCGTCGGCGCTTGGGGATACTTCCTCATCCAGGGCGTGCAGGATCCTCTGGGCGGCATCAATTCGCTTTGGCCCCTCTTCGGCATTGCCAACCAGCTTCTGGCCGCGGTTGCCCTTTGTGTGGGCACCACCATCCTGGTGAAAATGCACCGGCTGAAATATATGTGGATCACTTTGATCCCGCTGATCTGGCTGGTGATTGTCTGCTACACCGCGGCGCTCACCAAGATTTTCAGCCCGCTTCCTCGCGTGGGCTTTCTTGCCCAGGCCGACCTGCTGGCGGCGCAGATCGCCGCAGGAAAGGTAGCCGCCGCCAACCTGGCTGCGGTGAACGCGCAGATCTTCAACAACCGTTTGGACGCTGTGATTTGCGGCATTTTTCTGATTCTCGTGACGATCATTCTGCTCGATTCCATCCGGGTGTGGTACGGCCACATCGGCTCGTCCCCGGTGCCGGTCCCGGTGGGCTCCGCACCCCCTCGGGTAAGCGGCGGCGCACCGGCAAGGGGATCGTTGATGGCTTTTCTCCGCGAGCTCTCCAGCGAAGCTGCCTACGCGCGCTACCTTCTGCGGCACGCCCGAAAGCACAGCGCCGCCGAATGGAAGCACTTCAACGATCATCACCTGCGCAGGAAATACTCGAATGCCAAGTGCTGCTAACGGGACAAGCGCGCGGCGCCGGCGCTCTCAGATGCCGGCCCGTAGCGCCGCTTCCACTTCGGCGTAGAAATCCGGCGTGCCGAAGTTGCCGGATTTCAGCACCAGCGGCAGGGGCGGTTCGCCCAGCGCATAGCACAGGGGAACGCCCGGGCAGAGGTTGCGCTCGACATGCAGCGCCCAGAGCCCAAGCCTTCTGCATAGGGCGCTAGAGGTCTCGCCGCCCGCGGAAAGGATGCCCAGCGGAGGCGCCGCATCGACGATCCGCGCTGCCAGGTCCGCAAGAGCGGAGGCAATCCGCAAGCCTGCGGCGTTGGCGGCGGCCGCTTCGCTCGCGGCTTCGAAGCGATTGATTTTTTCGGTTTGCAGCAGCACCGCTTTCCCTTCCCCAATAGCCTCCGCAGCGGCTCCGGCAATTTCTTCCGCCAGGCCATCCGCCGTAGAAAGCAACCGAGCGACATCCACAGCGAAGACGCGGGCACCCCGCGCGGCAAAGCTCGCGTCCTGCTCCAGCGTGGCGGGCGAACAACTCCCCGAAACCACCAGCAGCCCGGCACCCCTGCGAGATTGCGCTTTCTGGGCAATCGATTGCGCATCGAGTGCGGTGTTGCGCAGGTAACTCCATCGCCTCCAATGCATCGCCGGAGCGGAACTGCCGGTGATCAGCGGAAAATCGGGAAGCACCCGGCAAATCTCCGCCAGATCCTCATCGCACACGCAATCGAGAATGGCAATCTCCACGCCGCTTTCCCGCAAGGCCCCCAGGCCATCGCGAATTGCCCGGGCACCGCGCTGGACGATTTGCAAGGGCAGCAGGCCCACCTTGCGCGCCGTCTGGGCTTGCAGGTGCGTCACCAGATTCGAGTTGGTCATGGGCGTCAACGGATGATGCGCCATCGGCGAATCGGAAAGCAGTTTCTGGTGAACGAAATGATGGCCTTGGTAAGTGGTGCGGCCATTCACGGGAAGGGCCGGCAGCGCGACCGTAAAGTCGACCTGAAGTAGATCCATCAACTCTTCGATCGCCGGGCCGATGTTGCCCTCGGAGGTAGAGTCGAAGGTGCTCCAGGTATCTTGCAGATGCATGCGTCTCCCGCCCGGAAGCGCTGAGCAGCGCTTCGCCGGCGGCTCGCGTTCGCGCTCTCGCTTCAACCGCGGGAAGGGCACGCGTGCCAATTCCCAGCACCACTGCGTCATAACCCTCCAGCGCCTTTGCCCAGCGTTCCTGCTGGTGAAGACCGATCAACAGCATGGTGCGGGCGCCCGATTCCGCCAGCATCCCGGCAAGGTCGCTCGCCCCGGTGTCATCGTCGGCAATGGCCGTGTAGAGCAAAGGTCCCATCACGGCTTCCCTCGCTTCCCACCGCCAGCCGGCGCGTAGAGTTCTCGCAACGTATCCACTTCCGCCGTGCTCAGTTCGCGTCCGCGGCCTTGCAGCAGAAAGTAGAGCCGCGCCTGCTCTTCGAGTTCCTCGGCAAGCGCCGACGCCGTGGCAAGATCCTTCGCGTAGGCGATCGAACCGTGGTTCCGCAACAAAATCACGGGACCCAATGGCGCCGCTGCGGTGATCGCGTCGGCAAGTTCCTGCGTGCCCGGAGGCAGGTAAGGCACCACCGGCATGGCGGCCACGCGCATCGGAAAATAAGGCGTCAGATAGGGCATGGGATCCACCGCGGGCAGTGCCTCAAGACAGGCGAACGCCGTGGCATAGGTGGAGTGCAGATGGACGATGGCCCGTGCGCCAGGAACCGCGTTGTAGATGCCCAGATGGAAGTTGATCTCCTTGGTTGGAATGGACGCATTGCGCACACTGCCGTCCAAGCCGATCTCCGCGAGCCCTTGCGCGCGCAGGCTGCCGAGCGAGGCATTCGTCGGCGTTGCCAGCACCGTCTCCCCCAGCCGGACACTGATGTTTCCCGCGGTGCCATAGCTATAGCCGCGCATAAACAACGAGGCAGCGACGTCAACCATTCGCCCGGCGAGGGCATCGATTTCATTGCGATCTTGAGTCATGACATCTACCTTGCTCGCGGGCTGCCAGGACCGGCGATGAGGCGCCTCCGGTGAGCGCATGCCATACCAACAGGCGATGGCCAGCGCGTTCAATGCGGCGGCCACCAGGAAGTACGCCGCGCCAGATCCGGTGACCCGGAGAAGCACCGGAAAGATACTAGCGCTCACAAACGAACCCAGATTTCCGATCATGTTCATCGAAGCCGAGACGCTGCCAGCGTGGGGGCCGCCAATGTCGGCGCAGAAACTCCAACTGGGGCTCACCGTCATGTCGGCTCCAAAGGTAGCCAGTGTAAAGCAGGCCGTCGCATAGAATGGCGTATCCGCCCAAACCAGCAGCAGCATTCCCAGCGCGGACATCAGGAACCCAATCATCGCGGGCAGCCGGCGAGACCACGAGCGATAGCGGGATTGGTAAAGCGCATCCACCATCCAGCCGGTAATCCACTGGCACGCCGCGCCGAAAAGGAGTGGAATGGCGGCGTAGCCTGAAGCTTCCGCCGGCGTGAGCGAATATGTCTGGGCCAGGTAAACGTACATCCAGGAAAGGCAGAGGAAGAACGTGAAGTTGCTGGCGAAATACTGGGCCATTGCCAGCACCAGCCGCCAGCTTCGAAAGACCTGCCAGGAGAAACGGACTTTGGCGGCGTGGGCCTGCCCGGCCGCCGGGCCGTCCGGCGCACGATCCTGGTCCGAGGGATGATCGCGAAAGAAGGCATACCAGAGCCCAGCCCAAACCAGTCCGCTGGCGGCAAGGATGAAGAAGCTAATTCTCCAATTCGTAGCGGCGATCATCCAGGTGATCAGCGGGAAGGCGAAGGCCGCGCCAATCCGCGAGCCGGAAAACAGAATGCCGTTGGCAATGCCGCGCGCGCTCGCCGGCAGCCAGTTGTAGATGGCCCTTGCAGCACCAGGGAAGGCTCCGGCTTCGGACATGCCGAAAGAGAACCGCGTCGCCAGCATCGCCATGTAACCGTGGATCAAGCCCGTGAGACCGGTGAGCGCACTCCACAGCGAAACGACGCTAAACAGGCCCACGCGCGGGCCAAAGCGATCCATGAGCGCCCCGGCAGGCACCTGCATCAGCGCATAGCCCAGGGAGAAGGCGCCGAAGACAATGCCCATTTGGTCGTCGCTAAGTCCGAGGTCTGTGGCAATGGGCTGTTTGGCGGCGGAGATCGCCACGCGGTCCACATACGTGAGCATGGAGAGGAAGAAAAGCCCCACCAGGAGAAAAATTTGCTTCATCCAAGGGTCCTCCCAGGCTGCCGGTTTCGAGGGAACTGTTGGTTAGCAAAAGGATCGATGATATACAAATTTTCGTCAGCCGCCCGCCGCGCCTCAGCCCAGGTGTGCCCGGGTGAGGCGAAAGAGCAACGAGCCAGGCATCCATCCGGCGCCGCGCTCGGCCAAACCGCTATCGAGAGCCTTGCGAAATAGCGAAGAAATCAGAAAAGGGCGATGCAGCAAACGGCGGCAATCCTTCAGGTAACCGGCGACACTCTCGCCCCGAGCGGCCGCCTTGCCTGCCAAGCTTCCGCTGAGCAGCGCATTGAACATCCCGGTGCCCGTAAACGGGTCGACAAATCCAAGCGCATCTCCAGCGGGATAACGCCCTTCCTGAATCGCTTCGCGCGGAGGATTGCGGTAAACCAGCGGACCCACGGACATCCATTCCATTTGCCGCGTGAGCCCAGCCCGTCGCCCCCGGAGAGTGGGGCTCGCGTCGCAGAGCGCGTCGTAATCGAAGGCGTAGCGGCGAAGCACTGCTTCCGGCCCCAATCCGCATACGTTCACTGTGCCGTTCTCCGCCGGGTTCACTCCCACATAGCAGCCATTGAAGAAATGCAGTTCAATCGTTTCCGTGGGCGGCCCCGCATGGTGCGCCTTAAAGCCGAAGACGCGGCTCCCTTTTGGCGCGGTATCCTTGCGCCCATGGGCAAGCACGACTGGGGCGTCCTCGGCGGGGGCCGCTTCCGTACGCCAGTCCGCTCCCGCCGCGATGGCCGCCTGCTTCAGCCACTCGTCCAGCGCGTAGCGGCTGAGGCCCCAGCAGGTATTCGGTAGAGAATAGCGAAAAGTCTTGGCGGGGAAGTGCAACTCCAGGCGCGACATTGGGGCGGGGCCCAAGCTGCGAAAACTCTCCCACAAACCGAACTCGCGAAAGAGAGCTTCCGCCCCATGCGAGAGGAACTCGCCGCACACTTTGTGGCGTGGAAAGCAGGACTTCTCAAACACCACCGCTGGCGCGCCTTCCCGCCGCGCAGCAAGCGCGGCCGCGCACCCGGCAAGCGCGCCGCCGTGAATTGCAACTGAGTTGGGCATCGAGCGTCGCATCCGGGAGAACCTCACCCCGGCGTGAGCCCAGCTTAGGGCTTCGCCTTGAAGAGAAGCACTTCCGGGCGCGAGCCATACTGGTCTGAAACGCAGGAAGTGCAGCGGTGTTCGTAGCCTTCGGCGAGCTTTGAAACGGTGGCTGGCAACACGATGGGGTCGTCCTCTTTATGGTACGAAGCCAGTGCCAGACGGGGCTTCCAGCGATTCAGCGTTGCCGCTGCCCCTTCCAAAGCCGGGGCCTCCGCGCCTTCGATGTCCATCTTGATGTAATCCACTCGCTCCAGGCCCAGTTCGGCCACTAGCTTATCGATGGTGGTGAGCGGCACCTCGGTGCCTTTTCTGGCGCCCGGCTGGTGCATCACCACCGTATCGGCGGCGGAGTTCTCGCCAACCTGTTCGAGCACCAGCACGTCGTCCTTGTTCCAAACGCCTTTCGGATACACGATCACCCGGCCTTCCGCGATCTCCTTTGGGAAGTTGCGGCGCAGACACTCCACGTTGCGGGGCGACGGTTCGATGGCAATCACTTTGCCGGCGCCGCGGGCGAGAGCGAAATGGGTGAATGTGCCTACGTGCGCTCCGCAATCAAGCACGACATCGCCCTCGCGAATCCCGTCGGCTTCCTTCGTTCGGTAAATATCCCGGAATTGCTCGGCCAGATTAAAGGGGAGCACCCAGCGATTACCGGCGGGGATCCAGAAACTGTGACCCGCTTCGCCGCCGCTCGCCGGCAGGTCCCAGCGTTCGAAGCCCGGGTCGCTTGCCCCCAGCTTCAGACGCTCGATGTAGGCGTCCTTGACGGCCTCCTGTTCCAGGTGCTCCGCCGGGCTGTTAAGCGCCAGCGAAAGCGGGCAGTGAGGGCTCTTCCCTTGTACCGCCATCAGCACGATCTCCGCCTGCGCCGGTGCGGCGATACGCCCCACGACCACCGCCCCGGCCAGCACAATCACAATCGCCAGAATCGCTTTCTTCACAAGCCTGAGAATAGCACCGAACGCGGGTCCGCAACGCCATCAACCACCCCTGGGAATGCGGACGGAAAGCCGAAACCACGGATGTTCCATCCGCACCGTCGCCTCCGGAAAACCGGCGGAGGCCAGCAAGGTGGCCAGTTCCTTGCGCGTGAAGGCGGCCTGGACGGAGCGCGCGCCATCCACACGGGTAATCCAATGCCAGCGAAACAGCGGGCTGCTCCAGTGCAGAAAGCGATAGGCGATGGGGTGCCGCGCCAAATCGATGGCCACCACGCCGCGCCGCGACACCCGGTGCATCTCCGCGATGGCCGCGGCCAGCGCAGCCTCTTCCAGGTGATGAAGAAAGAGGGTGCTAACAACGACGTCGACGGATTGGTCGCGAAACGGCAGCGCCAACGCGTCGGCGGCGACGCGGGCTCCCACTCCGAAGGCGAGCAGGTCTGGGCGAAGATCCGTCGTGATCACCGAAGCGCCGGGCAGGGACCGCTCTAACCAGCGCGCCGCATGCCCCGCCCCCGCCGCCACGTCGAGGATCCGCAAGTCCTTCGCCCCGCCGCTGAGCGCCAGAATCCCCGCTTTCAGCGAAGCGAAGCCGCCAAGAAGCCGATTGATCCGCGCTAAGTCGCGCAGGTTCCCGATGGCCGCAGCCGCCGGGACCCCATCGAGGATTTCCCGTTCCATGACCCGGCCCCGCTTCCAAGCGGGAAGATGCAACCTAGCGGGCGGAACAAGATTCGAGGGGTCTGCCACAGCATCCATCCTGGCAAAGTTTACACATTCCTGCCGAATTCACCGCAACTTCGCGGACTGCTGAGGGGTTCTATCCCTCATGGAGACCCTGCCATGCCCTTGAGCCAACCTGCAAAATTGCGCACGAGACTCTGGAGCGCATTCGAAATTCTCTGCCTCTTGTTCACCGGCATCCTGATCGCCACCTTCCTGGTCTCAGCCGATTCGACGCCCGCTTCCGATGCCGCTTTTTCCCACCCCCTCGACGAAGCGCGCCAGATGGAGCACGTGGCCAACCGGCTCACCTTTGGCCCCACCGCATCGATGGTCTCCACCCTTAGAGCGATTGGCGTGCGCAAGTGGATCGAACTGCAATTGCAGCCCGAACGCATCGTGGAATCGAAGACGCTCGAAACAAAGCTGGCTGCCTACCCCGCACTCCAAATGAGCACCATCGAATTGGCCAAGGAATACCCCAACCGGCAGTATTTGCGCGCTGTCTCCCGGGGCCGCGCGGATCTGCCCAGCGATCCCGAAGACCGTCAGAAGGTGGAAGCCATGGCGAAAGCCAATGCGGAGCGCGAGCGCGGCTTCGTGCAGCAGATGAGAACGAAAGGCACCGCCCCCGCCAGCGGGACGGATTCGAGCACATCCTCCGGCGCGAAGAGCCTCAGTGGCATGAGCCAGGCTGAGCGCTTGATCGCGCTTCAAAGCATGAACAGAGAAGAGCGCGCTTCCGCCATCCGCGGGTTGCCTGCCGCCGAGCGCCGGGAGTTGACGCAAATGATCCGCCCGGCTTTCACCGTCCACTCTTCGCTGGTTGCCGGAAAATTCCTCCGTGCAGCCTACAGCGAGCGCCAATTGGAAGAGCTGATGGTGGATTTCTGGTTCAACCATTTCAACGTCAGCGTCCAGAAGGAAGCCGACCGTTACTACACAATTCCCTATGAGCGCGACGTCATCCGCAAGCATGCCTTCGGCAAGTTCGAAGACCTTCTGGTGGCCACCGCCCAGAGCCCAGCGATGCTCTTCTACCTCGACAACTTTCAGAGTGTTGCACCGCAGCAACGGCTGGCCCGGAGAATGCGCCAGAACAACCGCGCGCCCCGCGGGCTGAATGAGAATTACGCGCGCGAACTGATGGAACTGCATACCATGGGCGCCGGTGGCGGTTACACGCAGAAAGACGTCACCGAAGTTGCCCGTTGCTTCACCGGATGGACCATCGACATCCGCACTCCTGGCGGCGGTTTCCGCTTTGTGCCGCAGCTGCACGATGGAGATGCCAAGCAGGTGCTGGGCAAGAAGATCGACTCCAGCGGCATCGAGGATGGCCTCAAAGTGCTTTCCATGCTGGCCAAGCACCCTTCCACGGCCCGCTTCGTTTCCACCAAACTCGCCCAGCGATTCGTCGCGGATCAGCCACCCCAAGCGTTGGTGGATGCGATGAGCGCCACGTTTGCGCGCAGCGGCGGCGACATCCGCGAGGTGCTGCGAGCGATGTTCTTTTCGAAAGAGTTCCTGAGCGAAGGCGCTTACCGGTCAAAGGTGAAACAACCCTTTGAAATGGTGGTGAGCGCCGCTCGCGCGTTGGATGCGGATATCGCGCAGCCCCTGGTGCTGGCCCGCTCTCTTGACCGCCTGGGCCAGCCTCTTTACCGCAAGCAGGAACCCACGGGTTACTCCACGATGAACGCCGAATGGGTGAATTCCGCTGCTCTGGTGGAGCGGATGAATCTATCCCTCGCGTTGTCCGCCAACCGGCTCCCTGGAGTGCGATGGAAAGAGATTCCCGCCACAGGCCAGGCGATGGTGGAACGCGCCCGCGCGGAATGGCTGTTGCCGCTGAGCGAAACCACCTCCGCTTCCATTGGCAGAGCCATTGCGGACCCGGAGCAGCAACAACTCCGGCAGTTTCGAAACGCTTCCGAGGCGCAGCTCTGGGCCGGGCTTCTGCTCGGTTCTCCGGAATTCCAAAGGCGCTAGCACCGCGAAGGAGATATCGATGCGAACAAGAAGAGCTTTCCTCAGCGGTTCCGCCCTCGCCATGTTCGGCATTGGCGGCGCGCCGCTCTGGCTGGGCCGCGCGGCGCAGGGCACAGCTTCCAACTCAAAGCGCCAGAAGGTGCTGGTTGCCATCTTCCAGCGCGGCGCCGTGGACGGCCTCAACACCGTGGTACCCTTCGGCGAACGCGAATACTATAGGCTGCGGCCCAACCTCGCTATCCCCGCACCATCTCGCGGCAGCGCGCCGGGCGAGACAGCCATCGACCTCGACGGCTTCTTCGGGCTGCACCCCAGCCTCGCCAGCCTCAAGCCTCTTTGGGATGCGAAGGAGCTGGCCATCGTCAATGCAGTGGGTAGCCCGGACCCCACGCGCTCCCACTTCGATGCGCAGGACTATATGGAGGCCGGCACACCCGGCGTGAAATCGACGCGGGACGGCTGGCTGAACCGGGCCATGGTGGATGCGGACGGCCACGCCGTCTCCCCACTTCGAGCCGTGGCGATGGGGCCTGCCCTGCCCCGTAGCTTACGCGGCAGGGAAACGGCAGTCGCCATCGACCGCCTGGACAACTTTCAAGTGCGCAATCGTCAAGCCGAAGGCGCCTTCTCCAGCATCTATGGCGCCTCCGCGGATTCCCTCTTGCAGCACACCGGCAAAGAAGCCTTCGACGCCATCCGCATCGTCAAGCAGGTGAGTGCCCAGGCAACCCGCCCGGGCGCGCCTTACCCCAACGGGCGTCTCGCGCAGAGCCTGCAACAAATCGCCGCGCTCATCAAGGCCGGCGTTGGCCTTGAAGTGGCCTTCGCCGATGTGGGCGGATGGGACCATCACGTCAACGAAGTGGGCGCCCGCCCGTCCACCGGCCAGCTCGCCAATATGCTGCGTCCCTTCGGAGACGCGCTGGCAGCCTTCCGAAAAGACCTGGGAGATCGCTTCGAAGACGTGGTGCTGGTGACGATGTCCGAGTTCGGGCGCACCGCCCGCGAGAACGGCACGCGCGGGACCGACCATGGCCACGCCAATCTGATGTTCGTGATCGGCGGACCCATCGCCGGGGGCAAGGTTTATGGAGACTGGCCGGGCCTAGCGCCAGAGCAGCTTCACGAAAAGAGAGACCTCGCCGTCACCACGGATTTCCGCCAAGTGCTGGGCGAAATGGTGTACGATCATTTGCAGAATCGCGACACCACCGGGCTCTTCCCCGGTTACACGTTTTCGCCCAAGAGTTTTCGCCACATCTATCGCGGGCAGGCTTAGCGCCGCCCATAGTGAGTGGCGGGCCGGCTAAGGTTCATCGGGTCAATCTCCTTGTGCTGGCCTTTTTTATTTCCACGCCCGCGCGGCAGGCTGCCGGCGCGGGCCTCCCTCCCTTAGCGGTAGAACGGTTGCCAAGTGAGCCATCGCGGACCATAGTGCGGTGCCGGCACTCCCACTTCCAGCGCGCCCAAGTCCGCCGCCTCCCCGGTGAACCCGTCGTTCACGGTGGGAATCCGTACGCCGGCGTCAACCGCCTTTGACCCCGGCTTGAGCGAAAAGTTCAAGTCCATCGCGTGATACACCGCATAGCGCCGCTGAGGGTCTGGCGGCACGAGCTTTTCAAAGATGTCGAAATCTACTTCGACGCTATGTTGTTCGAGCCCCGTGCCGCGCCGCAATTCGTCGAGCGTTCCAAAGATCTTCCAATCCTCCCCCTTCGCGCTATAGACGTTCGGCCCGGGCTCCGGCAGAAACACCCGGTATTGCTCGCTAACCCCGCGGTTGGGGCGGTAGCCGTTATAGTCGCTGGTGTTCGTCGCGTTCCCGTTGCTGAGGCGCAGAATGCCCCGCTCCGGCGTATCCCGGCCCAGAAAAAGATTGTTGCGGAAGTGCATGTTTGGGGAATGGTCTCCCGCCGCGTGCTCACTGATGATGGTGTTGTGCCATACGAAGAGGCCCGCCGGCTTGGCGGAAAACTTGAATGCCACTCCTGTAGGCACGTGGTAGAGCAGGTTGCGATAGAAGTAGACCGGCCCGCCAAACACCGGCTGAGAACTATAGCCGCCCTGTGCCGCGTTCACTCCTCGATTGCCGAACACGCGCACGTTGTGAACGCCGCCATCGGTCTCGATGAAGTCGTCGTTCGATAGGTGGATGTCGTTGTTGTAGATGTCGATGGAAGAGGCCCGGCGTTCCGGGTCGGTTTCCGGCGTGCCATAGGTGGAAATGGCGATGCCGTCGTGAAAGTAGGCGATGGCGTTGTGGGCGATCACGTGGCCCGGCCCATACACTTTCACCGCGTAGTAGCTGGTGACGCGATGGGAGCCGTAGAGCGGCTGCGCCCATGAAGGCCCGCCGGGCTGGCGTGGCACGCCGCCCCAGCCAATCAGCCGGAAGCGATCGTCGCGGCCAAGGAAGAGATTGTCGGCGATATAGAAATCGCTGGAACCCGCATATTCCGTCCACACTCCGAATCCCACGTTTTCAAAGCGGCAGTTCTTCACCGTCAGGCCAACAGCGCCGGCCACTTCCTTCTGCCCGGCGAAGATAGCCACGTCGGTATTGCGAATGGTGAGGCCCTCGAAAATGTGATACCGCGAAGCCATCACATCAAAGAGCCTATGGTTGCCGTCGCCATCGAAGACCACCTCGCCATCGCCCGCGGCTTTGATCGTGATGGGCTTTTCCGCGGTTCCCTTCAACGTCAACGACATGCTGCCGTCGAATGGCGTGGCCATCGGGTCCACGTAGTTCCAGCGCTCCGGACGGTAGAGACCGGCATGCACCAGCAGCAGATCGCCGGGCTGCGCGCGGCGCTCCCAAACGACGCTCCAATCACCCAGTCCAGCGCCGTAATAGGCTTCCAGAATGCCGGTGAAGCTGGGCTCCTGGCGAGGGCCGAAATAGTCTGGCGGATACACATGCAGGGTGCGCCCGCCCTCATAGGCTTTGGGCTCGCTGCGCGTCTTCACCCTCACGGTATGAGCTCTCTCGCCGCTCACGCCATCCGGGTCGCTCATTGCAAAGCGGCATTCGTACTCCGTGCCCGGTTGCAGATTGAGGATCGAACCGGCGAAACCATGGGGCACCAAATACTCGAGATGCTCCCGCTCCCGGAACACGCGCTCGCCGCCGATACGGACCAGCGGCAGCGCTTCTCGCCATTCCGTTTCTCCAGCTGCCCGAAACTCCACCGCCACCTTGGCATCGCGGTTGTCATCGCCCTCAATCGCCCATTCGAAACCAAGGTTGAGTAGCGTCGGATGCTCCACATGAAAGCGCCCTGGAAGCGTGCGGTCCTGGCCCGGCAGCAATGCCGCGAATAGCAGCAGCATCGCGATACCAGCCAACCTTGTTGTCTTAAACATGCCCGCCGCTCCCCCTCCGGGCACCAAAGCGCGGGTCGGTCCCGGCGATGATTTCGTTGATCCCGGTCTGGTTGAATCCCTTGAAGCCTTCATTGCGTTCCAGGTTTTCGAGGTGCGCGCCCAGCGCCCCTTCGCGACGGAAGCGCTCGGCCTCTTCCGCGCCGATTTTGCCGCTCTCGAATAGGGCCGCGATCCGCCGCTCGGCTACGGGCCAAACGTCGCCTTCGGAGAAGGCCTGCTTCAGGTATGGAAAGCTGCTGAACGGCATCATCATGCCCACACCCTCCTCCGCCAACTGCGCCGTCAGCCGGCTGAAATCGAACTGGCATTCAAGGTGGTGCATACCGGCTTCGAGGAAAGCCTCGCCATGCAACGCACACCACAGTCCTACGGTGCCCAGTTGTTCGCGAGGCGGCATCGGTATGTGCGCGAAATCGCCCAGCAGTTCTTCGGGGCTCATGTCGACATCGGCAAAGATCGTGACGCCAGTGTTCGGTTGTTCGATTACCTGCGCGCCCCACCCGGCTTCACGCCCAGGTCTGAATCGCTCGCGGCACCGGAAGCCGAGCTTTTCGAGCACGCGGATGAGGGGTACAAAGCATTCTCGCGAAGACCGGTAAGTGTGGTGATCGTGGTTGGCCCACCCCAGCCCCAGCCGGTCCTGCCGGATCTTCTGCACCGCACCGGCTTTGCATCGCCGCTGCCAGTATTCCCGCTCGGTTTCGAAGAAAAGCGCGCAGGTCCAATCCTGGCCGATCTCATTGATCGCCTTGCCGATCAGCGCCTCCGCCAGCACGAATCCATCATGTGGATTCTCGAACCTGCGCCTTCGGGTCCGGAATGCGTCCAGATGGCGTTGGGCGGCCATGCGACGGCCCTCTTCGGCATCGGCCACGTCAAAGCCCACCCAGCCTCGGCGCTCCATCGCCCAAAGCTCGGCGCGGCCGGTGTTCTCAATCCGGGCCCGCCGCACCGGGTTGAAGACGGCGCCCTCGATGGAAGCGTGCACCCGCTGCGCCTGCAGAAAATCGGCGACGGAATCCACCTTCAACGCAACGGCAATCGCATCGTCGCTCGAAAACACAACCCGCGGAAAGATCGCGCCGGGGTGGATGTAGCACGCGGTCCGGACGCGGCTATCCTGCACGAAGCCGAGGTTCGACAGCATCCCCAGGTCCACGGATGCGCGCGGCAGGCGGATGTGGTCAATCCAATCGAAGAAGCGCGTGGCGGTTTCCCGCTCCATCCGCCCGGCAAGCGATTGTGCGAAAGGCGCCTGTTCAAGAAATCCCTCCACGACAAAACGAAGCCAGGCTTCGGCGTCGGGCTGGGTTTCCCACTGAAAGGCGCTGAGGCCGGAATCGGCGGCGTGCGGCAGACCGGTGGAGGGGTTCATTCGGCAGACTCCTGCCCGCAGTATATCGCCCGAAACCCGCCCGTTCAGCCCGCGGCAATCACGCTCACTTGCGCCGCGTCCACGAAGCCACCAGCACTCCGGCAACCGCGCCACATAGATGCGCTTCCCAGGAGATGAACCAATAGGTGGGCAGGATCCGCCACAGCAGGCCGCCATAGGAAAACAGCACCACGCCGCCAATCAGGATCGACTTCCAATCCCGCTGGTAGAAGCCCGCGGCGATCAGGTAAGTGAGCAAACCGTAGACGAGGCCGCTTGCCCCGATGTGGATGAAGCCGCTCCGCCCGATCAGCCAGGAGCCCAGCCCGGTGAGCAGCCAGATCTGCACCAGCGCGCCCCCTGCCCGCTTCGCGCTCTGCACGTGCAGTAACACCAGCATCACAAAGAGTGGCACCGTATTCACCGCCACGTGATATAGCCCCGCGTGCAGCAGCGGCGCGAACAGAATGCCCGCCAGCCCGAAGAGCGTGCGCGGATGAATGCCATAGCGGTGTAAGCCGAGAACCGGGAACAGCGCATCCACGGCGAAGACGGCCCAGATCACGCAGACCAGAGCAAATGCCAGGCTAGTGGAGTCAATGGCGCGTTGCTTGGCGGGCATAAATTTGGTGCCGGGAACTCCCTGCATTATAGCTACGTCGCCGCACGCCGATCCTTGGCTTTGGCAGGGGAAGATCGATTTCGCCGCGCGTGAGTCAATACGCGGCGGCGCGCGGCTAGCCGTAGGCCGCCCTTTCTTTCCCCGGCTGTTTAGGGAGAGAATGGGGCAATCGATACAGCCGTGCAATCCAGTGCGGCGCGCAGGGGGCAGAGAATGAGATTCTCGAAGTTCATCGTACCGCTGGCTATCGTTCTTGGGGCATCGATCGCCGCACAGGATTTGCCGTTCTCGCAATCCGCATTCTCCCCCGGCGAGAGCGCTCCCGCGGGCTGGCGGACGTGGAGCCAGCGCGCCGAAACGATGCCCCGGGTCTATGTCGATGCCGCCACGAACCTCGGCGAGCCCGGTGCGTTGGCGGTTTCGGGCGACGGCAATCCCGCCGCTTACGGAGGCTGGGAGCGTGAATTGGCCGGCATCGTCCCCGGCAACTGGTATCGCCTGGAAGCCAGCTATCGGGCCAGAGGGGTGGAAGCGGAGAATTGGCAAGTGGTGGCCCGCATCGATTGGCGCGGCAGCGACGACGACGCCAAGGCCGCGGCTGCCAGCGGCAAACGCAAAGGCCAGCCGGAGTATGCCGCCTGGGCGACCCGCGACGGCGAGTGGACTCGCCTCCAAAGCATCGTCCAAGCTCCCCGCGACGCCAAGGCCGCGCGATTGCAGTTCTTCCTCCTGCAGGCCCCGCTGGGCACCGTCTGGTGGGACGCCATCTCCTTCACCAATGTTCCCGCGCCACAGCCCCGCAACGTCCGTGTGGCCAGCGTCAACCTATGGCCGCGCAACACGGGGACAAAAGAATCCAGCCTAGCCGCCTTCGCCGGCATCGTCCGCGAACGGGTGCCAGACGGGGCGGACATCATCCTATTGCCGGAGGGCGTAACAGTAGTGGGAACGGGACTCACCTATCTTGATGTCGCCACCCCGGTACCCGGCCCGGTCACGGAATTCCTCGGGCGGCTCGCGGAAGAGAAGAAGGCCTATCTGGCCGCGGGTATCTATGAGCGCGAAGGAGACGCCGTCTATAACACCTCCGTTCTCTTCGACCGGAATGGCAGCCTGGTGGGCAAGTATCGAAAGGTCTATCTGCCTCGCGAAGAGCTGGAAGGAGGGATCACCCCC
Source organism: Bryobacterales bacterium (assembly GCA_034522975.1). GTDB lineage: Bacteria > Acidobacteriota > Terriglobia > Bryobacterales > Bryobacteraceae > JACTMJ01. Next base: position 30,833 of record JAXHKT010000011.1, read on the forward strand.
GGCGATAGTTTCCCGGTTTTCAATACCGATTTTGGCCGGGTGGGAATGATGATTTGTTACGACGTCTTTTTTCCCGACCCCGCCCGAGCCCTTGCCGCGCAGGGGGCCGAACTCATCCTGATGCCCATCTGGGGTGGTCCTGAGCAGTTGGCCGTGGCGCGGGCCCTTGAGAACGGAGTCTTCCTGGCCGCCTCGGGCTACGGCCATCCCACCTACGTGATGAACCCCGACGGGGATGTGATCGCCACGGCTCCTGAGAATGGGACCGTGGCCTTCGCCACCATCGATCTCAACCGCCGCTACCGCGATGAATGGCTCGGCGACATGCGAACCCGGCGGCTCCGCGAGATACGCGGCGACATCCCGCTGCCCCAGCCGGGCTTGCTTTCCGCCAATCCAAGATAGGGCCGCCGGCGTCCGCACTGAGAACCGCTTCGGCGCGCTTCCGCTTCAGGCGGAGAGCTCCCGCTGCAGCATTTCCGCGTCGACGGCGTTTTGCCGCTGGGGCTGTTTGCGTGTCCAGCGGCGGATGGTGCGGGCGATTGTCTCCATATCGAGGGGCTTGAGCATGGAATCGTCCATGCCGGAGAGCAGGCAGTGTTCCCGCTCGCCGTCTTGCGCTTCCGCCAGCATGCCGATAATCGGCACCCGCATGGCTTTGTTCTCGCGGCCTCGCAGTTCGCCCACCAGTTTGAAGGTGTCGCCGTCGGTGAGCCGGGTTTCGAGGAACGCCAGATCGTAGCGCTGCGATTGCAGGCGCTTTGCCGTCTCCGCCACGCTGATCGTGGTGTCGACGTTGTATCCCATGCGGTCCAGCACCAGCGCCACGGCTCTCTGATGGATCGGGTTCGAATCCGCCACCAGGATGCTGCCGCGCTTGATCTTGGAATCGGAAAACTCGATATCGAGCTTGTAGATCTCCTCGCGATCGTAATCGGAAGGGTCTTTCCAAAGCCGGTCTGGCACTTCTAGGCGAAGCGCCTCCCCCATCTTGATCACCAGGTCGCCGCGCCGCACCGGGCGCTCAATCCGGATCAACCCGGCAAGTTGTTCGAGTTGCGGTAACGCTTCGCATTCCTGCCTGGAGGCGATTACCACGAAGGGAATTCCGTCGAGTTCCGGATGGTCGCGCACCGTGGCCACCAGCTCCACCGCATTGCGGTCCGCGACAAACGCGGGGCAAAGAACAGCATCGAATTTCTGGCCGTTTTCGGCCTCCGCGCGCATCACGTCCAGGGACGATTCGAAGCGGTCCGCATAGACCACCTGCGCCCCCCAGCTATGCAGGTAGTACTGCAGAATGCGCCTTGCGATTTCCCTTCCGCCAATCAGCAGAATGCGGCTCTCCTTGATGCGGCTGACGTCGTCGTCCAGCATCACGGCCGCCTGCGCCTGCTTGCGGAACGGCAGCACAAAGCTGAACTGCGAACCCTTGCCGGAAGCGCTATCGGCGCTAATCTTGCCGCCCAGCAATTCCACCAGCCGCTTGCACAAGGGCAGCCCCAGGCCCCGCGACGTCTGCTTGCCGCGCGGTTCCACCACGTACGGTTCAAAGACCTTCTTCACCTGCTTTGCATCCATGCCCACGCCGGTATCGATCACCGTAAAGCGTACCGACGCCGCTTCCGGCTGGTCCTCTTCCCGGCTGATGTGCAGCAGCACATCGCCGGATCGCGTGAACTTCATCGCATTGTGCAGCAGGTTCTGCAACACCTGGCGCAAGCGCCCGGGGTCGCCGTTCAACCATCGGTAGACCTGCGTATCCACCTGCACGGAGAGCTCCGCAAAGTGCTCGCCCATTTGCTCATAGACGTTCAATACCGCGTTGTCCACCACTTCCATCAAGTCGAAGTCCCGCTTCTCGGTACGCAGCGCGCCCGCTTCGAGACTGGCGAAATCTGTGACGTTGCCGATGCTTCCCATCAGGTTGTGGGCCATCTCGCGAATCGCGTTCACATACTCGGCCTGGGCGGAACTCAATTGCGTGGTACGCAGCAGCCGGGAGATTTCGAGCAGGGCCGAAAGCGGCGTTCGAAAGTCCTGGCGGAAATTGGAAAGCAGGCTTGCCCGGATCTCGCCTGACCGCGTGAGCGCCTGTTGAGATTGCGCGAGATCCTGCTTGGCGGCGTCCAGCGTCTCCTCGGTGGTCTTCACATGCGCCCGCATGCGCCGGTATTGCAGCACGGCGGAGATCGTCGCAATAATCGCCACCAGGAATCCGATGGTGATCGGCCAATATTTGGAGTTGAAGAAGCTTTCCTCTGCCCGAGATCCGCCATCGGCGAGTTCGGGGTCCAGGCCCGCCGCCCGCAAATCAGCCGCCACCGCCGCGTAGTTCTGCGGCACCGTCCAGCCAAAGTTGCCCGCGGCTTGCATCGCCGATTTGCCCGCTCCGTTCGATGCATTCATCCGATAAAGCGCGTCGGCCACCTTCTGTGCCAGCGCGTTAGAGGCGCTGGCCGATTTCACGAACGCTTCCATCGGAAACGCAGGGGTGCTTCCCTGCTCCGCCTTGGCATCCATGGGCGTGCTGGTGCTCTCCTGTAGCACCCGGTAATCCGCCAGCTTGATCTTCCCGCGCCGCATGGCGGCGATCAATTCCCCATTGCCTAACGCGGCGATGTCCACCACGCCCGAATTGAGCGCGTCGAACACCGTGTTGGCATCGTTGGCGAAGCGGAGATCCGGAAGGTCGGCTTCCGGGTCGATCCCCGCCGCCCGCAGCCTCACCGATGGGCCAATCCAGCCCGCTAGCGAATCGGCTCCCAAAGCCAGCACTTTCTTCCCTTTCGCTGAAGCGATGCCGGTGAGATCGGTACGGTCTTTTAGCGCCAGCAGGGAGCCGCGCACCAAGGCCACCGTCTCGCCATCGATCCCCTGCGTCGCCGCGGATGCGATCGCCGAAGCGTACGCGTGCAGTTCCAGCGCCGGGTAGCGGCCTGGCGGTACAATCGCGAACTCCACTTCACCCCTCTGCACGCTGGCCAGCAGTTTGTCTGCCGGAACGGGCGTCAGGGTGAAGCGGGTGCCGCGAATCTCGCTCTCCAGGTAGCGCACGGTTGGCAGCCACCGTGCCGTTGTTTCCGTGTAGCCTCCGTCCACGGGAACTCCAACCCGTTGCGCCACCCCGCCGTCGCCGGCATTTTGGGCCAGCAGGAAAGGTGCCTGAATCGATCCAAGGGCGAGTGCGAGAAAGAACAAGGCGAGTGAAAGTCGATGAGTGCGCATGAGCGTTGCCTTCCTAACCTGCGAAACCGCGGCCGGGCCTTCCGGGCAGGGCACGGAGAGCCCGCACCACTCCCGTCTTCCTAGTTATGCCACAAAAAGTTAACAAGTACTATACGTTTTGATGGTACTGGGATCTTTTTCTACATCTACCCCGATGATGCTGGCTCAATCGAAAACAGAAAGTGAAATAAATGTTCCGATTTGGCCAGAAAGTATACGAAAATATAGCTCCTTCTAGACTGCCCGCGCCAATGCCATCCTCTTTCGCCGGATTCCCACTCTGGCTCTTATTGAGAGTAGTAAATCGAGTATGGCTGCCGACGATCGTCGCTCCCTACGCCCATTTACCGCCCTGGTTTGACCTGCCACCGCCACCAGCGCTATCAACGATAGGTGCATTCCTTCGCCAACATCGCTTTGCGCAGCCGCCGAATCCTCGTCGTTGCGCTCGCCGCAATCGCTTTCTTCCACGCAGCGCAGGCCGCCCCCCGGCAGCCTCGGCTCCACCGCAACCAGATCCCTTTCGCCGGCACCCCAGCGCAACCCCTCGTGCTCGATGCAAGCTATCCGATTACAGGCGACTCCGTGCCTGCAGTCATTGTCGTTCACGGCGGCGGTTGGGAAGCGGGCGACCGCCGCACCTACGTCAATCCTCTGCTCGCTTTGCTCGAGGATTCAGGCTACGCCTGGTTCAGCATTGACCATCGCCTGGCTCCCGCCCATCCATACCCCGCCGCTTTGGAGGACGTACAGGCGGCCATCGCCTGGGTTCACGCGCACGCCGGGGAGTTCCATATCGACCCCAATCGCATCGTACTGGCGGGGGAATCCTCGGGTGGCCATCTCGTGTCGCTGGCGGGCGCGCTCGACGAGGCGAGGCTCTCGGGTGTGGTGTCCTTCTACGGCATTCACAACTTCGAAAATTGGCTGGCCGTCGATGGCGCTGTGCGAAAGAACGCCGGGCAGTTCCTGGGAGTTTCCAGAATCGACGATTTCACCCTTCCCCGCATCCGCGCCGCTTCCCCGGTCAACCACGTTCACCCGGCAATGCCGCCCTATTTTCTGATCCACGGCGAAGCGGACGGCGGCGTACCCCTCGCCCAATCCGAGGAAATGTGCCGGGCCATGCGCAAGGCCCGGGCGACCTGTGAGCTGTTCGTACTGCCAGGGGCCGGCCACGGCATGGAAAATTGGGAGCGCGAACCCGCTCTTCATGTCTGGAAGGCACAGTTTCTTGCGTGGCTAAACCGCCTTTGGGGAATGTAGCTTCAGCCCTTCCGCAGATAGGCGTCGTCGCCCCGTTGCCAATCGTCCCGCGTAGGCGAGAAAACGTCGATGGCGACGCTATCTTCTATTGCTACCACGCGGTGCGGCACGTGCGGGGGGATGTTCAGAATCGACCCCGGAAGCAGCGTCACTTCCCCGCCTTCCATATGAAAAACCAGCTTGCCCGTCTGCAGAATGGATGTCTGCTCATGATGGTGATGATGCTCCGGCACCTCCGCGCCCGCCTTTAGGATCACCTGGGCCACGGTCATCTGAACGCCATGCAGCACCTTGCGTGCAACCAGCGGATTCATCTCTTCAAGGGGGATTTGCTCCCAAGTCGTCAACGGCATGCCCTAGAGTCTAACATCCGCACCTTTCGCGCCCTTCCCCCGCTGGCTCCCCTCGCACGGGCAAATGCGACCTCTTTCTCCCATCTCCAATCGGATAAAATACCAACTGTGCCTGCTGCCGTGGTCGAGGCGCCCTCTGTGGCACCCATCTCCTCTATTCCGCCGCCGGAGACCCCCGCCAAGACCCTGCTAGGGGCGGTGTTCCTGCTGGGCGCGCTGCTCAGCCTGCTGGGCAGTGTCCTGCCCGTCTGGGGCTACCACCGCCTGGAAGCGTTTCATGATGCGGGCAATCACTTTCTGGCGGCCGCTCTGGGCTTCGTACTGGGCAACTTCGTCAGCGTCCTTGCCGCTCCCCGTTACCCGAGGCTGCTCCTGGGTCCGCTGCCCGGCTGCCTGTTTTCCATCGTGGCGGTCTCGCTCTTCGGGCTTCTGGCTCCTCCTTATCCGATTGAATGGCAACTGGCGGGCGCTCTCTCTCTGGGGATTGCGCTTGGCACGCTTGTCGTGATGATCTTCCACGAGATTGGCGCGGTTTACCGCTTCAACACTTCCGCCGCCTTTCCGCTGTTCGGGTTGGTTGCCTTGGCCGGGGCCTTTGCGTCGCCATTCGGTGTCGCTCTCCTGGTGATCCCTACGGGTTCGCTCGCTTTGCTGGCGCTGGGCGTGGTTCCAGCGCTGATCGCCGTTGCCGCGCTGCGTGGCGGAAGGTATCGCGCTAGGATCGCCTCGGCCCCTTCCTCCATGCTTCAGCCACGGACCTTTAAGGAAGCGCTGGCGGACTTCCGGAATCCCGCCACCGTGCTCCTCTCTCTACTTCTCTTCTTTCAGCTAGGCAATGAAGTGGCTCTGCTCGGCTGGCTCCCCGTCTTCCTTATTCAGCGCCTGGGGGTAAGCCCCGCCGTGGCAATCTACGCGCTCGCCGCTTTCGCATTCGCGCTGCTCGCCGGACGCACCGCCACGCAGGCTCTGCGCGGACGCGCCCGCCGCAACCGCGTGCTGCTTAGCGGGCTCACCCTTTCGGTGTTTGGCTGCCTGATGTTGCTTTCCACCAACAATCTCTTTGGCGCGTTCTTCGGCATATCGCTTGTCGGCCTCGGCTTTTCTCCCGTCTTTCCCGTGTCGCTCGAACGCATCGCACAGCGCTTCCCTTACTATCATGCCGGCGTGATGAACGGTGTTTTTGCCATCGGACTTCTTGGCGGATTGCTGGCGCCGTTTAGCCTGGGGCACTTCGCCGGGGAGTTCGGCATCCGCATCGTCATGGGCCTGCCCATTGCCGGTTCGGTTGTGGTCGCCATTCTGGTGATCCTCCTCTGGCTGGAAAGCCGCCTCATGGGTTCGGCACAATAGCAGAATGCCATTTCTAACGCGGCGCTCCCTCGGCTTTCTTCCCTTCCTGGTGCTGCTGGGCTGCCTTCTCCTCTTGCCTCTCTCGCCGCCCGGCCTGGGCCTCGCCGCCCAGCAACTCGAAACCCCGCGGCGAGGCCCGTCCAAGTCACTCAGCCTCCCGGCCCGCTTGAGCAAGTTGTGGAGGCGGGAAACGCTCCCCACCCGCGCCTTTGCCGGTCTCGCCGTGGTAGACGCGGTTTCCGGCGAGACGATCGCTTCTGAAAACGCCGCCTACCTTTTTGTCCCAGCTTCCAATGTGAAGCTCTATTCCACCGCGCTGGCCCTGCACCGTCTGGGTCCGGAGCATCGCGTGAGCACCCAGGTGCTGGCCGGCGGCTCCTTCGATGAGCCGAGTGGCGTTCTGCGCGGCAACCTGATTTTGCAAGGCGGCGGAGACCCTTCGATGAGTTCCCGGCGCTTCCCCTACTCCATAGAAACGGAAGATCTGCGCGACTATCCCATCCCGGCCTTGGAAGAGCTGGCCGATGAGCTGCTAACCCGTGGGATCCGCCAAATCGATGGCGACGTCATTGGCGACGATAGCAAGTACGTCTGGGAACCCTTCCACGAAGGCTGGGCGCAGGACGATGCACTCTACGGTTACGGCGCCCCGGTGAGCGCCCTCAGCGTCAACGACAACCTCATTGAGATCACCGTCGCTCCAGCGGCGGTCGTGGGCGAACCGGCCACCGTAAGCATCCGGCCCGCGCTACCCTACTACGACATCCTCAATCGCGCCGTTACCACGGCCAAGCCCGGGAGCCGAATCGAATGGGAGCGCGCCCCAGGGCAGCAACTGATTCTGAGAGGCGGCATCGCGCCACGCGCCAGCGCCTGGAAAGGCAAGGTGGCAATCGACGACCCGGCTCTCTATGCCGCCCGCTATCTGCGCGATGCCCTCCTGCGCCGCGGCGTTCGTGTCTCCGGCGGGGCCAGGGCGCGCCACCAGCTTGCCGGTGCCGCTAGCGGCTCGCCTCCTGCCGATTCGCTTGCCGTGCTTGCCCGGCACCAGTCGCCGCCAGTGGCGGAAATCGTCCATACGGTGAATAAAGAGAGTATGAATCTCTTTGCGGAAATGCTTCTGCTGGAGGTTGCTCACGCCAGCGGCGGCACGGGCTCCAGAGAGCAGGGTCTTCGTGAATTGAGGAATTTTCTTGCCGGGATCGGCATCGCCCCGGATGCGGTGTCGATTGCCGACGCCAGCGGTTTGGCCCGCCTCAATCTGGTCAGCCCCCAAGCCACCGTGCAACTCCTCCGTTCGATGTGGCGCGGACCCCATCGCCAAATCTGGCTCGAATCCCTCCCCGTGGGCGGTCGCGATGGCACCCTCGAACGGCGCTTTGGCGACAGCCCGCTCGCTTCCTCCATCCGCGCGAAAACCGGTTCCCTTCGCGGCGTCAGTGCTCTCTCCGGCTATGCCACCACCCGTTCGGGAAAGACATTCGCCTTCAGCGCCTTCGTCAACAACCACCCCGGTAGCAGCCGCATCGCCAGAGATTTCCTGGATAGAATAGCCTTAGAGATTGCGGGCAGCCCTTAGGGCTGGCCCCACGCGGGAGAATACCATCGCCATGCCCATTCGCGAATACGTTTGCAACCAGTGCGGCTCCGATTTTGAGAAGATCGTGCGCGCCACTCAGGCGGGCGATGACGTCGCTTGCCCCTCCTGCGGCAGCCGACGGCTTGAGAAGAAACTGTCGAGTTTTTCCGCTCATAGCGGTGCCTCCCGTAACGCCCCCGCTTCCCCCATGTGCCCCAGCGGCGGCGTCTGCGCCACTCCCGGCATGTGCGGCATGAGCCGCAACTAAACGATCCTTCTCGCCCTGCTATCTCGCTTCATTCAGAGAGAGAAATCCGGTTTCGCCTTTTTTTCTTGACCTTCGGCATTTATTCGCCTATCGTGGAAAAAACGCATTTCCGGAGAGGGACATCCTATGGCGCTTACCAAACGGCAAAAAGAAGTGCTCGATTTCATCGCGGAGTACATCCAGGGGCACGGCTACAGCCCCAGCTATGAAGAAATTGGCAAGGCGCTCGAACTGGCCTCCTTGGCCACGGTACACAAACACATTTCCGCCCTCGAACAGAAACAGTATTTGCGGCGCGCTTACAACCAGAGCCGCTCCCTGGAGCTGGCCCCCCGCTACTTTCAGGAACTCTCGCGCAGCATGAACATGAATGAGAGCACGTTGAGCATTCCGCTATTGGGGCAAATCGCCGCGGGGGTACCCGTGGAGACGCCAACCATGCCAGATTGCCTGGTGCTCTCCGACTTTATAAACAACGAGAATCTCTACGCCCTGCGCGTGCGCGGCGAATCGATGATCGAAGATCACATTTGCAACGGAGACTATGTGCTGGTGGAACGATCCGCCACCGTGAAGGACGGCGATATCGTTGTGGCGCTGGTGGAGGGGATGGAGACAACGTTAAAGCGCTTCTATTCCGACGGCCCCGGCCGCGCCCGCCTGCAGCCAGCCAACTCCGACATGCGCCCGATCAACGTCTCGCTCGACGACCTCGAAATCCAGGGCCGCGTGCTTGCCGTGCTGCGCCGTTACAGCAACACCAACTGAGCGATCATATCCCGTTCCGCAGCCCCTATTGGGTTGTCGTGCCCGCGCTGGCATACTCGAAAACAAGCATCGTCACATCGTCGGTCTGGTCCGCGCCGCCGAGAAATTCCTGCACATCCTTAAGCAGCGCCTGCTGGATTGCCTTTGGCTCTTCCCGCTCATGCGCACGGATAATCTCGACAATTCTCTCCTCGCCGTAGAAATGAAATTTACCCGATTCTCCCGGTGGAAGGTGCGCTTCCGATAGCCCGTCGGAATAAAGGCAGAGTTTGTCCCCCGGCTCCATTCGCAGGCTGCATACCTCAAACTCCACATCGGGCATCATTCCCAGCGGCAGGCTGGTGGGTCGAAGTAAATCGTACTTTTGGCCCAGGCGCACGTGGATGGCCGCGCAATGCCCGCAATTGGTCCAATGCAGCAAACCGTCCCGCTCCAGAATGCAGTAAAACATCGTCGCGAATTTCTCGCCTTCCGTGCGGTCCACGAGAAACTCGTTCGTGCGGCTCAGCAGCGCGGGCAACCCGACGGGGTCGCTCGATGCGGCGATAAAAATTCCCTGGAGCAGGCTGGCCAGCAGCGCCGAACTCACCCCTTTGCCCGAGACGTCGACAATGATGTTCACGAAACGGCCCGGATCGGTCTGGCGCACGTCGAAGTAGTCGCCGGCCACGTTCTGCGATGGGATCGACATGCCCGCCGCCCGGAACCATCCCGTTTCCGGCAGGCTGCGCGGCAGAAGGCTTTGCTGGATATTCCGGGCGATGTCCAGTTCCTCCTGGATCTTCCGGTTGCGGCGCTCGTCTTCGAGCAGTCGCGCGTTCTCAATCACGTTCGACGCTTCCAGCGCGAGCGTCTGCAGCAGCTCCCGGTCCGATACCGTCAGCCGAATTCCCAGTTCCCGCGAATCCAGATACAGAACGCCCACCGTCTGGTGCTGCGTGGCCAGCACCATCGTCTCCTTTGGCGCCGCGCCCGCGCTCATCTTGATCAGGGGAATACAGATGACGGTCCGCAAATCGAGCGCGGCGATGGTCTGCTGAGGGTCGAAGCCCTCGGCGCCGGGGTCGAAGCTCATCGTCAGCAATTCGCGACGCTGCTTTAGCTCTTTGAGGACGAGCGTTGTGGGAACACGCAGTTCCTCCCTGCCCAGGTGCCGGCCCTCGCGTGTCCTGGCCACCTTGACGTCCAACTGGTCGCCATTCATCAGCAGCAGAAAGCCACGCTCGCTTCCCGTCACCGATAGCGCCGCATCCACCACCGAGGTGAGCACCTCTTCCACGCCTAGCGAACTTTGCAGAGTCCGCGCCACCTCCAGCAGCACCGTGAGCTTGTTCAGATTCGCCGCTTCCTGCCCCGACTCGCTGGCCCCCGGTTCCAGACGGTGCAACAGCCGGCTGATTTCGCGGCCTTCCAACTGAAACTGCAAACGGTAGGAATCGTCGAATCCAAAATCGATCGTGTCCCCATGCTGCAGGGTTGTCGTCTCCACGCGCGAACCGTTCACGAAACTGCCGTGGCTGCTGCGCAGGTCGTGTAACACATACTTCCCCTGCTCCTGCCGGATCTCCGCATGATTGCGCGAGATGCGGCTATCCCGCAGTTGCAGTTCGTTGTCGGACTGCCGGCCCAGCCGGAAGGGAAAGTGGTCCAACGGCACGCGGGTCCGTTTGCCCGAAGGATGCACCACCTCGAAACCCGCCGAGGGCGCATCCGTCGCGGCCGATCCAGAGTGGGGGGAGGGTTCCCGGTCTGCGGGTGGTGGCGGAGGTGCGGGCATGAGCGTGTCCGCATTGTAACGAATCTTGGCGGGGGAAAGCTGCGATTCGGATCTCTTACCGGATTCCGGCTATCGGGTTCCTATCCGGCGCTGGAGGCCGCGCTGCCAGAGTTCTGCAAGGATTCTTCTTCCTGCTGCTGCCGAAGTGTTTGGCAGTGGGAGCAATAGCCGCCCACTTCCGTGCGCACTGCCTGGATTTCGAAGCCGAGATTCTCTTCGATCTGCTTCCGCATCGCCCGCAGCGGCTCCCCGAAATATTCTTCCACCCGTCCGCATTGCATACAGATCACGTGGGCATGCTCCTGCTTCATCCGGGTCTCGTAGAAGTGCTGATCTCCGGCGTAGTGCATCAAATCGAGCTCATCCACCAGCCCCCCTTCCTTGAGCAGTTTGAGGGTGCGGTACACGGTAACGCGATTGAGCTTAGGATCCCGTTCCTGAGCCAGCCGAAAAAGCTGTTCGGCATCCAGGTGAGCGCCCGATTTGTCGATGATATCGAGCAGGATCTGCCGCTGCTTCGTAAGGCGGATGCCCCGCTGTTTGAGAGTGGAACCCGTATTCTGCATCGGCTTTGGCCCTAGAATACCAGATGCCGCGAAATCGGGCTTCCGCCCAACCAATGCAAAGATTCTCAATCCGGCCACCCCGTGCACTTCCCCCCGCCGTTCCCCGATACCGCCCAAGACCGCTCGTGCTAAAATCGAAGCACCACGTGGCGCTATCGTCTAAGGGTTAGGACGAAGCCCTCTCAAGGCTTAAATACGGGTTCGAATCCCGTTAGCGCTACCAAATGAACCCATTATCTCCAACAGTGTCCCGATGTCTCCTTGTAGACGGGTTTTGAGATGTAGCCGGTTGGCCTGCAATTGCCTGGGCCTGTAAGCAACTGCCCAAACACACATCCTTCGGTAAACGGAAACCGCAGGCTCAACCAACGACTGTCGCTGTCTAGACACCGGTTGCCACTGCTCAGCAAATTGGTAGTGGTAATGGATTACCTTCAATCAGCATTGACAACCCGCTCTACGGCAGGCGTGACTTCAGAGTGCGTTGACCTCTCAACCATTTGCTTCACGAGTCGAGCATCTTCCGGTCAGATTCGAATTCGCCCGTCGCGACGAGGATTGTACACATAACGTGAACATCGTCAAATACCGAACACATCCCCTTTCCTGGCGAGGCCGACACCCCTTCCGATACCCAGCCGAACAAAACTGGACCCAATCCCGATAGCGCCACCCCTCAAGCGTCCACTAAAAGGCTCGTCCCCTCCGCTCCCTCAACAGATTCCTCTCTTCCCGTCTGTAGCAGTCCAGCTTTAGCTCCCCCAAATTCCCCACACCAGCGCCACCGCTTCGGCCAATGCGCCCTTCGCGATTCCTGAAAGCGGGGCGCCGGGGGTGAAGTCGCGGGCGGGTAGGTGGAGGAGCCAGCCATGGCCTTTCCATCCATAGAGCGCCTCCGCGAGAAGCAGCGCAGCCGCCGGACTCAGCGAATGGGAGAGGGCTTACCCGCCGGATGAGCACAGTTGCTGAAGCTTCGGTTCCAGTGTCGCGGGGTCTGCGTCCACAAAGATCACTTCTCCGAAGCAGGCGATGGATGCGGCATGTTCAGGACAAAGCGGATGCACCTCGAGAATCCGCCAGGGAGGCCTCATCGCAACGCCCCGTGCGGCCTCCTGTTTGAACATCGCGGCCACCTGCCTCGCGAACTCTGCGGCCACCCCGTCGTCTCCGCGCAACGGGTTGCCAATGGCAACCAGCAGCGTCGGCTCCGGCGCCAGCGTGGGTGTTTCTTCCGTCACCGCTACTCCCGTGCCACGCGGTGCAGCAGATTGCCGTCTGCTTCCCGGAGTTCCACCACCAATGGCATCGCGCCAATCGCGTGCGTTGAGCAAGAGAGGCAAGGGTCGAAGCAGCGGATGGCCGCTTCCACCCGGTTCAGCATGCCCTCGCTCAATTGCCGCGGCTGCACAAAGCGGCGGGCAGCTTGCTCAACGGCCATGTTCATCGCCTGGTTGTTTTACGCGGTGGCAATCAGCAGGTTCGCCTTCTGCATCACGCCGTCGCGATCAATCTGATAGTGGTGGAAGAGCGTTCCGCGTGGCGCTTCACACGCTTCCACCGCTTCGCGCCGGTTCGGCAGCGCCCGCGCGCGCAAATCATCCCCCAGCAACAGTGGATCTGCCAAAATCTCTTCCATTCGCTCAGCGGCGTGAATCATCTCGATCACGCGTGCCAGGTGGTAATGGAAAGACTCGCACACCGCCCCGCGAGAGCGCTGCTTAAACTCACGCATCTCGCGGTCTGCCAGCGGCGTGCCCGCATATTCGGCCACGTTCAAACGAGCCAGCGGACCCACCCGATAGCGGCCGCCAGGGTATCCCAGCGGCTTGTAATACGGAAATTTGACGAAGCTCCACTCTTCGCTGGCCTCTGCCAGAAAGCGATGGTAACGAGTGGGGTCAAGCCCATCGGCCACCGTATTGCCTTCTGCGTCCACCATGCGGAGCAAGCCGTCGTAATATTCGAGGCCGCCATCCTCGCTCACTGTGCCCAGAAAAAGCGACGGAAAATTGCCCAGATGTTCCACCTCATCGGGGAAGCTATCCAGCAGCGACTTCATGCGGTCCAGCGCTATCCTGAGCGAAGCCATCGCTTCGGGGATCCAGCCGGCCATTTCGTCGCGAGCGGTTTCGCTCAGTTGGTGTTGTACCCCGCCCAGAACAGCCCAACCCGGATGGATCTTTCTTCCCCCGGCCAGTTCAATCACCCGCTGCCCGAACTGCCGCAGCCGGGCGACGAAATCGTAAACCTCCGCTCCGTTGCCGGTGGTCATTGGACGCGAAATCTGCTCTTCAGCAAAGACAAATCAAAGCTCTACCTGGCAACCGGCTCGCGTTCCAACGTCGACGCCGGAGAGATCCGGCTGCGCGCCTCCATCACCCGATACAACCCCGACGGCACAGGGCAGGAATACATCGCCGAGGGCACCCGCAACCCCATTGGCATGGAGTGGAACCCCATCACGGGTGAGCTGTGGGCAGCCGTGCAGGAGCGAGACGCCCTGGGCGACGATCTTGTGCCGGATTATCTCACCAGCATCAAGCCTGGCGGCTTCTACGGCTGGCCCTATGCCTACATCGGCCCCCACCCGGACCCCCGCCGCCAGGGCGAGCGCCCCGATCTGGTCGCCAAAACCCTCGTGCCCGATGTCCCGTTGCAACCCCACGGCGCGGTCCTGGGCTTTCTCTTCTACACCGGCAGCATGTTCCCCGCGGAATACAAAAACGGCATTTTCCTCGCCTACCACGGCTCCTGGAACCGTTCAAAGCGCGTGGGATATTCCATCGCCTTTGTGCCCTTTAACGCAAGCGGCCAGCCCGCCGGATCGCCACGCGATTTCCTCACCGGGTTTTTGCTCGATCCGGATTCGAAGGAAGTCTGGGGCCGGCCGGTGGATCTCTTGCAGATGCCCGATGGCAGCCTGCTGATGAGCGACGACGGCGCCAACGTCGTGTGGCGCATCCGTTACGACGGCTAGGCCGGGAAGCTGAGCGTTCGCCGAAGCGGCGGCGGATTGGCCGGAGTGTCCGGATCTATGGAACCCAGGTTCCGCGAAGCCCCAAATCGTCGGCGGCTTCGCGCATCGCATCGATGCAGTTCTGGATGTGCTCTTCCAGGGGCACCCCGAATTCTTCAGCCCCGTTGCGGATATCGTCGCGGTTCACGTTGCGCGCGAAGGCTTTATCCTTCATTTTCTTTTTGACGCTGGAAACTTCCACCTCAAAGATGCTCTTGGTCGGCCGCACGTAGGAAAGGGCTGTCAGGAAACCGGAAAGCTCGTCGCAGGCATAGAGCGCTTTCTCCAACGAGGTGTCGCGCGAGACCCCGGTGTAATCGGCATGGGAAAGAATCGCCCGCCGGATTTCGTCGCTCACCCCGCGCTCATTCAGGATCGGCTCCCCCTGGTGCGGGTGCTCCTCAAGCGTCGGGTGGATCTCCCAATCGAAGTCATGCAGCAGTGCGGTGACACGCCACTTCTGTTCAGTCCTCGCCTTACCGGCGTAGAACTCCATACACGCCGCTCCACGCCCAGCGCATGTTTTCGCAGGTTGTCGTTCTGGACAAATTCGCAGAGGATCTCCCAAGCCTGGTCTCGTGTCATCCGTTCTTACCGTGTCCTTTCCTGTGGATCAAAATGGGGCTCAATCAAACCATGTTATATTCGGAAAAGGCTGTTTCGTACAGCCTTCCCCCAAGAGGGCCTGTGGCGCAGTTGGGAGCGCGCTTCCATGGCATGGAAGAGGTCGAGGGTTCGAATCCCTCCAGGTCCACCAAACTTCTCAAAGACTTACGGTCTTCGTTCCCTTCCCCCAAGCTCCAAACAGGGTCCAAACTGGGTCCAAAGCCATATCCCATCGACTTGGTAGCCTATCCCACCACCACGTGGTAGCCATGGTAGCCATGGTATCAATCCCGTTTTGTACTCTGTTATCGCAATCCGGAGAGAAACGAAGTCCCCTAGATAGGCAGAAACCATCCCGCGGGCACCATGGGTGCCATCTGTGGCAAAGCCCACGGCAGCTTCCATCGGCAAGGTCGTGTGGGGTTAGTTGCATCCATCAGTAGCGGGAAGGGCAAGCTCGATCATTCTTTCATTGTGGCCAGGGAGCGAATCCCAAAGCGGTACTCTATGGAATCGACAGAGGGTGAAGATCCATGGACCAGCCCAAGTGGAAACAATTCGAAGAACTGGTCGCGAGCATCCAACGCCAGATTGCAGGTGATGCAACGGTCAAACTGAACGATCAGATTCTCGGCAAGCGCGCGGTAAGCCTCGCCAGATTGACATAAGTGTCCGAAGTCGCATTGGCCAGTTCGAGGTGCTGATCGTGATTGACTGCAAGGATTACGCCAAGCCAGTGGACGTCAAAGGTGTTGAAGAGTTCATGGGACTCGTTCATGTTGGTGCACATCGAGCTGCCATGGTTGCTGCTCAGGGGTACACAGAGACCGCGAAGAAAAGGGCCGCCCACGATGCGGGCATTGAGCTTCTCCGCGTGATCGACACCGGAGACCATCCGTGGAAGGTGACATCGTATATTCCGGCAGTCTGTGTCGTCACAGCGATCAAGGCCATCAGTTCGGGGTTTACCTCGACAGGCTTCGCCGAACTGAGGTTCGACACGGACTACCGGGAGATGATGTTGTTTGACTTGGCTGGTGACCGAAATTGGAAAGGTGAAGGATCTTATCCGAGAGAGAAATGGAACGCGCAACAGCTGCCAGGAAGAGTCAGGAAGACACGACGGAGTTGACTTCGTCAAGAACCCGGTCAAGATTTGCACCAACGGGTTGTTCTACGAAGTGGATGTCTCAGCGAATCTCATCATAGAGAACCGCCTGTACTCTGGACAGGTCGCTATTGGAGAGATCTCGGGATTCCGGGGAACGAGTTGACTAGCACGACCCGTGACCCGGAACATTACCGCGGAGGAACTTGAATTCAGAGGAAGATCCAGCGATCATGGCGGAGGATTTCTTCTCTTGACGCACTTGCCGTGCAGCCAGCAATGATTCTACGAGTACTTTGCCGCTTACCGGGACTGATTAAGGCCAACTGGACAGCGGGTCACCATGAACACGAGAAAGCGGCGGAACCATCGCGGCGATGGGATAGCTTCAAAAATAGTACCGCTCCCGTTTGATTTTTCCTTGACGCCTCCTCTCAGGCCGCGTGCTAGTTCTTGGTCGAGGCACGCCCCGCGCTCACCCAGAGGCCGCGGACCTCTCGCCCTTCCGCAACCCCCACTACCGAGAGACGGGACTCTCCTTTTTAAACTCCTTCCCTTCCGTGCCGCACCCGGAGTGTGTCCTGATGGCAACCGCAACGCAGATCCCGTACTACGCTTCCGATGGGAAATCCCTCGGGTGTCGTCCGTTGGAGACCGCGCAGCGGTTGGTGGCCAATGGCTTCGCCAAGCCGTCCTACGGGCGCAAGGGGCATCTCAAGGCCATCTGGCTGCGGCGGGAGGATGGCACGAGTCCGGTGCAATCTTCGATCCGTGCTGGCACGCGCTACAGCTTCCTCGAAACGCTGGAGCATGGCCGCTGCTGGAAGCTGCGTCGGCTGCGGATGAAGGATGAGGACGGTGTGGAGTTCAGCACCGAGTCGATGTTCTTCACCGTCCTGAACGAGTGCCTGGTGCGATGAAGACCCGCAAGCCGCAGTTGGGTGGACGCTACCTCGCGTGGGTGCGCGGGGCGTTCCGGCGGGCGCCCCGTCCGGTGGCCAAACCGGCGCGGCAGACGGCGGCCAAGGCCGATTCCGCATGCACGTCTGGGTCCCTCCTGGGCCTCACACCAGCGGGTGGCCATATTGCACGCTGAGGCTAGCGTTAGGCCGGAATTTCAAGTTGACGGTCGGTTGACATCGGTGACGACGAGCTTCGCACAGCGGATCGAACTCTGCGCCGGTGGAACGGCTGGTGCCTTATGCGCGGAACCCGCGTACACACTCGCCGGAACAGGTGGCACAGATCGCGGCTTCGATCGCCGAGTTCGGGTTCAACAACCCGGTCTTGGTTGATTCCGCGGCGGGCGTGATCGCGGGGCACGGCCGGTTACTGGCAGCTCGACTGTTGGGGCTCACGGATGTTCCGGTGATCGTGCTCGATCACCTCGATGAGAACCAGCGGCGGGCGTACCTGCTTGCGGACAACCGGCTATCGGAACTTGCTGGGTGGGACAACGAGTTGCTCGCTCTCGAGCTGAAGGATTTGGCGGATGCTGGCTTCGATGCGACGCTGGCTGGGTTCGAGACCAAGGAGATCGAGGCGTACCTGGCATCGCTGGAGCCGGAGACGCCAGAAGCCGAACAGGCCGACGAAGAGGAGATCCCCGAACCTCCCGCGCAGGCGATCACGCAGCCTGGCGATCTGTGGCTAGTGGGCCAACACCGGGTGCTGTGCGGCGATTGCCGCGACCGCGAGTTGATCGGGCGAGTGCTCGGCAAGCGCAAGGCGAACCTGGTGGTGACTTCGCCGCCCTACGCTACGCAGCGCGAGTACGATCCGGCTAGCGGTTTCCAGCCGATTCCTCCGGACGAGTACGTGGGCTGGTATCGAGATGTGGCATCAAGTATCGAAAGCGTGCTCGCGCGGGATGGTTCCTACTTCCTGAACATCAAGGAGCATGCCGAGGACGGGCAGCGCGCATCTCTACGTTAAGAAGCTGGTGCTGGCCCATGTGGAGCAGTGGGGCTGGCGCTTTGTGGATGAGTTCTGCTGGCGCAAGACCGATAACGGCGTGCCGGGCGGATGGTCGAACCGCTTCAAGAACGCCTGGGAGCCGGTGTTCCATTTCTGCCGACAGTCCGAGATCAAGTTCAATCCCTTTGCCGTGGGCCACGTTTCCGAGGATTGCTTCGACTACTCGCCGAACAATCCGAAGTCGACCTCGGGCAGTGGCTTGCTCGGTACCGGCGCGCGCGGCAATGCGGCAGGGCGTCCGGGTGCCGAGGATAGCGATGGCCGCTTCAAAGGCATCGCCAGGCCATCGAACGTGATCGAGGCGAAGACGGAATCGTCGCAGGGCTCGCACTCGGCGCCGTTCCCGCGCGCGTTGGTTGAGTTCTTTGTGAAGGCTTTTTCCGATGCCGGGGACGTGGTGTTCGATCCGTTCCTTGGCAGCGGCACCACGATTGCGGCAGCGCATGTCCACGGGCGGGTGGGCTGCGGGCTCGAACTGAGCCCGGCCTACTGCGACGTGATCCTGCGCCGCCTTGCCGATCTCACTGGCCAGGAGCCCGTACTCGAGGCAACGGGCCAGACTCTCTCCCAGGTTGCCGCCGCGCGCGGCATTCCCGCGGAGCAACTGCACAACCCCAAAGCACGCGATTCTCGCCGGATCCAGCACAACGGTCCGGCGCCCTTTTACGGGAGCCGCAAGGCTTCCTAACCCGCTATCTATCCTCGCAGCCACCCTTGGGCGGTTCCGGTTGCTCGCGCTTCCGGAGCCGCCCGCTTTTTTGGAGACGAGTCCGATGATTCGCGAACTGCGAATGTACATGCGGTTGCGGCCCTACTGGAGCCGCTTTCAGGAGTTAACCAAGATGCGATTCTCCGTCAACGTTGCGATTCAGATGCTGGCCCTGGCAGCCCAGGGCCATCAACGCGTCCATTGACCTGTTCCCAGGCAAGGGAAAGTTCTGGGCCATGGTTGGTCTTTCCGTGGCCCAAGGCGCCGCCGGCGTGCTGGCGCACTTTGCGAATCCCGATGGCACCCCCGCGCAGGCCCCCTACGGCAAGCAGTGAACACCCAGATCCAAATTGAGCGCTGGCCGGTGGATCGGCTGATTCCCTACGCCCGGAATCCGCGCACCCACACCGACGAGCAAGTGGCGCAAATCGCGGCATCGATCGCCGAGTTCGGCTGGACCAACCCCGTTCTTGTGGGAGCCGACGGCGTCGTGATCGCGGGCCATGCGCGGCTGATGGCGGCGCGGAAGCTCTCGCTCGCGGAGGTGCCGGTGATCGTGCTCGATCACCTCACCGAAGCGCAGCGGCGGGCGCTGGTGATCGCCGACAACCGGCTGGCGCTCAATGCGGGCTGGGATGAGGACATGCTGCGCGTCGAAATCGATGCCTTGCGCGAGGTGGATTTCCACCTAGAGGTGCTGGGCTTCGATGACCAGGAACTCGAAGCTCTGCTTGCGGATGAGCCTGCGGAAGGGGCCGGCAACACGGATGAGGATGCTGCGCCGGAAGCGCCGGAAACGGCTGTCACCGTGCCGGGCGATGTGTGGATCCTGGGCCGAGCACCGGCTCTCTGTGGTGATGCCACGGTGCTCAGCGATATCGAGAAGGTGCTGGCAGGGCGGGCTGGCCGACATGGTCTTCACCGATCCTCCCTACAACGTGAACTACGGCGCCACGATGAAGGACAAGCTGCGCGGCAAGAAGCGCAAGATCGCGAACGACAATCTCGGTGACGGCTTCGAGCAGTTTCTGCGGGATGTGTGCACGAACCTGCTGGCGGTGACCAAGGGTGCCATCTACATCTGCATGTCGTCCTCGGAGCTGCACACACTTAACCGGGCATTCACCGAAGCGGGCGGCCACTGGTCAACCTTCGTCATCTGGGCGAAGAACACGTTCACCATGGGGCGCTCCGATTACCAGCGGCAGTACGAGCCGATCCTCTACGGCTGGAAGGAAGGCACCGCCCACTACTGGTGCGGGGCCCGCGACCAGGGGGATGTGTGGCTGGTGAAAAAGCCCGTCTCGAACGACCTGCATCCGACGATGAAGCCGGTCGAGTTGGTCGAGCGTGCTGTCCGCAACAGCAGCAAGACGCGCGACACAGTGCTTGATCCCTTTGGTGGATCGGGCTCGACGTTGATTGCTTGCGAGAAAGCAGGGCGCCAGGCGCGGGTGATTGAACTCGAACCACGCTACTGCGACGTGATCGTCAGGCGCTGGGAAGAGTTCTCCGGCAAGCAAGCCGTGCTAGAAGGAGACGGCAGAACCTTCGGCGATCTGGCTGCCGAACGATTGGGAATTGCGGCGTGAGTCGAACGCTGCCACCGCGAGATCGCGGTGATCGAAGCGGAGATCCGCGCGGGGAATCCCGCATTGCCCGGGCTGTGCCTGGGACTGGCGGATTGGTCCGCTGAACTACGCATTCTGAAGAGGCTCCCGTGGAAGACAACCTCCTTCAAGTCATCGTCCCGGCCATCGGGCTCGTCTCCGGATTGATCGGAGCCTACGTCGGGCTGCAGAACCGTGCGCTATTGGCTGAGGTGCGCCAGGAGTTGGCCGAGTTGGAGAACCGCATCATCACGCGGATCAACGGGACGTATGTCCGGTCTTCGGAATGCAAGCTGCGCGAGGAGGCACTCGAATCCCGGATGCAGGTGCTGGTTGAGCGCAACGAGAAGCGAAAAGCCGCCGGTAACCCACCGGCGGCATTCGGTTCGGACTGACGGCTCAGGCGACGCGGTAGATCCGTACGCCGTCGGCGCGTTTGGTGCTTTCGATGGTGAGTCCCATCTTCTTGGCGAGGCTGCCGGAGAGGAAGCCGCGGACGCTGTGGGCTTGCCATTCCGTGGCGGCCATGATGTCGGCGATCGTGGCGCCATCGGGGCGGCGGAGCAGTTCGAGGACGATGGCCTTCTTCGAGTTCTCTCGCGGGGTGCGCGCCTTGCGGTCGGCCTTGGTCTCTGTGGTCGCCTGCGGCGCGGCGGGCGCCTTGGGTGCCGCGTGTTGCGCGGGGGCGGGCGTCAGTGCTTGGATGGCGCGCCAGATCCGGCTGACTGCCGTCTTGCGGTCCGTGAACTTCTTGACCGGGTTCAGGTCGCTGAAGGGCACCACACCCGCGAAGCTGTTCCAGAGTTCGACGTATCGCCCGATGGGCCACTCGGCCGAGAGCTTGGCGAGTTCGTCTTCACTTGCGAAGGCGCCTTCGTTGGCGCCAACGCGGTGGTTGAGTGCATCCTCCAACTCCGCGAAGGCGGTGATGGTGTTGTCGGTTTCGATGGTAAAGGTCGTCATAGGTTTCGGTCTCCTTGGTGGTTGGGGTTCAGTTCCGGCGCCTGCGCCGGATCCGAGGAACACACTCAGTAATCGAGGCCCTTGGCTTCCACCACACTGCGATCGCCCAGATCGGCGAGCACGTAAGCAAGCTGCTCGGTGATGTGCCCCATGTACATCGCGTAGCCCCAGTTCTTGGGCTCTTCGGCCTGCCGCTTCTGGTACTCGGCCAAGCCGATCGCGATGCGCTTCAGCAGGTCCTGGCGATACGT
>JAXHKT010000012.1:0-51610 GCA_034522975.1 Bryobacterales bacterium
GCTGTGGCCCGAAATGGCCACCGATACCGCCGGTACCTCCACGCGCATCCACATGGCGGTGGCCAATCTCGATGGCGGGAATCTCTCGTTCGTTACCCAGACGGGCCTCTACGAGAATGAGCGTTTCCATGCCTTCGACGCCAATTTGAAGCTGTTGTGGAACTTTGATTCCTTCGGGCCTACCTCCGGCTCCGGGTCCCACCACATCGATATCGCCGATGTAGACGGCGACGGCAGGGACGAAATCTTCGACGGCACCACCGTCCTGAATTCCGATGGAAGCGTGCGCTGGTCGATCTACCGCCTGCATCCGGATATCGTCGCCATCAAGCACATCCTGCCGGGCTCCAACAAGCGGCAGGTCTTCTATGCGGTTGAAAGCAACACGCACGCCGGGGCCTACCTCGTGGATGCCGATACCGGCCAGCTTCACTGGAAGCTCAATCGCGAGGACGATCCCCGTTGGGGGCATGCCCACACCGGGTTGGGCGATACCGATATAAATCCCTTCCCCGGCATCGAAATGCTCACCAACCGGGATGGCCACCCTGCGGAAGAGACGGTGCTTTTTTCCGCTACCGGAGAGATTCTAATGAGCCCCTTCTCCAACCGCCATCGGCCCGTGAATTGGACCGGCGGCCCCGTGCGGGATCTGATTCATGTGGAAACCGGAGAGCTGGCGCGCTTTGACGGCAAACAGATCCTCCGCCTGGAGAGCGAAAAGCCCATTACGGGCAATTCGCCCTGCCGCTTTGTCATGTCCGCGGATCTGCTGGGCGACTATCGCGACGAAGTGGTCTGTTCCTCGAAACGGCAGGATGGCGGCGAGGAGTTTCGCGTCCTCACGAACACGCAAATGCCGCAACGCAAAGAGATCTCTCGCACCGCCAGCCGCGAGTATCGATTGTGGCTCGCGCGCAACATTGGCGCGGGGTATGCCAGTTACTTTGAGTGGGAACCGTCGCATTAACACAATCCGGATTGCCTCGCCCGGGCCCTTCCCGGCGAGGCCGATACAATAAGGGAGATCTGATTTGAACCCTCATGACTACCAGCCTAACGACCTGCGAGACCTATACAGACTATCCAGCCGCGCTCGAAGCCGCCGCGGAACTTTGGGGAATTGACCTTTTTTATTGGGACATCTTTGGCAAGAAACATCAGGCCAAGCCGCAAGTGGTGTCCGCAATCCTCGAATCGCTGGGTGTTGCCTCCGGGAATCTGCAATCGTTGAATGCAGCCATTTTGGCCAGGCACTCCGAGGAGTGGAGTAATCCGCTTCCCCCTGTCGAGGTGGTGGGAAGACACCCGCAGACGCCCGCCTGGGTCAACCTCCCGGATTCGCTGGAGGAGGAAGCGCTGCTGGTGAGCTTCACCTGGGAAGACGGAGCCCAGGCAACCTACACCCACTCCGCAAGCGCGCTGGAAGTCTTGGGCCGGGCACAGATCGGCAATCGTTCCTATAGCCGCCGCCGCATCCCGCTCCCCAATGAGTGTACCTTCGGATACCACCGCATGCGCGTGGACGTGGGCCGTCCCGGGCATACCGCGCTTTCCGCGGAAACCGACTTGATCGTCGCTCCAGAGCGCGCCTACCAGCCGCCGGAGCTGACGGGCGACGGCAAGCTCGCCGGGATCGGCGCCAGTCTCTACGGCCTGCGCTCCCATCGCAATTGGGGTTGCGGGGACTTCACGGATTTACAGGCCCTCTGCCAGTGGACGGCCGGGGAGCTGCGGGCGTCCTTCGTCGCCCTGAACCCCCTGCATATCATCGCCAATCGGTTGCCTTTCAATGCCAGCCCGTATTTGCCCATCAGCGCTTACTTCAAGAATTTTCTCTACATTGATGTGGAGCGCGTCCCCGAGTTCCACGCGTCGCCGCTAGCGCAAAAAGCGTATGCGAACCCGGCCGTGCGGGATCGCATTGAACGGCTCCGCCTTGACGACCTCGTCGATTACGAAGCCATCGCTCAATTGAAGACCGGGATGCTGGCGCTCAGCTTTCTCGCTTTCCGCGGGGAATGGAAGCGTGGTTCGGCTCGCGGGAAGGCCTTTGAGGCATGGATGGCGGAGCAGGGCGATCTGCTTGAAGGCTATACCACCTTTTGTGCGCTCGACCGTGTGCAGCATCGCCGCAACCCGGACGTTTGGATCTGGCAGGATTGGCAGGAGGAGTATCGCGATTCCGAATCTCCTGCGGTGAAGGCATTCGCCGCGCGCCGCAAAAATCTGCGGCTCTTCTATGCCTGGGTACAGTGGCTCGCCTTCACCCAGTTGGAAGAGGCGGGTGAGGCTGCGAAAGCCAGCGGACTGGCGATTGGCCTCTATCACGACCTTGCCCTGGCTACGGACAACTGCGGAGCTGATGTCTGGAAGCAGCGCGAGTATTATGTGACGGGTTGCCGCGTGGGCGCACCGCCAGACGACTTCTCGCCCGAAGGCCAGGATTGGAGCTTCCCGCCGCCCAACTTCCTCGAACACCGGCGCTCCGGCTACAAGCTCTTCCGCGAGACCCTGCGCCGCAATATGACAGCGGGCGGAGCCTTGCGCATCGACCATGTCATGCGCTTCTTCCGGCTCTATTGGATTCCCGCCGGTTTCAAAGCCAATGAGGGAACCTATGTGCGCGATTTCTCTGAAGACCTCGTGCGCATCCTGGCGCTGGAGAGCGTCCGCCATCAGGTGCTGGTTGTCGGCGAAGACCTCGGCACCGTAGAGCCCGCCACGCGCAAAACCCTCGAACGCTTTGGCATCCTCAGCTACCGCCTCTTTTACTTCGAACGTGGTAAGGCTGGCGAGATGAACCTGCCCGAACGCTACCCCGTTGAAGCGCTCGTGGCAACCTCCACCCACGACCTGCCGACGATCGCGGGCAGTTGGATTGGCCGCGATATCGAGGCTCGCGATTACGCCGGCCTGCTCCCGGTGCATGAGGTCTACGAGCAGCAGTGGGCCGAGCGCCGCAAGCTGCGGCAGGCCATTCTGGATGCGCTCTTCGCCGAAGGCCTCATGCCCAACTATTACAGCCGCCACGCCGCCGACATCCCGGAGCTTACCGGCGAACTCCACAACGCCGTCGTCGCGTATCTTGCCCGCACCCCATCCAAACTGTTGCAGCTCAACCAGGAAGACCTCACCAAGCAGCTTGACCAGCAGAACCTGCCCGGCAGCACCTGGCAGTATCCGAATTGGCGCCGCAAGATGAGCTGCTTTCTCGAAGATCTCACCAGCGATCCCGTCGTTGTCGGCAGCGCATCGATGTTCCGCCATTGGCTGCGGGAAACCGGGCGGGAGAACCGGTAGCGGCGCCCCTTGTTTATTGAGGGTCCGGCAACACCGGATATGGCGTCAGCCCCTGCGCGCCCAGCTTTCGGAGCGCTGCATCCCACTGTGGCAAGGTCTGTCGAAAGAACGTGTTCGCTTGCGTGAGCTTCGCCGGAAACTGTGAGCGAAGTTCTTCGAAGTATTGCTTGTGTTGCGGCAGTGGAGCGCCAATAAAACCGTTGATGGTGGAAGCGAGATTCGCCAGCTTTTCCGCGTAGCCCGGCGGGTGCTCCAATCCGCTGCCGTCGGTGGGGATGCCGAAAGCGGCGGTCACCTTATCGGCCTCGGTGGTGTAAGTCTTCACCAGTTCACCAATCTGTTGGGCGTTCGGATTGGCTTGAGCGCGGGCCATCGCCTCCGCATCCTTCATCTGCCGTTTCAGGCTGTCGAGACGCAAGAGAGTGACGTTCATCGCAGACTGCATTGCCAATGCGCGGTCGGCCATTTCCCTCTGCTCAGTCAGTTCCCTCGGTGGAACCGGGGGCAGCGTCGGGTCCAGGGCTACGCGGACGGGTTGTTGTTGAGCAGTGCCGTTAAGAGTCAGGCGCACGGTATAGGTTCCCGGAACCACTTCACCGCCTTCGGGTTGCTTCTTGGCCGCTTCTTCCGGCGAAGGCGGTTTGCGCGAAGGGGCGCCATCCAACTGTAGATTCCACGCAACGCGGTGAATCCCTTTCGTGCGAGGCAGGTCTCCCACCGAGGCGATCTTCTTTCCCTCGGAATCGAGGATCTCCAGAGCCAGCTTATCTTCGTCCTTCAGGTCTTCCTTTAAATGAAGAGTGAGCAACGCGCCGTAAGGCGGATTCGGTGCCGCATAGACGCCATCGCCGATACCATAGCGCGTAAACAGCGTCTCGTAGCGCAAGGTATCGCGAACGGGGAACAGATGCGCCGGGGCGCTCAACTGCTCTGGCTTGAACTCCTGCAAAAAGCGAATGTCGTCGAGGACCAATACGCTGCGCCCGTGCGTACCAAGGATCAGATCGTTGTCTCGCGGATGCACTAGCAGATCGTGGATTGCCACTTTTGGCATATTCTTGAGCAAAAGTGGGCTCCAGTTCGTTCCCGCGTTCCAACTGACGTAAAGCCCTAGTTCGGTGCCGGCGTAAAGCAGATCCGCGTTCTTGGGATCCTCGCGAACGACGTGCACATAGGCGCTCGCGGGAATGCCATCGCTTAGCTTGGTCCATGTGGAGCCGCCGTCTTTGGTGCGGTAGATGTAAGGCCCGAAATCGCCGTCGAAGTGCGCATCGATGGAAACGTATGCGGTGTTGGCGTCCACCCGCGACGGGGCCACACTTGAGACCATCGCCTCCCGGGGCGCGCCCGCGATGTTGGCCGTGACATTCTTCCACGCCTTTCCGCCGTCGGCGCTCACCTGCACGTTGCCGTCGTCGGTTCCCACCCAGATCACCCCCCGCTTCACGGGCGATTCGGCGATCGAGATGATCGTGTTGTTGTTTTCCGCCGTGGAATTGTCGAGCCACACCGGCCCGCCGGCGGGCTTGAGTTTCTCTCGATTGTTTGTCGTGAGGTCGCCGCTGATCGGCTCCCATGTCTTCCCAAAATCGTTGGTTTGGAAGAGAACGTTGGCGCCGAAGTAAACGGTTGTCTTTCCATGCGGCGAAGCGACGATAGGCGTATTCCAATTGAACCGATACTTCAGGTTCTCGATAAAATCGTCGTCGGTTTGCGGACTCACGGAAATGGAAGAGCCCGTCAGCGTGTTGACAAGGCGCAACGCTCCGCCCTGGGCTTCGGCCAGATAAAGATTCGGGTTCTCGGGGTGAGGCACGGCGTAAAAACCGTCGCCGAAGGCAATCATCCGCCAGTCGTCGTTGAGAATCCCCTCGCGGTCGCGCGTGCGCGACGGGCCCACCCACGTGCCGTTATCCTGCAAGCCCCCGCTGACGTTGTAAAAGGGCAGCGCCATGTCCGCATTCACCTGGTAAAACTGGCCAAGCGGGAAGTTGTTGCGGTATTCAAAGTGCGCGCCCTGGTCGTAGGAGACGGCGAAGCCTCCGTCCTGCGCCTGCCAGATGCGCTTGGGGTTCGTTGGGTCGATCCAGATGGCGTGGTAATCGACGTGCGTTTTCGGCGAAATATCCGTCCAGCTCTTGCCTCCATCGATGCTCACCTGTAGCGGCGTGGTCAGGGTGTAGACGCGGTTCTCGTTCAGCGGGTCGACGCGGATGTCGGCGTAGTAGAAGCCCCGCTGCACGATCTTGCGATCCTTTGAGATTTCCTTGAACTCGTCGCCGCGGTCGGTTGACCGGAAGAACACGCCTTCTTTCGATTCGGCCGCCACATAGACGATATTCGGATTGCTGGGGGCAAGCTTCACGCCGATGCGCCCAAGGAGTCTGGGAAGGCCCTTTTCCAGTTTCTTCCAGGTGTTGCCGCCGTCGGTGGAGCGGTAAACGCCGCCCCGCTCGCTGCCCGAGGTGTGCGTCCAGGCGCGGCGCTCAAAGCGCCACATCGCCGCATATACGATGTTCGGATTTACAGGATCGATATCCAGGTCGCTGGCTCCGTGCTTGTCGTCGATGTAAAGCACCTTCTCCCAGCTCTTGCCGCCATCCACCGTCCGGAAAACGCCGCGTTCCTCGTTCGGTGCGGCGGCATGGCCCACGGCCGCGACGAAAACGATATTTGGGTCCAGCGGATTCACCATCACGCGGCTGATGTGCTCGGTTTTCTTCAAACCCATGTGCTGCCAGGTCTTGCCGCCGTCGAGCGACTTGTAGACGCCATCGCCGAAGCTCACGCTATTGCGCATGTTCGCTTCGCCGGAACCCAGCCAGATCACTTCCGGGTTGCGCGGATCTAGCGCGATATCCCCGATCGATAGCGTCCCTTCGCGTTCAAACAGCGGCTTCCAGGTGATCCCCGCGTTCTCCGTCTTCAGCAAACCGCTGCCCGCGGTGGCTCCATAGACGATGTTGGGATTGCCGGGCACGCCCTCCACATCGGTCGCGCGGCCGCCCATGATGGCGGGCCCGATCTGCCGGTAGGAGAGCGTCTCGAAGGGAGCCGGATCCACCTTCTGCGCCTTCGCTCCGGGCGGGCAGAGAAATCCAAGCAGCAGAAATCCGAAGGTCGTTGCCCGGGTTACGGGGCGGGGAAGGGACGAGCCGAAACGCGAAAACATAAGTACCAGTATCCGCGTCTCCCGCCGCCGTCTCAACAGGCAAAGGTTTTGTGGGGATTCGACAGGCGGTCTGGCGCGCCGGCCGCTCCCGCTCCCATGGCGAAGCTGCCGCTTCGCCGTTTCCCGGGCGGCTTCCGGTAGCATGGGAAGAATGGCAGACACGCTCGCCCAAACGCTCTTCACCGGCTCGCTACGATTTTTGCCGGTGGCCCCTGGGCGGATGGAGTTCGCGCTGGAAGTCAGGCGGCGGCTCCTCGAGTGGCTCCCCGGCGTGGTGGCCGTGGAATTGCCGGTGACGCTGCGGGAAACGATTCTGGCGGCAGTGAAGCGGCTGCCGGAAGTCTCCATCGTCGTGTATGAAGATCCCGCCGATGCCGATCGCGGCGTCTACCTTCCCATCGAGGCGGCTGACCCCTTGATTGAAGCCGTGCGCACCGGTTTGCAGATCGGCGCGGAAATCCTCTTCCTCGAACCCGACGTCGCGGAGCGGCCGCATCACCAGCATCTCTATCCCGATTCCTACGCCCTCACCCGCACGGATTATGAGCGTTACGTCTCGGCTTGGTGTGAGAGCGCCGGCACCGCGGAGGACCCCTCGCTGCGGCCTCTGGCCGAGGGCATGGCGTGGAAGCTCCAAGGGGCCAACCCGGAGGCGGCCACCGCGGTCGTGCTTTCCTTCGCCCTCCTTAACCCGGTGCGGCGCGCCTTCGCCATTCCTCAGGAAGAACCGCTGGATGTGCTGCGCAGGGACGGGCTGCATCTGGCCAACGCTCATCCCGATTGTCTAGCCGAAATTCTGAGCGAGCATCCCTTCCTGCAAGCCCGCTATGAGCAGGTTAGGATGGAGCCTCTCGACGCGATCAGGCTAGATCGCCTAAAGGTGCAGTACGAGTTGTTTGGCGAGACCGAAGCCGTGTACGAACGGGAAACGGGCGAAGCGGTGCAAGGCTGGCAACGCCGCCTGTTTGCACGCTTCTCGCGGAACCTCGCTCTCACCAGCCGGCAGCTCGCGCCCAATTTGTTCGACCTCGCCATGGCGGCGCGCGGCACGGTGGATGACGACTTTGCTTACTGGCTTTGGGAAACCGCCAACCGCTATCCGGCGCAGAAAGAAACGGACCGCCCGCCGACGCTAAACCTGAACGCCGGCGACGTTTATCTGAACACCCGCCGCATGCAATTGCGCCGTCGCCGCCGCAGCGATAAACAGCGCTTTCAGGCAACCGGATTGAAGCGGCGGCCGAAGGAAAAGACGAAGGGCGAATGGGCGCAACAACTGGACGGCAGTTCCATTTGCAGTTACCCGCCAGAAGATCTGGTGATTGAGGATTACGGCAAGTTTCTGAAGAGCAAGGCGAAGAGCATTCTCTCGGAGGAACGCACTCGCGTCGAGCCGTTCGTCACTTCCATCCTCGACGGCATCGACATCCGCGAGACGATTCGCAACTGGCATCAACGCCAGATCTTTGTGCGCAGCTATGAGAAGGTATACGGCGAAGTGGGATCGGTGGTTGTGATCTTTGACGAGGATCGCGACGACCGCTATTCGTGGATGACGACCTGGCTGGGCGAGCACCAGAACGAGAGCGACATGGCGTTCTATTCAACTGACCCGTATGAGCATCTGGTGGGGCCCGGGATTGGCCGCGCCGAATATGGCGGCTTGCTGTTGAGCCTGCCGCCAAGGCGGATGTTCGATGTCTGGCGCGACCCCGATTATGACCATTTGGCGCGCAGCAAGCCAGAGCGACTGCTGCTGGCTGCGATTGATTACTCCACCAAACGCTACGTGGTTTACGTGGCGCCCAAGCCTCCGCGATCTCTATTTCGAAGTATTGCCTCGCGCATGGGGCGCCAAGTGATCTTACATCCCCATCGGCCAGTTGTCTCCGCAGAAGCTCAAGAAGATTCGTGTCGTCCACATTCTGGACGGACACGAAAAGCGGCGCATCGCGAAGGACTTCATTCCTTAGCCCGCGCGATCAACTCACCTTCACGCCCTTCCAGAACGCTACATGATTGCGGATCTGTTTCGCTGCGTCCTTCGGTTCCGCGTAGTACCACGCGGCATTCTGGTTCACGTCTTCTCCCACCACCACGTCGAAGTAGCTGGCATCTCCCTTCCATCCGCACACCGTGTGGTGCGGGCTCTCGCGGAAATGGTCTTTCTTCAAAGAATCCATCGGAAAATAGTGGTTTCCTTCCACCATCACGGTATTGTCGCTTTCGGCGATCACGGTTCCATTCCAGGTTGCTGTCGGCATAGCTTTAGAGATTCGCAAAACGCACGATCGGATGCACCATGCCTATCGAGGCGAGGGCACCGTAGCGATAGAATCAAAGAAATCTTCCGTGGGGCGTGCGAAACGATGATGAGTTTGCGGGTAGCGGCTGGAATTGGGATGCAGGTGCTGCTGTTTTCGGGCATCGCGCCCGGTATCGCACTCCTCTCTGCGCAAGCCCGCGCCGCGGTGGATTTCGTGCGTGAAGTGCAGCCCGTGCTCACCTCGAAGTGCCTGGGCTGCCATTCCGGCGCGAGCGCGCAGGCGGGCCTCAAGCTGCACACCAGGGCGGATCTGTTGCAGGGCGGCGCCAGCGGCGCGGCCATCGTTCCCGGCAGTGGCGCCGATAGCTTGCTCGTGAGAAAGGTGAGCGGCCGGCAGGGAATGCGCATGCCACCCGCCGGAGCGCCGCTGGACCCCGAAACCATCGCGATCATACGTCAGTGGATCGACGAAGGCG
The DNA here is from genome assembly GCA_034522975.1 of Bryobacterales bacterium. Taxonomy (GTDB): domain Bacteria; phylum Acidobacteriota; class Terriglobia; order Bryobacterales; family Bryobacteraceae; genus JACTMJ01. The sequence continues at coordinate 9,218 of JAXHKT010000012.1, forward strand.
CGAAATATGACGGCACGGTGGGCCTGGTGGATCGCGTTGCGCCGCTCCAGCCACGCGATCCACCGTTGCCCCAGGGCACTGCCACCCATCCGATTGACCGCTTCGTGGAAGCGTATCTGAGGGAGCGCAATCTCCCCATGCCTACCCCCGTCCCGGACGCGCTATTCGCACGCCGTGTCTGGATGGATGTCATCGGCCTGCCCCCCACGCCAGAGCAACTTGAAGCTTTCGTGCGCGACCCCGCCTCCGGCAAACGCGAAGCGCTGGTGAGCCGCCTGCTGCGCGACGACACCGCCTACGCGGAGCACTGGATGAGCTTCTGGAACGATCTGCTGCGCAACGATGAAGGGGTGATCTATCACGGAGAACGAAAGTCGATCACAGCGTGGCTCTACGCTTCGCTCAAGCAGAACAAGCGCTACAACGTGATGGTGGATGAATTGCTGAACCCCGTCGGCGGGCGCGGGGCGGAAGGCTATCTGATCGGGGTGACTTGGCGGGGCGTCGTGAGCGCCAGCCAGACGCCCCCGATGCAGGCATCGCAGAACGCCGCCCAGGTCTTCATGGGCATGAATTTGAAGTGTGCGGCCTGCCACGATAGTTTCGTCAACCGCTGGAAATTGGCCGACACGTTCGGCCTTGCCGCGATGTTTGCCGAAGAGCCGTTGGAACTCACCCGCTGCGATGTGAAGCTGGGCAAGACCGCCGAGGCGCGCTTTCCGTTCGAGGGGCTGGATGTGGGGTTTGCGGATTCGATCGAATCCCGCCGGGCCGCGGCGGCAAAATGGTTCACGCATCCGCGGAACGGACGCTTCGCCAGGACAATCGTCAATCGCTACTGGCGGCTGCTGTTCGGCCGGGGGCTGGTGGAGCCGATCGACGACATGGACGCGGAGCCCTGGAATCAGGATCTGCTGGACTGGCTGGCCTCCGATTTCGTGGCGCATCAATACGACCTGCGACACTTGCTGAAGAACATCCTCGATTCTCGCGCCTACCAGATGCCCGCGGTGGTAGAAGCGGCAAGCGCGAAGGCGTATGTGTTCCGCGGCCCGCTGCCCCGTCGCATCAGCGCTGAGCAGATGCAGGATGCCATTTCTCTAGTGAGCGGAGCGTGGCAGGTGAATAGCCCGCGCACGGATTCGGTGGCGCGCTACACGCGGGAATGGCGGCGCAAAAGCGACCCGCTTACACGTGCCCTCGGCCGCCCCATTCGCGACCAGGTGTATACCGAACGCAGCGGCGTTCCTTCCATGCTGCAAGCTCTCGAACTCACCAACGGCCCGTTGCTCTCCCAACGTGTGCAAAAGGCCGCGGCACAGTTGCTGGGGCTGGCCAAGCCCGCGCCCCTCAATGGTTTCGATAGCAAGATGGTGCGCAGCGGACCGGTGAATGTGGAGGCCGATATCAACGGCGCGAAAGAGATCTGGCTGCTGCTTGAAGACGTGGATAGTTACGACCCCACGCGCGTGCTGGCCGGTTGGGCGAACCTGGAACTGGTGGGGCCGGATGGCAGCGTGCCGCTTGCGCCCGCCACCGGCAAGCTCGAACAGAAGGAGGGCGACACCCCGGTGATCGCGGCTGCCATCCCCTCCCGGCTGCGCTTTCCGATACCCGCTGGCACTTATTCCAAACTGCGTGGCCGCGCGCTGATCGACGAGCGAAGCCGCCAAAGCGACATCAGCCCCGCGCTGCGCTTTTTCGTCTTTACCGAAGAGCCGGACGATGACCGACTCATGCGTTTGGAAGGCGAGCCTCCAGCCGCACTGCCCAGCCCTCTTTCAAACAGTGAAGCGCTGACGGATTATCTCTACTTGCACATGCTTGCACGAAAGCCCACTGCAACGGAGAAGACGCTGGCCATGGAAATCCTGGGCGGCGCGACGCCACAGCCGGCGGGCGTCGAAGATCTCTTCTGGGCGCTGCTGGTGAGCCCTGAATTCCAGTTCCTGAATTAGAGATGCACGCGATGAAAGAACAGCACCTTCTTCGAGACCTCTTCCGTGGCATGACCCGGCGGGACTATATGCGGCAATCGGCGGCAGGCGCCCTGGCCGCACTCGCCGGGCCGGCCCCGCGCCTGCTGGGCCAGAGCGGCGTCAAACGGCTGACCCCGGGAAGCGAGCCCGCGCCCCGCGCCGACAGCATGATCCTGCTTTGGATGGCGGGCGGGATGGCGCAAACGGAGACCTTCGACCCCAAAGTCTACACCCCTTATAAAGCAGGCCTCGAAAGCAAACGCGTGCTCAGCAGCTTTCCGGCGGTGCCCACGGTAGTGGACGGCATCCAGCTTTCCCAGGGCCTCGAAGAGATCGGCAAGGTGATGGACCGCGGCACCCTCATCCGCTCGCACCGCGTCGGGGATCTGGGCTTCATCCTGCACTCGCGGCATCAGTTCCATTGGCATACCGGCTATGAGCCGCCGCAGGGAATCGCCGTGCCGCACATCGGCGCGTGGGTGGCGAAGATGCTAGGCCCGCGCAACCCGGATATGCCGCCCTTCCTGGTGGTAGGACAAAATATGGAGATTGGGGCGGAGAGCGACCCGCTGAAATCCTTCCATACGGCGGGCATCCTGGGCAGCGATGTCGCACCGTTTCTTATCGCTGATCCGCGCGATGCCGTGGCCAGCGTCCAGGCGCCCGCCCACATGAGCGCGGACCGCTTTGCGCAACGATACGAGCGCTACCGGAAGTTGGCTGAAGCGAGCCCGATGATGCGGGATGGAAGCGGCCATCAGCGGGAAAGTCTGCTGCGGGCCATGGAAAACGCGGACCGCCTGTTGCGCTCCCCCTCGGCAAAAGCCTTTGACCTCACGCTGGAGCCGAAGGATTCGTTCGCCCGTTACGACACCGGGCGTTTCGGCCTCGGTTGTCTGCTCGCCCGCCGGCTTGTCGAAGGCGGGGCGCGCTTCGTGGAAGTGACCTCTGAGTACATCCCCTTCCGCCACTGGGATACGCATGAGAACGGGCATGAGCGGGCCAAGGCGATGAAGGCGTCCATTGACCGGCCGATTGCCCAGCTCATCCGCGATCTGGAAGCGCGCGGGCTGCTTGATCGCACACTCGTCGTGATCGCCACCGAGTTCGGCCGCGACATGATGACCGAAGGCAAGCCCGGCAACGAGGTGAAGGATCAGGTGAAGCAGCCCGACCGCATGACCTCCCTGCAGCACTACGGCATGCACCGGCACTTCACCGAGGCAGTTAGTGTGGCTGTCTTCGGCGGTGGTTTCAAGGGCGGCTATCTGCACGGGGAGACGGCCGGCGATCGGCCCTGCAGCATTGTGAAAGACCCGGTCGGCATCAGCGACCTGCATGCCACTCTGTTTGCCGCGATGGGGATCGCGCCCGATGCCGGGGTGGAAGTGGAAAAGCGCCCAGTATTCGTCACTAAGGACGGCAAGGGCAAGGTAGTGGAGGCGCTGCTGGCTTAGCGGCATCGGGCCGGAACGGCAGTGCCAGCGGGAGCGGCATTCGCTGCGTACAATGATGAAGTCACCACTCGTGCGGGGAGGCAACGCGCCAATGAGACTCGTGAATTTTCAGGCTGTGGAAGGTCCCGCTCAGGCCGGGGTGCTCAACGGGGAACGGGTGCATTCGCTGGGCTCTCTCGGCTTTCACTCGGTCAAACAGATTCTGGAGGCGGGCGAGGCCGGCATGGCCAAGGTCCGCGAAACGCTGGAGGATTCTTCCGCGGGTGGCGGCGTTGCGCTTAGCGGCGTGCGGCTGCTGGCGCCTCTTGCGGACGCGCAGAAGTTGATTTTCATTGGGCTGAACTACAAAGACCACGCCGAGGAAGCGAAGATGCCGCTGCCCACCGTGCCGACGGTCTTCGCGAAATTCGCCAATAGCGTCATCGATCCCGATAGCACGATCCTGATTCCCAAGGACACCGCGAAGCCCGATTATGAAGCCGAATTCGCGTTCGTGATCGGCAAGCGCGGCAAGCGGATCGCGGCCGCCGATTGGCGCGAGTACGTAGCGGGCTACACCATCGTTCACGACGTAAGCGCTCGCGACTTTCAGATGGCAACCTCGCAATGGATGATGGGGAAGACCTGCGATACGTTCTGCCCGATGGGGCCCTATCTGGTGACAGCGGATGAGATTGAGGATCCGCACAACCTGCGGGTGGAACTCCTGCTGAACGGGGAGACCATGCAGGATTCGAACACCAGCGAACTGATCTTCAAAATCCCCGAACTCATCGCCCATTTGAGCGCCGTGATGACGTTGGAACCGGGCGATGTGGTTTCCACCGGCACCCCGGCCGGAGTGGGCTTTTCAAAAACCCCCCCTCGCTGGCTGGAGCCGGGCGACGAATGCGTGGTGCGGGTAGAGGGCTTGGGAGAGTTGCGTAATCTTGTAGCGAGGGAGCCCTAGCGCTCGCCAGTAGTCCGTCCCTGCCTCTCCCTAATTGCGGCCGCCTCTGCCACGCGAGCCCCGGCTGCCGCTCCCGCCACGCCCACCGCCGATGCCCGGCCCACCGCCCATGCCCGGTTCCATTGGCCCCGCTTGTCGCCCCCCGCTCCAAAGCGGTCGCCCTTGCTCGTCGCGGAACTGCACCGATTGTTTCCTCTCTGGAAGATCGATCCTGGAGGCGGCCAGCGACTTATCGGCCATCGGAATGCCGACCACCCGAATGGCGTCGCCCGCCCGGGGAGTGAAGCCCTGGTCGATCAAAAACCGCATGGAGCCGAGAATGACCTTCTGCTCGGCTTCGGCTTCCGTTCCGCTGCTGGCTGGCTTTCCATTGCCCGCAGGCTTCACTGTCAGAAAGCACATGCCTTGCCCGGCAACCAAAGAGACATTCCCTACGCTTCCCTCAATCGTGACTGTCTTCACCTTGCCATCTTTCTCAAAAGCGAGAGTGGAGAGGATGAGGCCCAGCGCCGCGATCAGGGCAATAAGAGTCTGTTTCATGACGAGCGCTCCATACCGTGCGCGGAAAGTAGTGCAATCGGCTATCCAATCCCGCTAGCGCCGCTATGGCCAACTTCGGTTGCCTTGCGCCGCCGATTGCGGGGCTCGCCCCACGCATCGATTGCGCGCTTTGCACGCCAGGCACGCAAGACCTGCGCGGCGGCACTTCAGACCTTAGCGGCAAAACCCAATGCTATCAAGCCTTTTGGTGTTTGGTACGTCATGTGCGTTCGATAGTGGCGTAACGACTTTCATTCGAGCAAAGGATTCACACCATGAAAACCACATTGATGACTCTGGCCGCCGCGGCGGCACTCACCCTCGGGACGCAGGTGGCTTACAGCCAGTTCGTTCCTTCCAATAACCCCACCACGCAGCAAGGCAGCGTGAACCGCCAGGGGCGCGGCCAGTATGGCGCCCGCGATGGCAGCCAGGCGCGGCCTCGTCCGCAGGATGGTACCGGAAATGGCGCCAAGCGCGGCGGCGGCGATGGCAGCGGCACCTGCGGAACATGCACCAATCCCCGCAGTGGCGGTGGTAACTCCGGTAGTGGCGGAAACCGTGGTGGCGGCGGAAGCCGTGGTGGACGCGGCGGGCGTGGCTAGCGCGCGCTAGCCGGATGTTTCCCCTCAGATCGCTTCCTCACCGCGCCCGCTCTTCCGCATTCCGGGGGAGAGCGGGCGTTTGTTCTTGGAATTGTCCAGACTTCCGTGGCACCGCTCCCTGCCACCTTTGGCTTGCGCGATGCGCAAAATCTGCGCGGGCGTGTGCGCAAAAATTGCGCGGATCTGCGCCCGCAGAAAGCGCATCGACGGTTCCCGGGAAGTTCCAAAGGCGCATCGGGCGGAAGAAGCTCACTCCCCGGCAACGAAGTAGACGTTGCTCCGATACCATGATTACGGCATGAACCGAGTGACGCCAAGTCTCCACCCGCCCCAGCGCTACGGCAAGGCCGGCCGGCTGCCACGCTGGCTGTGGGTGGTGTTACTAGCGATTTTTCCGCTTGTCGTGGGCGTGTATGTTTGGCGAACGCTGGAGATGCTGCAGGATCAGCGGGCGCTCTATCTGCGGGGGCAGGTGGCGGCTCTCGCGGCACGCGTCGAGAGCCTGGATTTCCCTGCCGGCGAAGAATCTGCGGATTGGGCCGGCGCGCTATATGAAGACGAACCGTCTCTGGTGGATGCCATGATCGTCAACCCGGAAGACGCGGACGCGGTGGCCAACGAGATCTATGCCGGGCGTGAGTTGTACCGGCTCCAAACGGCTACGCGCGACGGGGTAGCAGTAATGCGCGCTTGGTTTCCGGTCCATCGGGGAGGCGATTTGCGGGTAGTACGGCTGGATTTTGCGGCCAGCGCGGCGGACTTCCTGACTGCCTATGCCACCCAAAGCATCGCCTTGGTGACGCTAATCGCCATGGCGATGATGGCCCTTTCCGCCTATACGTTCCACCTGGCGGGAATTGCGGCCCGTCTGGAGCGCAGGCAAGCCGAGCGCGAGCATCTGGCGCAGTTGGGCGAGATGGCGGCCGTGCTGGCGCATGAAATCCGGAATCCCCTGGGCAGCATTAAGGGCTTCGGGCAGTTACTGGAAGAGAGTGTGCCGCCAAGAGAGCGGGGCTTTGCGTCGGAAATTGTAGAGCAGACGGCGAGGTTGGAGCGGTTGGTGGAGGATCTACTCCATTTCGGCCGCGTGCCCGAACCGCGTTTCGCGCCAGCTCCCTGGAACGAACTCGCCGGACGCTTGGAAGCGGACTGGGCTCAGCATCGCATCAATGATGACGCGCGCTCGAATGCCGCGAAGCTGCACGTCGAGCGGAACGATCTCATTCTCGCAACCGATGCCGCCCTTCTTGAACAAGCTCTCGCCAACCTCATCCGCAATGCGCGCCATGCCGTTGAAGCACAACCTGCGGAGCCAGCGCGAAAAAACGAGGCGCAGGCAGACGGCAGAGTAGAGGTAACGCTGGCGTGGGTCGGTTCCGCCATCGAAATTGCCGTTGCGGACGATGGCCCCGGGCTGAGCGAAGAGGCTCAGGCGCGGCTCTTTGAACCGTTCTTTACCACCAAGGCCGCCGGCACCGGGCTGGGCCTGGCGATCAGCCGCAAACTGGTTGCCGCGCTGGGCGGAGAACTCATCCTGCGGAACCGGTCCGGGGGCGGATTGCTGGCCCCAGCTGCGCCTGCCAACTGATATCCCGCAAACAGAGGAGAGCCATTCCCGTAAACCCACGGAAGCTTCGTAATGCAAGATCCCAAAGGCGGACCGATCCTATTGTCGACCACGGCCGGCTTGCAGGCGGGCTGCTTCGAGACGAGTACCTCAAGCGACGTAGGCTTACGGGCTCGAATGTGCAGGGTACGCGTGCGCGATGCATCGCGCACTGGCCAAGCGCACGCAGCTTCCCCTGGCCCTCGGCGTACTCGAAGTTCGCCTGATGGCGACGGCCATTGCAGGTTCTCCCCGTCGGTTGCGCGTAATACCTCCCGGGCCACCGCCGTCATCATGATTACCGGATTCGGCACGGTGAGTACCGCCGTCGAGGCGATGAAGCTGGGCGCGGCGGACTATCTCGGAAAACCTTTGGCCAGCCCGGATGAACTCCGCATCCTGGTGCGCCGCACCCTCGACCAGCGCCAAGTGGCGCAAGAACGCGAAGCGCTGGGGGAGCAACAGGCTACCGGCCTTGGGGGAGAACTGATCGCCAAAGACCCGGCCATGCTGGAGGTGCTGGCAATGGTGGCCAAAGTGGCACCCACTGAAGCCACAGTGCTCATTGGCGGCGAGAGCGGCACAGGCAAGGAACTCATCGCGCGCTCCGTACACCGGCAAAGCGCCCGCGCGAACCACGTCTTTGTGCCCGTGAACTGCGCCGCCCTCACGCCCAGCCTAATTGAGAGCGAAATCTCCGGCACATGGAGAAGGCGATATCACTGGCGCGGCCACCCAGCACCAGGGCCGCTTCGAAAGGGCGCATAAAGGCACGATCTTTCTCGATGAGATTGGGGAGCTTGATGCCAACCTTCAAGCGAAGCTCTTGCGCGTCCTGCAGGAACGTACGCTCGAACGTGTTGGGGGCAGCCGCCAGATTGATGTGGACGTCCGCGTGGTGGCAGCCACCAATCGGGACCTCGGCCAGATGGTGCGCGAGGGCCGTTTCCGCGAAGATCTTTTCTACCGCTTGAACCTGTTCCCGATCGCGCTGCCGGCTTTGCGGCACCGGCCCGCCGACATCCTTCCGCTGGCCTCGACTTTCTTCTTGCGGGCGCGCCGCAGGCTGGGCAAGCCGGATGTCGAGCTAAGCGCCGAAGCGGCGGCGCTCCTCCAGAGTTACGCATGGCCAGGCAACGTCCGTGAGCTTGAAAATGTCATGGAGCGCGCCGCCATTCTCAGCGAATCCACGCTGCTCCCCGGCGACCTTCCTCCTCTAGCCCGAGAGCTCACGTCCGCCGCCGCCATCCATGCCCCCTATGCTGTGCCGGAAGCCGCGCCGTCCGGCAAGACCGTTCGCGAACTGGAAAAAGACGCCATCGTTGCCGCCCTCCACGGCCAGAACGGAAACCGCACTCGCGCCGCTGCTCAACTCGGCATCAGCCTTCGCACCCTGCAATACCGCCTGAAGACCTACGGAATTAGCGGAGTTTGAGCCCCGCGCCTCGCACATCGTCGAGCGTTCGTTCTCGCGGAGGCTTCGTTTGTCGCCGCACTACCGGGGGCGGTAATGACCATTGGCACTTACCCCGGCCCGAAACGGCGCAAATTGAGCACCCATCCTGCTAAACTGAGCATCTACCAAGTTTAGCGATCGGAAAGCTGTCCTTTTATGCGGGGACCTTTCCGCGTTAAGAATCCTCGGGCCGCAACACTGTGCCTGGGCTTTCAGTTCGATCTTCGGGCGGCATTGCCACCTCGGCAGTTTTTTTACGGTTCGGTTTCCCAGAGAGCGACAACGAGGCAATGATGCACTATATTCATACCGTGGCCCCCATAGTCGTCCAGCCGGAACGTGTAGCGGTGGAGCGCGAACTGGAATTGCTGCTGGCCGCGACCCCTGGGGGCGATTGCGGAGACGTTCAGGAAGCAATGTGCTACGCCGCGCTGGGCGCGGGAAAACGCATCCGCCCGGTGCTAAGCCTGCGTGTAGCGGCGATGTTGAGCAACATGACACCCATGGTTTTGCGCACTGCCGCCGCCGTCGAATTGTTCCACTGCGCCTCCTTGGTGATTGACGACCTCCCCTGCATGGATAACGAAATGGAGCGCCGTGGCAAGCCTACCGTGCATGTTCGCTTTGGAGAAGCGAATGCCGTGTTGGCTGCCTTTGGTTTGGTCGCGCTGGCTTGCCGATCCGTGCTTGAACTCCCCACGAAGCAAGGCGCTCTGCCGCAGTTGGTGGAGTTCCAAAAAAATCTGTTGAAGACTCTCGATTGTGCAGGCTTGATCGCTGGTCAGGCGCGCGACCTCACCCTCAACGGTTCCGACGGCATTAGCACCCGAGCCGCCGTGAATGAGATGAAAACCGTCCCGCTTTTTGAGATGGCTGCCGAGGCGGGAATGGCGGGTGCGGAGCTAAGCGGCGAAGATCGTCAGCGAATCCGGCTGTTTGGCCAGGAGTTCGGACGCGCTTTTCAGCTGGCAGACGACGTTCTGGACGGAGACCTGGAGCACCGTCAGCCCTTCTTTAGCCACATCGACGCAGCCCGCGACCTTGTTGGCGGATTCGCCGAAGGCCGCCATCGCATCCTGGAACTCCTCGACTATTTGCATGCCTACGCTGAACAAACAGATCCTCGTCATCGGTAGCGGTTTTGGCGGCCTTGGCGCCGCTTGCCGCCTGCAAGCCCGCGGCTACGACGTCACTATCCTGGAAGCCCGCGACAAACCCGGCGGAAGAGCCTACGTGTACCAGCAGGACGGCTTCACTTTCGATGCCGGCCCTACCGTGATCACCGCGCCGTTTCTGATCGACGAGATCTTCCACGCCGCCGGACGCAAGACCGAAGACTACGTGAAGATCGTCCCCGTCGACCCCTTCTACCAAATTGAGTTTCACGACGGCCGTTCGTTTTCCTACAACAACGTGACCGAGGAGATCGAAGGCCGCATTCGCGCCTTCGCGCCGGACGATCTTGATGGCTATCGCCGCATGATCGCCAAGGCGGAAGCGATTTTCAAGAAAGGCTTTCTCGAGCTTTCCGACAAACCGTTCCTCAAGTTCACCGACATGATTCCCATTGCGCCGGATCTGATCAAGCTCGAATCCCACAAGTCGGTCTTCAAGTTCGTTTCGCAGCACATCAAGGACCCGATGCTGCGTCGCGTGTTCAGCTTTCACCCGCTGCTGGTGGGTGGCAATCCCTTCCAGACGACATCGATTTACGCTCTGATCCATCACCTCGAAAAGCAATGGGGCGTACATTACGCGATGGGCGGCACTGGGGCGCTGGTGCAAGCGCTGGTGCAACTGTTCACCGAGCTTGGCGGCAAGATCCACCTCTCGAAACCGGTGAAGGAAATCCTCCTGACGCCAGACCGCAAAGTGCGGGGCGTTGAAACCGCCGATGGCGAAGTGTTCCCCGCCGACGGCGTAGTGAGCAATGCCGACCTCGCCAACACCTATCGCAAAATGATCCCCTCCGCCGCGCGGAAGAAGAATACTGACCGCCGCCTGGAGAACATGCGCTACAGCATGTCGCTCTTCGTCGCCTACTTCGGCACGCGCAAGCAATACCCGGATGTGGCCCATCACACGATCATCCTGGGTGAGCGGTACCAGGAGTTGCTAAACGATATCTTCAACAAGAAATTGCTGAGCGAAGATTTCTCGCTATACCTGCATCGTCCCTCGGCCACCGATCCTGGGATGGCGCCCGAAGGCTGCGACTCTTTCTATGTGCTTTCTCCCGTGCCGCACCTGGGCAGCGGCACCGATTGGAGCGTGGAAGGAGATCGCTACATGAAGAAAATCCTCGATTTCCTCGATGCGAAGTATCTGCCCGGCCTCAACGCGAATCTGGCGACTTCGCTCTACTTCACGCCGATGGATTTTGAGACGAAGTTAAACAGCTATCTCGGCGCGGCTTTCTCATTTGAGCCGGTTTTCACGCAATCGGCCTGGTTCCGTCCTCACAATGAGAGCGAAGATATCGGCAATCTTTTCTTCGCCGGTGCAGGGACGCATCCTGGCGCTGGAATCCCCGGCGTGCTTTGTTCATCAAAGATTGCGGAGAATCTGGTGTGCGAGAGACTGCCCATTTAGTGCCATCTCATCCGGAGTCCATGGAACTCTGTTACCAGCGCGCCGCCGAAGCCACGGCCGTTGGGTCGAAGAGCTTCTATTTCGCCACGCGTTTTTTTCCGCCTGACCTTGCCCGCGCCGCTCACGCAGTCTACTGGTTCTGCCGGCACACGGACGATTTGGTGGATGAAGCACCCTCCACCGCTGTGGGCGCGATCCAGCTTGCCAATTGGGAGCGCGCCCTCAACGTCGCCTGGGAATCGGGATCGAGCGAGGAGCCTATTCTCCGCGTCTTCATCGAAACCGCCAGGCGCTACAACATCCCGCGCGAGTATCCGTTCGACCTCATCGAAGGCATGCGAATGGACCTCAATGGCACGCAGTATGCCGACTTCGCCTCCCTCCGCGTCTTCTGCTACCGCGTGGCTTCCGTCGTTGGCTTGATGATGTGCCACGTCATCGGCTTTCGCAATCCCGCTCCGCGGCATGCCATTGACCTCGGCATCGCCATGCAGTTGACGAACATCCTGCGCGACGTCGGCGAAGACCTTCGCCTAGGCCGCGTTTACCTCCCCGCGGAAGACCTTGCCCGCTTCGGCTACAGTGTGGAAGATCTCAAGGCAGGGTGCATCGACGAGCGCTTTCGCGCATTGATGCGCTTTGAAATCGCCCGCGCCGAAGAGCACTACCGCCGCGCCGAACCCGGCATCGCCATGCTCAATCCGGAGGGGCGCTTTGCTGTGCGCGTCGCCGCGGACGTGTATCGTGGCATCCTGAAAGAGATCGTGCAAAACGGTTTCGACGTCTTCGGCCGCCGGGCCGTGGTGCCTTCCTCACGCAAATATTGGATCACTGCACGTTCCATGGCGATGCCGGTGGCGAAACACACCCTGCATCGCCTCGCTTTCTGGAAAACGTTGAATGCTTAAGAAGACGATCCGCGATTCCTCAGTCGCAACTCTGATTGGCCTGGTCCCGCACTACCTTGCGTTTTACCTCGCCGGAACGCCACTACTCACCGAATCCATTGCCGAGTGGATCATGAAGAACACTCCCTCGGCTTGGGCGCTTTCGATCCTGGATACGATGGGGCCCTGGGCAAAGCCGTTCGCCGTCACTGGCGGCCTGTTTGTGCTGGGCCTCTGCCTATGGATCCCCGCGATGCTCTCCTATTGGCGCAACCGGAAGTACGAGCGCTTCGTGATCCTCGCCGTGCTGGCCGTGCCTGCCATCGTTACCATCCACCGCTTCTTCGAATACCGTTCCGCCGGCGGCGCATGGGCGTTTTGGGCCCCCGCTCTCATCGCACTCTTCCTCATCGGCAAACCGCACCTGGAATTGCTCGACGAAGATTGGGGCGAAGCCTCCGAGTACGCCCACAAATTTATCGGCAAGGGCAAGCCCCGGCGCGGCTTTCTGAAGTTGGCGGCTAGAGTGGGCCTGCCCGCCGTGATGGGCGGCGGGGTGGTTTTAGTGGCGGTGGAAAGCTACCTCCGGGAATTGGCCGCGGCAAACCGTGCCTCCGCCCCGGTGACCTTGTTTTCCTTTCGGCCTCCTACCTCCAACACCAGCTTCGCTCCCGGCCTCGTGCGCGCCTGGCTCACTCCCGTTGAGAAGTTCTACCGGATGAGCAAGAACGCCGTCGATCCAGCCATCGACCCTCGCTTCTGGCGTCTCGAAATCAAAGCCGGCAACCGAACCATCCGCTCCTATAGCTATGCCGAATTGCTCTCCATGAAGCGCGAGATCCGGGCCGGCACCCTACGCTGTATCAGCAATACATTGAACTCAGATCTGATGGCCAACGCCGTCTGGGCCGGCCTTTCACTCGGGCAACTGGTGGAGCGTAGCGAAGTGCCGCCTGGCACCGTTGCGGTAGTCTTTGAGGGCATCGACGGCCATGGAGACAGCCTCTCCGTTGAATACGCTTTCGGCGAGGAAACTTTCCTCGCTCTTGGCATGAACGGGGAGACGCTCAACCGCCAGCATGGCTTCCCCATCCGCATGCTTTGCCCGCGCTACTACGGCTTCAAGAACATCAAGTGGCTCAAGGAAATCCGCTTCGCCACGGAGCCCTATACCGGCACTTACCAAAAGATGGGCTACACGCGCGAGGCCTTCGTCTATACAATGTCTACGATTGACGAATTGCAAAGAGCGGGGGACCGGGTGCAGTTTGGCGGTGTCGCTTTCGCGGGCAGCCGGGGTATTCGCAAAGTGGAAGTCCGCGTGGGAGGCGGCGAGTGGAGCCAGGCTGAAATGGAGCCGGCGTTAGCGAAGTATTCGTGGGTGCGATACAAGGCCGATCTGCCGGTTTCGCCGGACGCGAGCGTATTGGAGGTGCGAGCGATGGATGGCGATGGAGCGTGGCAAACGGAGAAGGTGATTCCGATGTTCCCTAGCGGCGTCGCCGGACCCACCACCCGCAAGCTACCTGTATGACGACCTATATCTCGGCAGCCGCGCTGATTGCTGTGGGCATCCTGGTCCTTGCCTTCAAGGCGCGTCTCAACTACCTGCGTTTGCCCGCACTGCCGCCGGGCTCGCTTGCGGAAGTCGATGTAACGGTCATCATCCCTGCCCGCAATGAAGCTGCAAACATCGCGCGAGTGGTATCGAGCTTCCCGGACGTCGAGGTGGTGGTGGTGGACGACGCCTCCACTGATGGCACGTCCGACTTGGCCCGTGCCGCTGGCGCGCAAGTAATTGCCGCCCCAGCCTTGCCACAAGGGCAACTCGGCAAGCCCAACGCCTGCAATGCCGGGGCGCTTGCCTCGCTCACCGAGTGGCTTCTTTTTGTCGATGCGGACACCTGGTATGAGCCCGGATTTGCCGGCCGCTTCATTGCCTATGCGCAGGAAGAAAAGCTCGAGATGGTGAGTGCATTTCTGCGCCAGCATACCGAGAGTTTCTTTGAGCACGTCCTGCTTCCCTACGCCTTCGCGCTCTACTTCACCGGCGTAAACGCCGATCAGGTGAACTCCGCTGTCTCCCGGCAGGCTTTGGCCAACGGGCAGTGCCTGCTTGTCCGAAGAGACACTTATCGGAAGCTGGGCGGCCACGCCGCCGTCGCCACCAGCATCATCGAGGACGTTGCCCTCGCCCGGCTCGCCAAGAAGAACGGCGTAGGCGCATACGTCATTCGAGCGGAGGATTCCGGGCACGTGCGCATGTACGACGGCCTGGGGGCGATCTGGCGCGGTTTCGAAAAAAACTCCTTCCGCTTTCTGCTGGTGAACCCCTTGGGCGGCGCCATCGTGATTGCGGCAAGCATTGTGTTCACCTCCTACCTGCCGCTGCTTGTCTTGTTGGCATTGGGCCAGGATTGGCTAATGGCAATTGGCTTTGCGCTGCTCCCCGGGTTAGCGTTGCTGCCCTGGTACCGTGGCCCCCGGGCCATCCTTCTTACTCCCATCGCCATTTATCTGTTCCAGTTGATCGCCCTCAGCGGAATGTGGAAGACGCTCACCCGCGGTAAGACGACATGGAAGGGGCGGCCCGTTGGATGAGCGCAGGAGCCATGCAGAGCGATATAGCCAAAGGCGAATCTGCTGCGGAACCTCTTCGATACCCGGTGCCCTGGGATATCGTCTTCGGCTTGACCGGACATCTGCGTCGCGGAAGCCAGACCGATGTGGATGCGTTCACTCGCGGCGTGGTGGCCCGCATCCAGCCGCCGCCGGTCTATGAGGGTCTGGAGCATCTGCCCCCGGACCCGCGCTTTCTGTTGATCGCCAACCACTATCAGCGCAAAGGCCTGTGGATTCTGCATTCGGCCAGCGCCGTTACCCAGGCGATCCGCCAACACTACGGCGAAGGCGACCCCCCCGTGCGCTGGGTGGTTACCGCCAATTGGCCTCGCTGGAGGCTGGGCCCGTGGACCTTCCCCTCGCCCGGAGATCTGCTGCTGCCGCGCGTCGCCCATGCCCTTCATTGCTATTCGATCCCTTTCTCTGGAAAAGATCCGAAGCAAACGGCTCGCTCTCTGCGCCGCATCCTGCAGCAGGCGCGTTCCGTCACGCGCCCCATCGGGCTCTTCCCGGAAGGCGTTGCCGGTTCCGCTGGAAAGCTCACCCAGGCACTGCCCGGCGTCGATCGCTTTGTGCTGCAACTTGCCCGCATGGGCATCCCCGCCGTGCCATGCGGGATCTCTGAAAGCGGACGCTTCGTGGTCCGGTTTGGCAAACTGGTAACTGCCGCCGAAATCGCCGCATCGCCCAATGCCGCCGAGGAGATGATGCGGCGCGTGGCGGGGCTGATTTGAACTGGCTCTTCGCCCAACACGCGAAGGCTGCCGGGACGTCTGCTCGCCTGCCCCGCACCACCCGTTCGCGCCCGAAGGAGGAAACGCCCGATGGAAGAAGCCAATGGCACTCTGTTCACCGTCAGCATCTTTATTGTGCTGTTGCTCATCGCCTCCGCAGTGGCCATCACCACCAAATTTGTGAAGCTTCCTTATACGCTGGCTCTGGTGATCGTCGGCCTGATCATCAGCCCGATGCACTTCTTGCCAGTGGTGCATATTTCCCCGGAACTCATTCTGCTCATCTTCCTTCCCGCGTTGTTGTTTGAAGCGGCCTGGAACCTGCATCTCACCAAGCTCCTTAAGAATCTCGTTCCCATTCTGATGCTCGCCGTTCCTGGCCTGCTGCTCTCGGTGAGTGTGGTGGGCGCGGTGATTCACTACGGGCTTGGCTTCCCCGTCGCTACCGCGTTACTTTTCGGCTCGATCATCTGCGCCACCGATCCTGTTTCCGTGCTGGCGCTCTTCAAGCAGCTTGGCCTGCCCAAGCGCCTCTATGTACTAGTGGAAGGCGAGAGCCTGCTCAACGACGGCACTGCGGTGGTGGTCTTCCGCATCCTTCTCGCCGTCGTGATGGGCACCGCAGCCACGGAGCCCGATGCGCTCTTCGTCGATTCCCTCCGCCAGTTCGGCCTCACCGTATTCGGAGGCCTTGCCGTCGGTGGCGTCATCGGCGCCGCCGCGTCCAAGCTCACTGGCTATTTCGACGATCATCTGCTTGAGATCACCCTCACCACCATCGCCGCCTACGGCTCTTTCCTGCTTGCCGAATCGATCCATGTCTCTCCCGTCATCGCCGTCGTCGTGGCGGGTATCATCATCGGCACCTACGGACGGGAACGAGGGATGTCCCCCGCCACCCAGGTCTCGGTGAACGCGTTTTGGGAGTATGCCGCCTTCGTCGTCAATTCGCTTGTCTTCCTGCTGATCGGCCTTGAAATTCAGATCACTACCCTTGCGGAGAAAGTGCAGTTGGTGGGCTGGGCGGTGGCTGGAATGCTTCTGGCGCGGATGGTGTCGATCTACGGGCTTACCCCGCTGGCCAATCGCTTTTCCGAACGCGTTCCGCTGGCGTTCCAGCATGTTCTGTTCTGGGGCGGCCTGCGCGGGTCCCTATCGGTGGCGCTGGTGCTAAGCCTTCCGCGTGATCTTCCCCTCCGCAATGAGCTAACCATCATGACCTTCGGCGCCGTAGTGTTCAGCCTGCTCGTCCAGGGCCTCTCCATCCCCAAACTGCTGCGGCGACTGCACCTTACCGCCCCCGCCCCCGAACGCGGACGATACGAGACCGTGCGGGCGCAGATGCTGGCAGAGAAAGCCGCACTCGCGGAACTAGACCGCATGCGAGAGACCGGCTCCGTTTCCGAATTCATGTATGCGCGCTTGAGCGGGGAACTGCAGCCGCGCTTCGATACCCTCTCCCGCGATCTAGCCGGCGTTTACCAGCAGCAGCCTGCGCTGGCGGAAGACCATATCCAGCGAGTCGAAGAGCACCTGTTGAAAGTGCGCAAAGCGAGGGTGAGCGATCTGCTCCGCGACGGCCTGCTTTCCGAAGAAGCCTTTCGCGACCTCCATGCGGAGATTGACCGTCAGTTGCTGGGAGGCTCGTCGAAGGACTACGTGCCTTCTGACCCGGAGGGCCAGTCCGCCCCCTCCTGACGGCGCATGGCGAGCGTCAATAGGCGTACGGCGTTCCTGGCTCCAGTTCGATCACTTCTACATCCGCGCCCACCAGTGCCCGCAGCGCCGCTGGGGTGCCAGTGAGCGGCGGGAAGGTGCCGTAGTGCATCGGAATCACCTTCTTCACGCCTAGAAACTCCACGGCCACGGCAGCCTCTTTCGGGCCCATCGTGTAGAGATCCCCAATCGGCAATATCGCCAGATCGGGTTCGTAGAGCCGCGCAATCAGCCGCATGTCGCCAAACACCGCCGTATCTCCCGCAAAGTAAATGCGGCGCCCGTCCGGAATGCGGATGATATAGCCGGCCGGCTCTCCGCCGTAAACCACGGCATCGCCATCCTGCATGCTGGAGCTGTGAAACGCGTGGGTCATCGTCACTTCGAGATCGCCTACCGTCTGCATGCCGCCCTTGTTCATCGGGCTGCACGTCTCCACGCCCTTCTTCTCAAGCCAGAGCGAAATCTCGTAATTGCAGACGACTTTGCAACCGTTCTTCCGGGAGATCGAGATCGCGTCGCCCGTGTGGTCTCCATGCCCATGGGAGAGCAGGATGCTGTGGACTGCGGGCAGCGAATACCCTTGCGGCGCTCTTGGATTCCCTTCAATCCAAGGGTCGATCAGCACATTCTGTTTGCTGTCGATCTCAAAGAGAAACGTAGAATGTCCAAGCCAGACGATGTTCATGGAAGCTCTCCTCCGGGCGCTTACCGCCGACGCCTCTTTCGATTGTATCGCCCGTACCTCTACTGCTGGCTTTCCGGACTAGCTTCCACCACACCAGGGATGCTGACGGGAGACCGTCCTCGCATGGGGAACGCGCCGAACAGCGCCTCGGCGGTCGCCTGTTCAGAAGTGGGCACGTTGCTGAACGGCACCACAACGGCACTGGCCATGGGAAAGGATGATGCCAGATAGGGATTGGTGAACCCGACGATGACCACCCGCGCCGGTGAACTCTCCAGCGTCTTCACCAACGCCGCTTGCGCCTTCGGCAAAGGCACTGCCCCACTCTCAAAGCCACCGATCCCAACAAAAGACGCCACACTCACGGTGGCGCATTTCTTCAAGTCCCTCTGTAGCTGTCCCATCGCCGCATCGGACCAGCTTTCATCCAGGAACCAAACGCGGGATCTCGTTCCAAGTCTCTTGAAGTACCGCGCAAACACCCGCCCATCGCTGGTGAACGAACCGCGGTTCAAAATCAGCGCGCAATTGGCGGCTTGGGAGCGCAGCGGCAGCGTATTGCGGCGGTTCCGCAGCGGCGTTACCGCTTTGCGTGCCACATCCAAGGCCAGCGCCGCATTCTTCGCCGAAGGCACCACCTCAGCGATGTCTTCCAACTTCACCTGCTTCTTGAGATGAAGGTTCAATCGTGTTTTCGCCAGCAGCACGCGCCGGACACTCTCCTCGATCCGTTCTTCAGTGAGCCGCCCGGAAGCCACCGCCGCTTGCACCGCGTGGATCGCTGCCGCAGGGTTTGGCGGGATCACCAGAACGTCCGCGCCAGCCTCCAGCGCTCGCACGGAAGCCTCGCCATCCGAATACAGTTTCGTCAGCCCGTCCATGTCGAGCCCATCCGTGCTGACAATGCCGCCAAAGCGCAACTGATCCCGCAGGTATCCAGTCAAAATCGGTTTCGATACCGTTGCCGGTACACCGCTTCCGTCAAGCGCCGGCACACTCAGATGCCCAGGCATCACGCTTGCCACGCCCGCTTCGATCGCTGCCACGAAAGGCGGCAGGTCTATCGCCTCCAGCATCTCTTTTGTGCGGCGGATCGAAGGCAATCCGAAATGCGAATCCACGTTTGTATCGCCATGCCCAGGGAAGTGCTTCACCGTGGCGAGCAACGGGCAACCCGCGTTCTGCTGCACCCCGCGCACAAACGCCGTCACGTGGCGTGAGACGTCGGATGCCACCTCTCCGAACGAACGAAGGTGAATCACGGGGTTCGCCGGTTCGCTGTTCACATCCGCCGAAGGAGCCAAAATCCAGTGGACCCCCAGCGCCCTTGCCTCGCATGCCGAGGCCTCTCCAAAGCGCCGTGTCAACTCCGGCTCGTCAGCCGCTCCGAAAGCCATCGCGTGCGGAAAAATCGTCATGCCGTCCAAACGCATTGACGGGCCGCGCTCGAAGTCTCCGGCCACCAGAAGAGGCACCTTAGCGAAGCTCTGCATGCGGTTTAAGAACGCCGCCATCTCGTACGGCTGTGCGCGCCGCACGCTGCCCTCAAACACGCGATTGAGTACGATCAGCCCGCCCACGCCCTCGTCTTCGACAAGGCCGCGGAAGCGCAATTCCTCCTCGGAACCAATCTCTGGAAAGTAGCCGTAGAAGCTCACGACGAGGAGTTGCGCAATCTTCTGCCGCAAGCTAAGGCCCGCCATCCATCGCTCCGCTTGCTCTTCCTGCCCGGCGCTCAGTTGCCGCAGGAATGCGGGTGCGGGAGGCGGGGCCGCTATCTGGGCGGCCAAGCCGAAAGCAAAGAAGAGCGCGCCGAATGCGCAAGTGAGAATACGCGGAATCGCCAAACCGAATCGTCCTGATTTCTATTGTACGTGGGCTGGCCGGATTCGCTTCGTCTCGCCGCCCCTGCCCAAGGAGAGCAGAAGGGATCGCGATCCCCCATCCAGCGCCATCCCGCTACGCTTTCTTGCGGGTGCGGGCAACCGTAGTTGCGTTCTTTCGGATCGCTGCCGGTTTCTTGCGCGGGGCCTTGCGTGCCAGCAGGCGCTCCACGCTGCGCACCAGCTCCTGCACTTCGTTGGCTTGCTTGGCCACCACCACATCCGCGCAGCATGATCCGCGATCGACCGACATCTCTTCCAACGGATTCAGCAGCAGAATCGTCGGCAACGTGGCAAACTGTTCACGGGTCTCTCGAAGAAACTCCACGCCGTTCTGCTGGTCTAGTTTGTATTCGCAAATGAGGAGCGCGACCCCGTCGTTGGCAAGGTGCGCGGCGGCGTCCTTCACCTTGTTGCAAGCGATCACTTCGTGTCCCTGTTCCTCCAATACGATCTTGCGTGCTTTTTGACCTGCCTGGTGACTGGCGAGAAGTAGGATTCTGGCTGGATGATTCGTATTTCTGCTTTGATTACGTTGCATGAGACTGTTGCAACTTAGCAGACCCGCCGAAGCGGTGTCAATCGCTTTGTAAAGGCCTCAAGATGCGGAAGATTCAGTGCTTGACATGGGCCTCGCTTGCCCCCTCTCGAAGGAACCGCGAAGACGCAAAGGGTCCGTGGCGCAACTACGGCCAACCAAAGCGATGGGAATCGCTCCAGAGCCTTATTCCACGGGCCTCGGGCCGTTGTAGCCTCGCTTTGCGACGATCGAATACTTGATCGGTTTTCCTTTCTCGTCCACCACCCGCAAAGGCTCTCCCGTAGCAGGATTCACAAGCTGCACTTCGATGCGCCGAAACTTGCCATCGCGCTCCTGATTCGTTGGCTGGTAGACCAGGTTGTACTGGTTGCGCATTGCCTGCTGGATGGCGCCGTATATGGAAGGGAACTCGCCATAGAAACGCGGGAAGAACGACTGCCCTCCGCTCTCCTTGGCGAACGTGCGCATCTGGTTGTCGGCCTGCAAAAAGTCCATCCGCGCAATCGGGCCCAGCATTTGGCGCGAATCCATCCACTCCCGGATCCACTGCATCAGCCCGATCGTGTAAATCGGGATGCCCGCGTTCTGCACCACCTTGCGCGCTTCGCCGAAATTCAGCTTGCTGAAGGTGTCCATCCCGCTGGCAATCACGATCACGGCCTTGCGGCCCTCGATGCCCTCCATGCGTTCGAGCGTAAACTGCAGCGCGTCGTAAAGGTTTGATTCGCTGAACGCGGGAATCTGCAAACGCCGCATCGCCTGCATCGCGTCCATTCGATTGGTTGAGAAATCGGAAAGAATCTCAGGCCGCAAATCGTAGGCGATGATCGCCAGGTAATCTTCTGGTTGCAGCGTATCGATGAAGCCCTGGGTTGCCACCAGCGTTTGATACCATGTCTCGCTCCAGAAGGATTGGAATGCGGCGCTGAACTCCACGATCAGGCAAACCGTCATCGGCGCCTGCCCCACCTCAAAGCCCGAAAGCTTCTGCGGAACCCCATCTTCGAGCACGCGAAAATTCCCTGGGGGAATATTCGGAATAAAGCGTCCCTTATTGTCCAGCACCGCAACTGGCACATCCACCGTCAGTACGTCGCTGCGGAAGGTAGCATTGCCTTCCACGGCTTCCTCTCCCGGCGGTTTCTTGTACTTCGATTCCACTTTCGGGGCGTCGGCTGGCGGGCGCTCCCCGTCGGCATCGGGCCTCGGGCGGGATGCGGTCCCGGTGCGGGGCTGGATGGGGCCTTGCCCTTGCGCCCACAGTTGTTGGGTGAGGAGCGCGCTTAGGCAGATGGCAAACAACGCCAACACGACGGGCGGAAGTCGAAGGGGCTTACGAATCATTTGGGGACACCTCGAACAGGAATTGCTCAAACTCTATCAAATAAGACGACGTAAGCCTGGCGAAGGATGTTTCGTATTGCCTCGCTAGGCGCCGGTCGACACCCAATCCTCGGGCGCGAACCCGGAAAGCCGTCACCCGCTCCCGGCCCGTCCTAGTTCACCCAGCGGTCCTCGTCCCTATCCCGTTTCCGCATGTAAACCTGGAACTTCTTCTTCGCCTTCCGCAGCTTGTAAGCCTGATATTCGGAGGTCAAATAGGCCACCAGATGGAAGCGCCGCCGTCGTGCCGTCAGGTAAAGGAATCCAAACAGCATCCCGCTCAAGTGCGTCACGTGGCTCACGCCGTCGCCCGATTGGAACGACATCAGAAACGCGATTCCGCCGATGATCATCACGAAGTATTTGGCCTGAATCGGGAACAAAAGCATGAATAGGATCGTCCGATTCGGATAGAGCATCCCGTAAGCCAGCAGTAGGCCGAAGATGGCCCCCGATGCGCCGATTATCAGCACATCCATCCGCAGGCTGAACAGCAGACGGATCACCAGATCCATCATGCCCGCGCCGATGCCGCAGACGAGGTAATATTTCATGAAAAAGCGCGTGCCCCAGTCGCGCTCCAGATCCGATCCGAACATCCAGAGCGCCAGCATATTGAACAAAATATGCCCAATGCCGTTTGGCGAATGGATGAACATGTAGGTAGCGAATTGCCAGATGGTGCCGTTGTTGAGAACCATCCGTGGGGAAAGACCCAGCAGCGCGAAAATGCCGCCAGCACCCAGCATGTCGGCAAAAAAACTGACCAGAAAGACGGCAGTATTAGAAATCAGCAGTAACTTCACTGCCGGCGGAACGGGACCGCCCCCGAGCGAGGAAATCATGCTGCGACTGCGATATGCCATGGCCTGACGGGGGGACGTCTCTCAGCATATCAGACGGCTTTTCGTCCGCCACGCAAAGGGGCTTCGAAAGCCCGCCCACAGCGCCAGAGAATGCAATGACAAAGCGCCCCAAGCCGAAAATTTACATGCCCGGCCCCTGGCGCCGCTTGTGGGAGCAGTGGCGCGGTGAAGAAGTGCGCGTCTTCGAATCAGGCCGGCCCCTCCCCGTTCTGGTGGTGCGCCATCCCCGCTCCAAAGCCGGAGCCGGCGCCGCCGAAAGCCTCCGCACTGCCTGGTGCCAGTTGCTTACCGTGATGGAGCCGGATCCGCTCCAGGTCTATGCGGAAGTTCTTCGCGCCTTGCCCGCCATGGTCGTCGTAAGGTTGCAGGAACGCAATCCCGGCGGCGTCCTCGGCCACGCTACCCCGCGCGGATTAGAGTCCGCCGCTACCCGCCGGCTCGAGGCCGAAACCGGTTCCATCGTCGGGGAGGTGGATCTGGCGTTCAAGCTGATCGCCGCCTGGCAGCCGCGCCCGCTCGCGGCGCTGGCCAGCGGTCCCGCCGCCATGGCGGACGGCGATCTGCAATATCGCGTCGCGCTCCTCAGCGTCCTCTTCCATGAACTGGAGCATCTCGCTTTCCCGGATCGCCAGGAGCGGGAAGTGCGCCAGCGCAGCGACGCGTTCTACGCGGCCGCCCTCGCTGCCGGCGTTCGCGGCGCGGGCAGCCGCTTCGGCCTTGACGGCTAAGAGCGAAGAGTGGAGTCGCCGTAGCGATTCAGCACCAGCGAAGCGGCCTGCAACAACACCGATACCAGCAGCCACGTCTGCCAGCGCGCAAACAAGCCCTGTTGAATGCCAAAGGTGCCTGCCCAGCCAAGGTCCGCCGCCAAACTCCAAAAACTCAGCACAAAGGTCACCAGCGCCGCGGGCGAGAGCAACGCAGCCGCGGCCAGCGCGATTCCGCGGCGTGGCAATGCCTTTAAGCTTAGGGGGTCTTTGGGTTTCGGCGTGGGTCCCAGACGTAAGCGAATTCGTACGATCATGGGCCTTGAGGAACTCCCAGTTTAACAACAACTGCGATACAGTGTGATGTGGAATTCCCGCTCCCGACTGCGCCGTTTCGCGCTTGCTCCGCGTTCCCTGCGGGCGTCGCGGGAGCCTTTCGCAACTGAGGTTATCCCAACATGGCAAGAATCAAAACTGCAATCATCGGCACCGGGTTCATGGGCGCGGTGCATTCGGAAGGTATCCGCCGCCTGGGCAACGTGGAGATCGCCTGCATCGCCGGGCTCACTGACGACCTGGCCGCCGGCTTCGCCAAACAAATTGGCGTCGACAACTCCACCTCGGACTACAAGTCCGTCCTCGCCGACCCTTCTATCCAGGCCGTTCACGTCTGTACGCCCAACGCCCTGCACTACCCCATTTCCAAAGAAGCGATGGAAGCCGGCAAAGCGGTGCTGTGCGAAAAGCCGCTTGCCTTGGATGTAACTCAGGCCCAGGACCTCGTCGATACCGCCGCCCGCACCGGCGTGGTCAATTGCCTCAACCATAACCTGCGCTATTACCCCATCCCCCAGCAAATCCGCGAGATGATCGCTGCCGGCGAGCTTGGAGACATCCTCTCCGTGCAGGGCACTTACTCGCAGGATTGGCTGCTCTACGATACCGATTACAATTGGCGCATCGAGAGAGCCGATAACGGAGCTTTGCGCGCCGTCGGCGACATTGGCTCCCACTGGATGGACATGATCCAGCACGTCACCGGACTCAAAATTACCGCCCTCTGCGCGGATCTGGCCACCTTCCACAAAACCCGCAAGAAACCCAAGATGGCCATCGACGCCTTCGCCGGTAAAACCTTCACCCCCGACGACTACGACGAAGTGCCCATCGATACCGAAGACTATGGCGCTGTCCTCATCCACCTGGGCGACCGCGCACGCGGCGCCTTCACCGTCACCCAGGCGGCCGCCGGTTGCAAGAACCGTTTCCAGATCGAAATCTTCGGTTCCAAACGTAGCGTCATCTGGAATCAGGAAAAGCCCAACGAGCTTTGGATCGGCGAGCGCAACGAAGCTAACAAGCTCCTGCTCAAGGACCCCTCGTTGCTTGGACCCAAAGCCCGCACCTACGCCTCCCTTCCCGGCGGGCACAACGAGGGCTACGGCGATACCCACAAGAACGTCTACCGGGCCTTTTACAACAAGGTAGCCGACGCCTCCGCCCCAGTCGAATTCCCTACCTTCGAAGACGGCCTTCGTGGGATGAAACTCCTCGAAAAAATCATCGAAAGCGACAAGAGACGGGGTTGGGTGGAGACGGGCATCTAAGCCCGTCCCCCCTCCCCGGGCTTTGCCGGCAGTCAATGAACCTTCCAGCCAGCGACCCTCGCGCCGCCGACGTCAGCGCCGCAATCGTGAAGGGAGACGTGGCACGATTGCGGCAACTCCTTGAGAGGCATCCCGGCCTTGCCGCCGCGCGCATTGTCGATGCCGAGGGAACTTCGAGGACGCTGCTTCATCTGGCCGCCGATTGGCCAGGGCACTTCCCGAACGGCGCGGAGACTGTTGCTTTATTGACCGCTGAGGGCGCTGCCGTAAACGAAGTGGCCATCCATACAGATCCCCGGCGTCCTCGCGAAACCGCCCTCCATTGGGCGGCTAGCAGCGACGATCTTGCCGTGCTTGACGCGCTGCTCGATTGCGGTGCGGATATCGAAGCCCCTGGCGCTGTCTTCACCGGCGGCGCGCCTATGTCCGACGCCGTCGTGTTCGCCCAATGGCATGCGGCCCGCCGTCTGCTCGAGCGGGGCGCCCGAACCACCATCTGGCAAGCCGCCGCACTGGGTTTGCTGGACCGGGTGAAAGCATGCTGCCAGGATCAGCCGCCCCCCAGCGAGCAAATCACCAACGCCTTTTGGCATGCCTGTCGCGGCGGTCAGCAGCAGACGGCCGAATACCTCCTCAGTCTCGGCGCCAACCCCAACTGGATTGGCTACGACAAAAGGACTCCCCTCCAAGCCGCCAAGGACAGTGGCGCCAGCCCCTTCGTCAACTGGCTCCGTAGCATTGGCGCTAAGCTGGCCGAAGATCTGACGCCGCCTCGCTGACCTTGGAACGGGCGCGTGGCTTCTTTCATCCCATGCCCCCAGGCACTCCCGTTCTCCGAGAAATGCGCGGCAGCCCTGCCAGCGGCGACAGACAGCCAATTTCCCCCTTTCGCATCCCACGAAATCCGCAGAGAGCTGGCGCGCTCTGCGGCAATTGTTAGCATGTGTTATATCTTTGCACGTAAGCTTTGCGAGCGAATTGCTTCAACACATAGAAAATACGCGTGTTTGCGATTTGCTAAACCCTAGTACTAGATCTACCAACGGCTTGTAGCTTCATCATTCCCCGAGTAAACTTCAATTCGGCACGAAGGTGGGGCTGCGGCCCTCCGCCGGATTTTTAGGAAAAGAATGAAGAGTCTATGAAGGGAGCCAAGGTGATGGGAATTTTGAAAAAGTTGAAGGCGGGTTCAGTAGGCGCGGTTTGTCTGCTGTTAGCGGTTAGCGCTGCTTGGGCGGATTCGATCGTGGACGTCACCGTCGATGGGCCCGACGCCATTTTTCTGGCGGGCCGCACCGATCTGTCAATTCCCGCCGCGAACCTGCCCTGGAACACGGGCACCTTCCTCATTCGGCATGGTGGACCAACCCCCGAAGAAGCCTTGGAGCAGTTGCCTCCGTCGGTTACAGTGGTAGGCGGCGATATCATCCGCGTTCTCGATCCCGCCGACGGCGGAGTAAATTTCTTTAACGGCTTTGGGCCCCCATACTTTGGGCCCGGCGGGAACGGTCTGGGCGGAAGCAACTTGAATCCGTTGGGCGGAATCAGCGGCTATATCGGCCCGCAGGGGCCCCTGGTCGGCGTCTTCCTGGACGACTCGATTCCAACGTCCGGGGCTCCGGCGACTCTCGACTTCTCGCCCAGCGGATTGGGCATTGACTTCCTTACTCTGGCGCCGCTTCTGGGCCAAATCTTCTACATCGGGGATGGCGTCACCTCGGGTGGTGTTTTCCATGAATTCACCGCGCCCGTGGGAGCAACGCGCCTCTTTCTGGGGATTCCCGACGGCTTCGGCTTCACCGGCAACCCAGGAGCCTACGATGACAACGACGGTTCCTACCGAGTGCGGTTAGGGATCAATCAAATCCCCAGTAACGACATCCCCGAACCGGCAACCGCATTGACGGTGTTGGGCTGCCTGGCGCTGCTGGCGCTTGGCCGTAAGCGGCTCACCCGATAAACGAACCGAATAAGCCAAAGCGCGGCATGAAATGGGGGTATCCTGCCCTGTTTCATGCCGCGCTTTCTTTGGTGCCGGCGCCTAGTTTTCGCTCCCTCTGCATCATTCCCTTAATGACGGAGGCCAACTGAAATCACAGCTTCGAAAAGGACCGCCCATTCATTCGCACTCCTTCCCGCCCCTAAATCCCGCGAAATCAGGAAGATCGGGGGTCTTTCAGCAAACCCCGCAGCGGGAATCGAGAAAAATTCTTAAATTTGGTTGCCGGGTTCTTGCCAAGAGCGAGCGGATGTGTCATTCTTCCAGATGCGCGACGAGAATCGGAAAGAATAATACGGCCGGCTTGAAGAAGCCTGATGAAACCGGTAACGAGCACAGCGAGCGTTATCGTGGAAGAGGCGGTCGGAAACGACAGCCTTGAGACGGTGGCTCTAAAGGCTGCCGGACGGTGGCGAGAGCAAGTCCGTAAGGAAGCCCGCAACCGGTAAGCGTTCCCCTGACAGGCCGTCCTGGTAAACTGGAAGTCCCGCTAAGCTGGAAACAGGGAAGCGGAAATAACAGGGAAGTGGAAGCAATCGAAAGAGAGCTTTCGCTGGAAGCCGGGCAAGCGCCTCGAAACGAGTTTTTTCCTCGATTTCCCGGGAGCACAACAGTGGATGTAATCCATCGCTGTGCTAAACGGGCAAAAAGAGGGAGGAAGCGGGGAGAGCGAAGAGCGGGTGTAAAGGGTAGGCGATCCCTATCTTGCGCATCGGGTTCTTTGACAATTTGGGTTGGAAGCACGCCTTAAGTTGAGAAATTGAGGAAGCTTGAGCGCCCGTGAGGAAGTTTGTCCGCGAAGAAGCAATTCGTAGGGGGCAGGCAGAGGAGCGGGAGAACGCCGGATCGATCATGACAGCGATCGGAACTGGCGGAACGTTCAAGTGGTCAGCGAGCGAAGCCTGGCTGGGAAGCGAAGCTTTTGATAAGAAAGTGAGCAGTACCGGTCCAGACGAATCAAAGATCAAACGAGAGTTTGATCCCGGCTCAGAATCAACGCTGGCGGCGCGCCTAACACATGCAAGTCGCACGAGAAAGGTCCTTCGGGACTGAGTACAGTGGCGCACGGGTGAGTAACACGTGGATACCTGCCCTCAAGTGGGGAATAACTCTGGGAAACCGGGGCTAATACCGCATACGTTCGAGAGAAGAAAGCAGCAATGCGCTTGAGGAGGGGTCCGCGGCTGATTAGCTAGTTGGTGGGGTAAAAGCCCACCAAGGCTTCGATCGGTAGCCGGCCTGAGAGGGCACACGGCCACACTGGCACTGAGACACGGGCCAGACTCCTACGGGAGGCAGCAGTGGGGAATCTTGCACAATGGGAGGAAACTCTGATGCAGCGACGCCGCGTGAGCGAAGAAGCCTTTTCGGGGTGTAAAGCTCTTACGCCAGGGACGATAGTGACGGTACCTGGAGAAGCAGCTGCGGCTAACTACGTGCCAGCAGCCGCGGTAATACGTAGGCAGCAAGCGTTGTTCGGAATTACTGGGCGTAAAGGGTGCGTAGGCGGCAACCTAAGTTTGGTGTGAAATCTCCCGGCTTAACTGGGAGGGTGCGCCGAAAACTGGGTTGCTTGAGTGTGGGAGAGGAAAGCGGAATTCCTGGTGTAGCGGTGAAATGCGTAGAGATCAGGAGGAACACCTGCGGTGTAGACGGCTTTCTGGACCATAACTGACGCTGAGGCACGAAAGCGTGGGTAGCAAACAGGATTAGATACCCTGGTAGTCCACGCCCTAAACGATGCATACTTGGTGTGGGTTCTTCACTGGATCCGTGCCGGAGCTAACGCGTTAAGTATGCCGCCTGGGGAGTACGGTCGCAAGGCTGAAACTCAAAGGAATTGACGGGGGCCCACACAAGCGGTGGAGCATGTGGTTTAATTCGACGCAACGCGAAGAACCTTACCTGGGCTGGACACGGTTGACGACGCCCGCTGAAAGTGGGAGTTTCCTTCGGGAACGGCAATCGAGGTGCTGCATGGCTGTCGTCAGCTCGTGTCGTGAGATGTTGGGTTAAGTCCCGCAACGAGCGCAACCCTTATCCTGTAGTTGCTACAGTCTGTCGGATGCACTCTAAGGAGACCGCCGGCGACAAGCTGGAGGAAGGTGGGGATGACGTCAAGTCAGCATGGCCTTTATGTCCAGGGCTACACACGTGCTACAATGGGCAGGACAATGCGTTGCCAACCCGCGAGGGGGAGCTAATCGTATAAACCTGTTCTCAGTTCGGATTGCAGGCTGCAACTCGCCTGCATGAAGCTGGAATCGCTAGTAATGGCAGATCAGCATGCTGCCGTGAATACGTTCCCGGGCCTTGTACACACCGCCCGTCACATCACGAAAGTGGATTGTACTAGAAGTTCGCAGGCTAACCGCAAGGAGGCCGCGCCCAAGGTATGAATTCGTGATTGGGGTGAAGTCGTAACAAGGTAGCCGTAGGGGAACCTGCGGCTGGATCACCTCCTTTCTAGAGGACGTGGGTGGAAGCAAGTGCGAAGGCAGACCTCCTCGGTCACTAAGACCTTCGATAAGTGGAAAGCGACAGGACGCAAGGAGATGTCGAAATAAGCTTATGTAATCGAAGCAGCAATGCGACGATTACCGAATAAAGAAGCACACGCTAATCGTTCCACTCCACAAGTTGGCCACTCTCTTTCGTTCCGCAAAGACAAGCTTCCAAGGTTCCGCCGTTTAGGTGGAACCCGGAATGCTGCCTGGTGGATTCAATACGGCACTCTCATCAATGAGAGCCGGAATCGAGCCATAAGGAGCTTCCAACCCAATCTCTCCGCGAAGAATCAAATGGTTGATCAGCCGGATAGCTCCGCAAGGAGCACAAACAGGGCTGTCGCTCCGCAAGGAGCACAAACGGGGCTGTCGCTCCGCAGACCCCCCCCCCACACCTCACCCCCCCCCCCGGAGCAAACCCCCCAGGAGCCAAACCCCAAGAAAAACGCCGAACAGGGGCTGTAGCTCAGTTGGGAGAGCGCCTGATTTGCATTCAGGAGGTCACCGGTTCGATCCCGGTCAGGTCCACCAGACACACATGGATGGAACTAACCGGAAGCGCCGAGGCCCAAGACAACGCAACGCGCCAGGAACAACCAAAGGGCCTGTAGCTCAGTTGGTTAGAGCGCACCCCTGATAAGGGTGAGGTCAGTGGTTCAACTCCACTCAGGCCCACCAACATTCGCCTTCCAACCCAAACGATTCGATGCGCAGCTAAACAAGCTGTGCCGATAGACAAAGCCTCTCCACCCGTAAAGGGAAGTGAGAGCCTTTCTTTCTCGGCATAGGGCACTGAGAAGCGGGCGACCGGGCAACCGGACGCAACTTCACAGTGAAGCGGGAGAGAGTTCTTTGAAAACTGAAGAGGATGATGGGCAAAAAAAACTGCAAGTGCGTCTCAAGCTTGCGGGCTCGATCTTAAGGGCGGGAAACCGCTGTTGAGAGAAGGGGCCGTAGAGCGAGAAGGCGCGTTCTGAGAGTTTGAAACAAGTCCGATGTGAATCGGGAAAGAAAGTTTCCTTGGATTGCTGAACAAGGCTGGGCGAAGCGAGAGCGCAAGCTGTAGCGGAGCGAAGCCGAAGCGCGAGCGACTCTTCTCAAAAGGAAGAGAAGCGAGAGAGCGGCAGCAATGGGAAATTTTATGGTCAAGCTACTAAGGGCGTGCGTGGGGATGCCTAGGCACAGGAAGGCGAAGAAGGACGTGGCCAACTGCGAAAAGCTTCGGGGAGCGGTAAGCACGCTGTGATCCGGAGATGTCCGAATGGGGGAACCCACCGATTGTGAACAATCGGTATCCTACGCTGAACACATAGGCGTAGGAAGCGAACCCGGGGAAGTGAACCATCTCGGTACCCGGAGGAGAAGAAAACAACCGTGATTCCGAGAGTAGTGGCGAGCGAAATCGGAGAAGCCTAAACCAGATGATTCGCAAGGAGAATCTGGGGTTGCAGGACCACAAATACTAGATGATAGAGCGTCGAGCGGCGAGAGCCGTAAGACGTTACATCATATCAGTGTGAAAGAGGGATAAGGGAGCGTTAACTGAACGGTTTGGAAAGACCGGCCATAGAGGGTGACAGCCCCGTAAGTGAAAATGCAATCTTCCTTTGAGTGGCTCCTAAGTACCGCGGAACACGAGAAACTCTGCGGGAAACTGCCGGGACCATCCGGCAAGGCTAAATACTCTCCTGTGACCGATAGTGAACCAGTACCGTGAGGGAAAGGTGAAAAGAACCCCTGCGAGGGGAGTGAAATAGTAACTGAAACCGCACGCCTACAAGCAGTCGAAGGGCTATGTCCGCAAGGACCTGCCTGACGTCGTGCCTATTGAATAATGAGCTGGCTAGTTATTCTTCGTGGCAAGGTTAAGCGAAAGCGAGCCGAAGCGAAAGCGAGTCTGAACAGGGCGTTCAGTCGCGGGGAATAGACGCGAAGCGGGATGATCTACCCTTGGCCAGGATGAAGGACGTGTAACAGCGTCTGAAGGTCCGAACCAGTGTTGGTTGAAAACAGCTTGGATGAGCTGAGGGTAGGGGTGAAAGGCTAATCAAATTCCGTGATAGCTCGTTCTCTCCGAAATAGCTTTAGGGCTAGCCTCGTGTGGTCCGTTCCGGTGGTAGAGCACTGATTGAACTAGGGCTCTTCCCAGGGTACCGAATTCAGACAAACTCCGAATGCCGGAAACGTGTAGCACGGGAGTCAGACAGCGGGGGCTAAGCTTCGTTGTCAAAAGGGAAACAGCCCAGATCACCAACTAAGGTCCCCAAATCGATGCTAAGTGGGAAAGGAAGTCGGGAGACTCAGACAGCCAGGAGGTTGGCTTAGAAGCAGCCATCCTTTAAAGAAAGCGTAATAGCTCACTGGTCGAGTCGCCCGGTGCCGACAATATAACGGGGCTCAAGCATCGTACCGAAGTTGTGGGTACGAATACGTCTTCGGACGTATCCGTGCGGTAGGAAAGCATTCCTTGTGCGATAAAGGTGGACGGGAACGACCACTGGAGCGCAGGGAAGAACTCTGCCGGCATCAGTAGCGAGAAACCAGGTGAGAACCCTGGTCGCCGAAAGTCTAAGGATTCCTGAGGAAGGTTAATCCGCTCAGGGTTAGTCGGACCCTAAGGTGAGGCCGAAAGGCGTAGCCGATGGACATACGGTTCATGTTCCGTGACTTGCTTTTGTTCGATCAAGACCGATGGGGGGACGCGGCCTCAAGCTGGTGCATGCAATGGTTCTTGTGCACCGGGGAGAGGAGGACCGGAGAGGCAAATCCGCCGGACCGTCCGCCAGGAAAAACCTCTAAGGAGAGCAAAGCAATCCGTACCACAAACCGACACAGGTGGACGTGATGAGAATTCTAGGCGCTCGGGGTGATGGTTGTTCAGGAACTAGGCAAATTAGCTCCGTAACTTCGGGAGAAGGAGTGCCCTCGTAAGAGGGTCGCAGCGAAGAGTCTCAGGCGACTGTTTAACAAAAACACAGGTCTCTGCAAAGTCGAAAACGACGTATAGGGGCTGACGCCTGCCCGGTGCCGGAAGGTTAAAAGGAGAGGTTAGTCGCAAGGCGAAGCTTTGAATTGAAGCCCCGGTGAACGGCGGCCGTAACTATAACGGTCCTAAGGTAGCGAAATTCCTTGTCGGGTAAGTTCCGACCTGCACGAATGGCGTAACGATCTGAGAACTGTCTTAACATGCCGCCCGGCGAACTTGTGGTTCCGGTGAAGACGCCGGATGCCCGCCACTAGACGGAAAGACCCCGTGCACCTTTACTACACCCTATCAATGATTCGCGGCACACTCTGCGCAGGATAGGTGGGAGGCTTTGATCCCGGACTCTTGGGTTCGGAGGAGCCAACGGTGAGATACCACCCTGATTGTGTTGCGACTCTAACCTGCTACCCTGACCGGGTAGAGGGACATTGGTAGGCGGGTAGTTTGACTGGGGCGGTCGCCTCCTAAACAGTAACGGAGGCGCGCGAAGCTTGGTTCAGGCGGTTTGGAAATCCGCCATTGAGTGTAAAGGCAGATACCAGGTTGACTGCGAGACCTACAAGTCAAGCAGGTACGAAAGTAGGCCTTAGTGATCCGTTGGTTCCGCATGGAAGGGCCATCGCTCAACGGATAAAAGGTACGCCGGGGATAACAGGCTGATCGAAGTCAAGAGTTCATATCGACGCTTCGGTTTGGCACCTCGATGTCGGCTCATCGCATCCTGGGGGTGTAGAAGCTCCCAAGGGTTAGGCTGTTCGCCTATTAAAGCGGTACGTGAGCTGGGTTCAGAACGTCGCGAGACAGTTCGGTCCCTATCTGTGGTGGGCGTAGGAGATTTGAGGGGGCTGACCTTTCAGTACGAGAGGACCGAGGTGAACGAATCTCTTGTGATCCAGTTGTCCCGCCAGGGGCATCGCTGGGTAGCGAAATTCGGTCTGGATAAGCGCTGAATGCATATAAGCGCGAAACCTTCCCCAAGATAAGATCTCCCTGAAGGGCCGTGGAAGACGACCACGTTGATAGGACGGATGTGGAAGTGCAGCAATGTATGAAGCTTACCGTTACTAATCGCCCGTTCGGCTTGACCATAAAATTTTCCATCGCTGGCCGCGCTGATTGCCCAAAAAGCAGACAGCGAGCAAGCATGGAAACGACAAATCCGATCGTCACTTCCCGATCAAAATCGGAAAGACTTTCAGAAACGCAGTTGGCATAACCCATCATCCAAATCTCTTCATCCCGAAGCCGAGATCCATTCCGGTAACGAAGTTGAAAGACACCGGCAAGCAACAAAAAGTCGCAGAGGCCTGCAAAGTCTTCCGGCCAACCGTTACCAAACAA
Source organism: Bryobacterales bacterium (assembly GCA_034522975.1). GTDB lineage: Bacteria > Acidobacteriota > Terriglobia > Bryobacterales > Bryobacteraceae > JACTMJ01. The sequence goes on from JAXHKT010000012.1 coordinate 42,869, forward strand.
GTTTGGGTGACCATAGCGAGGGGGTCACACCCGTTCCCATCCCGAACACGGAAGTTAAGCCCCTCAGCGCCGATGGTACTGCATCGCGAGTGTGTGGGAGAGTCGGACATCGCCCAATTAATTCCAAAAGCCCGCCCCGCTGCAAAACCGCCGGCGGGCTTTTTTTCGTGCGTAGCGATGGTTGTCTAACGCCCTTGTTTTACTGCTTCCACGTAATCGCGGACACCCCGCCGCTTTAACTCCTCTACGATGCGGTCTCTTCCAACGTGATATTGGCTGAGCACGATTCGTCTGGTTTCTTTCTTGGAATTGATAAGCAGTCCGCTCTTGCGTTCCTCCCGGGCTCGCTCCACTACATCGAAGTTCCCGGCCAAACCCTTCATGTAGTCCCGAATAGCCAGCATATTCGTGGCCCAATAGAAATCAATATCCTGGATTTCAATGCGGCTGCGCATTAAGCCGAAGAATCGCACCATCTGGATGCCAGTTGCATCGATAGTCACCGTTTGCGGAAACAGCCAACCCCCTACAGCAAGAAAAACCACCCCCAAGATAAACTGCTCCGGGCCCACCGCTTCTCCGCGAAAGACCCGCACACCGTTGCCTAGCAAAGTCCAGGCGCTGCCGAACGCAAAGACGCCAATCAGGATGCGCCATGCCAGTAGGGGCGCGGCTGTAACGACCTGGTGCGTTCCCTGGGGGGAGGTGGAAGCGGGTTGGGTAGCCATCGTAAGAAAGAGATGCCAACCGCGCGCATAAAGAACGAGAAATCATTCGGGAGGAGGGGGTTAGGCTCAGCCATCGGAGTCGCGCCGCGCTATAACCCTCGGATGTAGGCCAGCAGCGTTCTCTTCTTCGCCTCGCTCCAGCCCGTCATATCGACACCGCCGAATTGGGCGCCCAATCGCAGCACTTCGGTTTCGGGGTACCTGGAGGAAATGCCAACGAGAGATTTCACCTCCGCCGATGATGCCTGCGCCCCATCCATGCCGTGGCAGTGGCCGCAGTTTGCTTCAAACAAGCCCCGGCCTTGCAGCCATCGGTCAATCTCAATAGCGATCCTGGCCCAATCTCCATTGCCCGCAACTTCCAGGCGAAGGCGAACTCGATAGGAATCGTCCACCACCCACAATTCCGGAAGCGACGAGGGAAGAGGCAGCCCCTCCGCCGCCGCGGGACGCTGATAGAACGGAATAGAAGCCGCCTCGGCACAAGTCCCTCGCGGAAGCGTCCGGCCTAGCCACACGCCCCAACGTGGCAACTCGTCCTGCACCGCCAGCCGACCGAACGAAGCAACAAGTTCGCATGGATCCGCGATCCCGGGAGGAATGAGGGGAGAAAGAGAGCAGCTGTAGTAGTGACAAGGGAACGCAGCGCGATCGGCATGCTTTTGGCACTCACCAGTGCGAGATCGCCCACCTGCCGGCCGGTCGCCCCTGGCGCGTCGGCACATGCCGACCCTGCAGCCAGGGCGATTGCCAGGAAAGAGATCCGGAAGAGGTGGGTGAGCCGCACCTCTTCAGAATAACGGGAATGCCTTAAGCGAAACGAGCGGCGGAACTCTGCCGTTTGCGGAGGCGCCCACGCTTCCCGCCGTCCGGGGCTTCGTTGAGCGTGGCCGCCCAACCGGCTTCGATTCGCCGCCTGAGCGTGCTTCGGAGGCCAGCCGAGAAGGCGCTTGCGAACGCACGCTGGACGACGACGCCCGATGCTCCTGGGGAGCGCTCTGCTGCAGGCTCCGTGGCAGTTGCTGCAGTTGCAGCCGGGTGTTGAGTGCCTTCTCAATCCGGCGGACTTCAGATCTCTCGCCCGGCATCACGAAGGTATGCGCAACCCCGGTTAATCCGGCCCGGCCCGTGCGGCCAACGCGGTGGATAAAGTCCTCCGGTACCTGCGGCAGATCGTAATTCACAACATGCGAAATGTTGTCCACGTGAATGCCGCGGGAAGCCACGTCCGTGGCCACAAGGATGCGGTATTCGCCGTCCTGGAAGCCTTTGAGCGCCTTGTTCCGCTGGGCCTGCGTGCGGTTGCCATGGATAGCGGCAGCGGCATAGCCGCCCCGGTCCAACTGACGGGCCAGCCGTTCTGCGCCGTGTTTCGTGCGAGGAACACCAGAAACGACCCGTCTTCCTGTTCGAGCAGGTATCGCGGCCGGAGATCGTACTTGGCATCCTTGCCGATTTCGTAAGCCTGAAGTTCCACTTGCCGAGGAGGCTTCGGTCGTCGCCCCAATGGCGATCCGCCACCGGATTGTTGACGTGCTTCTCCACAAGGTGAGCCACCGACTTTTCGATGGTCGCCGAAGAACAGCGTCTGACGCTGCGCCAGAATCGCCGCCAGAATGCGCTGGATGCTAGGCAGAAAGCCCATATCGAGCATCCGGTCGGCTTCATCCAGCACCAGAATCTTGTTGAAGAAGGGCTGAACCAGCTTGCGCTGCAGAAAGTCTTCCAGGCGGCCCGGCGTGGCGATCAGCACCTGCGCACCGCGCTTCACCGCGTCGATCTGCGGACGTTCATTCATGCCGCCCACGATTACGGCGGAGTTCACTCCGGTACCGGCGGCTACCTTCACCGAAGGTCTCTTGAATCTGAAGCGCGAGTTCGCGGGTAGGGCTCAGGATGATCGCCTGCACGCCCGGACGGCGGCGGCCATGCATCAGAGATTCCAGCATAGGGAGCACAAACGCCAACGTCTTGCCGGTGCCCGTTTGCGCGGTAGCCACCACATCGCGACCCTCAAGGGCGGGGGGATGGCTTTGGATTGGACAGGGGTAGGGTGCACGAAATTGTACTTCGCAGATTGTTCTGCAAAACAGAACACAACGGTAGTTCCGAAAAATTTATCATGCGGTCAAAAGGGGGGAGCGCAATCAACGGACCGCGCAACAAGCAAGGAGGGGGGCACAAGTGAAAACTCTTCCAGTAGCCTCTAGGATAGCGCATTTTCCCATCCTGTTTTGCAAAGTATCGTTCGACCTCTCACGTTTTGGGCAACCGGTCTGTTCTGGAGGAGTCGGCTAAAGCTTCCAGCCTTTGCGGTAACCCGGGTTCACTGGAGCGCCTCGCCGTTGGGTCATTGGGGAACCGCATCCGTTGGGGATCCCAATCGAGGCTTTTCTGGGTCCGCTGAGCGATGGTTCCCAGCAGTGCCGTCTCCGTCAGCAGGGTCCCAAACCCGAACTCGCAGGAGGCTGCCGGACCACCCTTGCAGGCATTGATCCACTCCATGTAGTGGCCCTCACTACGCGGCTTTGTTTTGGCGGGCGGGGTGAAGTCCTTCGCCCGGGCTTCGGGCAGAAGCACGTGTTCGCCCCCGGTAAAACCGGTGAGCAGCACTCCCTTATCCCCCACGAAGTACATGCCGTCCCCCTTTAGAGCTTGGCCGGTGGGCATCCCGACTGGGACGGGCGGCTTCACGCCACCGTCATACCAATGCATCCGCGCGGCGGGCTGAGAGCCTCGCGCGGGAAATTGCAGGGTAACGATAGAGGAATGCGGGAAGGTTTCGGGCAACTCGATGACCGCGTTTCGGATGCTGAGCCGCCCCTCGTTGTTGGCGAGGCGGTGACGTACCACCCGGGTGGCGCTTGCGGAGACCCTGGTGGGATGCCCCAATTCCAAAGCCCGGAACACCACATGAAACGCGTGGCAGGCCATATCGCCTAGGGCCCCTGTGCCAAAATCCACCCAACCGCGCCAGGCAAAGGGATGATACGCCGTATGGTAAGGCCGCTCCGGCGCGGGCCCCAGCCACAGATCCCAATCGAGGGTCTTTGGCACGGCCATCCCCTCGCGCGGACGGCCCAGGCCCTGCGGCCAGATCGGGCGGTTGGTCCAAACATGAACCTCGCGAACCATGCCCACCGCGCCCACCTGAATCCACTCTTCCGTCAACCGGGCGTCCTCGGAAGCCGACGATTGCACGCTCATCTGCGTGGCCAGTTTCTTCTTGCGGGCGGTCTCGGCCAGCAGACGCGCCTCGTACACCGTCCGCGTCAGCGGTTTGGCGCAGTAAATATGCTTGCCCAGGTCCATCGCCGCCATCGCTACAAAAGCGTGCGTGTGGTCCGGAGTGCCGATGATCACCGCATCGATATCCTTCTGTTTATCGAGCATCTCGCGGTAATCGCGGTAGGTTTTGGCGTTGGGGTAACGGGCGAAAGTGCCAGCGGCGAAGGCCGGGTCCACGTCGCAAAGCGCTACGATGTTCTGGCTCTCGCACTCCGCATGTAATACCCGGCACCCATCGCACCCACGCCTACTCCGGCGATGTTTAGCTTGTCGCTCGGGGCACTGCCCACTCAGCCGCCCAGGCACCGCTAGACGGAACGATCGATAAAAGCGGCGACCGTCGCGCTTACCTGCTGTAGCCGCCCGCGACGGTTTCGCCGTGGCAGTTCACTGTGTGCGCTGCGTTTCCTGCGGACTTTGGGCTTACCGGCGACATCGTTGACGCTCCTCCGACGCAACTAGAGATATCACCGTGGGACAGGCTCGCGCCACTTATTCATACCGGAGCGCCAAAGAAGGATCGAGCGCCGAAGCTTTTCGCGCCGGCACGAAGCCGCTGGCAATACCTACGACGGCCAGGAAGACCATCGAGACGATCACCGTGTTTAGCGAGATCACCAGACGCAGATCGCCTTTGCCGGAATCGTCGTTGAACACCGCACCCAACAGCGGCAGTTCGCCCACCGCCGCGGCAATGGCGTACGCCGCCAACAGCCCCAGCATCCCCCCGGCGAAGGTAATCACCAGCGCTTCCGCGAGCACCTGCATCATCACATGCTGTTTGCGCGCACCCAACGCCCGCCGCAGGCCGATCTACCCGCACCCGCTCATCGATCGAGACCAGCATGATGTTCATTACGCCCACGCCGCCAATCCCCAGCGTCAGCAATCCCACGAAAATCGGCAATACCTGAAGCCCGATCGTGATGCCGTCGATGATCGGGCGGAATTCCTCACGGTCCATCACCCGCAGGGCGCGTTCGTCGTTGGGGTTAAAGCCCTGCCGCTTCGCGATGGCATTGCGCACCTGCGCAATCGCTTCTTTCTGAAAATCGAGGGTGGTAGCGCTGAACACCACAGCACGCTCGCGTAGCGGGTGTTCCAGACATAGCCCGCCGTCGAGTAGGGGATGAATATGGAGGTATCGTCGCCTCAAAAATAGTTGCTGAATTGCAGCTTCGGATCCATCACGCCAATTACAGTGAAGCGCATCCCGCCGATGTTCACTTCCTCGCCCAGCGCCGGGCGCCCGCTGAACAACTTCTCTTTGATCTCAGCGCCCAGAAAAGCCACTCGCCGCCGCTCCAGCATGTCCTCTTCGGTAATCCAGCATCCCTGGCTGGGAACCTGATTGCGCATGGTTCCATAAGGGGGTAAACGCCCGTACCGCACTGTTCTCCCGGCGCAACTCGTAACCCACATCGTAGCGGCGCACCGTCTCCAGGCTCAGGTAGCGAACCAGCGTCCCTTCGGTGCGGATGTTCTCAAAATCTTCCATCTCCGGCCTGACTTGCTTCCCCGCCTTCTCGCCCCCAGCTTGGTCGCTCGTCTGCCCGGGCCACACCACCACCGCGGACTTGCCGAAAGCGTCGAAAGCCGCAGGCCGCCGATTGCCCGCGAAAGCCGCTGCCGTATGCGAATAGCAGCGCCACGCTCACCACCCACATGATGCCGGTCATCGTCAGCAAGCTCCTTGTGGGATTGCGCCGCAACGCGGTCCACTCTTGGATCAGGATCTCTCTCAACACGCCCTACCCCCTGCCTCATGGCGCAGCGCCTCAATCGGATCGATCAGCGCTGCGCGGCTGGCCGGATACATCCCGCTTGGCGAAGAGATCAATCCCAGCAACCCAAAGGAAAGAAAGCTGAAGGTCCACGTGGGTATGAGACCGGCAAAGAATTGCGGCATCGGCAATTGGTTCACGGCCAACGCAAAGCCCATACGCGATCCCTAGCCCCAATCCGCCACTCAGCAGCACCACGAAAATTGTCTCCACGAAAAATTGAAAAAGGATCGTGGGCGCTGTTGCCCCCACAGCCTTGCGCAGCCCGATCTCCCGCGTTCGCTCGCGCACGGCCACCAGCATGATGTTCATCACGCCAATGCCGCCAATCAGCAACGTGGCGATCCCCACCGCGCCCAGAAAGTATTGCATCCCCAGGTTCCATATGGTTGAACGCCTTACTGTTCTCGATCGTGTCCCAGATATAGAGCGCGTCTTCGTCCTTCGGGTCGCAATCGTAGAGCCGCGGTGTGCTCTATCGCGAAGCTGCCGTTTGCATTCCAGATGCTCGTCGAAGCTGCGGGCCGAAACCAGAAGGCATGGGTCGATGTCGTCGGGCCGCGACACGGGGCGGCTTCCCGGGAAGTCCGCGATCAGCCGCGCGGGAAGGGAACGAATACCTTACGGATATCCTCGCCGTCGTAGCTCGCATGCCTGCTCCTTGGGCTGCATCACGCCGATGGGCGAGCATCGGGCAAACCGTTCAACGTGATGGTCTGGCCCAGCGCGTCGCGGTCAGCAAACAACTGCTTCTTGGCATCGGGAACCCAGAAAGGCCACGGCGCGCGCCTCGTCGGCAATCCTTTTGGCTGTAAAAGCCGGCCCTGCGCTACGTCGATCCCCCGAATCTCCGCGGAACGCGGGCAACGCCCCGGTAGTTAACAGCGTGGCGTTGTTATAAGCTCGGGTACCGCCTTTGCGTTCCGCCCAAACTGCGGCATGATGTGCGCGAGGTTCGGGCAGAACGGTGCGATCTTCTTATAGTCGTCCCGCTTTGAAGCGGATCGAACGTCCGGCTCGCGTGCCGCCTGCCTGCATGCTGGTGCATCCCGCCGAACACAATCATCAGATCCTTGCCGAAGCTGGCCGCCACCCTCTCCTGGCCCACTTTGAGGCCTTCCCCGGCGCCAACCATCAGGGTGATGGAGATGATCCCCCAGGTGATGCCAAACATGGTCAGCACCGTGCGCAGCTTGTGCGCCCAGAGGGTTTGCAGCATTGTCCGGGAAATAGATCTTTCAGCGTCATCGCAAAACTATAAACCCGGGGCCGGCGCTGCCCCGCGCCGCGGGGCAGCCGTACCGCAGAATCGGGCCGGGCTTCTCGATCCCGCCCCATGGCAAATGGCTGTGGAAACAGAATGTCGTTTCGTTTTCTCGTCGAAAGCGAAGCCGGCAATGCCTTGCGCTCTATTGCAAAATCACTTTGTCGCCCGTCTTCAATCCGGAGGCCAGCTCCGTCTTCACGCCGTTTGAAATCCCTAGCGTCACGGGCGCCCGTCTCTTGCCGGTCTCGCTCGACGGTTCCGGAATGTCCAGAAAAGTCTTGAGATCACCGTAGTACAACCAGCGCAGCCTCGGGAACCAGCATCACGCCCTTTTTCTCTTCGAGGATGATCTCCGCATTCGCCGAACATGTTGGCCTTCAGTTCGCCGCTCGGATTGGCGATCAAAACCCGCACTTCGAATTCGTCGTCACGTTGTCCTTCTCCGCGCCCAGCGGGGAAATCTTCATCACCTCCCTGCGTACTTCTTGTCCTTAAACGACTCCACGACAATCCGCGCTTCCTGCTCCAGATTGCGCTTCCCGATATCGGCTTCGTCCACCTTGCCCAGCACGTAAACGTCGCTCACATCGCCTAGCGTGAACACCAAGGTCGCCTGCGATCCCAGAACCAGAATCGAAGAGACCGCATCCCCCACTTCCACATCGCGCGAGAGCACCAGCCCGTCCATCGGGCTGACGATGGTGGAATACCCAGGTCCTCTTCGGCGCGTTTGAGCATCGCTTGATACTGCGCCACCTGCGCTTTCGCCTTGGCCACCTCCGGCGCGGGCTCACGCCCACGCCGCGCTGCGCCATGGCTTGGCGGTTGAGCGACATCTGGTAGAGCCGGTCCGCTTCCTCCATCGAACTCTTCGCGATCAGCTTCTGCTTGGACAATTTCCTTCGAGCGGTCCACGTTGCTCTTGAGGAACGGGATTTCGGGGCTCTTCGCCTCTTCCTGGGTTCCGCTGCAGCGTTGCCTCGGCCGATTGCCGTCCAGCGTGGGCCGCCATCAGCGCTGCCTTGGCTTCCCGCATTCTGGCATTCAGTTCTTCCTTGTCCAGCTCGGCCATCAACTGCCCTTGCTTCACCCACTCGCCGTAAGATCCGCATACAGTTTCTTTACCGATGCCGCTGGCCTTCGATTTCACTTCCACTTTGGTTAGCGGCTCGATCTTCCCCGTGGCCACCACGGAGCGGGCGAGGTCTCCCGTTTCCACCACGCTGAGCTTCGCCGGGTCGATACTCGGGTTTGAGCGAAAGGCAAACGAGGCTGCCACGCCACCCGTCACCAGCACCGCCAAAATCACCGTCACCCAGAACCAGCGTCGGCTCTTTCTTTTGCCGTTTACACCATTGCTCGCCATCGTCGTCTCCATCTTTGCCGGGGCGGGGAAGCGTGCTCCAGAGCTGACGCTGCGCACTCGCTGAAGGGTCTCCAGCCGCATCATCAAAACGCCCCTCGCCGGAAGCTCCCGCGATTCGCCGTTCACTCCCGTATACGGAGTTGGGAAGGAATTGTTCCGTAAGGGAGGGCGCGGGGAAAACTTATCCGCTTCGCCCTCATTCTGGGAGCGGCCGTCGGAGTCTCCCCGCTTCCACCGACGCTATCCAGCGCAGGATCACTTCGTTCACCCAGAAGTGCGGCCGCGTGCGGGCGAGGAATCCCATGTGGC
>JAXHKT010000013.1:0-11672 GCA_034522975.1 Bryobacterales bacterium
AAGGAGTTTAGTGACACGAAGTTTCGCTATGACATTGGCTTCGATACGGAAGTGATGCCGCGGGTGGTGAAGGCGGAGCCGACGGCGCAGGAGACGGAGGCTGCACAGAGTGCGGAATCGACGAGGGCTTGCTTCGCGTTCTATAAGGCTCTGAAATCGGGGGATCTGGCGGCGTTGCGGGAGATGGTGGATCCGGAACGCGCGAAGGACATGGACCGGCCGGATTTCAAGGAGAATCTGGAGCTGATTCAATCCATGATGCCCACTGACGTGAAGGTGCTGAGAGCCGCCGAAGAGGGTGATCGTGCGGAACTCACTCTTTCCGGGAGAGACTCCGGCGAAGATCGTGTTGGCTTGGTGCTGATGGTGAAGAAGGACGGAAAGTGGCAGTTGGAAAAGGAGTCCTGGAAATCGAAGTAGGGCTGCGGGTGTTGCCAAGGGCCTGACCTATCCGAGGCTGCAAACCCCGGAAGCCATCGACTCGCCAAGCGGTTTGAACGCAATGATCGCAGCGCGATCTCGCGAAGGGGCCATCGTTCCAATGGGCGCATGACCGGGCGCGCAGGAGCGCCGCATCAACGAACGTGCTTCAATGCCGGGTTCCGGTCGCCGGCGAACTTTTGCTGGTGCCAGTATGGATAGTTCAGCGGCACGGCGCTTACGGCGTCGAGGGCTTCCACGTCCTGGTCAGTCAGGCTCCACGCCGCGGCGGCGAGATTGTCGCTGAGTTGCTTCTCCGTGCGCGCGCCAATCACCACCGTATCCACGCAGGGCTTGCGCACGGCCCAGTTGAGGGCGACCTGCGCGATCGATACGCCACGGTGGCTGGCGATTTCGGAGAGCGCGTCGACGATACGGTAGAGGCGCTCTTCGTCGATCGTGCCAGGCGCGTCCAGGGTATTCAGCCGCGATTGCTCTGGCCTCGCCTCTCCCCGGCGGAATTTTCCGGAAAGCAGCCCGCCCTGCAGCGGGCTCCACACCATCACGCCTACCTTTTGGTCAAGGCCTGCCGGTATGAGTTCCTGTTCCGCGTCGCGTGCGATGAGTGAGTAGTTAATCTGCTGTGAGATGTAGCGCGAGATGCCCCGCGTATCCGAGATACCAAGCGCTTTCAGCAAATGCCAGCCGGAGTGGTTTGAACAGCCGATATACCGGACTTTACCCGCCCGCACCAGGTCGTCAAAAGCCCCCAGCGTTTCTTCGAGCGGCGTCAACGAATCAAAACTGTGCGACTGGTAGAGATCGATGTAATCGGTGCCCAGACGGCGGAGACTATCCTCGCACGCCTCGACAATATGGCGGCGGGAGAGTCCGTTCTTGTTGCGGCCTTCCTCCAAGCGCATGAACACTTTGGTTGCCAGTACAATCTCTTTGCGGCGCCCGCCCAGCGCCTTGCCCAGCACCTCCTCGGACTTGCCGGCCGAATACATATCGGCCGTATCGAAGAGGTTTACGCCGGCATCGAGGCAGAGGCCGACATGGCGCTTAGCCTCTTCGACCTGGACATTGCCCATGGCCGCGAAACGCCCTTCGCCGCCCAGCGTCATGGTGCCGAAACTCAGCACCGAAACCTCCAGCCCGCTGCCGCCAAGAAATCGATATTCCACGGTTGGTCTCCCTGCGACTTAGCATAGCCAATGCCATGGGCGGGCGGCAGCTCTTTCTCTGGCCGCGGCGGCCAGCCGGATCCCAACCTGGCTGCGGATACGAGCGGACCATTTTGCGCCGGAACCGAATCGGACAGGCGCTGAACCGAGCTTTCGAACTCAGAGGCGATGCTATCATCGCTAGCGATGTCTTCCCATACCATTCATCTGCGTCCGCGTTACGCGGAGACTGACCAGATGGGCGTGATCTACCACGCCAATTACTTTATCTGGATGGAAATTGGCCGCACCGAATGGTGCAAGGCGCGCGGCTTTAACTACAAGGATATGGAGAAAGAGGGAGTTTTTCTTGCCGTCGTCGAGGCCAACTGCCGCTACCTCTTTCCGGCCCGCTATGACGACCATATCGCGGTTGTTACCACGATGCCCGAGGCCAATCGGCGGATGGTTCGTTTTGAGTATGAGATCCGCAATGCCGATACGGACAAGCTGCTCACTACCGGCTTCACGCGACACATCTTCTGCAACTACCAAATGCAGCCGGCTAGCCTGCCAGAGCAGTACCATGCGTTGTTTGGAGTAGGGCGGCGGAGCTGAAGCGCTGTGCAATTGTGATAGACGCAGTTGAGATAGGATGGAGCCCGGCATCCATTCCCATCGCCCCGCCAGGAGAGATCCCGATGATCACCCGCCGCCGGCACCTCGCAATGATGGCCGCCACGGGAGCAGCCGCGCTGCTGCCTGCTTCCTGCTCACGCTCTGAAGGGCGAGGCGGCATTCCGCAGAATCGCGCGCCGCTCCAACCCTCCGCATTTCTGCCGCTTCCGCTTGGAGCGGTGACGCCGCGGGGATGGCTAAGGGAACAGTTGCAGATTCAGGCCAACGGGCTCACCGGGCATCTGGATGAGTTTTGGGATTCGCTCGACCCCGCCAAGAGCGGCTGGCGCGGCGCCGAGGGTGGCGAGAGCTGGGAGCGCGGCCCCTATTATTTAGACGGACTGGTGCCTCTCGCCTATCTGCTGGGCGACGAGCGGCTGATCGCCAAAGCCAAAGACTGGGTGAGCTGGACCATCGAGAACCAGCGGCCCGATGGCTCCATCGGACCCGACCCCAGGAAGGGCAAGTACTCAAGCGACTGGCAAGCCACGGACTGGTGGCCCAACATGATCATGATGAAGGTGCTTACGCAATACGCCGAGGCCACCGGCGACCCCCGCGTGGCGCCTCTGCTTGAGAAGTATCTGCTTCACCATCTGGAGAACGCCGCGAAGATCCCGCTGGTGGAATGGGCGCGAGTGCGGTGGGCCGAAGAGTTGCTGAGCATCGCCTGGGTTTACAACCGTACGGGCAACCAGCGGCTGCTCGAACTGGCGCGGCTTCTGGCCGCGCAGGGCTATGACTGGAAGGGGCATTTCGCGAACTTCGAGTTCCCCGGCAAGGTGACGAAACAGCAGGCTAAACTGCCCACGCACGTGGTGAACAACGCGATGGCGCTGAAGACGAGCGCCGTACACTGGATGTTTTCCGGCGACCCCGCCGATCGGGAATCCATCTACCAGCTTCTTCGAGTGATGGACGAGCATCACCTGATGCCCAATGGCGTTCATGGCGGAGATGAGCACTACGCCGGCAACAGCCCCGTGCAGGGGACCGAACTTTGCGCCGTTGTCGAAGCCATGTTCAGCTACGAAGTGCTGCTCTCTCTGCTGGGTGACCCTATGCTCGGCGACCGGCTGGAGCGCGCCGCGTTCAACGCCCTTCCGGCTACACTCAGCGGCGATATGTGGACGCATCAATATGACCAGCAGCCCAACCAGGTGCTCTGCACGCGTCACCCCCGCAAGTGGACCACCAACGGCCCCGATTCAAACCTCTTTGGGCTTGAACCGAACTTCGGCTGTTGCACGGCCAACTACCATCAGGGCTGGCCGAAGTATGTGGTGAACCAGTGGATGGCCACTCCCGACGGGGGCTTGGCGGCGATGGCATGGGGGCCCAATAGAGTAGTCGCGATGGTGCGCGACGGCCGCGAAGTGCGCATCGAAACCGAAACCGACTATCCTTTCCGCGGCGAGGTAACGCTTTCGCTTGATCTGGGAGATCCGGCCACGTTCCCGCTTGCCCTGCGCATTCCGGGCTGGGCCGAGGGCGCCAGCGTGAAGGTGAATGGCCAGACGTTGGGCGAGGTGAAGCCCGGCACGTTCGCGCGCCTTGAACGCGAGTGGAAGCGGGGCGACGAGGTGGCTATCGCTTTCCCGATGCCGCTGCGCACCAGCAAATGGTTCAACCAATCCGTTGCCGTCGAACGCGGCCCACTCGTTTTCGCGCTCAATGTGGGAACGGAGTGGAAGAAGATCCGCGATGCCGGGCGCACGGCGGATTACGAACTGCATCCCACCACTCCCTGGAACTATGCTCTGGCGCTGGATCCGGCGGACCCCAAGGGCCTTTCCGTGACGGTAAGGGATCCCGGCGCGATGCCCTTCTCCGCGGATAGCGCGCCCATCCACATCGATGCCCCCGCGCGAAAGCTGCCCGGCTGGCAGATGGAAGAGGCCTCCGCCGCCCCGCCACCGCAAAGCCCCGTGGTATCGAAAGAGGCGCTTGAGACCGTCACCTTGATCCCCTACGGTTCAGCCAAACTGCGAATCACCGCTTTCCCCTGGCTGGGCAAACCGGAGGGCTGAGGCGCCGTGGGCAAGACGCTTTGCCGCGGGAGATAGAATGGCGGTTATGCCAGACTTAACCCGCCGCGCCTTGCTTCAATCCGTTCCCGCCACGGCCCTTGCCGCGCAGACACCATCGAATGCGGAATCGGCGCCTGATTGGTCCCAGTGGAAACTCTGGTACGCCGAGCCCGCGCACAACTGGAATGCCGCGCTGCCCATTGGCAACGGGCGCTTGGGCGCGATGGTCTTCGGTGGCGTGCAGGAGGAGGTGTTGCAACTCAACGAGGACACCCTCTGGAGCGGCTATCCGCGCGACAGCAGCAATCCCAAGGCCCTCGAAGCGTTGCCCGCCATCCGCAAGCTGCTCTTTGAGGGAAAGTACACGGAAGCCACCGAGGCTACAAAGGCCATCCAGGGTCCGTTCACGGAATCCTATCTGCCCCTGGGCTACCTGCGCGTAAAGCAGGAAGGGATTCAGAATCACTCGGGCTATCGGCTGGAACTCGATCTCGACGAAGCCGTTGTTCGCTCCAGCTACCAGGTGGGCCGGGCCCTCTACCGGCGGGAGTGCTTCGTCTCCGCGCCGGACCAGGTTCTGGTGCTAAGGATTACAGTGGAAGGCGGCGCATGGAGCGGCGTGATCACCATGGACAGCCCGCTGCAAAGCGGTGCCGAACCGGTGGCGCCCAACGCGTTTGCCCTTCGTGGCCAAGCCCCCTCGCACGTTGAGCCAAGCTATCGGGGCAGCCATCCGAACCCAGTTATCTATGCCAACACGGCACCCCAGGGAATGCGGTTTGAAGCAAGAGCCCGCGTGCTGCACGAAGGCGGAGTTCTCTACCAAACCGGCAACGGCATCGCGCTAGCCGGCGCGCGAAGCGTGACCTTGCTGCTCTCCGCGGGCACCGGCTTTCGTACGCCCTTTGAAATGCCAAACAAGTCTCCAGAAGAGATTGGCGCCGCTTGCGAACGAACGATTGAACTGGCTTCCCGCAAGCCTTTCGAACAGCTTCGCGAGGCGCATCTGGCCGACCATCGCGGGCTCTTTCGCCGCGTTCACATCGACCTGGGACGCAGCGCCGCCGCGGCAAAGCCAACCGGCCAGCGCGTTACCGCCTATGGCACGGAAGCGGATCCGCATCTGGCCGCATTGTACTTTCAGTTTGGCCGTTACCTGTTGATTGCTGCCTCACGGCCGGGCACGCAGGCGGCGAACCTGCAGGGCATCTGGAACGATATGGTTCGCCCCCCGTGGAGTTCGAATTACACCAACAACATCAACGTCCAGATGAACTACTGGCCGGCGGAAGTGACCAACCTGAGCGAGTGTCACGAACCGATGCTGCGGCTGGTGGAGGAACTGGCCGAGAGCGGCAAGGCCACGGCGAAGAGCTACTACGGGCTGGATGGCTGGGTTTGCCATCACAATAGCGACCTCTGGCGGGCCACCGCGCCGGTTGGCGATTTCGGCACGGGCTCGCCCGTCTGGGCGTTCTGGCCGATGGGCGCGGCGTGGTATTGCGAGCACCTTTGGGAACACTGGCTCTTTACCCAAGACAACGATTTTATGCGCAACCGCGCCTATCCGGTGATGCTCGAAGCGGCGCGCTTTCTGCGGGGCTGGCTGGTGGAGATGCCGGACGGCAAGCTTAGCACCGCGCCCTCCACTTCACCCGAGAACGTCTTCCTCACCGCGGAGGGCAAGCGGGCCGAAGTGGCCATCGGGTCCGCGATGGATCTATTTCTTACCCGCAGCCTTTTTGAGCACGTGCTCTATGTGGCTTCGCTGACGGGGCCGCCGGGAGGGCGGAGGACGAGGGAAGAGCACGCGTTCATCGAGGATCTTAGGAATGCCCTGGCCCGCCTGGCGATGCCGGGTATCGGCTCCAACGGCCAGTTGCTCGAATGGAACGAAGAGTTCAAGGAAGCGGAGCCCGGCCATCGCCACATATCGCCCATGGTTGGCCTGCACCCGGCCAATGTCGTCACCGAACGGAAAACGCCGGAGCTTTACGCGGCCTCCCGCAAGCTGCTGGAACAAAGGCTGGCGGCGGGCAGCGGCCACACGGGCTGGAGCCGCGCCTGGATCCTGAATTTCTGGGCACGGTTGCGAGAGGGCGCGAAGGTGCAGGAGAACCTCGATGCGCTCTTCGCCAAGTCGACGCTCACGAACCTTTACGATAGCCATCCGCCATTCCAGATCGATGGCAATTTCGGGGCAACCGCCGCCATCGCGGAAGCCTTGCTGCAAAGCCAGAACGATGTCTACGATCTATTGCCCGCGTTGCCCCCAGCCTGGCCCAATGGCAGCGTCGACGGCCTCAAAGCGCGATGGAACGTGACCATAGGACTGGACTGGCGGGGGGGCAGGTTGAGAACCGCCCGGATGCGAAGCGCCGCGGGGAGGAACGCGGTGATTCGCGTGCCTGACAATTGCGTTCTCTCGTCAATTGAGGCGGCAGGGGCAAGAACGCCACCACCGGCGCGTGAAGGCGGGCACTACCGCTTGCGGCTGAACTCCGGGGCCGAAACCGTTTTGCGATTCGAAGCGGCCTGAGTTCCGCAAAAGCCGCTGTTCGCGGATTCGTCATTTCGATGTGAGACCATGCGGAGGAAATGCGAACCCAACAAAAGTTCTCGCGCCGCGACTTACTGGCATTCGGATCCGCCGCCGCGACGGTGCTCGCGTTGCCCGGCGCGGCAGCACAGTCCGCGCCGGATGCATTCACGTTCGTCCACTTCACCGATACCCACATCCAGCCTGAACTGAAAGCCGATGAGGGCTGCCGGCGCTGCTTCGCGAAGATCAATGCGCTCAAGCCGGCCTTCGCCCTGTCGGGAGGCGATTTGGTTTTCGACGTGATGGAGACCGGCAAGGAGAAAGCAAAGCAACTCTTCGATCTATACGACGAAACCCGCAAGCGGCTGGAAATGCCTGTCTATCATGCCATCGGTAACCATGACGTGCTTGGCCTTTCGCCGAAGAGCACGCTTTCCGAAGCTGATCCGCAATATGGCAAGAAGCTCTTTGAAGACCGTATCGGCAAGCGCTATTCTTCCTTCGATCACGGCCGCTGGCACTTCGTGCTGCTGGATTCTATCGGCATCGCTCCAGGCCGAAACTACATCGGCATGATCGACGAAGAACAACTGGATTGGTTGCGCAACGATCTCGCCTCCACCGGCCCAGCCCGGCCCATCGTGATCACCACCCATATCCCTCTGGTGAGTGCCGTGTTGCAGGAGGTGGCGGACCGCTGGGCGAAGCGCGAGAACTACCTCATCAATAACTCTCAGGAAGTACTCAAGACCCTGGAGGGCTACAACGTAAAGGCCGTTCTGCAAGGCCATACGCACATCCGCGAAGAGGTGGTCTATAAGGGCGTGCGCTACCTTACGTCGGGCGCGGTGAGCGGCAATTGGTGGAAGGGCGAACGGGAGGGGCACCCCGAGGGCTTCGGCGTGCTCAGCGTGAACGGAGACCAGATCGATTGGCGCTATGAAACGTATGGCTGGCAAGCTGCTGCGTAGTTTCGCCATCGTACTGAAGACGCGTAGAAGCCTGAAGGCGCGAAAAAGCCGGAGCGTTTGGCCCCGGCCTTTTCTCTCTTATTGGGAATGTGGCGTGCAAAAGCTCCGGGTTTAGTTGCGGCCTCCGCCACCGCCACCACGGCCTGCGCTCGATCCGCCACGGCCCATGGAAGCGCCGCCGGAGGAAGTAGGAGCGCTGCTGCCTGCGCCACCGCCGCTCACGCTACCCATGGAGGAAGAGCCCCGCGAATATCCGCCACCCGACGAACCGAGGGAACGTTCGCCGTCATAGCCGATTCGCCCCATGGAGGAAGCGCCTCGCGAGTATCCGCCGAAGCCGCCGGACTCGGCGCCGAAACCACCGCGGCCAGATCCCGTGTTCTGCACGGCTCCGCGTCGCGAGTTGCCCGCTCCAGCGTTGCCGTAAGCGTAATAGTTGGAGTAGTAGTTATTTACGTTCGCGGGATTCAGATAATAATAGCCAAACGGGCTCATCATCATCCGGTTCGTCGGCACAAAGGTATACATTCCGAAATAGGGATTGTATAGCCAGTAACCTAGCGTACCCATGGTGTTGAATGCACCCATCGGCAACCCGCCTGAAGCCACGGCACGCGCCGACGAAAGGTTCGCTACCTGAATCTGGCTGTCGCGCGATTGCGCCCACGCTAGCAAGGTGTTCGTTTCGTCTTTGTCGAACTTCGCCAGGGCATCTTCACTCTGGGATAGCGCCAGGGTCCGCCCCTTCTTCACTTTCGTCTCACCGTCGGCGCGCATCACGGTTGCTTCACCGTCATAGACGTAGAGCGAAGCCGGAGCGGCGTCGAAGCGATAGATACCGCTCTTGCGGATTTCCACGGCATCGTCGTTCACCAGTATGGTTAGGGACATGTCGTCGGTGAACTCCGTGCCCGAAATCACCACGCTCCCCGCCAGAACGCGCACCTGGGATTTCAGCAGGCTATCTGAGACCAGTTGCACTTTGGCGCCTTCACCCACCCACATCAACAAGCCGGGCGAAAGCATCACTTCGGCGCGGCCCTGCTCGGTTGCTTCCAGAGTGCCCCCTTCGGGAATCGGCGGAAAACGAGCGCGGTCATAAGCCAGAGGCTCCCCATTTAGAAGCACCTTGCCTTCGAAATAGTTCACCATGCCAGATTTTGCCGAGATTGCATCCTGCCCAAACACGGGAACAGCGATACAAATAAGCATCGCCAGGAGCAATGCGAACCATTTTCCTTCTTGCATACAGTGCCTCGCTTTCGATATAAAAACCCGTTCGTATGACGGCCCCGGCCGAGATCCGGTTTCCTGGATCCCGATGCCATTAGCATGACAGGGTTGCTGGGAAATGCCGACCTTCAGCCCGCGCCGGCGAGGGCATCCGGCCCAAACGGAAAACAGGGATGCGCGGCGCGCATCCCTGTTTTCCTTGCCAATGGTAACGGTTCAGGTGGCTTTGGGTGGTGTTACCAAAGGAACTTCAGCCCCAGTTGCACGGCTCGTCCCGGACCTGCTCCGGTGATCTGCCCGTAGCGGGGGTTGGCCAGTTGGCCAATCGGATTGTTGAAGTTCGCGCGATTGAAGAGGTTGGTGAACTCTCCGCGCAACTGAAAGCGCATTGTCTCCGATACGTTGATGTCCTTCAGCAGGGCGGAATCCACGCTCACCAATCCTGGACCGGAGAACATGTTCCGCGCCGCCGTGCCGTAGCGTCCCAGGGAGGGGAGCGCGAAGGCCGAACGGTTGAAGAACTGGGCCAGCATGTCGTCCTTCGACGCATGGTCCCTGGCAATTTCACCCACGATATCCGGATGATAGGCGCTCTGGCAGGTGGTGCCGTCGAGAGCGGTGTTCTGGTTGGTGGTGGCAGTCACCGGGGTACCGGATTGCAGGGTGGTGATGCCCGAAATGCTCCATCCGCCGAACACCCGGCCAAGGAAGCCCTTTTCTTCCTTAAAGACGGGCGGCGTGTAGATGGCGCTGGCCACGACGGAATGACGGCGGTCGAAGTCGCTGCGCCCTTTGCTCGCCCTGGCATCGAAAGGATTGGCGAGGCAGCCTCCCAGGGAGATGGTGGAACTCGAATCGAGCGCCTTTGCAAAGGTGTAATTCCCCGAAAGTTGCAGGCCGCTTGAAAACTGCTTGTTCACTTCGAACTGCGCCGAATTGTAGTTGGCCGTGAACGAGTTATCGAGATAGTAGCCCTGCGGTCCGTAGATGCCCCGCCCGAAAGGCACCCGGCTCTCAGCGTTGCCTTCGGTGGATAGCGGCCGCCCCTGAGCATCGTTGCCGGGAACGAACGGCGCGGCGTTGAACGGGCGATACGCCATCAGCTTGATGGTGGATTTCCCGATGTAGGCGCCCGACACCATCCAACTGCGGCCCAGTTGACGTTGGATGCTGAAATTCCACGAATTGACGTAAGTGCTACGGAAGTCGCGGTTTTGGGCGCTGAACAGACCGTTAATCGGGAAGGTAAAGGTGAACGCATTCGGATCGATCACCGCTGGCGGCGCGGTTGCGCCAACGCTCCCGAATGGATTCGAAAGGGATCCATTCGAGAAGGCGCGGCTGCCGCCGAAGAAGGGCTGATTCTCCTGGGCGATCGAATCGGTGTTGAGGGTGTCGTAGAACAAGCCGTATGCACCACGAATCGCCGTTCGGCCGTCTCCAAAGACGTCCCAGGCGAAGCCCACGCGAGGCGCGAAGTTGTTCTTGTCGGTGTTGTAAAGGCCCCGCGGCAGATCGCCCGGGAAGAGCATCCCTACCGGAGCGCTGGGGAATCTTGTCGATTGCACGGAAGGGTCGGGATAGACCGTGTTGATGCGATCGAACTTATCCCGCCAAGGGATGGGCAACTCGTAGCGCAGGCCAAGATTGAGAGTAAGTCGAGAAGTTACCTTCCAATCGTCCTGCGCATAGAGGGCATAGAACGCGCCGTCGCCATCGTTGTCGCGTACGCCGTTGGTGACGGACAACTGCTGATACCCGCCCAGCAGGAAATCGGCGAAGGAATCGCCGCGGGAGGCAACCCCGCCGCCGGTGCGCTGCCCGTTAAACGAGAAAGCAGCAGGACGATTTGGAAGAACGAGAGATTCATCATCTCGCCGCCAAACTTGAAGGTGTGCCCGCCTCTGATCCAACTGAAGTTGTTTTGGATCTGATAGGTGTTCGAAACGAATTTCACGGGCCCGCCGGAATTGAGATTGAAGCGTCCGGCCACCGGGAGTCGGGCTGCCGCCGTTGGTATAGGTCAGCATTCCGGCCAGCCCCAAAGCGGAGGGTTCGCGGGTAACAAGAGGCGTGTCGAAGGAGAAAGAGCGCGTGAAGCCCAGCGTCAATTGGTTGAGCGTGGTGGGCGACGTGGTCCAGACGTGGTTGAGGCCGGCGTTCTGGGCACGCGGGTCGCGAGTTCGCCCGGTCCAGCCGGCGATGTTTGAGCCGTATGCGAGTTCGTCTTCGGCCAGGGTGTTTTCACTGAGGTAATAGTGGGCGAAGCGAGCTGCGGTAGGTAAGACGGTCGCCCCTAGAAGAAGAGCCTCACCGTCGCGGATACACATCCGACGGTCTGCTGTGCGCCGCTTGCTCCCGTGGGAACAAAGCCGAGGATGTTGCGAGCGACAGGATCAATCAGCGCCGTGGGAATGCGGTTTCCGACGAACGGGGCACCGGTGGCGGGGTTCACCAGTTGCTTGCCAGTGAGCGCGGAGAAATCGCCGTTCACTTCCGCCGGCGTAGGAGGAAAGAACGAGGTTTCCGCGGCCTGACGGCGGTCTTTAGCGTCTTCCCAGGAACCGAAGAGAAATGCCTTGTTTCTCTTCAGCGGGCCGCCAGCGGCCAAGCCATACTGATCGGCGATCGT